>NZ_VYTZ01000006.1:0-635266 GCF_008728085.1 Microbispora cellulosiformans | reverse complement strand
GGCAACCTCCAACTCCTCACCCACCCCCAACCCTGGCCCGACCACGCACGCCCCCGCCGCGCCGCCGTCTCCGCCTTCGGCGTCAGCGGCACCAACGCCCACGTCATCATCGAACAAGCACCCGACCAGGCCGAGCTCGAGTCACCCCAGGCCCGTCCGTCGCCGGCCGTGGGGTGGGTGGTCTCGGCGCGATCGCCCGAGGCGCTGCGTGCCCAGGCCGCCCGGCTGGCCGATCACCTGGACCGTCACCCCGGCCTGGGCGCGGCCGACGTCGCGCACTCCCTGGCCACCACCCGCGCCCGATTCGACCACCGCGCCGTCATCACCGGCACCGACCGAAACGAACTGCTGCAGCGCACCCGCGCCCTCGCCGACGGCACATCCGCCGGCGGGATCGTGACCGGGATCGCCCGGCCCGCAAAGGTCGCCTTCGTGTTCACCGGGCAAGGCAGCCAGCGCCCCGGCATGGGACGCGATCTGCACGCCGCCCACCCCGCCTTCGCCGCCGCGTTCGACGAGGCCATCGACGCACTGGATGAGCATCTTGCCGGGCACACACCGGTGCCGCTGCGCGAGGTCCTGCTCGGCGACGCCGACCCGGCGCTGCTCGACCAGACCCTCTATACCCAGCCCGCGCTGTTCGCCCTGCAGACCGCCCTCACCCACCTGTTCGGCGGCTGGGGCATCACCCCCCACGCGGTGGCCGGGCACTCCATCGGCGCCATCGCCGCCGCCCACGCCGCCGGCATCCTCACCCTGCCCGACGCCGCCGCCCTGGTCGCCGCACGAGCCCGCCTCATGCACACCGCCCCACCCGGCGGCGCCATGACCGCCATCAACGCCACCGAAGCACAGGTCGCCCCCCACCTCGATGCTTACGCGGGCAGGGTCACCATCGCCGCGACCAACACCCCCACCTCCACCGTCATCAGCGGCGACCACGACGCCGTCACCGCAATCACCGAACACTTCCGCGCGCAAGGCACCAAGGTCCGGGCCCTGACCGTCAGCCACGCCTTCCACTCCCCCCACATGGACCCGATCCTCGACGACTTCCAGAAGGCGATCGACGGCCTCCCCCACACGCCCCCCGCCATCGCCTTCGTCTCCGACCTCACCGGCACCGTCACCGCGCCCGACGGACCCGCCTACTGGGCAGCGCACCTACGCAACCCCGTCCGCTTCGCCGACGCCACCCGGACCCTGCACGACCAGGGCACCACCACCTACCTCGAAATCGGCCCCGACGGCATCCTCACCGGCCTCATCCGCGACACCCTCGACAGCGAAGAGGGCATCATCGCCGTCCCCGCACTCCGCCGGGACCGGCCCGAACCCCACACCGCCCTCACCGCGGCCGCCCACGCCCACACCCACGGCACCCCCGTCGACTGGACCGCAATCAACAGCCCCGCCACCACCGTCGACCTGCCCACCTACGCCTTCCAGCACGAACACCTCTGGCTCACCCCACCACCCCGCCAGACCGACCCCGCGAACCTCGGCCTCACCACCACCGCCCACCCCCTGCTCGGCGCCGCCCTCACCCTCGCCCACGACAACACCACCGTGTACAGCGGCACTCTCTCCCTGGCCACCCACCCCTGGCTCGCCGACCACACCGTCTTCGACACCCCCATCCTCCCGGGGACGGCGTACCTCGATCTCGCCCTCCACGCCGCCGACCACACCGGCCACACCACCATCGACGAACTCGTCCTCCACGCCCCACTCGCCCTGCGATCGGGCCGCAAGGTCCGGGTGCAGGTGATCGTGAACGGCACGGACACCGACGGGAACGCGACGCTCGACGTGTACTCGCGCGACGAGGGAGAGCACGGTGAGTGGACCCGCCACGCAACCGCCGTACTGGTCAGAGACGACACCGAACCCGGCTTCGACCTCACCGCCTGGCCTCCGGCGGACGCCGTCCCGATCGAGGTGGAGAGCGTCTACGACGCCCTGACCCTGGGGGGCCTGCCGTACGGCCCGGCGTTCCGGGGGCTACGCGCCGCCTGGCGGCGCGGCGGCGAACTCTTCGCCGAGGTGACGCTCCCGCAGGAGGCGGCGGACGGCGACGTCACGGGATACGGCGTGCACCCGGCGCTGTTCGACGCGGCCGTGCACCTGCCGGCCTGGGCCGGCCTGGCGGAGGTCCCCGAGGGACACAACCGGCTGCCGTTCGCCTGGAGCGGGGTGCGGCTGCACGCCACCGGTGCCACCGACCTGCGGGTACGCGTCACACTCGGCGACGCCGGATCGCTCTCACTGCAGGCCGCCGACCCCACCGGCGCACCGGTCGCCACGATCGACACCCTCACCGCCCGCCTCGTCTCCAGCGAACAACTCAACACCTCCCCAGCCGCCCCCGACAACGGCCTCTTCCGGGTCGAGTGGTCACCCCTCGAACTCCAGCCATCACCACGCGAAGCCTGGGCCGTCCTCGGCGACCGCGACCTCCACGACACCCTCCGCAAGACCGTCACCACCTCCTACTACGACGACCTGACCGCCCTCACCGACGCCATCGACGCCGCCGAACCCGCCCCCGACGTGATCGTCCTCCCGATCCACCGGGAACAGGCCATCTGGGACGACAACGCCGCCAGCGGCTCAACCAGAAGCAACAGCACCGACTCCGCAGAGCCGGAGCAGGCCACCCACGCCACCGGCAGCAACAGCAGGACGGGCGAGAACCTGGCGGCGGCGGCGCACGCGGTGGCCGAAACCACCCTGGCCGCCCTGCAGACCTTCCTGGCCGACGACCGCCTCAGCGGCACCCGGCTGCTCGTCCTCACCCACAACGCCGTCGCCACGAGCAGCCAGGAATCCATCGACCTTGTCACCGCACCCCTCTGGGGCCTGATCCGCTCCGCCCAGACCGAACACCCCGGCCGCATCCACCTCATCGACCACCACCACGGCCCGGATCACGACACCGCCGGCCTTCTCCCCCAAGCCGCCGCCACCGCCCGCCACCACGACGAACCCCACACCGCCCTCCGCGACGCCACCCTGCTCACCCCCCGCCTGATCGCACACGACACGCAACACAAAGCTGAAGAGGTTCAGCCGCGCGGGTGGGACCCCGACGGGACCGTCCTGATCACCGGCGGCCTCACCGGCATCGGCGCCCTGCTCGCCCGCCACCTCGCCACCACCCACGGCATCGGCCACCTCCACCTCACCGGCCGGCGCGGCCACCACACCCCCGGCGCCGACACCCTCATCCGCGACCTCACCACCGCAGGCGCCCACATCACCGTCACCGCCGCCGACATCACCGACCCCCACGCCGTCGAAGCCCTCATCGCGTCCATCCCCGCGGACCACCCGCTCACCGCCGTCATCCACGCCGCCGGCATCACCCACGACACCCCCCTCCACGCCCTCACCCCCAACCACCACCTGCACCCCGTCCTCGCCCCCAAAATCGACGGCTCCACCTACCTGCACCACCACACCCGCCACCACAACCTCGCCGCCTTCATCCTGTTCTCCTCCATCAGCGGCCTACTCGGCGGAGCCGCCCAAGCCAACTACGCCGCCGCCAACACCTTCCACGACGCCCTCGCCCACCACCGCCACACCCAAGGCCTCCCCGCCACCAGCCTCGCCTGGGGACTGTGGGCCCACACCAGCACCCTCACCGCCGATCTCACCTCGGTGGACCAGGCGCGGATCAGGCGGACCGGGCTCCGGCCGCTGACCGCGGACCAGGCCCTCGCCCTCTTCGACGCCGTCGCGTTCGGAGACACAGGCCTGCCCCTGGTCGTGCCGACCGGTCTCGCATCCACCGCGGAGGCGCCGCCACCCCTCCTGCGGGGAGTCGTCCGGCAGACCCGCCGAGCCGCGCGCGCCGCGTCGTCAGCGGGCTCCACGCCCGCCGCCGGGTTCACCGGGCTGACCCCCGAGCAGCGGAGCGCGGCCCTGCTCGACCTGGTCCGCACCGAAGTCGCCACCGTCCTCAGCCACCCCCACCCCCACACCATCCCCCCCGACCGCCCCCTCATCGAACTCGGCCTCGACTCCCTCACCGCCGTCGAACTCCGCAACCGCCTCACCACCACAACCACCCTCCGACTCCCCGCCACCCTCACCTTCGACCACCCCACCCCCCAGGGCATCGCGGCGTACCTCGACCGTGAACTGCCCGGCTCGGGCGAGAGCCCCTCCGGCACCTCCCGCCGTACGGGAACGGCTCCCGCGGGAGGGCTCGCCGCGCTGCACCGCCGCATGCACGAGACGGGCAAGCACGACGAGGCGGCGGGGCTGCTGGTCGCGGCGTCGCACGTACGCGAGCACTTCGCCGCGCCGGACCGGGAGCGGTACGCGCTGCCCCCGGTCAGGCTCGCGACCGGGCCCGGCCGGGTCTCGGTGGTCTGCTTCCCCGCGCTCAGCGCGATCTCCGGACCGCACGAGTACTCCCGGTTCGGGCAGGCGTTCCGCGACGACCGGAACGTGTACGTCGTGCCGTCGCCGGGGTTCACCGACGGGGAGGACGACCTGCTGCCCGACTCACTGGAGACGCTGATCCAGATGAACGTCGAGGGCCTGCGCCGCTGCGTGGCCGACGACGAGCCGTTCGTCGTCGTCGGCCGCTCCATGGGCGGCGCCGTGGCGCACGCCGTGACCCTCGCGCTGGAGGAGCAGGGCCTGCGGCCGGCCGGGCTGGCGCTGATCGACAGCTACCCGATCGACGCCTCCGCCCAGGAGGGCATGGAGTGGTGGCAGGGCGCCATGATCGGCGGCATGCTCGACCGCATCGACCGCTTCGACATGACGCTGCACGACACCAGGCTGACGACGATGGGCGCCTACAACCGGTTGTTCATCGGCTGGGGGCCGAAGCCCCTGGACACGCCGATCCTGCTGCTCCGGGCCGTGGAGCCGCTGCGCGGCACCACCGTCGACCCGGCCGACCCCGCGCGCTGGCAGGCGTACTGGCCGGTGTCACACGAGACGGCCGACATCCCCGGCGACCACTTCACCACGCTGGAGGAGCACGCGGGCACGACCGCGGAGGCCATCCGCACCTGGATCGGCACACTCCACCTCGAGGAGCCCGCGGGGTGAGCCGTCCTCCGGCCGCCGTGACAGGTCAGATCAAGCGGAGGCGCTCCCGTCCGCGCCGGCGGCCCTTCCCGCGCGGGGCAGGACACGCTGGACGGCTTCGCGGGAGCCGGCGACCCGCAGGCCCTGCTTCTCGGCGTCATCGAGGGGGACGCTGCCGCTGAAGAGGGCGAGGATGCGCGGTGGCGGGCCGGTGATCGTCGCGTCGGCGGCTGGGTCGGCTCCCAGGCGGAGCGAGACCTGGCCGGCGTCGACGTCGATCACCGCCGTCTCGTCCCCGGCGCGGATCTGGATCGAGGACGCGGGCTGGTCGGGTTCGTTGTCGGTGAGGAACATCCGCACGGGCAGGCGGAGCCATTGCCCGCGAAAGGCGTCCTCGGGCCGGTGGTCGCGCATCAGGGGCACGCCCCAGCGGCCGAGCGCGTCGATCACCGACGCCAGATCGGCACCGCGATCGGTGAGCCGGAACAAGGTGGTGGCGACCGGAGGCGGGGCGTCCTCGCGGTTCACGAGGCCGGCGCTCTCCATCTCACGCAGACGGTCCGCGAGCAGGTTGGTGGCGATTCCCGGCAATCCGGAGCGCAGGTCGGTGTAGCGGGACGGACCACGGGCCAGAAGCTCGCGCACGATCAGCAGCGTCCACCGATCGCCGACGACGTCGAGAGCTTTGGCCACGGAGCAGTACTGACCATAGGAACGCACGACCACAACTTACCAGCCGAGATTGAGCGAATCACGCGCTCGCTTGACTTTCTCGTCTATGCGCTTTAGAAGTACGTCTATGCCTAATCTCGACAGGCGGGCGGCAACCGCGGACGCGGTTCCGTCCTCAGGCCCGCCCCCCTTCACCCCGCCTCCGGGCGCCGGTCACCCACGTGCCGTCTTCGCCGTGCTGGCGCTGGCGGTGTTCGTCTCCACGCTCGACGTGTTCATCGTCAACATCGCCGTTCCGGCGATCCAGGCCGACTTCACGAACTCCACCGTGGCCGACGTGTCCTGGGTCCTGAACGCCTACGCGATCGTCTTCGCCGCTCTCCTCGTGCCCGCCGGCAAACTCGGCGACGTCGTCGGCCGGCGCCGGATCTTCACGGCCGGTCTGATCGCGTTCGGCCTTGGTTCGGCCCTGTGCGCGGCCGCACCGTCCCTCGGGTTCCTCATCGCCGCCCGCATCCTGCAGGGAGCCGGAGCCGCCGCGGTCACCCCGGCCTCACTCGGCCTTCTGCTGCCCTCCATCCCGCCGCAACGCCGGGCGGCCGCGATCGGCGCCTGGTCCGCCCTGGGAGCGGTCGGCGCCGCCTCCGGCCCGTCGCTGGGCGGGCTCCTCACCCAGGTCAGCTGGCACTGGATCTTCATCGTCAACGTTCCCCTGACCGCGATCGTGCTCGCCGGCGCATACCGCGTGCTGCCCGAGATCCGCGACCCCGCCCGGCCGCCGCTGCCCGACGGCCTCGGCACCCTCGTCCTGATCGCCGCCGTCTCCCTCGCCAATCTCGGCCTCGTCCAGGGGCACTCGCGGAACTGGGACGGACGGGTGATCGGCTGCTTCGCCGCCGCCGTGGTGCTCGCGGTCGTGTTCGCGGCGCGCTCCCGGCGTCACCGCGCCCCGGTCCTGGAGCTGAGCATCGTGCGCGTACCGGCGTTCGCGCTGTCCAGCCTGTCGGCGGCCCTGTTCTCGGCCGCGTTCTCGGCGATGCTGCTCGCCAACGTGCTCTTCCTCACCGGGACCTGGCACTACTCGATCCTGCGGGCCGGGCTGGCCCTGACTCCCGGACCCGTCGCGGCCGCGGTGTGCGCGCCGTTCGCCGGCAGGCTCGCGCAGCGCGTCGGGCCCGGGCTCGTCGGCGGTGCGGGCGCCCTGTTGTTCGGAACCGGATCGGTGATGTGGGTCGCGTTCATCGGAGCGGAGCCCGCCTACTGGTCCCTGTTCTTCCCCGCCATGCTCATCGGCGGTAGCGGAGTGGGCCTCGCCCTGCCCGCGTTCACGATCGCCGCCACCTCCACCCTCGCGCCACAGACGCTGGCCACCGGAATCGGCGCGCAGACCATGTTCCGTCAGATCGGCTCAGCCCTCGGCGTCGCCGCCTTCGTCGCCGTCTTCGGCACCCCCACCGCGTCCGCCGTGATCGGCGCCCACGACGACGTCCGATGGTTCATGATCGCCACGGCGGCCGGCGCCGCCCTCGCCCTCGCCCTCATCCGCCACCGACGGCCCGGCGCGACCGCCGCGCCGGATTCAGCCGGCCCGCACCCGGCGCGCTGACAACACCACAGGAGAAGTGACATGAACGACGAGATCGCGGCGCTCTCCCAGGTGGCCACGTGGCCGAACGCCGACCGGCGCACCAGGATCGTGCTGGCGAACCAGTTAACGGCCGCCGGGCTCGACACGGAAGGGTACGAGTTCTTCTCGGACCTGTCGTCCCGGACACCGGGCGACGGGCTCCTGCTGGCACTCGCCGGCGCCTTCCAGTCCCGTCTGGACGGCCAGGCCGAGGCGGCGATCGCCAAGCTCGACACCGCCACCTCCCTGGACCTCGGGTTGCCCCACTACTACCGCGGAATCTCCCTGGCCGGCCTGCCCGGATGCGCGGGCCGCGCGGAGACCGTGGTCGCGGACCTGGAGTTCGTCCTCATGGTCAAGGACCAGTTCCCGCCGGGCTTCATGCGGCCCGTCCACGCCGCGCTGTCACGCGCGTACGACCTGCTCGGCCGCACCGAGGAGGCTGCACGGGCACGCGGCCGCGCCGGTCACCCGATCACCGACCACCTGATCACCGACCACTGGGCGAGTCCCGAAGACGGGTTCCGATTCGTCCCCCGGCGCATGGTCGAACACGCACCGGGCGTCCACGTGGCGCAGGGCTACGACTTCGCCGATATCGGCTTCGTCGTCACCGGCACCGGGGTGGTCGCCGTCGACGCCGGGAGCACACCCGAGCACGCGTCCGCGGCCCTCCGCGAATTCCGCAAGATCACCGACCTGCCTCTCACACACGTGATCCTCACACATGCCCACTGGGACCATGTCGGCGGACTCGACGCCTTCACGGCCGGCGGCGCCGAGGTGATCGCCCAAGCGAACTTCCCCCACGAACTCGCGCTCCAGAACTCCGGCCCGCCGCCGCTCGGCTACTACCTCCCGCGCGGGCACGACCGCCGCTCCCAGGTCGAGCCCGATCGGCTCGTGCAGGACGTGGAGAAGCTGACGATCGGCGGCGTGGACTTCACCCTCATCCCGATTCCGGGCGGAGAGACCGAGGACGGGCTGGTCATTCACCTCCCGAGCCTGGAAGTGGCCTTCACCGGCGACATGTGCATGCCCTATCTCGGCGCGCCGACCCTCGCGGAAGGCTCCCCGCAGGGCCTGTTCCGAGCCATGCGGGAGGTCATGGACCTGCGACCGCGCAAGCTCATCCACGGGCATCCCGCGCTGACCGAGAACTACACGATCGAGGCGTTCCCCGGACTGCTGGCGGCACTGCGCGACCTGGAGCGGGTCATCACGGCCGGAATCTCGGACGGTCTGACGCTCGCCGAGATCCTCCGGCTCAACCACCTGCCGGAAAGCCTCAAGGACCATCCCGTCTCGGTCATGCCCTATCTGGTCACCCGCGACAACTTCATCCAGCGCGTGCACCGCCAGCAGACCGGATACTGGCACCGGAGCGGTGAGGGCGTCGAGCGCTTCACGTCCGCCGAACTGTCGGCCGCGCTGGATCTGCTGAGCGGCAGGAGCGCCGCCACCTTCGCCACGGCAGGACTCGAGCTCGCACGGCGCGGTGAGCACCCGCTGGCCCTGCACATCGTCGACCTCGGCCTGGTCAGCCACCCTGGCGCTCCCGAGCTCGTCGGCCTGCGGCAGAGCCTGCTGCAGTCGATGGTCGCGCGGAACCAGCTGCTCAACCCCTTCAAGTTCATGCACTACGCCTCACTCGCCGGCCTCGAACTGGAACCGGCCGACTGATCCCGGCGCCCGGGGCGCCGGGCGTGAAAGTTTCGGCTGCCCAGGCCGGGGCGGACGGCCGGGGACGAGGTCACCGGGGGTGGACGGGCCGGTGCGGCGGGCCGGACGTTGCCTCCGTCCCCGGACCGCGCCTATGGTCCAGGACGCCCGAAGCCGAAGATCGACGCTCCGCCCTCCACGGCCACGCGACGCCGGCGCTTCGCCCGGTTCCGCGCCGCGGCTCCTCACGGGCCCGGCCGGTGGGGCGGCGCCGATCGCGGCCCCGCCCGTCCCGTCCACCGAGGTGAGGCACCCATGAGACGCATGCGCGCGTGGTTCACGGCGCTCGGCACGGCCGTCCTGACGATCGCCGGGCTGGTCATGCCCGCTCCGGTCTTCGCCGCCCCCGCGACGCTTCGCCCCGGCGTCCTGTGGTACGACACGGCGGGCAACCGGCTGCAGGCGCGCGGCGCCGGCCTGTTCAAGGTCGGTTCGACGTACTACATGGTCGGCGAGGACAAGAGCGCGGGCGCGACGTTCACGGCGGTCGCCTGCTACTCCTCGACCGACCTGGCCACCTGGACCCGGCAGGGCAACGCGCTGAGCCGGCAGAGCAGCGGCGACCTCGCCGCCGGGCGCATCGTGGAACGGCCGAAGGTGATCTACAACTCGTCGACCGGCCTGTACGTGATGTGGGTGCACATCGACAACTCCTCCTACAGCGACGCGCGGGCCGGGGTGGCCACCAGCCCGACGCCGTGCGGGCCGTACACCTATCGCGGCTCCTCGCGCCCGCTCGGGTTCGAGAGCCGGGACCTGGGCCTGTTCAAGGACGACGACGGCACGGCGTACCTGCTCACCGAGGACCGTGCCCACGGCCTGCGCATCGACCGGCTGTCCGCCGACTACACCCAGGCGGTGAGCACGATGGCGGTGCTCGCCGACCTGGAGTCGCCGGCGATGGTCAAGGTGAACGGGCGGTACTTCCTGTTCGCCTCGCATCTGACGGGCTGGTCCACCAACGACAACGCGTACGCCACCGCGACCTCCCTGTCCGGGCCGTGGAGCGGCTTCACCACGTTCGCCCCCAACGGCAGCCGCACGTTCGACTCCCAGACCTCCTCCGTCGTGCCGGTGTCGGGGTCGTCGGGCACCACATACGTGTACGTCGGCGACCGGTGGAACCCCAACGACCTCAACAGCTCGACGCCCGTCTGGCTGCCGCTCACGATCAGCGGCTCCACCGCCTCGATGAGCGCGTTCTACGACTCCTGGACCATCGACACGGCCACGGGCACCTGGGCGGCCACGCAGACTCCGCCACAGCAGAGCTTCACGCTGGTCGGCGCCCAGTCGGGGCGCTGCCTCGACGTCGCCGGCGGCGCCGCGAACAACGGCTCCACCATCCAGATCTACGACTGCAACGGCGGCGCGGGCCAGAAGTGGTCCCTGACCTCCTCCGGGGAACTCCGCACGTTCGGCGGGACGAAGTGCCTCGACGTGTTCGACCAGCGGACCACCGCGGGCGCCCCCGTGGGCATCTGGGACTGCAACGGCGGAGCCAACCAGAGGTGGACGGTCAACTCCGCCGGCACGGTCGTCGGCGTCCAGTCGGGCCTGTGCCTGGACGTGAACGGCAATCAGACGGCCAACGGCACCAAGGTGCAGCTGTGGACGTGCAACGGCGGCGCCAACCAGCGGTGGACCCGCACCTGAGCCCCTGCACCTGAGCTCCCTGAGAATTCGCGCCTGAGCCCGGAGCCGGAGACCCGCCCGGGCCGGGACGCGGGCGGGCGCCTCACGGCGGGATCGCCTCGATCGCGGATCTCAGGCGGCGCAGCGCGGGCCCGAGGTCGTCCAGGGGCGGCGTGGCCAGCGCCAGCCGGATCGCGGGCGGACGCCACGCTCCGGTGGCGAACGCGTCGGCGGTCGACACGAGGATCCCCTCCTCCGCGAGCACGGCCGCCACGTGGTCGGGACGCTGGTGCGGCTCCAGGCCGAGCCAGACGATGTACGACCCCGGGTGGGCGACGACGTCCATGCCGCCGAGCGCCGTCCGGGCGATTTCCTGCCGGGCGGCGGCGTCCCGCCGGCGGGCCTCCTCCAACCGGGCGACCGTGCCGTCCGCGATCCAGCCGGTGGCGAGCGCGGTGACGATCCCCGGCGCGCTCCACGCGGCCGAGCGCAGGCTCCTGGTGACGGCCCCGGCGAGATGTCCGGGCACCACGGCGAAGCCGAACCGGAGCCCGGCCGCCACGTTCTTCGACAGGCCGGCGACGTAGCAGGTGCGTTCGGGGGCGAGCGCCCGTAGCGAAGGGGGCGGCGCGGCGTCGAGGAACGCGTACGTGCCGTCCTCGACGATCAGGCAGCCGGCGGCGCGGGCGATCTCGACGACGCGGGCGCGGGCCTCCCGGTCGAGGACCCAGCCGAGCGGGTTGTGCAGGGTCGGCATGGCGTAGATCGCGCGGACGGGCCGCGTGCGGCACAGCCGGTCGAGCGCGGCGAGGTCGGGGCCCGCCGGGGTCACGGGCACGGGCGCGAGGTCGAGGCCGTGCGCCGCGGCGAGGAGCCTGATGCCGGGATAGCTCAGCGCGTCGACGGCCAGCACGTCGCCGGGCCTGGTGAGCGCGCGCAGCACGGCGTCGAGCGCCTGCTGGGTCCCGCCCGTCAGCAGCACGTCGTCCGGCGCGGCGTCGATCCCGCGGCCGAGCAGGTAGGTGGCCACGACCGCGCGGTCGTGGCGGCGTCCGCCCGCGGGGTGCTGGCGGAGCAGTGACTCGACGTCTCCCGACGCGGCGAGGGTCCGCAGGGCCATACGCAGCGCGCCTGCCTGGTCCGGGTCCAGCGGCTGGTTGAACGACAGGTCGGCGACCCGCGGCACCGGCAGGGCGCGCGACGGTTCCGGCCCGTCGTAGCCGGACCGGTGCCGGACGAACGTGCCGCGCCCCGGCTCACCCACGACCAGCCCCATCGCCGCCAGTTCGGCGTAGACCCGGGTGGCCGTGCCCAGCGCGATCCGCCGTTCGCGCGCGAGATCGCGGTGCGCCGGGAGCCGGGCTCCCGGCGGGAGCGCGCCGGAGCGGATCGCCGCCGCGAACTCGTCGGCGATCCCCTTGTAGGACGGTGGTCGCATGCCGGGTGAGCCCTGTATCTGGGACGATTTCTGGATCGTCCCAGGTTACGGTTCCTAGGCTCGGTGCGACCACCTCCCCCGCGTACGGAGCGAACGGAGCCCCGGCCATGACCATCCACGTGGAGCGGAACGACCACCTGGCGACGATCACGATCGACCGGGAGCCCAAGCTCAACGCGCTCGACTATCCGGCCGTCGACGCGCTGCTCGCCGCGCTCGACCGCCTCGACGCCGACGACGCGGTCCGCGCGGTCGTGCTGACCGGCGCCGGCCGCAGGGCGTTCAGCGCGGGCGCGGACATCCCCTCCCTCGCGGCCAGCGTCGCGGGCGGGACCGAGCGCGCCCTGCGTGAGATCGTCCGCCGTGGTCACGCGCTGACCCGGCGGATCGAGGAGTTCCCCAAACCCGTGATCGTCGCGGTCAACGGGCTCGCCTACGGCGCGGGTTGCGAGATCGTCGAGGCCGCCCCGCTCGCGCTCGCCGCCGATCACGCGACGTTCGCCAAGCCGGAGATCACCCTCGGTTTCCCCCCGCCGTTCGGCGGCTCCCAGCGGCTGCCGCGCCACGTGGGCCGCAAGCGCGGCCTGGAGATGATCCTGACCGGCGACCCGATCCCCGCCGCCAGGGCCGCCGAGATCGGCCTGGTCAACGCCGTCGTGCCCGCCGCCGACCTGCTCGGCGCCGCGCGGGACCTGGCCGGCCGGATCACCCGGCACGCGCCGACGGCCGTCGCGGCCTGCCTCCGGTCGGTCACCCGGGGGATCAACCTGCCCATCGACGAGGGACTGGCGGTCGAGGCGGCCTGCTTCGCCGCCACCGTGCCCACCGACGGCGTGCGGGACGGCCTGCGCCGGTTCCTCGACCGCTCCGGCCGCGCCTGACGGCCGGCTCGCCAGCCGCCCAAGCCGGCGGAGGGACGCGGCCGGCGTTCTACCCCCACAGCGCCACCTCTCCGCACCCCCTCGCCGCCCGCCTTTCCCGCGCCTCTCCCCGGACTCCTGCCCGAGTGCCTCAGGCGCTTAGCTGCTGCAGGATGCCCAGGCGGTCGGGGAGCACCTCGTACTCAACGATCCTGCCGTCGCGGAACCGGATCGTGCTGATGCTCTGGCCGCTGAAGCGGCGCCCGCTCGGCGGCGCGCCGAACACCTCGCCGCGCTGCACGCCCTCGATGGTCCAGTAGACGACGACGCGGTCACCTTCGGCGACGGTGTCCGTCACGGTCGCGGTCACCCCCTCGACCGCCGACCGCAGCCAGGTGATGTGCTGGACGAACCCGGCCCGCCCGAGGTTGCCCCCGGCGGGCACCGCGCCGTCCGTCGCCTCGTCGGCGACGATCTCGTCGAGGACGTCGAGCCGTCCCTGCGAGACGACCTCCTCGTAGAAGCGCCTGGCCACCGTACGGTTGATCTCGGTGGCGGTGGTCTCGGTAGTGCTCACCGGCGGTCTCCTTCTCTTGGCGATGCTTCTTGTCGGTGCGTACAGGTCACGGGCGTGCGGGTCACGGGCGTGCGGGTCACGGGCGTACGGGCGGCAGCGGGAGGACGCCGAGGCTCGCGTCGAGACCGCCGTCGACGACCAGGGCGGTCCCGGTGACGTACGACGCGGCGGGCGAGGTCAGGAACCAGACAGCCTCGGCCTGCTCGCGGGGCTCGGCGAACCGCTGGAGCGGAATGCGGCGCTCGATCTCGGCGGCGAGCACGGGGTCGCGGCGGACACCCGCGTTGATCCGCGTCCAGGTCAGCCCGGGGGCGAGGGCGTTGACCCGGATGCCGTCGGGCGCGTGGTCGATGGCCGCGGCGCGGACGAGGTTGATCAGCGCGCCCTTCGACGCGTTGTACGCCCAGTTGCCGGGGTCGGCGCGCAGCCCGGCCACGGACGCGGTCACCACGACCGCCCCGCCCCCGGCGGCGCGCAGCGCGGGCACGGCGGTCCTGATGCCCAGGATCGGCCCGCGGAGGTTGACGGCGAAGATCCGTTCGGCGGCCTCCACCGCTCCCGGGGACTCCCACGGCCGGGTGCCGCCGATGCCGGCGTTGAGCACGACCGCGTCGAGCCGGCCGAACTCGCGGACCGCCAGCTCCACCGCGGCGCGGTTGGACTCCTCCCGCGACACGTCACCGGCGAGCGTCAGCACGCCGTCGAGCGCGGCGAGCTCCTTGAGCGCGTATTCGTCGTGGTCCACGGCGAGCACGGCGACGCCGCGCTCCGCGTACAGCTCGGCGGTCGCCCGGCCGATGCCCGACCCCGCGCCCGTCACGAGGACGGCGCGCGGGCCGGATCCGGGCGAGGAGGCGGCTGACGAGCTGGGTGAGGTCATGGATGGCCCTCCAGGGTGACGGTGACGGATGGGCGTTCTCCCGCCGTGCGTCCCCGGTCGATCCGCGGGACGGCGGCGAGCAGTTCTGCGGTGTAGGCGGCGCGCGGGGCGCGGAAGACGTCGGCGACGGCGCCGGTCTCGACCAGCCTGCCGTCCTTCATCACCGCCACGCGGTCGCAGACCTGGCGGACGACGCCCAGGTCGTGCGAGATGAACAGCAGCGCCACCCCGGCCTCGCGCCGCAGCCGGGCGAGCAGGGCCAGGATCTGCGCCTGCACGGTGACGTCGAGGGCGGACACCGGCTCGTCGCAGACGATCACCTCGGGGCCCGGGGCGAGCGCGCGGGCGATCGCGACCCGCTGGCGCTGGCCGCCGCTCAGCCGGGCGGGCAGGCGGTCGAGCAGGGCCGGGTCGAGCCCGACCTGGCCGAGCAGCGCGGCGGCCCGCTCGCGCCTGCGGCGGCGCGGCATCCTTCCGGGCACCGCCTCGCCGACGACCCGCTCGACCGTGAAGCGCGGGTCGAACGAGCTCAGCGGGTCCTGGTCGACGAGCTGGATCCGGGAGCGCCGCGAGCGCCGGTCACGCTCGCGCAGCCCGCTCCACGGCTCGCCGTCGAGCAGCACGGTCCCCGCGTCGGGGACGATCTCGGCCAGCACGATCCGCGCCGTCGTGCTCTTGCCCGACCCCGACTCGCCGACCAGGCCGAGCGCCTCCCCCGCGCGCAGGTCGAACGACACGTCGCCGACCGCCGTACGCCGTGATCCGTCCGGGGAGCGGTAGCGCTTGGTGATCCCCCGCACCGAGACGACGGCGTGGTCCTTCACCCGGACCGGCGCCACCGGCGTTTCGAAGGCGGCGGCGGACCGCTCCCGCCCGGGGTGGAAGCAACGGACCATGCGGTCCTCCCCGTCCGGCCCGCCCTCCCCGTACGACACCGGGGGCGGCGGCTCGGAGCGGCAGCGGTCGTCGGCGAGCGCGCAGCGCGGGGCGTACGGGCAGCCGGTGGCCGCGGCGGGCCCGGTCCGGACGACCGGCAGCCCACGCGCCATGCCGCCCGAGCCGCCTCGGGCATCCGAGGCATCCGAGGCGTCCGGGCCGTGCGGCGCCTCCGGCGCGTCCGTGGCATCGGGGGCGTCCGGGGCGGGCACGGCGGCGAGCAGGTCGGCGGTGTAGGGGTGGGCGGGAGACGACAGCAGGGCCGCCGCCGGCCCCCGCTCCACGACCTCGCCCGCGAACATGACGGCGACCTGGTCGGCGAGGCGGGCGACGACCGCGAGGTCGTGGCTGATGAGCAGCAGCGCCGTGCCCCGCCGCCGCCGCTCCTCCAGCAGGCCGAGCACCTGCGCCTGCACGGTGACGTCGAGTGCCGTGGTGGGCTCGTCCGCGACCAGCAGGGCGGGCCCGGCGGCGATGGCCGAGGCGATCAGCGCCCGCTGCCGCAGCCCGCCGGACAGCTCGTGCGGATACTGCAGGAACCTCACGTGCGGGTCGGGCACCCCGGCCTCGGTGAGCAGCCGGATCACCTGGTCGTCGAGGTCGTCGCGGCGCGCCAGGCCGTGCACCTCCAGGGCCTCCGCCACCTCCAGGCCGACCCGGCGCAGCGGGTCGAGCGAGGTCAGCGCGTCCTGCAGGACGTAGCCGATGCGGCGGCCGCGCAGCCGCCGCCACTGGCCGCCGCCCAGCGTGCGCAGGTCGCGCCCCTCGAAGGCCAGCGTCCGCGCGCTCACCCGGGCGCCCGCGCCGGCGAGGCCGAGCAGTGCCCGGGCCGTGACGCTCTTGCCCGATCCCGACTCGCCCACCACCGCGAGACACTCCCCCGCACGCAGGGACAGGTCGACGTCCCGTACGGCCCGTACGACGCCGTGCCGGGTGGGGAAGGCGACCGAGAGCCCTGCCACCTCCAGCAGGGGCGCGGAGGGGTGGTCGCCGCTCATCGGGCCTCCCGTCCTTCGTAGCGGGCCTGCAGGGCGCGCCCGGCGACGGTGGCGGCCATCACGGTCAGCGTGATGGCCGCTCCCGGGAACAGGGCGAGGGTCCAGCTCACGTCGAGGTAGTCGCGGGACTGCGCGAGCATCGCGCCCCACTCGGGTGCCGGGGGCTGCGGGCCGAGCCCGAGGAAGCTCAGCGACGCCCCGGCGATGAGCGCGGTGCCGACGTTGACCGTGGCCAGGACCAGCAGGGGCGCGACGACGTTCGGCGCGATGTGCCGCAGCAGGATCCGCGCCGGGGCCAGCCCGAGGCCGACCGCCGCCCGCACGTACGGCGAGCCGCGCACGACGAGCGCCTGCGCGCGTACGACCCGGGCGAACCCCGGCGCGAGGGCGACGGTGATGGCCAGGGCGGCGTTGCGGGTGCCGGGCCCGAGGACGGCCACGACGAGCAGCGCCATCAGGACGGCCGGGAACGACAGCAGCACGTCGGCCAGCCGCATGGCCGCCTCGCCTGCGACGCGGCCGCCCAGCGCGGCGAGCAGCCCCCAGGCGGCGCCCGCGACTCCGGCGAGCAGGGTGGAGCCCACGCCGACGAGGAGCGACGGCCGCGCGCCGAAGACCAGCCGGGCGAGCACGTCGCGGCCGAGCTGGTCGGTGCCGAGCGGGTGCCCCGCCGTCGGCCCGCGCAGCGCGAGCGCCGGGTTCACCTGGTCGGGCGCGTGGGCGAGGAGGCCGGGGAAGGCCGCGGCGAGGCAGACGAGCGCGAAGAACGCGACGGCCAGCGCGACGCCCGGCCGGGGCAGCCCCGCCCTCGGCAGCCTCGCTCTGGGCAGGCCGGCCCGCGCCGGCTCGTACGGCCCGCCGGTCACGGCATCCGGGACCGCGCTCACGCCGCCGCCCCGATCCGCGGGTCGGCGAGCCCGTAGAGCAGGTCGACGGCGATGTTGATCAGAGAGAAGACGAGCGCGGAGAGCACCACCACCCCCGTCACGACCGGGAAGTCCCGGCCGCGCACCGCCGCCACCACGACGTGGCCGAGGCCCTGACGGGCGAAGACCGTCTCCACGACCACGGTCCCGGCGAGCAGTTCCCCGAGCACCCAGCCGGAGAGCGTCAGCACCGGCAGGGCGGCGTGGCGCAGCGCGTGGCGCACGCGGATGCGGTGCTCGGTCGCGCCGCGCGCCCGCGCGGTCAGCGCGAACGGCTGGTCGAGGGCGCGTTCCAGCCCATCCCTGGTGACCTGGGCCAGCATCCCGGCGATGGGCAGCGCGAGCGCGGCGCACGGCAGCACCAGCGCGGCCGGGCCGCCGTCGCCGATCACGGGGAACCAGCCCAGATGGAAGGAGAAGGCGGCCAGCAGCAGGATGCCGATCCAGAAGTTCGGCGTCGAGATCGAGCAGAACTCCACGGCCCGCGACAGCGCCCGCAGGCGCGGCCGGCCGGCGGTGAGCGTGGCGAGTGTCACCGCGAGGCCGAAGCCGAGGACGGCCGCCCCCGCCGCGAGTGCCAGGGTGGCGCCGATCTGCTCGCCGATCACCCGGCTCACCGGCCGGCCGAGCTGGTAGGAGCCGCCGAGGTCGGCACGCAGGAGCCGGCCGAGGAACCGGGCGTACTGCACGACGATCGGCTCGCCCAGGCCGTACTCGTCGCGGATGGCGTCGAGCACCTGAGGTGTGGCGTTGGCCTGGACCCCGCCCGCGATGACGCGGGCGGGGTCGCCGGGCACCAGCCGCATCCCGGCGAAGGCGAACGTGGCGGCGCCCCACAGCACGAACAGGGTCAGCGCCAGCCTGCGGGTCAGCCGGCGGGCGAGCGGCGGCACGGGATCAGGCCCCCAGCCACACGCCGTGGAAGACCGGATAGGTCTGGGCGTCGAAGGTGACGCCGCGCGCCTTGGCGGAGAAGGCGGTGAGCTGCACCGGCGTGTAGAGCGGCAGCACGTACGCCTGCCGGAGCACCTCGTGCTGGACGGCGGCGTAGTCCTTGGTGGCGGTGGCCGGATCGGACGTCTCCGCCGCCTCCTCCACCCACGTGTCGATCCGCGGCGAGTCCACCAGCGCGACGTTGCCGCCGGCCTTGGCGTACGTGTTGCCCGAGGCGAACGCGAAGCGCAGCACGTCGGGCGTGGGCCGGGCGAAGCTGACGTCGACGAGGTCGTATTCGCCGCCGATGAGGTATTTGCTCACGAACGCGCCGGTGTCCACGGCCGGTCGCTCGATCTTGATGCCGGCGAGTTTGGCCTGGGCCTGGATGCCCTCGGCGAGCACGTCGCGCTGCTCCTTGTTGCCCTCCGCCCAGTAGGGCCAGGTGAGGGCGAGGGTCCTGCCGTCCTTGACGCGGTAGCCGTCGGAGCCCTTCTTCCAGCCCGCCTCGTCGAGCAGCCGTTCCGCCGCGGCGAGGTCGTAGGAGGCCAGTTCGCTCTCGGCCGTCGCGTCGTAGGCCGCCGTCGTGCGGCTCAGCGGGTTGCGCGCGACGGGGAACTGGCCGAAGTAGATGTTCTTCACCAGTTCATCGACGTTCACCGCGGCCGACAGGGCGCGCCGCACGCGCACGTCCTTCAGCGGCCCGCGGGTCTGGTTCAGATAGAGGTTGTAGTTCAGGCCCGGCGTCTCCTGCGCGGTGAAGTCGAATCCGCCGAGCGACCGCAGTTTTCCGGCGTCGACCGGCGGGACCCCCGCGATCGCCTGGACCTGCCCGCTGGTGAGCGCGCCGTACCGGGTGGCGTCCTCGGGGACGGACTCGAACACGAGGCCGTCGAGGTAGGCCGCCCCCTGGTGGGACGCGCCGGCGGGCGGCGAGGCGTACGCGGCGTTCCTGCGCAGCGTGACCCGCTTGTCCTTATCCCAGGAGACGTACGAGAAGGGGCCGGTGCCGACCGGGCGGTAGTCCGCCACCGGCCTGGCCAGCGCCGCCGGGCTCTGGATGCCGAGGTACGGCACCGACAGGGCCTGCAGGAACGGGGTGAACGGCCGCTTCAGCGTCACCTCGACGACGTGGTCGTCCACCACCCGCGACTTCTCGTACGGCGCGATCAGCGAGGCGGCGTAGGCCGACTTGGTCGCCGGGTCCACCACGTGGTCGAGCGTCGCCTTCACCGCCTCGGCGGTGAACGGCGTGCCGTCGTGGAAGGTGACGCCGTCCCTGAGGGTGAACGTGTAGGTCCGTCCGTCGCCGGACACGGCCCACTTCGTGGCGAGCCAGGGCCCGAAGGCGGCGGGACCGGTCTGCACGACCAGGGAGTCGAAGACGTTGCGGTCGATCAGGCCGGTCACCGCGGTGGCCGCCACCGCCGGGTCGAGCGACACCTGCGTACCGGCGAGCGCGTAGGTGAGGGTGCCGCCGGCCACCGGGCCGGCCGCACCGGTCCGCCCGGCGGACTGCTCGTCCCGTCCTCCGGTCGTGACGACCAGGACCAGGACGACGGCCGCGGCCGCGACCAGGGCGGCCGCCACGACCGCCGGACGCCTGGACCGCAGACTGCCCCGCCGCCCGGCCGGTTGGTCGTCCACTTGGGTGGCGGTGTCGTCGCTCACTGACATCGGTGACGCCTTTTCTGTCGCGATGGAAAAAGACGAGAGCGGGGCACGCGGGCACGCCGAAATAGCCGGAGCCCGGCGGAGCCGGCGGATCGATTGGCGAATTTCCGTCCCGCGGACCAGGAGAATTCAGGACATCGACGGAATCACACCATGACAAAACGCGACGGTCAACTTATTGCGCCATTGTCGCGGACCCATTCGCGATACCGATCGGAATCAATTCGAATTCCCTATCGCAACCTGCGCGGCGAGCGCGCCGGGGAATTCCGTTACCGAGGAGAAGAATTCACGCAGGGCCGCGCAGGCGCTCGACTCGATCGCCGGATCGAGCCCCCGCCTGCTCAGCAGGCGCAGCCCGACCGGGTCCTGCGCGGGCAGCGGAGTGATCTCCTCCAGGCCCTTCGGCACGCCGAACGCGGTGGGCAGCAGGGCGATGCCGAGCCGGGCGCGGGCCGCGGCCAGCACGCCCTCCAGGTTGACCGCCTCGGTGGTGATCCGCACCGGCCAGCCGAGCCCCTCCAGCACGCTCACGGCCTGCCGCCGCAGGGCGCACGGCTCCTGGAAGGCCACCAGCGGCACCGGCCGGTCCGGCGGCGGGAGATACCAGCCCGGTGCGGCGAGCCAGCGCAGCGGCAGCGTGGCGACCTGCCTGCCGCCGACGTCGGGCACGACGCCGAGGATGAGCGCCATGTCCAGCGTCCCCTTCTGGGTCGCCTCGGCCAGAGGGGTGCTGCGGTCGAGCCGGAAGACGACGTCCCGCGTGGGAAGCGCCGCCATCAGGGCGCCGAGGAGATCGGGCAGCGTCTGGTAGCCCGCGTGCTCGACGGCGCCGACGGTCAGCTCCGCCGACCGCTCGGCTCCCAGCCGGCAGAGGGCCTCGTCGTGGACGGCGAGCAGCCGCCGCGCCTCCACGAGCAGCGTCTCGCCCGCCATGGTGAAGCGGGTGGACCTGCCGGTCTTCTCCACCAGCGGTTGCCCGACGACGCGTTCCAGCGATCGGACGTGCTGGCTCACGGTCGGCTGACTGGTCCGCAGCGCGGACGCGGCCCGGCCGAAGCCACCGCAGTCGGCGATGGCCACGAACGTTCGCAGTTGCACGAGATCGAGCAGTGCTCCCATACCCGCGATAATAACCCCTATTACCTACATGAATAAGGGTTCATCGGGGGTAGGGTTACGCCACCATCGGACGGCGGCCGCGGCGACCTCGGGCGGGACCCGGTGCCCGCCGCGGAACTCCTCGTACGTCACGTCGTATCCGCCGTCCCGAAGCTCGGGGACGAGCCGCCTGCTGCAGCGGTCGATCGGCAGCACCCGATCCGAGGTGCCGTGCGAGACGAAGACGCGGGGCCGCCCGTGCCGGATCATCGGCGCCATGAAGCCGGGAGAGAACGCCAGCACGGCGTGGAACAGATCGCCGTTGGCCAGCCCCAGCGACAGCGCGTAGGAGGCGCCGTCGGAGAACCCGGCGACGGCCACGCCGCCAAGCTCGACGGCCACGCGGGCGAACGCCTCCTCCAGAGTCGCGTCGATCCTCGACACGTCCGCGCCGTACCCGCCGACGATCACGTCCCAGGTGGCCGAGACGGCCTGCGGCGCGAGCAGAGGCACCCCGAAACGGGCGGCCTCGGGGGCCAGCCACTCCAGCGCCTGCTCCGCCGTGCCGCCCGCGCCATGCAGCACCACGGCGAGCGGGGCCGGCCCGGCTCCGAGGCCGGGCGGCACGTGCAGCAGGGCGCGGCCGTCGAGGCGGTGGGTCCCGGGCTCGGGAGGCGACGCCGCCCGCGGCACGGCCACGGGACGGGCGGACAGCCGGCCGTGCCGCACGCCCTCCTCGGGCTCCGCGTGGGGACGGCTCCGCTCCGGCGTGGTCATCGGCCTCACCTCCCGCTCACCGGTGTACCCCCGGTCGCGGTGATCACCTCCACGATCGCCGTGCCACGGGGCCAGGTCGCGCGCGGCGGCCGGCACCCGCGCGAAGCGGACGGACGACCGGCTGGAATAGTACCCACCTGCACGCCCTCACCCGCACCACCACCTGCACGACCACCGCTCCGCCACCTGCACGACCACCGCTCCGCCACCTGCACGACCACCGCGAACGGACGGCCTCACGTGACCGATGCCCGCTTCTGCCTCTTCGATCTCGACGGGACGCTGACCGACCCCGAGACCGGCATCGTCGCCTCGCTGCGGCACGCCCTGTCGGCCGTCGGGTTCCCCGAGGTGGACCACGGACGGCTCCGCGACCTGATCGGTCCTCCCCTCCAGGACGGCCTCTCGATGCTCGGCGTGCCGGAGGAGCGTCTCGACGACGCGGTCCAGGCATACCGGGAGCGCTTCGCCGAGACCGGGATGTACGAGAACGAGGTCATCGCGGGCGTCCCCGCCGTACTGGAGGCCCTCGTCGCCGAGGGCTGGACCCTGGCGGTGGCGACGTCGAAACCGGCCGTCTTCGCGGCGAAGATCATCGCCCACTTCGGCCTGGACGGCTTCTTCGCGTACGTCGCCGGGGCGACGCTCGACGGGTCGCGGCGGCACAAGGCGGACGTCGTCCGCCACGCGCTCGACATCCTCGGCGCCCCTCCGGACGCGGCCGTCATGGTCGGCGACCGCGTGGAGGACGTCGCCGGAGCCGCCGCGTGCGGCGTACGGACCGTCGCCGTGACATGGGGGTTCGGCGACCCGGCGGAGTTCACCGGCCCGGAGGTCATCGCCGTCGTGGAGACGCCCGGGCAGCTTCTCGAAGCGCTGACGCGTACGGCGCCCACCCCTCCGGCGGGCTGAACGCCACCGCCGCGTGCCTCTATCGTGTACGGCGTGACCACACAGGTGATCGTTCTCAACGGCGGATCCAGCGCGGGCAAGTCCGAGATCGCCCGGCACCTGCAGGACGTCCTGCCGCGGCCGTGGCTCACCTTCGGGGTCGACTCGTTGATCGAGGCGATGCCCCGAGCCATGCGGTCGTCGGACTCGGGAGTCGAGTTCGCCCCCGACGGCGGGGTGAGCGTCGGGCCCGACTTCATGGCGCTGCAGACGGCGTGGATGAAGGGGATCGCCACGATGGCCCATGCCGGGGCGGGGGTGATCGTCGACGACGTCTTCCTCGGCGGAGCGGCGACGCAGCAGCGGTGGCGGAGTGTCCTCGACGGCCTGGACGTCCTGTGGGTCGGCGTCCGGTGCGACGCCGCGACCGCCGCCGAGCGCGAGAGGGCCCGGGGAGACCGGGTCCCGGGAATGGCCCTCACGCAGGCGGCGATCGTCCACGAAGGCGTGGTCTACGACCTGGAAGTGGACACCACCCACACCGAGTCCCTGGTCTGCGCGAAGACCATCGCCGCCCGCGTGAGGCAGGCCGGCTGACCCGTCCGGGCGCCGCCGTCCCCTGGGAGGGGCCCTGAGTCAGTGCGGCGGCTCCTCCGGGGCGCCGGTTCGCCGGTTGTGGTGATCCAGCACCGTCGACAGCAGCTCGGTCAGCCGCTGCCGCTCCTCGGGTGACAGCGGAGCCAGCAGCTCGTCCTGGCATTCGGCCAGCCGCTTCTCCAGCCGCCGCAACTGCCGCCTGCCCTCCGGGGTCAGCGTGATGATGTTGCGCCGCCGGTCGGAGGGATCCGGGGCGCGCTCGACCAGGTCGCGATCGGCGAGCTCGTTGAGCGTCGCGACCATGTCGCTGAGGTGGATGCCGCTCCGGCGGCCCAGCGCGGCCTGACTTGCCGGGCCGAGCTCCTCCAGCGTCGCCAGCACGCGGTAGTGGTAGCCGCGGGCGCCGACGGACGAGAACCCCTCGCCCACCAGGCGCTGCGCGTGACCGGCGGCCTGGCCGAGCAGCCAGCTGGGCAGGCCCTCCCATCGGGCGGGCTTCTCCTCCGTCTCCATGCGACGAGTCTAACCGTTTGGCACACTAACGATTACCTGTTATCGTTCGTACGACAAACGTTAGTTCCCCTAACGTTAAGCAGCCTAACGATCCCTGGAGCCGAGACCATGATCGAGCCGTTCCGCATCGACATTCCCCAGGCAGACCTCGACGACCTGGCCGACCGGCTCGCCCGCACCCGGTGGCCCGACGAGATCGCCGGCGCCGGGTGGGACTACGGCTTCCCGCTGGCGCGGCTCAAGGAGCTCGCCGAACACTGGCGGACCGGGTACGACTGGCGCGAGCACGAGGCGGAGCTCAACAAGCTCCCTCACTTCACCACCGAGATCGAGGGCCAGAACATCCACTTCGTCCACGTCCGCTCCGCGAAGCCGGACGCGCCGGCGTTGATCCTCACCCACGGCTGGCCCGGCTCGTTCCTGGAGTTCCTCGACGTCATCGAGCCGCTCTCGCGCGATTTCCATCTGGTGATCCCGTCCATCCCCGGATACGGCTTCTCCGGGCCGACCCACGAGCGCGGCTGGGACGTCGTCCGAGTCGCCCGGGCCTGGGCCGAGCTGATGCGCCGTCTCGGGTACGAGCGCTACGGCGCGCAGGGCGGCGACTTCGGCGCCGGCATCTCCCTGGCGCTCGGCGCGGTGGCGCCCGAGCGGGTCGCCGGGGTGCACGTCAACTACCTGCCGACCCGGCCGGTGCCGGACGCCGGGCTGGAGCTGTCCGAAGCGGACGAGGCCCGGCTCGACAAGATCAGGCGGCTGATGGCGAACCGTCCGCCGTACCAGGCCCTGCAGGCCCTCACCCCCCAGACCATCGGCTACGCGCTGACCGACTCGCCGGTCGGCCAGCTGGTCTGGATCGCCGAGCGCTTCGCGCAGTGGACCGACCCCCGCTCGCCCGTCGGCGACGACCGGATGCTCACCGACGTCTCGCTGTACTGGCTGACCGCCACCGCGGCCTCCTCGGCGCGGCTGCACCACGAGACCGCGCGGGGGATGGGGCCGTGCCCGGTGCCGGTCGGCGTGGCGGTGTTCGCGCACGACATCACGCAGCCCGTACGGCCGCTGGCCGAGCGGCTGTACGACATCAGGCACTGGTCGGAGTTCGAGCGCGGCGGCCACTTCGCCGCGCTGGAGGTGCCGGAGCTCCTCGCCGGGGACATCCGGGAGTTCTTCCTCACCCACATCCGGTAGGGCGATCAGTCGACGTCGACCCAGTCGAGCGTCCGCTGGACGGCCTTGCGCCATCCGGCGTAGCCGCGCTCGCGCCGCTCGTCGCTCCAGGTCGGCTCCCAGCGGCGGTCCTCGTGCCAGTTGCGCCGGAGGTCGCCGGTGGACTTCCAGAAGCCGACGGCGAGCCCGGCGGCGTACGCCGCGCCGAGGGCGGTGGTCTCGGCGACGACCGGCCGGGAGACCGGTACGCCCAGGATGTCGGCCTGGAGCTGCATGCACAGCTCGTTGGCCGTCACCCCGCCGTCCACCCGCAGCACGTCGAGGACGACGCCGGAGTCCTGCTCCATCGCGGTGACGACGTCCCTGGTCTGGTAGCAGATCGCTTCAAGGGTGGCGCGGGCCAGGTGGGCGTTGGTGTTGTAGCGGGACAGGCCGACGATCGCGCCCCGGGCGTCGGAGCGCCAGTACGGCGCGAACAGGCCGGAGAACGCGGGCACGAAGTAGACGCCGCCGTTGTCCTCGACCTGCCGGGCGAGGGCCTCGCTCTGCGCCGCGCCGGAGATGATGCCGAGCTGGTCGCGCAGCCACTGCACGGCGGAGCCGGTGACCGCGATCGACCCCTCCAGGGCGTACACCGGCTTGGCCGAGCCGAACTGGTAGCAGACCGTGGTGAGCAGGCCGTGCCCGGAGCGGACGAGCTCCGTGCCCGTGTTGAGCAGCAGGAAGTTGCCGGTGCCGTAGGTGTTCTTGGCCATGCCGGGCTCGAAGCACACCTGGCCGACGGTGGCGGCCTGCTGGTCGCCGAGGTCGCCGGCGAGCGGCACCTCGCCGCCGAGCGGGCCGCCCGCGCGGGTCACGCCGTACAGGCCGGGGTTGGAGGACGGCCGGATCTCGGGGAGCATCCGCCGGGGCACGCCGAAGAACGACAGCAGCTCGTCGTCCCAGTCGAGCGTCTCCAGGTCCATCAGCATCGTGCGGCTCGCGTTGGTGGGATCGGTCACGTGGACGCCGCCGTCCACGCCGCCGGTCAGGTTCCACAGCAGCCAGGTGTCGGTGGTGCCGAAGACCGCGTCGCCGCGCTCGGCGGCCTCGCGGACGCCCGGGACGTTCTCCAGGATCCACTGGATCTTGCCGCCGGAGAAGTAGGTGGCGGGCGGCAGCCCGGCCTTTCGCCGGATCACCTCGCCCTTGCCCTCCCGTTCCAGCGCCGCGGCGATGCGGTCGGTGCGGGTGTCCTGCCAGACGATGGCGTTGTAGTGGGGGCGGCCGGTGCGCCGGTCCCAGACGACGGTCGTCTCGCGCTGGTTGGTGACACCGAGCGCCGCGAGGTCGGACGCCCGCAGGCCCGCCGTCCGCATGGCCGTCTCGGCGACCGCGCGGGTGCGCTCCCAGATCTCGGTCGGGTTGTGCTCGACCCAGCCCGCCTGCGGCAGGATCTGCTGGTGCTCCAGCTGGTGGCGGGCCACCTCGGTGCCGGAACGATCGAAGATCATGAAGCGGGTGCTGGTCGTCCCCTGGTCGACCGCGCCGACGTAGTCAGCCATGTCAGCGCCGGGCCTCAGGCGGTCGGGCCGATTTCCGGCTCGGCCTCGGGCATCGCCGACTCGTCACCGGTCGGCGGCGGCGTCTCGGCGGCCGGCGTCTCGATGTCGGTCCTGTCGCCGATCAGCTTCTCCAGCCCTCCGTCGTCCGGCTCCGGCGTCAGCGGCTCCGGTGAGGTGCCTCTCGCGTCCCGCGCTCCGGATCTTTCGGCAACCACGTCCGCGTCTCCTCCCACGTGCCCTCTCCGCTGTCCGCGCCGATCGCGCATGACCGCTCACCTGCCCCCGTTGTACGGTCCTCATTCACCTTCTCACAGACCCGTACGGAGCGTGCGTGCGCGACGGTCGCGGGGGCCCGCCCGTGCCGGAGCGTCACCTTTTCGCAAAATTCCCAAATCGAACGGCTCGGGACCGGATGAGGGGCAGCATCGAAGGTAGGGAGTGAAGGACCCCTGGGGGTGAGCGGAATGGAGCAGGGCATCCCCCCTCCTACCCAGAAACACGATCTGCTGGGCGCGCTGGCGAACATGCTGGAAGAAAGCCACCTGACGGCCTTCGAAGGCATTCCGGCGCTCATCGACGCCCACAAACACCTGGCAGGCTTCGCCGGGATCTCCGTCTACCTGTGCGACCTGCAGCAGAACGTGCTGCGCAGGCTCCGGGGGCCGGGCGAGGAGGAGCCCCAGCCGGAGGAGCTGAAGATCGACACCACGCTCGCCGGCCGCGCCCTGCAGGAGGTGCGCACGCTGCGGAGCGAGAACCCGGTCCAGTGGTGGGTCCCGATGCTGGACGGCACCGAGCGCCTGGGCGTCCTGCACATGAAGCCCGACGCCGAGGACGACGATCTCGGCGCCCGGATGCGGCACATGGCCTCCCTCATCGCCCTGATCGTCGTGAGCAAGCGCTCGTTCAGCGACGATCACGCGCGGCTCGTGCGGAGCCGGCCGATGCACGTGGCGGCCGAGATGCAGTGGAACCTGATGCCGCCGCTCACCTTCGCCACGCCGGCGGTGACGATCGGCGCGGTCCTCGAACCGGCGTACGAGATCGGCGGGGACGCGTTCGACTACTCCACCTCCGGCAACGTGGCGCACGTCGCGGTCTTCGACGCGATGGGACACGACGTGTCGGCCGGGCTGACCGCCAACCTGGCCGTCGCGGCCTGCCGCAACAACCGGCGGCAGGGCCTCGGCCTGGCACGGACCAGCGAGGCGATCGAGCGGATCCTGATCGACGAGTTCGGCCGGGGCGACCGCTTCGTCACCGGGATCATCGGCAACCTCGACCTGGACACCGGCCTGTTCAGCTGGGTCAACCGCGGCCACCACGCGCCGGTGCTGATCCGCGGGGGCCGGTGGATCTCCACCCTGAAGTGCCCGCCCGCCCACCCGATGGGCCTCGATCTCGGCCTTCCCGTCACGCTCTGCCGGGAACAACTCGAGCCCGGCGACCGGCTGCTGCTCTACACCGACGGCATCACCGAGATGCGCAGCCCCGACAGCGGCGAGTTCGGCCTGGGCCGGTTCGTCGAGTTCATGATCAAACAGAACGCCGCTGGGCTGCCGGTGCCCGAGACCCTGCGGCGGCTGATCCGCACCGTCATGGACCACCACGACCACCGGCTGCAGGACGACGCCACCGTGCTGCTCGTCGAGTGGCACGGCGCGGCCCACGAGAGGCTCAATCCCTGAGCCACCGCTCCCCCATTGCGGCCGAAACATGACGGCGCGGGAGATCCGAGCTGGCCAGGGGGTGGACTCTCAGGGAATTCCCCGGATCCATGGGTAATCTCGCAGGCCATGACATGGCAGCGGAGGATCAACGGCGCACTCGTCAAGTTCACCGGAGTCCAGCTCACCCGTGCCCGGCCCACCGCGACGCCGTCTTCGGAGGGGCAGGCACCGGCCCCCGCGGCGGAGGAGCTGGTGCGCCCGCCGGCCGACCCGCAGGCGGACCGGCTGCTGGTGGCGCCGGTGTTCGTCATGTCTCCCGTACGGTCGGGCTCCACGCTGCTGCGGTCGATGCTGAACGCCCATCCCGAGCTGCACGCCCCGCACGAGCTGCACGTCAGGAGGCTGACGGTGGGGTTCGGCACGGCGCTCTCCCGCAAGGCCATGGAGGCCCTCGGCCACAACCAGGCCGACCTCGAGCACATGCTGTGGGACCGGGTGCTCCACCGCGAACTGGTCCGCAGCGGCAAGCGGACGATCGTGGACAAGACCCCGGCCAACGCCTTCGCCCACGCCCGGATCGCCGCCTGCTGGCCCGACGCCCGGTACATCTTCCTGCTGCGTCATCCCGCCTCCATCGCGGCCTCCTGGTACGAGGCCGACCCCGTCAAGCGCACCCGCGAGGAGGCCGCGTCCGACGCGCTGCGCTACATGAAGGCGGTGCAGCGGGCCAGGAAGGCGCTCTCCGGCCTGACCGTCCGGTACGAGGACCTCACCGCCGAGCCGGAGAAGACGACCCGCGCGATCTGCGACTTCCTCGGCGTCCCCTGGGAGCCCGGCATGCTCGCGTACGGCGAGCAGGAGGTCGTGCGGAAGGGCCTCGGCGACTGGAGCGACAAGATCCGGTCGGGCCGGGTCCAGCCCGGACGCGACCTGCCGGACCCGGACGAGATACCCGACCTGCTGAAACCCATCTGCCGGAGCTGGGGCTACCTGCCGAAGGAGGAGGGCCGGTGAAGATCCGCTACATGCTGCTGCACGCCTACGGCATGGGCGGCACGATCCGCACCGTGGTCAACCAGGCGAACGCGATGGCCGCGCTCGGCCACGAGGTGGAGATCGTGAGCGTGGTGCGGCGCCGGGACGAGCCGCAGTTCCGGCTCGACCCGTCCGTCACCCTCCGCACGCTGGTGGACCAGCGGGCGGGCGTGCGGACCGACTCCCTCGGCCGCCGCGTCTGGCGGCGACTGCGCGGCAAGATCGTGCCGTTCGGCGAGTACGCCGCCGCCTACTTCACCGAGCGCGTGGAGAAGGCCGCCATCGACTACGTCGCGTCGGTCGAGGACGGCGTCCTCGTCACCACCCGCCCGGCGCTGAACCTCATCTCCGCCCGCCGCGCCAACCCCGGCGTCGTACGGGTGGCGCAGGAGCACATGAACCTCGGCAGCTACCCCGAGACGCTGCGGGCGGAGATCGCGCGCTACTACGGCGCGTTCGACGCGATCGCGGTGCTGACGGACAGCGACCGGCGCGACTACGAGGCGGTGCTGCCCGGCACGAGGATCGTACGGATCCCCAACGCGGTCCACTCGGTGAACCAGACGCCGTCCCGGCAGGAGCACCCGGTGATCGTCGCCGCCGGCCGCCTGGTCAAGCAGAAGGGCTTCGACCTGCTGCTCCCGGCGTTCGCCCAGGTGGCCAGGGAGCATCCGGAGTGGCGGCTGCGGATCTTCGGCACGGGCCCGAAGAAGGCGCAGCTCCGCGCGCTGATCGGCGAGCACGGCCTGTCCGCCCACGTGACGCTGATGGGCCGCACCAACCGCCTCGACGACGAGCTCGCCAGGTCCTCCGTCTACGTGCTGAGCAGCCGGTTCGAGGGACTGCCGATGGTCATGATCGAGGCGATGACCCACGCCCTGCCGATCGTGGCCTTCGACTGCCCCACCGGCCCCCGCGACGTGCTGACCGACGGCGAGGACGGCCTCCTCGTGCCGGCCGAGGACGTGGCCGCCCTCGCCGCGGCCCTCGACCGGCTGGTCGCCGACCGCGACCTGCGCCTGCGCATGGGCTCCGCCGCCGCGGCCACCGCCCGGGCGTACGCCCCGGAGAACGTCATGCCCCTGTGGGACGACCTGTTCACCGAACTCCTCCACACCAGGACGGCCCCCCGCCTCGCCGGGTGACGACCGGAGGAATAGGTCCGGGATCGAGCGGGCGTACTCGGCCACTACTCGTCTGTCGGCGATAACCGGTTGCCCGCGCCGGCCGGGACTGATGGATGATGTATCGCAGCGGCTGGGCCGCGAAGCCGGGTCGGACCCGCGTGCTCGCCATACAGATCAGCCGGGACGGGTTCGAGTGGGCACTCGCCCATTCATCTCCCAGCCACCCCGGCCCCGGCGAGGACCAGAGGGCGTGGGCCACCCGCCTTCGTGAGAGTCCCGTCCGGATCCAGTGGGACCCCGAGCGCGACGCCCGGCTGAACCCGCTGCCGTACCGGTCGATCCAGATCGGCCTGTCCGGGGAGGCCGTGGACCGCTACGTCGACGAGTGGACCGCGTCCATCACCGACATCACCGCCGCCCTCGGCGCGCTCCGTGCCGGTAGGGCCGCGCCGCCCGCCGAGCGGCCCTACCCGCTGCCGTCCGGGCTCGCCGGCGTCATCGGGCCTCGCCGGACGCCGTCCGGGCCGGCCGTCGCTGATCACTCAGGTGGGCGGCCCGGCGTGGCGGCGCCGGTGTCAGGTTAGCCGGCCGACGTGGGCGAGGGCCTGCTTGAGCAGCACGCCCTGGCCGCCGGTCATCTCCTGCTGCACGACCGGGGAGGCCGCCTCCTCGGGCGTGAACCACTCCAGGTCGAGCGCGTCCTGCCGGGGACGGCAGTCGCCGCGCACCGGGACGATGTACGCCAGCGAGACCGCGTGCTGGCGCGGGTCGTGGAACGGCGTGACCCCGGGAGTGGGGAAGTACTCGGCCACCGTGAACGGCGCCGGGGAGACCGGCACGCTCGGCAGCGCCACCGGCCCGAGGTCCTTCTCCAGGTGACGCAGGAGCGCGTCGCGGATGCGCTCGTGGTAGTACACCCGGCCGGAGACCAGCGCCCGGCTCACGGTTCCGTCGGGGCCGATCCGCAGCAGCAGGCCGACACGGGTGACGATGCCCGTGTCGTCCACGCGCACGGGCACGGCGTCCACGTACAGGATCGGCATGCGGCCCCGTACGGACTCGATGTCCTCGGGGGCGAGCCAGCCTGGCGTCGTTTCGGTCATTTCGGTCACGGGACGATCGTACTTGCCCAGGCGAGGGATGGTTCCCCACATCGGCGACCTCATGGCCGCGGGACGCGAACCGATCTTGTCGGTGTGCTCTCCCACGGTGCCGATCATGACGAACCCCTGGGACGCGGTCCGTTCCGGAACAGAAGCCGGCGACGCCCCCGCCGTCGCGGCGGCCGTGCTGGACCTCGACGACGACACGCGCCGCGAGGTGGCGCGGGAGCTGCCCGGATACCTTCCCGCCGCCCGGTAGGCCGCAGCGAGTGAGGAGAGGAGACGAGAGCAGGCGCGCCAGGCTCGGTGGGAGGAGTTGTACGAGCGGGCGGCGCGGACGGGGCGATCGGTCCACGAGTTCGCCGAGGCCTGCACAGTGGACGGACCGAGCGTTCGGAACCGCTGGATCGAGCCCGCACGGGTCGCCGGCGCCGCGGTTCTCCCCGGCGCCGCGGCCGTCGCCACGTGGCTGAACAGACGCGACTTCGACCGCGGCTGGGAGCCCGCGGACACCGACGACGTCCCGCTCATCGCCGCGGTCGTGGCGGCCCGGCCGCCGGAATGGCGCAGAGATCTCGCCGTACGGCTGGCGCGGCGGTTGCGCGGCGCCCGCCCCCGGCCCGACCGGCGGGAGCGAACTCGTCCGTCAAGCGCGCCGATTGCACGGACAGCTTTCCGGCAGCGCCTTTACAAAGTAGATTCGCGGGGCGGGTGCGAGCCGTGGTCCGCTTCGTGCGGGGAGCCGAGCGGGCGGGCGAGAGCGGGGTGGGGTTCGCGCCGCTCCAGCCAGTGGGTGGCCGACAGGGTCGCACGTTCGATCATGTCGGCTGTGGCGCGGAAGTCGACGGGCAGCACCTCGACCGGGCAGAGCGGCGGCAGCACGTGGAGGCGGGTCCGTCGCCTGTTCTGCCTGATCGAGGCGCTGATGCGCTGCTCGCTGAGCAGGTTGTAGCCGTGCAGGGCCATGGCGATCGCCGTCGACGGCGCGGCCGGCAGGTGGCAGGTGAATCCGGGCGCCAGCAGGTACGCCTCGTCGACGCCCGCGTCCACCGCGTAGTCGAGGGTGGTCAGGTCGGCGACGCCGCCGTCCATGAGGACCCGGTCGCCGATCGTCACGGTGGGATACAGGGCCGGGATCGCGGTGCTGGCCAGCAACGCCGACAGCGCGGGCCCCCGCGACAGGACCACCGGCCGGCCCGTCCGGACGTCCGCGGTGAGCACCGACAGCGGCGTCCGCGTCTCCTCCAGGGCGCGGATCGGCAGGATGCGTTCGAGGAACCGCCGCAGGGCGGAGTTGTCGAACAGGTAGTTGCGGCGGCCCAGCACGGCCGCGGCCAGCGTGGCCGGATTGAGCGGGAAGGTGTAGTTGAGCACGCCCAGTGCCTGCAGGGCTCCCCGCAGGGGATGGAAGGGCAGGTTGCCTGCCAGCGTGCGGAGCACGTCGGGCCCGCTCACCGGGTACACGTCGTGGCCGCTCACCGACAGCCACAGCCGGGCCAGTTCCTCCACCCCTTCGGCGTCGGGGCGGGATGCGTAGTAGGCGCCGTTGAGTGCCCCGATCGAGGCGCCCACCACCATGTCGGCGCGGATGCCGTGAGCGGTGAGCGCGCGGAGCATGCCGACCTGCGCGGCTCCCAGGCTGCCGCCGCCCCACAGGATGAACGCCGTCGTCATCGGCCGCTTCCCCACGCTCCCCCGGCCCGGTCTCCCTTCCTACCCGTACGTCCTCGTTTCACCCGCTATAGGCAGAGACCCTGGACCTCCGCGAATCCCTCCACCCGTGTGCTTTTCTCGGAACCCTCACGGCATGAAGTGGAACGGGGTATTTCCCCTTAGGATCGTGTTTATCCTGCCGGAGGCGACAGTCGAAAGGCAGGAATCTCCCCCATGGCCTATGCCGATCAGATCTCTCCCATCCTCCGCGCGACGTTCGAACTTCTGCGGGAGGCCGGACGGCCTCTGCCGCCAGGAGAAGTGCGCGAAGAAGTGGAGGAAAGAGTGCCCATCGGCCCGGAACTCCGCGCTCCGAACGCGCACGGCCAGGCGCGCTGGTGGGCGCAACTGGGATTCCGCACGGGAGAGGCCGCCTCGCTCGGCTGGATGACCAAACGGAACGGCTGGGCGATCACGGAAGCCGGCGTCCGCGCGCTCCAGGAATTCCCCGGCACCGAGTTCTACCGCGAACTGGCGCGCCAGTACCGCGCGAGGAGACTGCCGCCACAGGGCCGCGTTTACCGCGACCCCCGCTGGAATGTCGTTCTGGAAGCCCTGAAACGACTGGAGCCGGGCACCTGGACCACCTATGGCGACCTGGCGGCCCTCGTCGGCATGTCGGCGCAGGCGGTCGGGGGTTTCATGGCCGAGAGCACCGACGCCGACCATGCCCACCGGGTCCTCCAGTCAGGCGGACGGGTCTCCCCGCAATTCCGCTGGTCGGACCCGGAACGGACCGACGACCCGCGCCAGGTGCTCGAAGGGGAGGGCCTGACCTTCGACCAGGCCGGCCGAGCCGACCCCGGCCGGCACGTCACCGCCGAGCGGCTCCGCACGAGGCTCGCCCAGACCGGCGTCGTCCTGCCGGGAACGGAGGCTCCCCCGCCCGGACCTCCGCACGACCCGACTCCGGCCGCGTTCGAGCAGTTCCAGCAGAACCTCGAGTACGCCCGGCAACTGGTCGACGGCGGCCGCAATCTGGAGCGGCTCGCGGTCGGCTCCTTCGACGTCACCGACCTCTACCGCGCCGCCTGGTCCCAGGCCGTGGCGGCCCTCGACCACTGGGTCACGCGGGAGATCGTGGATCGGGCGATGGGCCTCGCGCTGACCCCGGCACTGCCCCGGCCTCGCAAGTTCAACAGCCTGAGCATCCCCGTCGAACTGTTCGAGAAGGTTCACCATCACGACGAGCCTCTCGGGGAGACCTTCCGTGCGCACCTGGAGCGGCATTTCTCCTTCATGACCTTCCAGAACCCAGACAAGATCAAGGAAGGGTTCGCGCACGTCAGCGAGGTGAACCTCTGGGTCAGAGTCGCCGAGGTCCTGACCGCCCAGGACACCAGGAACCCGATCACCGCGGACGGCGTCCGCACCAGGCTCCGGGAGATCGCCTGGCGCCGGAACAACATCGCCCACACCGCCGACCACGACCCGGGCCGGCCCGGGCAGAAGACCCCGATCACCGCGGACGAGGCGGAGGCGACCATCGAATGGCTCGAGACGATGGCCATCGCCATCCAGCTGGCCCTCGGCGACTCCCTTCCGGAAGCGAGCCCCGATGCGATCCGGACCACCCCCTCGGCCGCCGAAGCAGGACAAGCTGATCGTTCTCGGGGAAAACGCACCTGGGACGAGCCCAGCTTCCTCCAGGCCGTCGAGCAGTACTGCCCCGCCGACGTACGCGACACACTGCTGGCCGTCTACCGTCACGCCGAGAGCCACCCGTCCTTCCACGAGTACTACTTCGGCGAAGGCGAGTATCCCTCGGTCACCGCCTGGTTCAATCTCGGCTCCGACAAGGCCTCCGTGTGGAGCGTCTACACCAGCCCGGCCAAGTCCGTCCTGGCCGTCAACTTCGGTTCCGTACGCAATCACGGCGCATCACGGGAGCGCATGGCGCGGCTCGCCGAAAGGCTGGCCATTCTTCCGGGGGCGGCCCGTCTTCGCGACCAACTCGAATCCGCCGACTATGGAAAGTACCCGTCGTTGCAGCCGAGCGCCCTCGCGCGCCCGGAGGCGCGGGAGATCGTCATCGCGGCCCTGAACGAGTTCCTGGCCGGCGGAATCCTCCTCTGACGCCGCCGGCTGACGAGCCCGGCTTCTCGCCACCCCATGGCAAGCTGTTCGCACGCCCAGCCACAGACGTGACCAGGGGAGCGGCCTTGCAGCGACATCAGGGCTCGGTGCCCGCCCTGCCCCCGCCGTACACCATCCGCCGGGCCGGCCCTGACGACGCCGGTACCGTCCTGGCCCTGCTCAACGCCTCCGCCGCCTGGATACACGAGCGTGATCAGGGCGACGGCTGGCCCAAAGCCGGGTTCGGCCTGGACCGCGTCACCCCCGGCATCACCAGTGGCGCGATCCGGCTGGTCGAACACTCCGGCCGCTGGCCGCAGGCCACCTTGGCCGTCGACCAGTGCCCCGACCCCGAGTTCGGCGCGGCCGGCCTCGACCCCGTCGAGGACAAAGCCCTGATCCTGCACAGGCTCGCCATCGTACGCCCCCACCCGCACCAGCCGCCCGGCTGGGACGTCCCCACGCCGCCACCGGGCACGCTGGGCCGGATGCTGATCGAGTGGACCGTCCGCCAGGCCCGCCGCCAGGGCTTCCCGTGGGTGTGGCTCAACGTCGCCCGCGAGGCGATCCCGCTGCAGGCGTACTACGCCCGGTGCGGGTTCGAGCACATCGCGACCGTCGCACTGCCCGGCCGCCGGTCCGGCTCACTGTGGCGCCGCCCCACCACAGCACACTGACCCGCGCGGAAGTGCCGGGACCCGGACGCCACCGTCCCAGCCGGATGGATGACGGCCAGGGTGGAATCAGCGGACGGGGAGGCCGGTGACGGCGCGGCCGATGATGAGGCGCTGGATCTCGCTGGTGCCCTCGAAGATGGTGTAGATCTTGGCGTCGCGGTGGAAGCGCTCGACCGGGTGCTCGCGGGTGTAGCCGGCCCCGCCGAGGATCTGGATCGCCTGCTCGGTCACCCAGACGGCGGTCTCGCTCGCGACCAGCTTGCTCATCGACCCCTCGGCCTGCTCGAACGGCCTGCCCTGGCGGGCCATCCAGGCGGCCCGCCAGGTCATCAGGCGGGCGACGTCCACCCGGGTGGCCATGTCGGCGAGCAGGAACGCGATGGCCTGGTTCTCGCCGATCCTCCGGCCGAACTGCTCGCGCTCCCGCGCGTAGTCGCGGGCGTACTCGAAGGCGGCGCGGGCGATGCCCACGGCCATGGCGGCGACCGTGGGACGGGTGGTCTCGAACGTGCGCATCGCGGCCTGCCCGCCGGCCCGCGCTCCGGCGCGCACCCGGGCCAGCCGCTCGTCCAGCTTCTCCTTGCCGCCGAGCAGGCACCGGCCGGGCACCCGTACGTCCTCCAGGACCACCTCGGCCGTGTGTGAGGCGCGGATGCCGTGCTTCCTGAACTTCTGGCCCTGCGACAGGCCCGGCGTGCCGGGCGGGACCACGAAGGACGCCTGTCCCCGGGTGCCCAGCGACGGGTCGACCGTGGCCACGATGATGTGGACGGCGGCGATGCCGCCGTTGGTCGCCCAGGTCTTCACGCCGTTCAGGACCCACTCGTCCGTTGCCTCGTCGTAGACGGCCCGCGTCCTGATCGCGCCGACGTCGCTGCCCGCGTCCGGCTCGGAGGAGCAGAACGCGCCGAGCCTGACGTCGTCGGGGGTGCCGAACATCTCGGGCAGCCACTCCCCCATCTGCTCGGGGGTGCCGTTGGAGGCGAGGGCCGCTGCGGCCAGGCCGGTGCCGACGATGGACAGGCCGATCCCGGCGTCACCCCAGAACAGCTCCTCGAACGCCACCGGCAGGCCGAGCCCCGACTCCTCGAACCACTGCTGGGCGAAGAAGTCCAGCGAGTACAGCCCGATCTTGGCGGCCTCCTGGATCACCGGCCAGGGCGTCTCCTCACGCTCGTCCCATTCCGCCCCGGCGGGCCGTATGACGTCCCGGGCGAACTCGTGGACCCAGTCGCGCACCTCGCGGACGTCGCCGCTCAACTCCGGGCAGAAGGTCATCGGGGCCTCTCCTCTCCACAGTGTTACCAACGGTAACACCACCGAGGGAGCGTCGCTCAGCGCAGGCGCGACGCGTACTGCGGGACCGTCGCCATCGGCGGACGCTCGGCCACCGCGACGTCCCGCGTGACCGCGCGGTGCCCGGCGTGGCCGCGCTCGAACTGCACCAGCCGAGACGACGGCTCGCGTAGCGGAATGATCCGATCCTGGCGCTCCAGCCGGGCCCACGCGGTGTGCATGATCTGCCCGGCCATCCCGCCGAGCGCCTCTGTGGACTGGTGCGAGTGGATCCGGCGGCCCAGGTCGACCTGGGCGAGCGCGTCGAGCCCCACCTGGTCGAGCAGGTCGATGAGGAGGCCCAGCTCCACGCCGTACCCGGTGACGAACGGCACCCGCTCCAGGACCGCGCGGCGGCCGGCGTACTCGCCCGCGAGCGGCTGCACGAACCCCGCGAGCAGCGGCCAGTGCAGGTTGAGCAGCGGCCGGGCGACCAGCTCGGTGACCCTGCCTCCCGCGTTCGGCTCCGCCGCCCCGAGCAGCGGCCGGTCGTAGCACGCCTTGACGTACGCGACCGAGGGGTCGGCCAGCAGCGGCCCGAGCAGGCCGGTCACGAACGAGGTCCGGAACTCACGCAGATCGGCGTCGACGAACACCACCAGGTCGCCGGTGGTCACGGCGAGGGACTTCCACAGCACCTCGCCCTTCCCGTCGAAGCGCGGGTCGTGCAGTTCGGGGAGGATCTCGTCCTGCGCGAAGACCTTCGCGCCGGCGCGTAACGCCCGCACCGCCGTCCCGTCCGCCGACCGGGAGTCGATCACCACCAGCTCGTCCACCAGCGGGACGGCCTCCACCAGGTCACGGCGGACCGCGGCGACGATCTCCCCGACCGTCTCCGCCTCGTTCCTGGCGGGCAGCACCACCGAGATCCTGCTGTCCCCCTTGGCGGACAGCAGGGCGCGGACCGGCCAGTCCGCCGCCGACGAGGTACGCCGGGCCAGCCAGGCCTCCACCTCAGGCAGCACGCGCCCTCCCTCACCACCGCATCCGACAAGGCTCACCTTATGCCGCGGCCGGACGACGCGATCAGGACGAGCCCCCCTCCCAGCGCCAGCACCGCCGCCACGCCGCACATGAGGGCGGCGAAGCCGTACGGCGCGGCGGCCGAGGCGGCGACCGGGCCGAGGCTCGCCCCGGTGAACAGGAAGAACGTGAACAGGGAGACGGCGGTGGCCCGAGCAGGACCGGCGAGCAGACCCACGGTCTCGATCACGGCGGGGGCGGTGACGCCGATCGCGAAGGCGAAGGCGGCCAGCAGCACCGCCAGCCCCGCGACGCCGGGGGCGGTCACCCCGACCACGAATGCGATCACGGCGGCGGCGCCGAGCATCACCGCCGCCCGGCGCGCCGGGGAGAACCGGGTGAGGTACGGCGTCACGAACGGGATCACGGCGATCGCCGGGAGCGCGGTGGCCCGCAGCGCCAGCAGCGCGGAGGGGTCGCCGGCGATGCCCGCCGGGCCTTCCAGCTGCAACGCGGTGTAGAGGGCGACGAACGCGCCGAGCACCGTCAGCGTGGCGGCGTACATCAGCACCAGGCGCGGGTCGCGCAGCAGGATCGGCACGGCGGCGTAAGGATTGCCTCCGGCCCCGCGGGAGGCGTCGGGCAGCATCACCCGCCGCAGCACCACGGTCATGACGGCGAACGCGGCGCCGCCGAGCAGGAAGACCGGCCGCCATCCGAGCAGGTCGGCGAGGGCCTTGCCGGCGAGCTGGGCCACCACGGCCGAGGCGAACAGCGCGCTGACCACGGAGGTCATCGTCACGGCCCGGCGTCGGGGCTCGACGCGCTCGGCGATGTACGCGAACGCGGTGGGGGCGAAGACGGCGGTGGTGACGCCCTCGATCACCCGCAGGGCGAGCGCCGCCCCCGGCCCGGGGCTCAGCGCGACCGATGCCGTGGTCACCGCCGTGGCCGCCATGCCCCAGGTCATCACGCGGCGCCTGCCGTACAGGTCGGACAGCGGGCCGAACAGCAGGAAACCGCCCGCGTAGCCGAGGCCGAACGCGCTGACGAGCCAGGTCAGGACGGCGGCGGGGGCGCCCCACTCGGCCGACATCCGGCCCAGCAGGGGGATCACGACGTAAAGGTGCCCGGTGGCGAGGAGCCCGGCCGGTACGAACGCCGCCACAGTGCGGCGCGGCGGCGCGTAGGTCGCGTCGGCGGCAGCGGGTGGGCGGAGGGCGGACGTCGATGTGCTCATGGCCGGGAAGGTAGCCAACCAACCGGTTGGATGTCAACCAACCAGTTGGTGGCCGGATCGGTATGCTGGGCGCGTCAGCTCCCTAGAAGCGTCACCTCCCGAACCGTCAGTCCCCGCTCGCTCGTGAACACGGAGGAAGGCCGATGCCGCCCCGCAAAGACGTCAAGGACCCCACCGCCGCCACCAAGGCCGCCCTGCTGGAGGCCGCGCGCGCGGAGTTCGCGGCGTACGGCGTGGCCGGCGCCCGGGTGGACCGCATCGCCGATCGGGCGGGGGTCAACAAGGAGCGGATCTACGGTCACTTCGGCAGCAAGGAGAAGCTGTTCGACACCGTCGTCGCGGCGGCGCTGGACGAGGCGACCGAGGCCGTCGCGATGCCCGGCGACGACCCCGCCGACTACGTGAGCAGGCTGTTCGACTACTACGCCGCCCACCCCGACGTCGTACGGCTGATGATGTGGGAGGCGCTGCACTACCGGAGTGAGGACGCCCTGCTCCCCGGCCAGGAGCGCCGGGTGGACAAGTGCCACTCGAAGACCGTCTCACTGGCCGCGGGGCTCGGCCGGGAGCCCGACGCGGCGATGGCCCGCACCCTGTTCACGCTCATCGGCATGGCCATGTGGCCGAGCGCCATGCCACAGCTCGCGCGGATCACGGCCGGTGAGGACGCGACGACCTCCGAGGGCCGCGAGGCGCTGCGCGGGCACCTGATGGAGTTCGTCCGCGCCGCCGTCCGGGACTGACCCCGGCGGGTCGGCATCGAGGGCTCTCGCTACCGCTCCCGCGGGGCCTGCCTGCCGATGATCTCCAGCAGCGCCGCGTGCGTCTCCCGGTCGGCCGCCACGACGAGCCCGCCTGCCCCGGTGTGCGGCGGCTGACCGTGCAAACCGGTCACCACACACCCGGCGGCCCGGCACAACGCGATCCCCGCGGCGAAGTGCACGCTGTCGCGCAGGTGGCCGTCGGTGACGTACGCGGCCCTCCGGCCGGCCGCGACCCACGCCACCGCCAGCGTGGTGGAGACGACCCGCGGGCGGAATCGATCGGCGAACCCGGCGTCGGCGAGCAGCCGGACCGCCCGGAAGCCCGGCGCGTTCGGGAACGGCGGATCGAGGTTGACGTCCACCAGCCGGGTGCCGGACGAGGGCGCTAGCCGCTGGTCCACGCCGTCGCGGCGGGCGTAGGCGTCGACGCCGTCCGTCCAGAACACCTCGCCGGCGAACGGGTCCGCCGAAGCCGCCGCCGTCACCTCGGAGCCCACGCGCAGGGCGACGTTCACCGCGACCAGCATGCTCCGGGCGGCGTAGTTCAGCGTGCCGCAGAGGGGATCGACCAGCCAGACGCGCTCCGCGCCGTGCGGGCCCGTGCGTCCGCTCTCCTCGCCGATCACGGCGTCGTACGGCCGGGCGCCGCGCAGGACGTCGAGGATCGCCTTCTCCGCCTCGACGTCCGCCGCCGTCGCGAAGTCGTCCCCGCCCTTGTCGAAACGCGTCAGCGACGTCCCGTACATGGCGCGCACGACGGTCGCTCCCGCCCGCGCCGCTGTGAGGGCCAGCTCTCCGTCCGTGGTCATCTGTGTGGCGTACGGGCTCAGGTCTGGGTGGCGTGGCGTTCGAGGAAGGCGTACACGTCGGCCTCGTCGACGCCGGGGAACGACCCCGGCGGCAGGGCGGCCAGCACGTGGGAGTTGGCGCGAGCCGAGGGCCAGGCGTACCCCTCCCAGCGCTGCGCCAGCTCGGCGGGCGGGCGGCGGCAGCACTCGCCGGCCGGGCAGTTCGACCTGGTCCGGTGGGTGGTCTCCCGGCCGCGGAACCAGCGCGACTCCCGGTACGGCACGCCGAGCGTGATGGCGAAGTCCTTCTCCTGCGACGGGTCGACGTGGGCGACGCAGAAGTACGTGCCGGTGGGCGAGTCGGAGTACTGGTAGTACAGCGAGAACCGGTCGGGCGAGTGGAACACCTGGCGGCCCGACCACTGCTGGCACAGCCGCTGGCCCTCGATCGCCCCCTGCTCGTCGGCGGGAAAGACGATGCCGTCGTTCTCGTACGCCTTGTAGATGATCCCTCCGGCGTCGTTGCGCACGAAGTGGCAGACGAGGTCGAGATGGCGGGTGGCGAGGTTGGTGAACCGGTGGGCGGCCATCTCGTAGGACACCGCGAAGACGTCGCGCAGGTCCTCGACCGACAGGGCGCGGTCCTGCCTGGCCTCGCGCAGGTACGGCACGGCCGCCGTCTCGGGGACGAGGACGGCGGCGGCGAAGTAGTTGGCCTCCACCCGCTGGCGCAGGAAGTCGGCGAAGTCGCGCGGCCGGTGGTGCTGGAGCGCGATGTGCCCGAGCGTCTGCAGCAGCACGGTCCGGGGCGTGTGCATGCCGAGCTGCTGGCGTTTGACGTAGATGCGACGGTTGCGCAGGTCGGTGACCGAACGGGCCGACCTCGGCAGGTCGGGCGCGGAGTGCACGGTGAACCCGAAGTGGGACACCAACGCCTGCACGGTGCTCTCCGACAACGCGCCGGTGCGGTAGCCCACGGCCGTCAGCGCGTCGGCGGCGGCCTTCTCGATCTCCTCGAAGTAGTTGCCCAGCTCCCGCTGCATGCGCCGTAGTTCGGCGTTGGCCGCCCGCGCCTCCTCCGGCGTCGCCGTGCCCTTCGCCTCCCTGGCCCGCAGCTCCTCGTACAGGCCGAGGATGTGCTCCAGCACGTCGTTGGGCACCCGCGCGGAGACCTTGAGCCGGCTCAGTCCGAGGCTCGCGTACAGCGGGTCGCGCTGGGCCTCCTCCAGGGCGATCTCCAGCTGTGCCCGCCGGTTCGGCGCCTGCCTGCGCAGCAGTTCCTCCACCGGTACGCCGAGCGCGGCGGCGAGCGACTTCAGCAGGGACAGCTTCGGCTCGCGCCTGCCGTTCTCCAGCAGGGACAACTGGCTGGGCGCGCGGCCGACGCGGTCGCCGAGCTCGGAGAGCGTCAGGCCGCGCTGCTTGCGCAGGTGCCTGAGCCGCTGGCCGAAGGCCAGCAGATCGAGCTCCTGCGTCAAAGACAGCGGTTCTTCGCCCAGGACGGAGGTCATGCTCAGATCCTACGCGAAAAATCCGCGATTTTTCCATGGCTGGGCGATCTTGAGTGGGCGGATTGGTCTAGTCCATACGGAAAACTTGACGCTTCTTCGCATAGAAATACTCATCAGTTTCATCATAGAGAGAAAAATTCTCGCTCTTTCCGCACGAGCCGCCTTGCCTGGTCTCTTGATATCGACACAAACTCGGAAGCAAGCCCCAGGTGACGACGAAGTACGCAACAAGGGAGTGAACGGGATGTCCGATCGGCTCACCGCAGCCGCCCAGCGGCTACAGCACGAATGGGACACCGACCCGCGATGGCGGGACGTCCGGCGGACCTACTCCGCCGAGGACGTCGTCCGCCTGCGCGGCTCGGTGCGGGAGGAGCACACGCTGGCCCGGCTCGGCGCGGAGCGCCTGTGGCGCCTGCTCCACAGCGAGGAGTACGTCCACGCGCTCGGCGCGCTGACCGGCAACCAGGCGGTCCAGCAGGTGAGGGCGGGTCTCAAGGCCGTCTACCTGTCGGGCTGGCAGGTGGCGGCCGACGCGAACCTGAGCGGTCACACCTACCCCGACCAGAGCCTCTACCCGGCCAACTCGGTCCCCGCCGTGGTCCGCCGGATCAACAACGCGCTGCTGCGGGCCGACCAGATCTCCTGGGCGGAGGGCGAGGAGAACGCACCGCACTGGCTCGCGCCCATCGTGGCCGACGCCGAGGCCGGGTTCGGCGGCGTGCTCAACGCGTTCGAGCTGATGAAGGCCATGATCGAGGCGGGCGCCGCGGGCGTGCACTGGGAGGACCAGCTCGCCTCCGAGAAGAAGTGCGGCCACCTCGGCGGGAAGGTGCTCGTCCCGACCGGCCAGCATGTCAAGACCCTCAACGCGGCCCGTCTCGCGGCCGACGTGGCGGGCGTCCCCACTCTGGTCATCGCGCGGACCGACGCCCAGGCCGCGACGCTCCTGACCAGCGACGTGGACCCCCGCGACCACGCCTTCACGACCGGCGACCGCACGGCCGAGGGCTACTACCGGGTCCGCAACGGGGTCGACGCCTGCGTCGCCCGCGGCCTCGCCTACGCGCCGTACGCCGACCTGCTGTGGATGGAGACCTCCACCCCGGACCTCGACGTGGCGCGCGAGTTCGCCGAGGCGATCAAGCGGGAGCACCCCGACCAGATGCTGGCCTACAACTGCTCGCCGTCGTTCAACTGGCGCGCGCACCTGGACGACGCGACGATCGCCAAGTTCCAGCGCGAGCTGGGGCACATGGGGTACAAGTTCCAGTTCATCACCCTGGCCGGCTTCCACTCGCTGAACTACTCGATGTTCGACCTCGCCCGCGGCTACGCCGACGAGGGCATGACGGCGTACGTGGGGCTGCAGGAGGCGGAGTTCGCCGCCGAGCGCCGCGGCTACACCGCCACCCGCCACCAGCGGGAGGTCGGCACCGGCTACTTCGACCTGGTCAGCACGGCCATCGCGCCGGACTCCTCCACCACGGCCCTGAAGGGCTCCACGGAGGAGGCGCAGTTCGCCGCGACCCGCTGAGCCGACCCCGGCGGGCGCACCGGGCCGTGACCGGCCCACAGCCGGGGCCCGCCGTGGACTCCGCGCTCACCTCCCGTACGAGCACTCTCGCGAGGGCCCGTACGGGCGGGAGCAGGAGCCGCGGCGGGCCCGACCCCACAGCCTGCCCCCAGCCAAGCCCGCCCCACAGCCGGCGCCCACGACGGCGCTGACGACGGGGCCCGCCCACCCGGCTCAGCGCGGCGCGCGGGCGTACCAGCGGCCGTCCAGGGAGTCGATGCGCAGCCGCCGTCCGAAGCACTCGGACAGACGGGCCTCGGTGAGCACCTCCCCGACCGGACCGGCGGCCAGGATCCGGGCGTCCCGCATCAGCAACGCGTGCGTCGTGGTGGCGGGCACCTCCTCCAGGTGGTGGGTGACCATCACCGTGGTGAGGCCCTGACGGGCCCGCGCCAGGTCCTCCAGCGCCTCGATCAGGTCCTCCCTGGCCGGCAGGTCGAGGCCCGCGAAGGGCTCGTCCAGCAGCAGGATCGCGGGGTCGGCCATCAGCGCCCGGGCGACGCGCACGCGGGCCCGCTCCCCCTGGGAGCACACCCGGAACCTCCGGTCGGCGAGGTCCTTGCAGCCGAGGTCGGCCAGCAGGCGGTGGGCCCGCTCGCGCTCCTCGTCGCCGTACCGGTCCCACAGCGGCGCGCTCGTCCCCGTGTGCCCGGTGAGGACGACGGTGAGCGCCGTCGCGCCCTCCTCCTCCAGCAGCGCCTCGTCCACCAGCCGCTGGCTGGCAGCGACGAGGCCGATGCTGCGCCGCAGCTCCCGCAGGTCGGTGCGGCCGAGCCGCCGCCCGAGCACCGTCGCCGTCCCGGAGGTCGGGTGCCGTACGGCCGCGACCACCGAGAGCATCGTGGTCTTCCCCGCGCCGTTGGGCCCGAGGATCACCCAGTGCTGGCCGTGCTCCACCCGCCAGTCGGCCCCGGCCACCAGGGTCCGGCCGACCACGCGGACGGTCACGTCGTCGAGTTCGAGAGCTGCGTCCATGACCCCAAAGCATGGGGCATGGACGCGCCTGCTCACGACGCCGTCCCAGGAAGTGGACGGCCTCAGGGCCAGGACGGCGCGGGGGTGGCGACGACCCCCGGCGGCTGACCTGCCTGTGGTTGACCTGCCTGTGGTTGACCTGCCTGTGGTTGACCTGCCTGTGGTTGACCTGGCTGTGGTTGACCTGGCTGTGGTTGACCTGCCTGTGGCTGGCTCTCCGACGGCGGGCCCGAACTCGGCTGGGGCGACTCCCCGTCGCCCCACTGCGGCTCGGTGGTGATCTCCGGCGACGGCGGCGGAGAGCTGGGCTGTTCCGGCGGAGAGGGCCGCCCGGGATCACACTCCCCGTGCCGTCCCGGCGCGCAGTGCCCCTCCGGCGGGGGACGCACGCCCCCGCCGTCCGGCGGCGGAGAGGGCACCGCGGTGGCCCGTTGCTCGTCCGGGGTCGCCGCCGCGGGCGGCGGCATCGTGCGCGTGGCCGTCACCGTCGCCCTCGGCTGACGGGCGCTGACGGGCCGCACCGGCGGCCGGGAGGTGCTGAGCACGTCCGGCGACGGCGTGGCGCCGTCCCCGGGGATCACCACCGGCTGCGCGGGCGGCGGATCCGCCGTGCGGTCCATGCGGGCCGCGCCGGTGCCCGCCGCGACCACCGTCACCGCGGCGATCGTGACGGTCGCGAGCGCGGCGAACCCCGCGTGGGACGCCTGCGCCCCCGACCGTGCCTTCTCCTGAGCTCTCGATCGAGCCGCCCGCCGCCGCGCCGCCCTGCCGGGCGGCGGCCCCTCCACCCGCCCCTCCGACCAGCCGTCCTGGGTGCCGACGGCTGCCCCTCCGCGGGTGTCCGCCGGGTAGGCCACGGGCTGCCAGATCTCCTCAAGCACCGCGGCGACCGCCCGCCGCGGATCGGCGGTCGTGTGGACGCCGCCCGCCGCGAGCAGGGAGGCCAGCAGCCGGGCGGCGTCCGGGCGTTCGGCGGGGTCCCGCCGCAGCGCCGCCGCCACGTCGTCCCGCAGCGGCCCCGGCACCGGCGAGATCCGCGGCTCCTCCACCAGGATGCGCCGGGTGAGCGTCTCGGGGTCGCCCGCGCCGAACGGATGCAGCCCGGTCGCCGCGAACGCGACCAGGCACCCCCAGGAGAAGACGTCCGACGCGGGGATCGCGGGACGGCCCCGCAGCCGTTCCGGCGCCACCCACCCCGGGCTGCCCATGATCTGCCCGGCCTGCGTGTGCGACATCGCCACGTCGAGGTCGCGGGCGATGCCGAAGTCGATGACGAACGGCCCGCGCGGGGACAGCAGCACGTTGCCGGGCTTGAGGTCCCGGTGCACCAGCCCCGCCTCGTGGGTCGCCGCCAGCGCGGCGGCCGCGCCGAGGGCCACGCCGTACGCGAGGTCGGGGGTGAGCGGACCGTACGCCGCGACGACCTGGGAGAGCGCGGGGCCGGGGACGTACTCGGTGACGATGTAGGGCCGGTCGCCGTCGAGGCCGTCCTCGACGAAGGCGGCGGTGCAGAACGGCGCCACCCTCCGGGAGAACTCGGCCTCCTCGGCGAATCGGGCCCGCAGCGTCGGGTCCGACAGGTGGACCGGGTGCGGCGTCTTCAGCGCGACGTATCCGCCGCCCGGATGTTCCGCGAGGTAGACCACGCCCATGCCGCCAGCGCCGAGCCGGCCGAGGAGCAGGTAGGCCCCGATGATCACCGGGTCGCCCACGGTCAGCGGGCGCACCCCGGGAGGCATCCCGTTCCGGGGGCCTGTTCCGCCACGTGCCATACGGAAGCTCCCTCTCTCGCGGAAGTGCCGCACAGCCACTGTGGCCGTTTGGAACGGGCCATGCGGTCAACTGACCACAAGCGGCATGAGAGGTAAGACCAATGGCACCCTGGAGTAAGGCGCAAGCAAAGCCCCAGGTCACGGAGGTCCCATTCGTCACAGAAGCGGTCAGTCAGGGCTCCTCGGAGGCCATCGCGGGGACACAGACCGCCACCGGCTCGGGTGTGATCCCGGGCGGCCACAGAACAACGCGCGCAGCCCGTCGCGCACACCAGCCGCACAGGTGACGGTGAGTAGCCGACCCGGCAGTGGATCGCCGATGAGGCCCGGCACGCGGCTGCGCGTATCCCACCGAGCGCGTCTTCGCGGCCAAGCCCCGCCCGGCCGACCAGATTCTCGCCTGGCTGGACGGACCGACATCCTGCCGGGGGACTCATCACATCTCGGCACAGGCGCCCTGTGTCGTACCCCGGTCGTACGCTACATGGCGATGGGTACACGAGGTGTAGAAGGCGCTTACCAGGGCGCGCTCCGGGCGTTCCAGAATCCGATGCTCGCCCTGCTCCACCAGACGCACGCGCCGTTCGTCGTGACGGTGTTGGCGATGGTCTTCACCGCGGAGCGGCCGAGGGTGGCGGTGGCGGACGCGCACGCGGAGATCAACGACGCTCTTGACCAGTTGCGGGCCGCGGGCTACGGCGACGAGGACAACCAGCCGCTGCCCGCCGGGAACGCACGGGACCTGTGCAGGCAGTGGGTGCAGGCCGGCTGGTTGGTGCGGCAGGTGTCCGACGACGACGTCGAGGTGTACCGGCTGTCCGCGTACGGCGTCGGTGCGCTCGAGGTCGCCGGGCGGGTCGGCGGAGTGCGGACCAGGGTGTCGGAGTCCCGGGTCAGGACGCTGCTGGACGCGATCGAGCGGCTCGCGCAGGACGCCGACCCGGACGTGATGGCCCGGATAACGCGACTCCACGAGGAGATCCAGCATCGCCAGAAGGAGCTGACCCGGCTCGAACAGGGTGGCGTCGTCGAGACCGTCGAGGACGAGCAGCTGCTTGAGGCGGCCGAGAACGTGCTGCACCTGGCGCGGGAACTGCCCGCGGACTTCGCCCGTGTCGCGGAGTCGATCAAAGCCATCCAGCGCGACGTCGTCGCGGAGTTGCGGCACGACGTGCGGCCGACCGGTGAGGTGCTTCGCGAGTACCTGGCCCGCGGTCAGCGGATCCTGGACGCGACACCGGAAGGCCGTGCGTTCGCGGGGGCGTTGCGCCTGATCGGCGACCCGGCGCAGATCGACGACCTGTGGAGCCGGCTGCGCACGGTGCTGCGGCACCGGTTCACAGACCTGCTGCCGGAGCAGCAACGGCGAGAGCTCACCGAGATCTCGCGCCGGATCGAGCAGGGTGTCAAGGAGGTGCTGACCGCGCAGCGGCAGGCATCCCATGTGATCACCACACAGGTACGCAACCACGATCCGCTGCGGGATCGGCAGGTGGACGAACTCCTGAGGGACGTGATGTCCGGTCTCCACAAATGGGTTCCCGGTTCACGACGCGGCGAGGCCGTCGAGCCGCTCCGCCGCCTGCCGGTCGCCGACGTCGGGCACCTGCGGCAGCGGATGAGCGACCTGCGGCCACCACAGCCGCCCGCGCCGCTGCGGGAATGGGACGAGGGTGAGGACATGCCGGCCGCGGACACCCGGGCATGGGGCGGCCCACGGTACGCCGAGTTGCGCGCGCACCTGGCGGCGTTCGCGGGCGCCGCGGAGAGCGTGGACGTCGTGGCCGCGTTCCGCGCGGCGGCCGAGGACATCCGGCGTCCGGTCGACCTGCTCGGCCTGCTGGAGATCGCCCATGACGCCGGGATGACCGAGACGGCCGAGGTCGCGGTGGTCGACACGGTCCGGCCCGACCGGACCCGGCGACGGTTCGCTCTTGGCGGTGTGGTGGCGGCGAACCCGGCGAGCGCGGACAGGAGCGGTGGCGATGAGTGAGCCGGACGGCGCCGACGACGGCTGGTCGGCGGACACGCAGGCCGGGTTCATCGAACCGATCTCGATGGAGGACGATCCGGCCGAGTTGTTCGCCGGCGACGCGGGCACCCTGGACGCGGACGTGCGGCGGGTGCTGGTCCAGCTGTTGCGGCGCAAGTTCCTGCTGGCGGAGAAGAACTCCGCGCAGTGGCGCACGCTGCTGGAGAACCAGCAGATCATCGAGTCGCGGATGCACGACCTGTTCGTCCGGCTCGTGGTCGACCACGACCGGGGTGTCGCCTACAAGCAGCAGGTGCGCTCGGTGGAGCTGGACGTGCCGATCCTGCTCAAGGACGACCCCTACACCCGGGCCGAGACCCTGGTGCTGGTGCACCTGCGGACCGTCTTCCAACGGGAACGCGGCACGGGTGAGGCGTCCGCACGGGTGGACATCGAGGAGCTGGAGCAGACCGTGCTGACCTACTTCGATCCGAAGGACCACAATGTGGCCCGCGGCCAGCAGGAGGTCCGCACCGCGGTGCAACGACTGGTCACCGAAGGTCTGCTCACGGAGGATTCCGCGGGCCGGTACCGGATCACCCCGATGGTGGAGGTCGTGCTGAGCACCGCGAAGCTCGCCGAACTGGAGCAGTGGTTGCGCGAACGGAACGAGGCCACGGCGTGAGCATGATCGACACGTTGTTCGGGTTGATCCCGGCGGCGTCGCGGGGTCAGCAGTGGGTGGCGCGCGACCTGCAACTGGTCAACTGGGGCGGCTACGACGGATATCACCACCTGCGGCTCGCACCCGGCGCCACCCTGCTCAGCGGAGGTTCCGGATCCGGCAAGTCGACGCTGATGGACTCCTACATCGCGTTGCTCATGCCGCACACGACTCCCTTCAACGGGGCGTCCAACGGCGGTGTCGTCGGCAGGCCACGGGGGAAGGACCAGCGCAACATCCTCTCCTACGCGCGCGGCAAGCTCGACGAGTCCCGGAGCGACGGCGAGACCAAGTCGAGGGTGCTTCGGGGAGACGGCCGCGACACCTGGTCCGCCATCGCGATGACGTGGGCCGACCGCACCGGCGCCGTCTTCACCGCGCTCCGCGCCTGGTACGTCCCGTCAGCCGCCCGCAGCCTCGACGAAGTCGTCCCGGTGCGCGCCACCTGTGACGACTCGTACGATCTGCGCACGCTGGAAGGCCCGGCGAACAAGAAACTCGCCCGTGCCGAGGTCGAGGCGACCGGCTTGAAATGGTGCGAGACCGACCGTGATTTCACCGCGCGTCTCCACACCGCGCTCGGCATCGGCGCCGCGGGCGACGGGCACAAGGCGGTCGCGCTGCTGGGCCGGATCCAGGCCGGTCAGCAGATCACCACCGTCGACGCCCTGTACAAGACGATGGTCCTTGAGGAGCCGTCCACGCTGGCCACGGCGGACGCGGTGGTACAGCAGTTCGACGAGCTGTCCGGCACCCGGACCAGGATGATCACCGCACGCCAGCAGGTGAAGGCGCTGACCCCGATCCGCGAGCACCGGCGCACCATCGACGAGGCACTGGACCGGTCGCGCCTGATCGACGAGGTCGGATCGTTCACCGACACGTCGTCCCCTGCCGCGTTGTGGCGTCATGAACGCCGGCTCGACCTGCTGCGCGCCGCCGAGAAGGACCTGGCCAATCGGCGCCGCCGGGCCGAGGAGGAACTGTCGGAGACCACCGCCCTGGTCAAAACGACCGAAATACAGCGTGATGGGGTGGCTGACACGCTTCGTGCGTCCGGTGGTGACCGTCTGGACACCGCGCTCCGTGAGATCCGCGGCGTGGAGCAGCGGCTGGCCGATGTCGAACGCTCGCGGGAGCGGCTGGACCGGGCCCTCGCCACGATCGGCGCCGGCGTGTCGAACGGCGATGACTTCGCCGCACTGGTCGAGACGGCGCATCGGTCGTTGGCCGACGCCGACGCCAGGAGGGCCGTCCAGAACGAGTTCGCCGAGGCGATGGCGGAGAAGAAGGAAGCCGACCGCGAGCTGGCCGGGTTGCTCGCCGAGCACAAGGCGGTCAAGAACCGGCGGGGCAACATCCCGACCGAGCTGCATGAGGCGCGCGCGGCGCTGGCCGAGGCGGCCGGGCTCAGCCCGGACGACGTGCCGTTCGTCGGCGAGCTGATCGAGGTGCGGACGGAGTTCGAGCCGTGGCGCGAGGCGTTCAACCTGGCGCTCGGCGGGTTCGCCACGCGGATGCTGATCGACATCGGCCGGCTGAACTCGTTCCGCGAGGCGATCAACGCGGTGCCGGCCGCACGGCGTATCCATTTCGAAGGGGTGCGTACCGGCCTGCGCGACGAGGTGGGACTGGACGACAGAACGCTCCCCGGCCGGCTCGACTACCGGCCGTCGCCGTTCACCTCCTGGCTCAAGAGCGAGTTGGCCCGTCGGTTCGACTTCGTCTGCGTCGAGACACCCCGGCTGCTGGGGCAGCACCCCAAGGCACTCACGATCACCGGCCAGACGTCGGAAAGGGGTCGGGGCGCGCACGGCGGCCACGGCCGCGCCAACCTGCTCGGTTTCACCAACAGCAGGTTGCTTGCCGACCTTGAGAACCGGATGAGCCTTGCGCGGGAACGCCGTGACGATGCTGTCGCCTGGGTGGCGAAGGCGGAGGAGGGCCTCAACTCGGTCGAAACCAGACGCATGACCTACCAGACCCTGACCGAGTTGTCCTGGGACCAGGTGGACGTCGACTCCGTCACGGCGGAACGTGACCGCTGGAACCGTGTCGTCGAGGAGGTCCGCGCAGGCAACCCGAGGATCGACCAGTTGCAGGGCCAGCTGGACGAGCTCAAGGAGCGGGTCAGGGAACTGACCGAACGCGTCGGCCGGCAGAAGGACAACGTGAGGACACTCGGTGGGTCCTGGCAGGAGACCGTCGACGAGGTGGACCGCGCACAGCAGGCACTCGACACGGCCGCGGAGACAGGCGCCGATGTCAGTCAGGAGCATCGGGCCTACCTGGAGGCGCTGTTCGGCAGCGACCCGGACGGCACCGCCCCGGCGGGGGTGCTCGCGGCGTTCGACGCGGCGGTGAAACGGGCCACCGAGCGGCTCCGCGCCGACCGGCAGGCCGCGGCGGAGACGATCGGCAGGTCGAAGAAGGCGCTGCTCGACACGTTCTCGACGTTCGTCGAGCGCTGGCCGAACCCGAACCTCGGCATCGACGCGGACAACTCGTACCGCGACTTCGATCGCCTGCTCACCGACCTGGAGACCAGCGGGCTGCACGAACTGGAGATCGAGTGGCGGGACAGTCTGCTCAAACTGTCCGGCAACGACCTGACCGGCCTGGACAGCGAGCTCGCCGCCGCTGTCCGGGAGATCCGCGACCGGATCGACCCGGTCAACCGCATCCTCGCCGAACTGCCGTTCGCCGACGACAGGCACCGGCTGCGCATCGACCCGCAGGAGAGCCACTCCACGGTGCGTGCCCGGTTCCGCAAGGAACTGCGCGAAGTACGCGCCTTCATCGACCAGGCGGCGACGGACGAGGACCGGGAACGCGCCTATCACCGGATGGCCAAGGTGATCGACCGCATCCGACGCGCCGCGCCCGACTTCGCCGACCTCGTCGACGTGCGCAACCATGTTCGGATCAGTGCCGAGAAACGCGATCTCGAGGGTGGACACGTCGCCGTGTACGACCACATCGGCGAGAAGTCCGGCGGCGAATCGCAGGAGCTGGTCGCGTTCATCGTCGGGGCCGCACTGCGGTACCAACTGGGCGACGCGGGCGCCGACCGCCCCCGCTACGCCCCCGTCTTCCTCGACGAGGCGCTCATCAAGGCGGACGCGCACTTCACCGGCCGGGCCATCGGCGCGTGGCGTGGTCTCGGCTTCCAGCTCATCATCGGCGCCCCCAACGACAAGCACAGCGCGATCGAGCCGCATGTGGACGCGGAGTACCTGATTCTCAAGAACTCCCAAGGCCGGTCCTGGGCGAAACCTCTGGTCGGTGTTCCGGACGCATGAGCGTACTCGTCACCCCGAAGGACGCCGTCGTGGCCGTCCGCCGCAAGATCGACCAGAAATGGGCGGAAGCCGTGTGCGCCGGCCTCGGTGTCGGGGACCGGGTCGTGTTCTCCGTTCCGCTCCGCCCCGGCGTGTCGACGGGCAAGGCCGTCGAGCGGCTCGGGCACGCCGCCTGGCACGAGTGGCACATGCAGTGGCGCGAGTTCGCCGGCCGGCTCCCCACCGGTGTGGAACTCGTCCGCAAGGCGGTCACCATCCGAGGAGTCGCCGGCGACTTCCCCGCCACGCTCATCGCGGACCTGGACGGCGCCGTCTCGCTCATGGCCGGCACCCGTACCGGTGCCGAACCTCTGGCCGTGGACATCGACCGTGCCCGTGCGCTCGCGTCGGCGCTGCGGTCCGCCGGAGCGATCCTCACCCCGGCCACGCTCCGGGCCGTCTGCCGTCTTCCGGCCGTCGACATGGAGGTTCTGGTCAGCGCCGTGACCTGGCTACGCCGGCACCCCGACGCCGGCACGTGGACCCTGCGGCAACTCCCGGTCCCCGGCATGCACACCAAATGGCTCGACACCCACGGCGCACTACTGCGCGACGTCGCCGGACGCGATGTACGAGGGGAAGTCCGGCCCCGGCTGACCGTCATGCACCTGACCTACGTCGACCCTGACCACACTGCGTCCGGCCGCCGCAGGCACGACGCCTGGACCACCGGTGACGTGCACGACATCGCCTACCGCCCACGCGTGGTCCTCGTGGTCGAGAACCGCGACTCCCGCCTCTGGTTCCCGCCGGTCAAGGACACGATCGTGGTCGAGGGCGGCGGCAAGGCCGCAGCTTCCCTGCTCGCGAACGTGCCGTGGATCCGCGCGGCGGACCATGTCGTCTACTGGGGCGACATCGACGCGGACGGCTACGCGATCCTCGACCGGTTCCGCGCCACACTGGCCGAGCCCACCCCCGACGGCGCGCCGCCGAGGCCCGTCACCTCCATCCTCATGGACGCCACCGACCTGCACCACTACTCCGAACACGGCGTCAACCACGACAAGGCAGGCCGCCCCATCAAGCCGTCACCGGCGAACCTCCCGCACCTCACCGAAGCCGAGAGCATCGCGTACAACACCATCGCAACCGCAGGCTCCACCCCGTTCCGCCGGATCGAACAGGAAGCCATCCCTCTCACCCACGCCGCCAACCGACTGCTACAGATCCTGGAAAGCCAGGAACCGGCCATCGAGCAGTTCGACTAGCGCGGCCCGGGTGGCAGTCAGTTCGGGCAGGCGTCGTGGCAGCCGCCGAAGCGCCGCATGTCCGGGCGGGTGAAGCGGGTCTCCCGGGTCCCCCGCGTCGCCTCGGTCATCGCCTGCTTCCAGATCAGGCCGGGAACCGACGTACCGTCCACCTGCCGATAGCGGTGGCCGCCCATGGTGACGTCGACCAGGGGGTACCGGGTAGCGCCGCGAGGGTCGCCGAGGCTGACGGCCAAGGCCAGGTCGGGGGTGTAACCGGCGTACCAGGCGGAGCGGTGCATGTCGCCCTCGCCGGGCATGCCCGCCGCCTCGCGGCCGATGCCCTTGAGCGTGCTCTTCACCAGGACATCCGACAGCACTTCGGTGACCGCGTCGGCGACCGCCGCGTCCAGGACCTGCCGGCACCGCGGCGGGAAGGAGCGCGTGGTGCCCGAGCCGTCACGGATCTCCGTGATCACCATCGGCTCGCAGAAGCGGCCACGAGCGGCGAGGCTTGCGTAGGAGTTGGCCACCGAGACGGGATCGGCCTCGGTGGTACCCAGCGTGAACGGCTCTATCTCCCGGAGCGGTTTTCCGTCGGATCAGCACCTGCGTGGCGAGCTGTGGATCGTCGCGATCGACGTACGCGTCGACGGCCTGCTGGGCCGCCCGCTGGAGCCGCTGGTCGATCGTCGTACGAATCGTCAGGCCGTCGCGGGTGAGCAGCCGCGGATCCTCGGCGAGAAGCCGCTCGCTGACGTACCGGCAGAGGTAGGGGTGCGCGCTGCCCACGCAGTCGCCGGCGAACTCCTCGATGACGGCGCCCTCGGCATCGAGCAGCACGCTCTTCGGGGTCGGCACGCTCTTCGGGGTCACGGGTGAGGCCGCCGCCGTGACGCTGGAACCTGAGGCGACGGGCTCCCGGCCACTGTCCTCCGAGCTTCGTAACAACAGGAGGACCGCGGCGAACGCGCCCACCGCGGCGACGCACAGGAAAACCAGGAATGCCTTCATCGTTGCCCTTCGGCGCGCCTCACCCGATGTACTGATCATCGGGGGAGGGGCACGGCTCGGACAACCGGGAATGACTACGACGGCCTTCCGGACGTCAACGGCACGCGTACCTGTACGACCACTGGGGCCCCTGATCCCTGGCCCGTCAGGCGGCCTCGGCGGCGGTGGTGGCGCGGTGGTCGCGGACGGCGCCGAGGAAGCGGGAGACGTGCTCGAAGAACAGGCGGCCTTCGGGGAGGACGTCGGCGAGGAGGGGGAAGATGTGCGGCATGCGGGTCCACTCCTCGTAGGTCACCTGCACGCCGTTCTCCCTGGCGCTGAGGGCGACGCGGCGGGCCTCGTCGCGCAGGACCTCGGTGGAGCCAGTGACGATCATCAGCGGGGGGATGCCGGTGTAGTCGCCGTACACGGGGGACACGAGGGGGTCGTGGCAGTCGAGGCCGTCGGTCCAGCGGCGGGCCAGCCAGTCGACGCGGCTCGCGGGGAGCATGGGGTCGGACCATACGTTGACGCGGCGGCGGCTCTCGCTGAGGTCGGTCCAGGGGGAGACGCACACACCGGCGGCGGGCAGGGGCATGTCCCGGTCGCGCAGGGCCAGCAGAGTCGCGAGGGTGAGGTGGCCCCCGGCGGAGTCTCCGGCCAGCAGGATGTCCTTGGCGGCGTACCCGAGGTCGAGCAGGGACTCGTACGCCTCGAGCGCGTCGGCCAGCGACTCGGCGAGGGAGTGGACGGGCCCCTGGCGGTAGTCGAGGGAGAAGACCGGGCTGCCCGCGGCGGCCGACAGCCGCCAGGTGATCGGGCGGTGGGTGGCCGGGGAGCAGACGAAGTAGGCTCCGCCGTGGAAGTAGAGCACCACCTTCCGCTCGTCCAGGTACGGCCCGCCGTGCACCCACTCTCCGGTGCACGAGCCGAAGCCGTCCGGGGTGACGGACACATGGCCGGGCAGAATGCCGGGAACGCGCTCACCCAGGCACATCAGCCGGCTGGCCACCGCCATCCCCGGGTTGTTGCGGACCAGCAGGGCCGAGATCGGTTTCATGGTGCCACGGAGGACGCCGTTGATCGCGGCCGCCTGCCAACTGACCGGATATTCCGGACGAACATCAACATTAAGCTCATGTGTCATGCAAGCCCCCTAAAAGGGATATTCCCAGTTAGGTAATCTGTTCTACCGGTCGGTAAGTTTCATCCTCCTTACGACGATGTTACGACACGGTAACACCCGCAGGTCATGGGTTTCCCATGTAAAGATCACAAAAGGCTCCGCTGCCCCACGCTCAGGCCCTCAATCGCCGGGCTTCACGCGTGCCGGGTAAAGCCTTCCCAAAATCACGGCCCGGCCCAGGGGGTGATCCGTCAAGGAACTCCCCCGCGATCAGTAGCCGAGGGTCTCCTCGTACTCCTCCTCGTCGTCCCGTTCGGGGCGGGACCAGCGGGACGGCATGAGCACCGGGAGGAACAACGCGATGCCGAGCAGGGCGTACACGCCGGTCGAGAGAAGGGTGAGCGCGCCCCGGCCGGCCTGCAGCAGCTCCGCGTGCACGGAGGGCCCGGTGGGCACCAGGCTCGCGGCGCGTGAGACGTCGAGGAGATAGACCACGGTCCACGCCAGCAGCGCCATCGACGGGACGAACGTCGACAGCGGCGACACCCGGGTGACCAGCACGAGCCCGAGCAGCAGGCCCACGACGACCATCACGCCCAGGGCGATCAGCATCCGGGTGTCCCTCACCGGGTCCACGTTCTGCACGGCCCCTCGCACCGCCTCCTGAGACGCCCATCCACCACCGACGAGAAGAGCCGCCGCGACGACAACGCCCAGGAGCAGCCCGAAGAAGTGCCGCATGAACACCACCTTGGGTGAGAGGTCCGCGGCAACACTAGCGACAAAGACCGGTGAAGGTCACCACTTGTGATCCACTTACTCCGCCGATCCACCGATCCGCCGGACTCGTGCTCGTCCCGTCGCCGTGACTCCGGTCAGGCGGTGACGTCCTTGCTCGTGAAGCGCGCCCAGGCGATCGAGCCGAACACCAGGACGTAGGCGGCGAACGCCAGCAGCCCCTGGCCCATCCGGTCGACGTCGACCGGCGCCCGCAGAGCGCCGTCGAAGGCGGTCCACCACGTGGTGAGCAGGTACGGCCGTACGGCCGCGAGCTGCGGGATCGCGCTCAGGACCTGGCTGACCACCACCAGGACGACGCTCGCAGCGACCGCGCCGATCGGCGCCTCGGTGAGGGTGGAGACCGCGAGCGCGACGGCGCCGAGTGCCGCCATCCCGGCGGCGGCGTACAGGACGACGATCCCGATGCGCAGCAGGGCGGCGGACGCCGGGACCGTCGTACCCGACAGCAGCGTCACCGGCCCGGCCGGGAACAACGCCAGCCCCACCGCCAGCGCCGACAGCGCCACCACCGCGCACGCCGCGAGGCAGAAGAGCACCACGTTGGCGTACTTGAGCGCGAGCAGCCTGGCCCGGCCTACTGGGGCGACGAGCAGGTAACGCAGCGTGCCCTGCGCGGCCTCGCCCGCCACGGCGTCACCCGCCACGACCGCCACCGTGAGCGGCAGCACGATCGGCGTCATGACGGCGAACGCGGCGAACGTCAGCATCAGCCCGTTGCCCGCGATCTCGCCGATGATCGAGCCTCCCGTGTCGCCCGACGCGAGGCGTACCGCCACGCCGACCAGCACCGGCACGACCGCGAGCACACCGAGCATCGCGAGGTTGCGCGGCCGGCGGAACGTCAGCCCGGCCTCGGAGGCCAGCAGCCGCGCCACCTGCCGCACGGACGACGGTGGCGGCGCGGCCCCCGATTCCGGCGCGCCGCCCAACTCATCGCCCTGCCCGCCGTCCAACGCCGTCCCCGGCCCATCGTCCAACGCTGTTCCGGGCCTGGTGCCCGGCCCATCGTCCAACGCCGTTCCGGGCTTGGCGCCCGGCGCGCCGTCCAACGCCGTTCCCGGCCTGGTGCCCGGCGCGCCGTCCGGCGTACGGGACGTGGCCTCGCCGGGCGGCGTCCGCTCCTCCGCCGGCCGGGCCTCCGGCGCGGCCGCGCCCGTCTCATGCCTCGACATCGAACCCCTCCCCCGTCAGCCCGACGAAGATTTCCTCCAGCGTGGGACGGACCACCCCGAACCCCCGCACCGCCACGCCCTCTCCGACCAGCAGCGCGCAGATCCGCTCGGGCGGCTGCTCCCCGGCGTGCGCCGTGACCTCGCCGTCCCCGGGTCGAACGCCGTCCAGCCCGGCGCGCGACAGCGCGGCCGCCGCCGCGGCGACGTCCGGGGTCTCCACGCGCAGGCGCGGGGCCGCGCCCGCCTCGCGCAGGGCGGCGACCGGGCCCTGCGCGACGAGCCTCCCGGCCCGCATGACTCCCACGTGGCCGCACATCTGCTCGACCTCCCCCAGCAGGTGGGAGGAGACGAAGACCGTCGTGCCGTCCCCCGCGATCTCCTTGATCAGCGCGCGGACCTCGCGGGTGCCCTGCGGGTCGAGACCGTTGGTCGGCTCGTCGAGCACCAGCAGCTCCCGCGGCCCGAGCAACGCGGCGGCGATGGCCAGGCGCTGGCGCATCCCGAGGGAGTAGGCGCGGTAGCGCTTGCCGGCCGCCGCCGTCAGCCCGACCCGGTCCAGCGCGGCGCCGATCCTGGCCCGCGCCGTACGGGGGTCCGCGCCGGGGTCGGCCGCGTCGAAGCGGCGCAGGTTCGCCTCTCCGGACAGGTACGGGTAGAAGGCCGGGCCCTCGACCAGCGCGCCGACCCTCGGCAGGGTACGGGCCAGGCCGCCGGGCATGGGTGCCCCGAGCAACGACCAGGAGCCGGAGGTCGGGGTCACCAGGCCGAGCAGCATGCGGATCGTCGTCGTCTTGCCCGAGCCGTTGGGACCGAGGAAACCGTAGACCGATCCGCGTGGCACGGCGAGGCCGACGCCGTCGACGGCGAGCTGACCGCCCCGGAAGCGTTTGGTGAGGCCGGTGGTGACGACGGCGTGCGCGCCGCCCTCCGGAGAGGGCGGGGGCGCCGCCGCGTCCTGCCGCGGCGCCCCCGCGCGCGTGCCCACCGTCACCGGGCCGCCCGGTAGAGGGCCTCCGGCGTCACCGCGCCGGCCAGGAGGCGGCCGTCGTCGGTGAGCAGGATCGACACGACTTTGGTGCGCAGCAGCCGGCCGCTGCCCCACTCCCCGCTCACCGGCGTCGCCGCGGAGCGGACGCCGCCGAGCAGCGCCGCCACGTCGGGCCCGTCGCCCTTCCGCTCGTTCTGCTTCCCCTCGTCCTGCTTCCCCTCGGCGGCGGCGGGCAGAGGCGCGACGAGCACCCTGTCCCAGCCCGAGCCGACGACGCGCGTCCCGTCGTGGGCGCCGTCAGGTGCGCCCGGGGCCGTCTCGGGACGGCGGTCCGCACCGGGGACGTCCACCCCCTGCTCGACCTTCGCCCCCGGCGGCGGGGTGAAGGCGAAGTTCTCCGGGGCGGGGCTGGTGAAGGACAGCGTCTCGAAGCCGACCTCGAACGCCGGCTCGGCGGCCCCCTTGGCGTACACCTGGACGCGCAGCGGCATCAGCCTCTCACCGTCGAGGGCCACCCGGACGTCCCTGATCAGCGAATCGGACGACTTCGGGGTCAGCACCAGCTGGTAGGCCCCCCGCCCGGCGACCGTGACGTCGTCGCCGACGCTGATCGCGGTGTCGGTCCCGGCCGCCTTGAGCACCTCCCGCGCGGCCTGCTCCGGCGTCGCCGGCATCGAGGCGGGGCCGGACGGCAACGGGAAGGGGGTGGCCGTCCCGCCGGGGGCCGCCGGGGCGGTGAGGCGGGTCGCCTTGTTGGCGGCGCTGTCCCAGAACCACACCTTGTCGCCGTCGGCGATGAGGTCGGTCTCGCTCATCTCCCCCGGCAGCATGAGGCGGAACCGATTCTCCCCCGCGTACCAGATCTTGAGCTGGTGCGACCCGGACAACAGGGACACCGGCGTGGCCCCGGACGGCCCCGGCCCGGACAGGCCGGGCAGCGTGGGCAGGCCGAGCGACGCGGTCTCGACGATCGTGCCGGACATCTGCGGCATCGGGCCGTGCTGCCAGGTGCGCGCCACGTCGGCCAGCAACTGCTCCGCCGTCTTGTCGGGCAGGGACGGCTCGCCGCCCACCGCCGCGATCACCGGACCGGCCCCCACGGCCGCGGCCACCACGGCCACCGCCGCCACCGGAATGCCCCACCTCACGACGCGGACTCTCTTCGCCATCTCACATCTCCCACTATGGGCGGAAAACCTGACAACCCGAGACTGCCTGAGGGCCCCTGAGCCGACGCTGAGACCGGCTGAGAGCCTTCTCAGGGGCCGTCCGACCCCAGAGGGCAAAAGGGTCCACTATGGGGCAATGCGGGTTCTGGTGGTGGAGGACGAGCGGCGGATGGCGGTGGCGCTGCGTCGCGGGCTGCAGGCGGAGGGATTCGCCGTCGACCTGGCGCACGACGGGAACGAGGGCCTGCACCTCGCCCGCGCCGGCGACTACGACGTGGTGGTGCTCGACATCATGCTGCCCGGCATGTCCGGCTACAACGTGTGCAAGCAGCTGCGCGCCGAGGAGAACTGGGTGCCGATCCTCATGCTGTCGGCCAAGGACGGCGAGTACGACATGGCCGACGGGCTCGACCTCGGCGCCGACGACTATCTCACCAAGCCGTTCTCCTACGTGGTGCTGGTCGCCCGGATCCGGGCGCTGCTGCGCCGCGGCGGGGGGCGCAGGCCCGCGGTGCTGCGCGCGGGCGACCTGTCACTCGACCCGGCGGTCCGGCTGGTCACCCGGGGCGACACCCCGGTCGAGCTGACGCCCCGGGAGTTCGCCCTGCTGGAATACCTGATGCGGCGGCCGGGCGAGGTGGTGTCGAAGCCGGAGATCCTGGAGCACGTGTGGGACACCTACGACACCGATCCGAACGTGGTCGAGGTGTACGTCGGCTATCTCCGCCGGAAGATCGACGCGCCCTTCGGCCGCACCGCCCTCCAGACGGTGCGCGGGGCCGGATACCGGCTCTCCGGCGACGGCGGCTGACCGTGCCCGATCCATCCGCGCACCCGCACCCGCTCGCACCCGGCCCGTTCGCCGCGGCGACGCCGGTCGCCGCCGCCCAGCCGGGGGAACGGGAGCCCGCGCGACCCGGGGAATCCGAGCTGGCGCGACCCGGGGAACCCCGGCGGACGGGCGGGCCGGTCGCGTGGTGGCGGCGGCGGAGCCTGCGGTTCCGGCTCACCGCCACCGCGACCGCCGTGCTGGCGCTCGCCCTCGCCGTGTCGGCGTACGTGTTCGTCATGGTGCTCGGCGAGTCCCTGATCCGGAACATCGACGACCAGGTCTACCAGCGGGGCCGCGAGATCGTCGCGCTGTCCGACGCCGGCCGGCTGCCCGACCCGGTGACCTCGGTGAACAACACGATCGTCCAGGTGCTCGGCCCGGACGGGCGGATCGTCGACGCCACCTCGGACACCGACCGCCTGGTCCCGCTGCTGCCGGCGCGGGCGCGGGAGTCGGCCGTGCGCACCGGCGCCCCCCAGTTCGTGAACGGCCGGCCCTACGCGCTGCCGGGACCGCTGCGGGTGCGGGTGCTCAGCGCGGACCACGGCGTCACGGTGATCGTGGCGCGGTCGTTCACCGAGGTGGAGAGCAGTCTGGTGACCACCGGGCACGTGCTGCTGGCCGGGATGCCGCTCCTGCTCGCGCTGCTCGCGGCGGCCTCGTGGCTGGTCATCGGGCGCACGCTACGGCCGATCACGTCGCTGCGGCGGGGCGCCGCCGCGGTGGGCGGCACGGCGCGCTCGCGGCGGCTGCCGGTGCCCGAGGCGCGTGACGAGGTGCACGCGCTCGCCACGACCCTCAACGACATGCTCGGCCGGCTGGAGGAGGCGGAAGCCCGTCAGCGGGCGCTGGTCTCCGACGCCGCGCACGAGCTGCGCAGCCCGCTCGCGAGCATCCGGCTGCAGCTGGAGGTGGCGCTCAGCCATCCGGAGGGGCAGGACTGGAACGAGACGGCGGAGGGCGTGCTGGAGGAGACCCTCCGGCTGTCCCGGCTCGCCGAGGACCTGCTCGCCCTGGCCCGGCTCGACGAGGGCCGGCTGAGCCGGCGGGAGCCCGTCGACCTCGGCGACCTGGCCCGCCGCACCGCCGAGCGGTACGACCTCGGCCTCGACCTGGGCTCCGGCGATGGCTCCGGCGATGGCTCGGACCTCGCGCCCGGCCCGCCGCCCGTGGTGCTCGGCGACGCGCTGGACCTGCGTCGGGTGCTCACCAACCTGGTCGACAACGCGCTGCGCCACGCGGCCTCGGCGGTCCGGATCGGCGTACGGACCGGAGGAGCCGCGGGAGCGGGCGTCGCCGAACTGACCGTCACCGACGACGGGCCGGGCATCCCGCCCGAGGACCGGGAGCGGGTGTTCGACCGGTTCACCCGGCTCGACGACGCGCGCAGCCGCGACGACGGCGGCGCGGGGCTCGGTCTCGCGATCGTGCGCACCACGGTCGAGGCCCACGGCGGTACGGTCCACCTGGAGGACGCCTCCCCCGGACTGCGTGCCGTCGTGCGGCTCCCCCTGGCACGTTGAGACCCGCCCGTGTTGCCCGCCCGATAGGAGACCGATGCTTCCCGACCACGGCAGGCCCGCCGCCGAACTGCTCGCCGAACTGACCGCGCTCAGGGCCGCCGACCTGCCGGTCCGCGGCGGCAAGGTGACGGCCTACGTCTACGACACCGGCCTGCCGGAGGTGCACGAGGCGGCGCACCTGGCGTACGCGGAGATGCTCGAGGTCAACATGCTCGACCCGACGGCCTTCCCCAGCATGGTCACGCTGGAGCGGCGGGTGGTCGGGGCGGTCGCCGAGATGCTCGGACGGCCCGGCGCGCCCGGGATCTTCACCAGCGGCGGCACCGAGTCGATCATGCTGGCGGTGAAGGCGGCCCGCGACGCCCGCCCCGGCGCCACCCGGGTCGTGCTGCCCGTGACGGCCCACCCCGCGTTCCACAAGGCCGCGCACTACCTCGGCATGGAGGTCGTGCCGGTGCCGGTGGACCCGATCACCTACCGCGCCTCCGTGCCGGCGTTCGAGGACGCGCTGGACGAGCGCACGGCGCTGGCCGTGGTCTCGGCGCCGTCCTATCCCCAGGGCGTGGTCGATCCCGTCGGCGAGATCGCCGCGCTGGCCGCCTCGCGCGGCGTGCTGTGCCACGTGGACGCCTGCGTCGGCGGATGGCTGCTGCCGTGGCTGCGCGAGGCGGGGGCCGAGATCCCGCCCTTCGACCTGGCCGTGCCCGGCGTCACCTCGATCTCCTGCGACCTGCACAAGTTCGGGTACGCGCCGAAGGGGGCGTCGGTGCTGCTCTTCCGCGACGCGGAGCTGCGCCGCCGGGCCTACTTCGCCTCGGCGGCCTGGCCCGGATACACGATCGTCAACGCGACCGTGCAGAGCTCACGCTCCGCCGGGCCGCTCGGCGGGGCCTGGGCCACCCTGGAGGCCCTCGGCCGGGAGGGCTACCGGGAGCTGGGCCGCCGGACGCTGGAGGCGACCCGGCGGCTGGCGGAGGGCGTGCGGAAGATCCCCGGCCTGCGGGTGCTGGGCGAGCCGGAGGCCGCGCTGGTCGCGATCGCCGGGTCGCCGGAGGTGGACGTGTTCGTGCTCGCCGACGAGGCGCGCACGCGCGGCTGGTTCCTCCAGCCGCAGCTGTCGTACGCCGGCATCCCGGCCAACATCCACATCACGGTCACCGGCGTGACGCTGGCGGGGGTCGACGCGATGCTGGACGTGATCGAGGAGGCGGCCGCGGCGGCGCGGCGGCGCGGGCCCGCCGAGGTGCCCGAGGGCCTGCCCGAGCTCATCGCGTCCCTCGATCTCGACGCGCTGGACGACGCGACGTTCGCCGAGCTGGCCGCGTCGGCGGGGATCACCCTAGGCCTGCCGGACGGGACCGGCCCCGCGGCACAGCCCGGAGCGGCACCCGGGAAAGCGCCGGAGAAGGCGCCCGAGATGGCGGTCGTGAACGCGATTCTCGACGCGTTGCCGGCGGCGACCCGTGAGGCGATCCTGCTCCGCTTCCTGTCCGTGACCTACTCCCCGCCCGTGTGAGCCGATCGGCTCAGGACGGAGGCGCTCAGGACGGGGCGGCTCAGGAGCGGGCGGCGGCGAGGCGGCGGACCACGGCGAGAGCCGTACGCGCGCTCGCCGCGTCGTGGACGCGGAAGACCCGCGCGCCCTGCAGCGCGGACACCGCGAGCGTGGCCAGCGTGCCGGCGTGCCGTTCCCCGACCGGGAGACCGCCCAGCGCCTCGCCCACGAAGTCCTTGTTGGAGACGGCGACGAGCACCGGCCAGCCCGTGGCGGTCATCTCGCCGAGCCGCCTGCCGACCTCCAGCGAGTGCCAGGTGTTCTTGCCGAAGTCGTGCGCGGGGTCGATGAGGATCGCGTCGCGGCGGACCCCCGCCGCGACCGCCCGCTCCGCGAGCGCCGTCGTGTAGGCGATCACGTCGGCCACCACGTCGCCGTACGCGATGCGGTGCGGCCGGGTGCGCGGCTCCACCCGCCCGGCGTGCGCGCACACCAGGCCGACGCCGTACGCCGCCGCGACCTCCGCGAGGCCGGGGTCCACGCCGCCCCAGGTGTCGTTGAGCAGGTCCGCGCCCGCCTCCGCGACGACCTTGGCGACCTCCGACCGCCAGGTGTCGACGCTGATGATCACTTCGGGGTGCCGCTCGCGTACCGCCGCGACGACGTCGGCCACCCGGCGGATCTCCTCGGCCGGGTCGACGTCCGTGCCGGGACCCGCCTTGACGCCGCCGATGTCCACGATGTCCGCCCCGTCCGCGATGAGGCGGGAGGCGGCGTCCACGGCGGCGGAGAAGGCGTAGGTCGATCCCCTGTCGTAGAACGAGTCGGGGGTCCTGTTGACCACGGCCATCACCGCGAAGTCGCCGGGACCGAAGGCACGGCCGCGCAGGCGCAGTACGGATGGCGGGCCGGGCACCACGGCGGGTTTCGGCGAGTTCGGCATCGCCGTCACCCTACTAAACCGGCCCTCCGGCTTCCGCGCCGACGGCGGGCCGGCGCCGGGCCCCACCTTCTCTGTTCGGGAAAGGTGGAACGATCCAAACAAAGGAGAAGGCGCGGTCACGCCGCCGAGCCGCCCTCCGCGAGGGCGAGGAAGTCCTGCGCCATCGCGGGCAGCCGCCGCCGCGCGTGCACCACAGCGATGATCTTACGCAACGACGGGTCGAGCGAGCGGACCACCAGCCCGGCCCTGGCCGCCTGCTCGGCCATGCCCCGGTACCACAGCAACGAGGCCCGGCCCTCACGTACGGCGCGGAGCCAGCCGCGACGCTCGTCGGACTCGACGGCCGGGATCGGGCGCACCCCGTGGGTGGCGAAGATCTGGTCGAACTCCCTGCGGCGCGGGCTGCCAGGGGCGGGCAGCACCAGCCGCATGCCGTTCAACCGCGTCACCGGGAGGGGATCGGGCAGGTCGAGGCCGGGCGGGGAGATCAGCACGATCTCCTGGCGTTCCAGGGGATGGCTCACCAGGTCGGTGGGCACCGGGAGATCGGTCAGGCCGAGGTCGGCGCGCTGTTCGCGGACCGCGCTGACCACCGCCTCCCGGCCCTCGCACCGCACGATCTGCACCCTTATCCCAGGGTGCTCGGCGGCGTACGCGGGCAGCAGGCGCCCGGCGAGGCCGGGCTCCAGGCTCGGAGTGGACGCGATCCGTAACTCGGCCCCGGAGGAGTGGCCCTGGGTCGCGAGCGCCTCGATCTCGGCCACCGCGTCGAGGGCCTCACGAGCCAGCTTCACGACCCGGCGGCCCTGGGCCGTCACGACGACCCCGCGGCCGGAGCGCGCGAAAAGCGTCATTCCGAGTTCACGTTCCAGGTCGCGAATCGCGCGCGACAGAGCGGGCTGCGCGATATAGAGCGAGCGGGCGGCATCGGTCATGGTGCGGTGCTCCGCAGTGGCGACCACGTAACGGAGCTGCTGCAGATTCATGCCAAAAACGCTAGGGCAGACGAGCCCGGCGATTCCGGAACATCGCAGAGATCACGTCGGCCGATTACGGATTGTGCCCGGTATCTGCTACATCCGTGATGGATGAGAAACGAGTATCCTTCTGCCCCAAATCCACGAAGGGGGCAAAGTCGTGGCGCAGCAGTACCCTCCCCAGCAGCCGCCCGGGGGGTCTTCTCCCTATTCAGGGCCACCTTCGGGCCCACCTTTCGGGTCACAACCGGAGGAATCAGCTGGTTGGACGCCCGGACCGGAATCCGGGGCACAAATCGGCGGGGCCTATCCTCCCGGGGGTTGGACCGGGCCAACCGGAACGGGCGATTGGGACGGTCCGCAGCACCCCGGCATTCCCCATCCGGAAGGCGGACAGCGCGACGGCATTCCCCATCCGCAGAGCGGACCGCATCAGGGGGTCGCCTATCCACCCGGCGCCTATCCCCCGCCCGGCCCGTACGGCGGCCACCCACAGGCCGGCGGCCCGCCCCGGGGCGTCGCCTATCCCGCGGCCTCGCAGCCCCCGGCCCCCGGCACATTTCCTCCGAACGGCTCTTTCCCGGCGCCTCCGCAGAACCCGGCCGCGCACGCTTACGGCCAGGGCCCGGCCGCGCATGCCTATGGCCAGGATCGGCAGGACCCGGCCGCGTATGCCTATGGCCAGGATCGGCAGGGGCCGGGAGCGTACGCCTACGGTCAGGGTGAGCAGCCCTACGGGAACCCACCCCGAACGCCGTCCTATCCACAGCCCTCGACAGCGCCACCGCCACCGCCACAGGGCGCGGGCCACCATTTCGAGGGCCCGCCACAGGGATTCCAGCCAGAGGGATTACCGCCCCAGGGACAGCCCTCCTATCCGGCGCCCCAGGACTACCCCGCTCCCCAGGGCACGCCGTTCCAGGGATCACCGCAAGCAGCGGCGTTCCCGGCGGCACCGCCGCAGCAGCGGCCGTTCCAGGCCACGCCGCCCCAACAGGCACCCTTCCAGGGGGCCCCACCGCCCCAAGGAGCACCGTTCCCGGCGGCTCCGCCCCAGCAGGCACCCTTCCAAGCGGCGCCGCCGCAAGGAGCGCCAGCCCAGGGGCCACCGCCACCCCAGCAGGCCTCTTTCCAGACGGCACCGCCTCAAGGAGCACAAGGAGCGCCTTTCCAGGGGGCGCCTTTCCAGGGGGCTCCGCAGCACGCGCCCTTCCCGGCGGCTCCGCCTCAGCAGGCGCCGCCGCCTCCGCCGGGACCGCGGTGGGCGCCACAGCCTCCGCCGCCCCCGCGCGGGCCCGCCGCTCCCTACCCGCCGCCCGCGTGGCGTCCGCCCCGGCGCAGGTCGTCCGGCGGAGCGGTGATCGTCGCGCTGATGGGCATGCTCGCGCTCGTGTTCGTGCTGGTCGTGGTCATGAGCGCGATGGCGCGGGTCGCGCGCACCGAGGACCCGGTCTCTCCGGTCGCGCTGCCGACCTACAGCCTTCCCCCGCTCCCGTCGCGGGAGCCCCGCGAGGACGACACCGCGGCGCCGTCCAGGCCCTCCTCGAAGCCGACGTCCCAGGCGACGAGGCGTCCGACGACGCCGACGCTGAACCGTACGGCCAAGAGCAACAGCCTCTACCGCGCCGGTTCGCCGACCAGGACGAACTGCCCGGCCGGGAATGCCAGTATCTACAACCACGCCCAGTTCAAGGCCCTGATCCTGAAGACGGGAAGGTGCATGGGCGACGCCTGGGCGCCGGCGCTCACCCGGGCGGGGATCCCCTGGACTCCCCCGCATTACATGATCGCCGCCCGGAAGGGCAGGGGCGCCTGCGGCGACTACCCCTCGCCGGGCAGCAACGTGCCCTACTACTGCCCCAGCAACAGCACCATCTACGCGTCCACCTCGGCGATGGCCCGGGAGTACGGCCCGCTCGGCTCCTGGAACGGGATCATCATCAGCATGATGGCCCACGAGTACGGACATCACCTCCAGAACGTGTCGGGCATCTCCGACTCCTGGTGGCAGCAGACGATCAACTCGAGCTCCCGCAGCGGCAAGATGGCGCTCAGCCGGCGGCACGAACTGCAGGCCACCTGCTTCGGCGGCATGTTCATGCGGTCGGTCGCCGCCAGCTATCCCATCGACGGCACCCGGCGGAACACGCTCCTGTGGGCCTACAGCCACCTGGGCGACCCGCCGGGAGGGCCGCGGGACCACGGGAACACACGCAGCAACGCCGCCTGGTTCCGCCAGGGCTACACCCGGCCGATGGCCTACCAGTGCAACACCTGGGTAGTCGGCTCCTCGTCCGTCTCCTGACGGACGGCCCCGACTCCTCTCCCCAGGTTTACGTCTACCTTGTCCGGATATGGTGATTAGAATCCCTAGCCAAGCCACGGAGGAAAGAGCGGTGAGCCATGCGCGGCGGGGGTCCCGCTGACGCGGCCGGGGGTTCCCGGAAGCGTCGGCGCGAAAGTCAGCGTGGCGGGAGCGGGGAGCGCGACGAAAACCCCGGCCCGCCTCGATCACGCGGCGGAACCCCCGGTTCGCCGCGACCCCACGAGGACTCCCCCGGGGCCTCACGCGGAGGCTCTCCCGGCTCCCCCCGCCCGCGCGAACACTCGTCGCGCGAAGAGTCTCCCAGCTCCTCACGCGCGAGCGAAGGCCCTCCCCGCTCCTCGCGCGAAGGCTCCTCGCCGCTGAGTGAGGGCTCGCCCGGCTCCTCGCCGGCCCGCGACGAGGCCCCTCGCGGTTCCTCCCCGGACGACACCCACGGGGATCGTCACGACGACACCATCCCGAGACGCCGGAACGACGCTTTCCGCGCACCCCAGCCAGACCCCCGGGCAGCCGAGCCGGAATCCCAGGACGAGACGGTCCCAGGGCCCCGGAAGGACGCCCCGGGAAGCCCCCAAGCCCTCCCAACTCCCCAAGGCTCCGGAACTCACCAAGGCCCCGGGGCCCCTGGAGCCCCCAAAGCCCCCGGAGCTTTTGGCGCCCCCGGCGGTTCCCACCCGGCTCCGCGACCGAGGCCGCGGGGTCGTGGGCCGCGCTACGGGCCGCCGCTGACCCCTGTCTCCCTCATCGGCTGGACCGCGCTGTCGGCCTTGGTACCCGGCGCGGCCCACCTGCGGGCGGGCCACCGCCGGACCGGGATCGCCCTGCTCGTGACGTTCGGCGCCGCCCTGGTCGCGCTGGTGGTCGTGGGCCTGCGGCTGATGGGGAACGCGGGCGCGGTGGTGCGCCCCAGCACGCTCACGGCCATCATGGTGGGCGCGGCCGTCTGCGCGCTCGCCTGGTTCGCGCTGGTGGTCCTGTCCTTCGTGGCGCTCCGCCCACAGCGGCTGTCGCAGACCGGGCAGGTGGTGGCGGGGATCGTCGCCGGCGTGCTGTGCGTGTCGGTGATGGCGCCGTTCGCGGTCACCGCGGGCTACATCAGGACCGCGAGCCAGACCCTCGACGCGGTGATGGCCCCGGTCGAGGGCACGACCCCCTCCCCCATCCGGGCCGAGGACCCCTGGGACGGCCGCAAGCGCGTCAACTTCCTGCTGGTCGGCGGGGACGCGGCGGGCAACCGCGTCGGGGTGCGCACCGACTCGATGACCGTGGCGAGCGTGAACATCGCGACCGGCAACACCGTCCTGTTCAGCCTGCCGCGCAACCTGCAGTACGTCCGCTTCCCCGCCACCAGTCCCCTGCACAAGGTGTTCCCCAACGGCTTCAACGACGAAGGCCAGGGCCTGCTCAACTCGGTCTGGTACTACGCCGACAACAACCCGCAGGTCATGGGGGGCAAGAACAAGGGCTCGCAGGCGCTGAAGGACGCCATCGGCTACACGCTCGGCCTGCACATCGACTACTACGCCATGGTCGACATGTTCGGCTTCGCGGCCATGATCGACGCCCTGGGCGGCCTCGACATCCGGGTCGAGCGGGACATCAAGTGGGGCGGCCACTTCGGCACGGCCGGCACCATCAAGGCCGGCTACCGGAGGCTGAGCGGCGAGGAGGTGCTCTGGTACGGCCGTTCCCGGGTCGACAGCGACGACTTCTCCCGGATGTCCCGCCAGCGGTGCGTCATCGGCGCGCTCGCCCAGCAGGCGACCCCGTCCAAGGTCCTCGCGAACTTCACCAGGATCGCCACGGCGGCCCGCCACATGTTCCGCACCGACATCCCCCGCGACCTGCTGGAGCACCTCGTGCCGCTCGGCATGAAGGTGCGCAGCGCCAAGATCACGAGTCTCCAGTTCGTGCCGCCGCTCATCTACACCGGCAACCCGGACTGGGACAAGATCAGGGAACTCACGAAGAAGGCGATCCGCGAGTCCATGGCCGACCAGGCGCCCATCGCGGCGACGGCCTCCCCCATGGGCACGGCCGGCACGGCCTCCGCGTCCGCCTCGGGTTCGCCCGGCGCATCCTCCTCCTCCACCCCCTCGTCCACCCCGTCGCCGTCCCGTACGCCGCTCCTGGCCGACGCGGGCGGCAGGAAGACCCCCACCCCCAACGACAAGGCCGCCAAGAGCCTGGCGGAGCTGTGCGGCTTCTGACCGCGCGCCGCTGAGGATTTCCCGCGAAGCCGTGGACGGCGCCGCTGGCATGCAGCAGGGTTGTCACGTAACGTATCCACCCCGTCACACGAAGTGGACCCGTCGTGCGCGTACTCATCCAGTTGCGTCCGTCCCCCGATCTGGTCGCCGCCGTCGCCGACCCGTCGGTCCCGTCCTCGGCCTCCGACGTGGCCGACGATCTGCCCGGGATCGTCATCGACCACGCGTACGCCCCGGTGGCCGTGCCCCGTCCGATGCCCGCGGTCCCCGGCGGCGACCCGCTCTCGCTCAACCAGCCGCTGGTCTTCTCCATGGCGCCGCAGGACGCGTCCGTCGTGGTGCGCGGGGAGATCGCCGACGACGAGCTGACCAGCAGGATCGCGCTGCTGCCGGCGACCCGCCGCGACGTGGTCGCCGTGTACGCCGACCCGGCCATCGAGACCACGCTCACCTGCGCCGGCGACCCTCCCGTGGGCGACTGGCACGACGTCGAGCGGCTGCTGCGCCTGCCCGATCTCGCGGCCGAGGGCCTGGACGGCTCCGGCGTCCCCCTCGCGGTCATCGACACGGGCATCAACGCGGCGTACGTCTCGGCGGCCCGCGGCCGGGAGGTCACCGTCGACCACGAGCGCAGCTGGAACCCCAAGAGCGTGTCAGGGACACCGGGGGCTTTCTCCGTCGACCACGGCTCGATGTGCGCCTTCGACGCGCTCATCGCCGCGCCGAACGCGTCCCTGGTGGACGTGCCCGTGCTGCTGTCGCGGCGGCAGGGCGGGTCGACGCTCGACGGCCTGCTGTCCGACGCGATCGCCGCGTACGCGCACCTGCGCGAGGTCCTCGACGCCCAGCCGGCCGAGTCCCGGGCGCTCGTCGTGACGAACAGCTGGGGGTCGTTCTCGCCGCGCTGGGACTTCCCGCCCGGCCACCCCGGCAACTATTCCGACAATCCCGCCCATCCGTTCAACCTGATCGTGGGCAGCCTGGCCGAGGCGGGGGCGGACATCCTGTTCGCCGCGGGCAACTGCGGCACGCAGTGCCGCGACAGCAGGTGCGCCTACCCGGACCGGCCCATCGTGGGGGCCAACTCCCACCCGCGCGCCCTGTCGATCGGGGGGATCGACACCGCCGGGTCGCGCGTCGGCTACTCCTCCCAGGGCCCCGGGCGGCTGGCCGCGCGCAAGCCGGACCTCTGCGCCTACACCCACTTCACCGGTTCGGGCGCGCTCGGCGACACCGAGCCCGACTCCGGCACCTCGGCGGCGTGTCCCGTCGCGGCGGGGCTCGTCGCCGCCGTCCGCACCCGATGGCCGTCGACCACGCTCTCGCCGGCCCAGCTCAGGACCCTGCTGCGGCGGACGGCCGACGACCGCAGTGCCGTAGGGTATGACCACGACTACGGGTATGGCGTGGTCGACGCCGCCGGCGTCATCGCCGCGCTGCGCCGCCGGGCGGCCAAGGCCGCCTGAAAGCCACTCGGGCGGCGAAGGTCGCCTGACAGCCGCTCGGGCGGTAAGGCCGCCTGAGAGCCGCCTGACGGCCGGGCCGGGCGGCGTCGTACACGACAGGGGAGGGCGGACCCGTGGCCGATGTGCTCATCACCGTGCGACTGCCCGCACCCGCGACCCTGGAGTCGGCCATGCGCCATCTCGACCTCGCCGAGGACGAGGTCGACACCGCGTACGGCCTTGTGCCGATCGACCCCCGCAGGAACCTGTACGTCCTGCGGGTGACGGAGAGCGCGGGACGGCGGGTGGGCGACACCGGCGCCGGACCGCGCGGCGGGGAGCATCCACGAGCGGACGGCGGGCCGTACTCCGACCCGCCGATCGAGCCGTACGGCCCGCCGCGATGACCGGCGCCGTCTGGATCGTGTCGGGACCGCCGGGGGCGGGCAAGTCGACGGTCTGCGACCTGTTGCTGGCCCGCCTCGACCCCGTCCCGGCGCTGCTCGACAAGGACACGATGTACGGCGGCTTCGTCGAGGCGACCCTCGCCGCGTGCGGCAGGCCGCCGGGCGAGCGCGAGGGGCCGTGGTACGACGAGCACGTCAAGCGGTTCGAATACGACGGCATGACGGCGACCGCCCGGGAGATCCGCTCCCACGGCTGCCCGGTCATGCTGGGCGGCCCGTTCACCTCACAGGTGCACGACGCGACGCGCTGGCACGCGTGGGTGGAGGCCCTGGGCGGCCCGGAGGTGCGCCTCCTCTGGGTCCGCTCCGACGGCCCCACGCTGCGCGAGCGACTGGTGCGCCGGGGCCTCGCCAGGGACGGGCAGAAGCTGGAGCGGTTCGCCGACTACCTGCGCGCGATCAGGGTCGACGAACCGCCCGCCGTGCCGTACGACGAGATCGACAACCGCCTCGGCGCGCCCCCGCTGGAGGACCAGGTCGACCGGCTCCTCGCGAGTACGCAGGCGGCGTCCTCGCGCGCGCTACCCCGACAGTGGTGATCGCTCCGGGACGGCCTGGAACGCCTGGATCATGAGCCGGGCGAAGCGCCGGGAGGCCGCGACCCGGGCGGCCGCCGACGTGGCGTGAATGCCCCGGTGGGCCAGGAGCATGAGGATCAGGTCGTCCAGGACGAAGTCGGAGCGCAGACTGCCGGTGTCCTTGGCGCGGCGGGCGAGTTCGGCGAGCGCGCTCAGCGTGTGCTGACGGCTCGCCGCGAGATCCACCTCGCCGGGATGGGCCGACATGAAGGCGTCGGTGAAGCCCCGGTTGCGCGCGTGCAGGTCGCAGATCCTCTCGATCATCACGCGGAAGCCGCGCCACGGGTCCGGATCGGCACGCCCCTCCTCGACGATGGCGTGGCACACGCTCATCTCGTCTGTGAACGCTTCGACGACCAGCGTCTGCTTCGTCGGAAAACGGCGATACAGGGTGGCGGGGCCGACACCGGCGCGCCGGGCGATCTCCCGCATCGGGACGTCCAGACCTTCGGCGGCGAACAGCTCACGGGCCGCGCCGAGGATGCGCTCACGGTTGTCCAGGGCGTCGGACCGCAGGATGTGAGGCGGAGGGTCGGTCACCGCTCTCACTTTAGCCAACCGGACGGCGGCGTCCGTTACGGTCCGGGAGCACGGACGCCTCGCGCGTCGTCGAGTAGGCCCAGCGTCGGGCCGGTCCCAGAAGGTGGAGATGACAGTGTTGGCAGTCGAGATCCGGGAGTTCGGAAGTCCGGAAGGCCTGGCGCTCATCGACCGGACCGCCCCGGCGCCCGCCGCCGGGCAGGTGCTGATCGCCACGGAGGCGATCGGCGTCGGCGGCGTCGACGCCGTGATCCGGCGCGGCACTCTCGCCGCCTACGGCTTCGCGAAGGGCCACATTCCCGGCAGTGAGGTGGCGGGCACCGTGATCGCCGTGGGCGAAGACGTCGAGAACTCATGGATCGGTCAGCGGGTGTGGGCGTTCACCGGGCTGGGCGGCGGCTACGCCGAGCAGGCGATCGCTCCGGTCGACGAGATCGTCCCCCTCCCCGCCGGCCTGTCCGCCGTCGACGGGGTGGCGCTCGGGAGCTCCGGTGTGGTGGCCCACTTCGGCCTCTCCCATGCCCGCTTCGCGCCCGGCGAGTCGGTGCTGGTGCGTGGCGCGGCCGGCAGCATCGGAATCATGACGGTCCAGCTCGCGGCGCGGGGCGGCGCCGGCGCGGTGGCGGTCACGACCTCGTCGGTCGAGCGCGGCGAGCGCCTGCGCGCGCTCGGCGCGACCCACGTGCTGGACCGCTCAGGCGACGGAGGCGCGTACGCGCCCACCGGCTACGACGTCGTCATCGACGTCGTAGCCGGCCCGGACCTGCCCTCCTTCCTCGACAAGCTCAACCCGAACGGCCGCATGGTCGTCGTCGGCGTCGTCGGAGGGCAGCCGCCGGCGGACTTCGGCACGACGATGATGGCGGCGTTCCGGAAGTCGACGTCCTTCGCCACCTTCAGCGCCGACACCGTGGCCGCGCCCGACCGGCACGCCGTACGGGCCGGGCAGTTCGCCGCCGCGAGCCGCGGCGAGCTGCACACGGTGGTGCACGAGGTGCTGCCGCTGGAACAAGCCGTGTCGGCGCACTACAAGATGGACGCCGGCGAGGTGTTCGGCAGGATCGTCCTCACCCCGTAGTCCTCGCGCCCTAGTCCTCACCCCCGGCGTCCTCGCGCCTCGGGTCAGACGACCTCGTGGCCGTACGCGGCGGCGAAGGGCTCCAGGTCGGGGACGCCGTAGACCGCGCACATCGACGCGAAGACCTCGGCCTTGTCCTCGCCATACCGCCGGACATGGGCCGCGTAGGCGCCGGCGGTGACGAATCTCGGCGGGTCGGTCTTGCTGTGGAACTTGTCGGCGAACATCACGAGCTCTTCCTCGGCCGACCCCGCGAGGTAGTCGCGGGGCGGCAGCGGCAGCCCCTGTCGCAGCACGTCCTCCCGGCTGATCCCCACACCGGTGTGATGGGAGCAGAACCGGCACAGGCTCTCGGGCAGTCCCTCCCCGCGGAGCAGTTCGTGCCCGAGGATCCCGTGGCGGACGTAACCCGCGTGGTCGAGCCGTCCGTCCTCGTCGTAGAGCCGGTAGACGCCGATGTCGTGCAGGAGGCTCCCGGCCCGCACCAGCTCGGCATCGACGTCGAGCCCGGCGCGGTCGGCCAGTCGCAGGGCGATCGCGCAGACGATCTCGCAGTGCGTGTGGACGAGCTCGAACGCCTCCTCCGAGGGCGCGTGTCTCTCGTGCAGCGCACGGATCTCCGCGTCCGTCGGAAGCCGCATGCGCGGATTCTAACCTCGGCGCGCCACCGCTGGAGGCCCGGTCGGGCACGCTTTCTGCCGCTACAGAGCCCATGGAAAGGGTCGGTCGTTTCCATGATTACTTCCCACCCGGATTGGCAATCCACCGGTCGGAATGGGACGGCGAATTCGGCAAGCGGCTCGACCCGATTACTTGGAGCGGCAGGTCGCCGATCCTCTTGGCGGCGAGCAGAGCGTACGAGAGAATGTGTGAGTGTGTTGTAGTGAATGACCGGGCATTCCGGATGAGCGGTCATGTTCACGAGATGACCACATCGTAAATAATCTTGCTGCCTGAGTCGCCGTCTGTCACCGACGTCAGGGGGAGTCCGGGCTGTATGACCCTTTCATCAGGTGGTTCCCGGCCGTCACCGAGCCCGGCATCAGCTCCTGCTCCCCCGCCGGCGTCACCTCAGCCCTCTCCCCGTGCTTCGGCTCCTGTCCCGTCGCCCAGTCCCGAAGCGATACCCACGCAGCCGCCGGCCACGCCCACCTCGTCTGCGCGGGCCGTCGCTCCCGGCCGGCCGGAACCCACGCCACCACCCGAGGGCTGGGTCAACCGCGGAGGGGGCTTCGCCGGGATCGACCCCGCCGCGATGGACGACTTCGAGCGCGGACTCGGCCGGACGCAGGACTCCATCGGTCGCACCGAGCCGAGGATCCGCGGCATGTTGCAACGGCTCGACCTGGACACCTCCCGTCTGGGCGCCCTGCGTGAGGCGCAGGGGTGGATCGAGACCACCCGCCCCGACCTGCGGCTCCGCAGCGAGACGATCCGCGCCGAGCACGGCGAGTGGGCGGCCCCCGCCGTTCTCCCGGCCGGCCTGGCCGCCTTCGACGAGAAGCTGTACGGCGAAGCCGGCCGGGATCCCGATGTGTACGCGGCCGTTGGCAAGCTCGTCGAGGCGGCCAGGAACCGCGAGGTCGACGCGGAGACCGTGGCGGCGCTGGAGAAGCGCACGGGGGATTCGGCCTTCGCCCTGGCGCTGATGACCACACTGGGCGCCACGCGGCTTCGCGATCTCCTGGTGAAAACCGTCGAGCACTCCGATGACGCGACCATGCAGCGGTTGCAGAAGGCCCTCGGCAAGACCCTTGGTACCGCGAGCCCACACCTGGGGCCGGCCTATCGGGACGAGCTCACCGGGACGCTCGACAAGGCCATCGTCGACTGGCGTCCGGCCTACGCCCTAGCGCTGGCACTCAAGCACGGCACCTTCACCTCCGCCTTCCTTGTGGCGGTGGCCAGGCAGATCGACAAGCACGTGGCGGCGATGTCCGGCGAACCCGCCATCAGAAAGACCCTCATGGAGGCCCTCGCCCGTGATCCTGTAGCGGCTCAGGACTTCTTCCTGGGTGATCCCAAGGCGCTGGAACGCTACCTGAGGTGGCCGTACATGCCGGACGGCGGCGCGGCGCTGGGCCGGGCGCTGGAGGCCGCCACCCTCACCTTCCGCGACCATGACGGCTCAACGGAACACCCTTCGCGCGGATACCTCTCCGCCCTGCTGGCCTCCCGGCTCGTCCACCTGGAAGCCGAGCGCATCTCCAAGGGCCTCCCTCCCGCCGTTCCCACCACCACCACCGCCAAAATCCTCGGCGACTACATCCTCGACGTGAACCGCGTCGCCTTCGACACCGGCGACAGCAAAGTGCCCGGCGTCGCGTTCACCGATGACCCGAGCATTCCTGGACCGTTTCGCTGGGGCGCACGCATCGACAGGGAGGAACTCCATGATGTGATGCTGGAAGCATTCAACGACCCTCAGGCATTCGGCGCAGTCGTGGCAGCCCAAACCGCGTTCGCCAAGACGATTCTCGATCACGGTGCCGCCGAGATGGCCCGCAGGGACAGTGACGCGACACTGTTGACAGCCGCCAAATGGATCGGGGCGGGATTCGGGTTGATCACCGACGCGGGAGGGCTGGCCAAGATCGCGGAGGGCAAGAGCCTCGACGAAGCGCAGGAGAGAAACATGGAGATTCTCACCGCCATCGCCAACACCGGTCTCGCGATACCGCAGGCAGGAGCCTGGCCGATCATTTCCGGCATCGCCGGGGCCTGGACGGGCCGAATCGAGGACAGCGCTCAAGGAGACTCTGCGGACCGAGCCACAACCGACGCCAACCAGACGGTGCTGAAAACTCAGGAACTCCTGCGCGATCTCACTGTGCAGGCGATGCTCAAGCATGAGCTTTTCGGCTCCGTCGACCCGCCCGCGCCCCATCATCCCTGGGCTTCACTCAAGGATCTGAAGAAGGGTCAAGATCCTCGCGACAGCCCACGCAACTTCCTCAAGGATGGCCACACCATCATGACAAGGGACGAGATGAGCGACAAAGCACCCCACGGTGATGGCCCCGGAGATCAGCGACTTGATGCGTACAAACGATGGCTTCGCGATGTGAACCTTGTAGGGAAGCGCGGGGACGACCTGCTTGGCCGCGTGAACACCAACTTCACCCAGGCCTTCCTCGAATACAAATGATCAGGTTGAGACGAACCGCCGGAGTAGCAGGACTGGTCTGCGCATTGGCTCTGATCAGCGGCTGCCAGCACGAAGAGGTCAAACCCGACCGAACGCCGATGCCGACGGTCGCCGCCCCACCCTATGCCTGTGACTACATCCCGCTCAAAGCCGTCGAGCTGATGACGGGAGAACGCGATCCGCTGGTGCGCGGGTACATCGACCTCGACCGGCCGGACGCCGGCGATGGAGACTGTGCCGTCTACCAACGAGGCGGCGATCGCGTGAAGGTATTGCAAGTACTCCTGGTGCCGATGGGGACGGAAGATCGTGTGAAGGATCAGCTGGAGAACGGCGCTTCCCCCTTGCCCGCGATCGTGCCCGGAGCCATCGGTTACTACGGGGACAACTCGTCGGCCGAGCAGAATTCGGCTCATGCGATGCTCGTGCGGGGCAATGCGGAAATCCTCATCAAACTGGAGAAGGGCGCCGAGGGGCGCGACAACGCAGCCGATGTGGTGGCGTTGATGAAGCTGATCGCGCCGAAGCTGATCACCTCGACCGGCACGCCCGCCCCAACCCCGTCCGCCGGAAAGGGCTGACTGGCATGGCCGAACTCGTGCCCAATCCGCTGTATGTGGCTCTCCGGGAAACGCTGCGTACCGCGGAGCCGATGCTCACGGAGGTCACGAACGACTTCGAAAGGCAGTACCGCGCCTTCCACTCCGGGCGCGTGTGGACGGGGCCGGTCGCGCAGCGGTTCGAGGAACAGCTGACCCTCCATCACACCCGTGTCCGCGCCTGCGCCGACGCCGTACTGTCCGACCTGCGGCGCGCTCTGGCCAACACCCCGTCCGAGGTCACCACCGAACAGGCCAGGGACATCAGGGCCAGGTACGGCCTCTCCTGAACCAGAAGGATCCGCCGTCATCCATGGATTCGGCGCCGTCCCTCGCCCGGCAGACCCGCGCCGCGACGAGCATCAGGCGTCGGAGCCGCGGCCGGGTCCCGTCAGGAGGGGACGCGGTCGGTGATGGCCTGACGCAGGCCCTGGATCTCGGCGCGGAGGGCGGCCATCTCGGCCAGCACCTCGCCGTCCTCCCGGCGCTCGGCTCTGCGCTCCTCGTGGCTCTCCTCCTCCATCGCGCTGACCACGACCGCGATGAAGAGGTTGAGCACGACGAACGTGCAGATCAGCACGAACACCACGAAGTAGATCCAGGCGGAGGGGTGGGTGTCCATGACCTCGCGGTTGATGTCCGACCAGCCGTCCCCGGTCATGACCTGGAACAGGGTGAACAGCGAGGTCGGCAGGTCGCCGAAGTATTCGGGGGCGGAGGCGCCGTACAGCTTGGTGCCCATCACGGCGGCGACGTACAGCACGAGGCCGAGCAGGACCACGATCGAGGTCATCCCGGGGATCGCGGTGAGCAGCGCGGAGACCACCCGCCGCAGTGACGGCACCACCGAGATCAGCCGCAGCGCCCGCAGCACGCGCAGGGCCCGCAGCACCGACAGCCCGCCCGCGGTGGGGAGGAACGAGATGCCGATGATCAGTGTGTCGAAGACGTTCCAGGGGTCGCGGAGGAAGCGCCACCGGTAGACGTACGCCTTGGCGAGGATCTCCGCGACGAAGACGTAGAGCGCGGCGTGGTCGGCGACGTGCAGGAGCGTGCCGTAGCGGGCGACGGCCACGGCCGAGGTCTCGACGCCCAGCGTGGCCGCGTTGAGCAGGATCACCACGGTGATCACCTGCTGGAACCGCGGCGACTCGACCACACGGCGGACACGTTCACGCACGAAGGACTCCTGGGGGAGGGAAGATCGGCACAGAGCCTAGTGCCACCGGCCGACATCTCCGTTTCCGCGCGGCACGGCTGGGCTGGGACGCTTTCGCGGTGGTCTCCCGGTGCCGGTGCGCGGCGCGCGGGAGTGCGCGATGATCACGTCAACCCCTGCCGGCGCGTGCCAAACCGACGGAGAGGACGGAGACGGATGACCCGTCGCGGAGCCCTGCTGCTGGCGGCCATGCTGCCCCTTGGCGCGTGCGCCGCCCCGGCGACCGACGCGGCCCCTCACGGGCCTGCCCCCGGCCCGGCGCGGACGGCCACGGAACCGGTCAACGGCACCCTGGATCTGTCGCCGCTCCGTCAGAGCGGAATGGACTACGACCCGGTGCCTTCTCCCGAAGCTCTCGCCGCGCGACGACCGATCGTCGCGGCGGGCAGAGTGGACGGCTGGCAGCAGGGCCCGGCACTCGACAGCTACCCCGACGGCCCGCTCGACTATCGCGTGCTCATGCGGGTGCGGATCACCACCGCTCTGAAGGGGGTCAGGTCGGCCGCGTCCATCCGCGACGGCGTCGTCTTCATCGAGTTCGACCAGGGCGCCGTCATCCGCGACGATGCGCTTCCACCCGAGCAGTGGAGGCTGGAGAAGTCCGTGGCGGACTTCGAGAGGGCGATCCCGACAGGAACGCGGGTGCTGGTGTTCCCCCGGGAACGCCCGGCGTACGAGCAGACCGTCCACGCGCCCGGCGATCCGCTTCCGCCGGGCGCGAAGATCATGAGTATTCCTCCTCAGGGGCTCGTCCTCGAAGACCCCGGCCTGGTGCGGCTGGGATCCGAGAGGACTCTCGTCGGCGGGCGGGAGCCGCTACGGGGAGGCAGCACGGCCGCCTGGCTCGAACCGAGGACCATGGACGAGATGATCGAACGACTCAGGCGCGCCGGCTTCTCCGAGTGACGATTCCGGGGAGCGGGCTCCGGACCAGGCCGGCCGAGACATGGTCGTCGGGGGCGAAGCCGCTGACCGGCCTCCCGGAGCGTCACCTCCACCGGGTCGCGGTCCAGACGGTGTCATCCGCGTGGCGCGACGCGCCACACGGTGTCGCCCGCGTCGTCGGCGACCAGCAGGCCCCCGGCCTTGTCGAGGATGACCCCGACAGGGCGGCCGTACGTCATGCTGCCGCCGGGGTCGGGCTTGAAGCCGGTGAGGAAGTCCCGCGGCTTGCCGCTGGGCATGCCGTGGGCGAACGGCACGTAGACGACCTTGTAGCCGACGGGATCACCCCGGTTCCACGACCCGTGCTCGCTGATGAACGCGCCGCCCCGATAGGCCGGGGGAAACGCGGTGCCCGTGGAGAAGGCCAGCCCCAGGGGGGCTGTGTGGGCGCCCAGCGAGTAGTCCGGGCGCAGCGCCCTGGCCACCAGGTCCGGGCGCGCGGGCGTCACCCGGTCGTCGACGTGGTGGCCCCAGTAGCTCCACGGCCAGCCGTAGAAGTCGCCGTCGCGGACCCTCGTCAGGTAGTCGGGGGACACGTCGTCGCCGAGGACGTCGCGTTCGTTGACGACCGCCCAGAGCGTGCCGGTGGCCGGTTCGAGGCCGAGGCCGTTGGGGTTCCTGATCCCCGACGCGTAGACGCGTGCGCCGCCTCCATCGGGATCGACCTGGAGCACGGCGGCGCGGCCGCGCTCGGCCTCCAGACCGTGTTCGCCCGCGTTGCTCCCGGAGCCGACGGTGACGTACAGCGTGGAGCCGTCGGCGGCGGCGAACAGGTTGCGGGTCCAGTGGTTGTTGTAGCCTCCGGCCGGCAGATCGAGGATCTTCCGTCCCGGGGCGGTGATCCGGGTCTCGCCGATCCGGTACGGGAAACGCCACACGCCGTCCGTGTTGGCGACGTAGAACGCGACCTCGGTGCCCGGCCGGGCGTCCGGTCCGACCGAGTACGGCGGCGCCGCCCCCAGCAGGGCCATGCCGAACGGCTGGTTGAGGTTCTCCAGGAACGTGCCGCGGAAATCGGCGACGCCGTCGCCGTCGGTGTCGCGCAGCAAGGTGATCCGGTTCGCGCTCCGTTCCCGTGTCGCGCCGTCGCCCCGGCGCAGCCAGGACAGGACGCTCATCACGACCGACTCGGGGGGCTTCGGAGAGGTGGCGGATTCGGCGACGAGCACGTCACCGCCGGGAAGCCGGTAGAGCCAGCGGGGGTGGTCCAGCCCGCCGGCGAACCGGGTGACGGCGAACCCCTCGGGCGCGGTGGGCGTCACGCCGGCGGGCCAGCCCACGACGTCGGGCGCCTCGACCTTCGGGATCGGGAACGTGTCCGGCGCGTCGAGCCGGGGATCGGCCCCGAGTCGCGCCTCCGTCTGGCGCCGACCGCCCCGGTTGACGGCGGCGAACGTCCCCACCGTCGCGAGGACGGCGAGCAGGACCAGCGCGAGGAGGGCGCGGACCGCGATCCGCGCCAACCGGCGGCGCCTCACCTCCGGGGACATCTCGCACCCCCGGGCGGCGAGGAGGACATCGGCGAGGGCGAACCGCCCGGCGGGCGGCGAAGCGACTCGGCGGGAGATTGCGCGTGTTCCACGGCGTGACCTTTCGACGGCGGTCGCACGACGACTCCCACCGTGGTGGATCAGCGGGGTCCACGGCCTCCGCCCATGGGTGCGTCGTGGTGACCGCGCGGCCCGGCCGCTCTCACCTTCCGGGGCGGCCGGACGGGCCACCTGGCGGAGCCGTACCGGCCGATCGGAGGAGCCGAACCGGGTGTGCCCAGCTCAGATGTGTCCCGCGTCGGCGGTCGGCCGCGCCGGGGCTCAGCGGGGGGCGGCGTCGACGGCCTGGGCGGACAGCACGTGGTCGAGGACCATGAGGGCGCAGCCGGTGATCCCGGCCCCCGGCCCGAGCCGGCCGCGCTCGATGCGCAGGCTGCGGGTGGCGAGCTGGGTGGAGCGCCGATAGACGATCTCGCGTACGCCCGACACCAGCGGCTGGAACATCTCGGCGACGTCGCCGCCGAGGACCACGACGGCGGGGTTGAGCAGATTGACCGCGCCGGAGATGACCTCGCCCAGCCAGCGGCCCGCCTGCCGTACGACGGCCATGGTCTCGGCGTCGCCCGCCCGCACCAGGGCGGTCACGTCGGCGAGGGATGCGACGTCGCGACCCTTGGCGCGTAGGTCGCGCAGGATCGCGGTGCCGCTGGCGACCGAGTCGACGCAGTCGAGGTTGCCGCAGCGGCACAGCACGCCGCCGCCGTCCCGCACCGGGATGTGCCCGATCTCCCCCGCCGCGCCGAGCGCGCCGCGCAGGATGCCCCCGCCGGAGATCACCCCCGCGCCGATCCGGGTGGAGACCTTCACGAACAACAGGTCGTCGAGCTCGGCGGCGTAGACGCTCCGGTGCTCGCCCATCGCGATGACGTTCACGTCGTTGTCCACGAGCACCGGCACGCCGAACCGCTCGGCGATGACGGGCGGGATCACCACGCCGGTCCAGCTCGCCATGACGCGGGCACTTTCGACCCGTCCCGCCGCGAACTCCACGGTGGCGGGGACGCCGAGGCCGATGCCGGCCACGTCGTCACGGCCGTCCAGCAGCTTCTCCCACGTGTCCATGAGCAGGGGGAGCACGACGCCGGGGCCCTCCTCGACGTCGATGTCGATGTCGGTGCGGTGCAGCACCTCCCCCGCGAGGTCGCAGATCGCGATCTGGGTGCGGCGGGCGCCGAGCGAGGCCACCGGGACGACTCCCCCACCGGCGTGGAACCGCAGCCGCATGGGCGGGCGGCCCCCGGTGGACGGCCCCTCGGCGTCCTCCACGATCAGCCCGCGCTGGAGCAGGTCGGAGACGCGGTGCGCGACGGCCGGCCGGGACAGGCCGGTCACGCGGCCGATGTCGGCGCGCGTCACCGCCTCCCCGCTGCGGATGAGCTGGAGGACTTCACCAGGAGTGGCTAAACGTGACATCAAGCAGAAGTGAAGCACACGTGCTCACCGAAGTTCAATGACTTATTCATTCTGAGTTACAAAACTAGGCTTGATAAGTGGCATAACTTCCCGATACTGTCCCTCCTGTGCCAGATCGACGCCTTCGCCCCAACAGCGGGCCAGGGCACGAGATGGACCCGCCGGTGCCAGGGGGCGCCGGCGAAAGCAGGACCCGCCGCAGCGGCCGCGCCCGGCACGAGGAGGACCTTCCGTGACTGACCCCGTGGTTTCCCCCGTGGTCGACCCCGTGGTTTCCGAGGTCACCGACCGTGTCGTCACGCGCAGCCGCGACACCCGCCGGGCCTACCTGGAGCGGGTGCGCCGTGCCGGGGCCGAACTGCGCGAGCGGGGGCCGGCCCGGGGGCGGCTCGCCTGCGCCAACCTGGCCCACGGCTTCGCCGCCGCCCCGGCCGAGGACAAGCTCGACCTGCGGGGCGCGGCCAAGCCCGGCGTCGCCATCGTGACGTCGTACAACGACATGCTGTCGGCGCACCAGCCGTACGAGACCTACCCGCCGGAGCTCAAGCGGGCGGTCCGTGAGGCGGGCGGCGTGGCGCAGGTGGCGGGGGGCGTGCCCGCGATGTGCGACGGCGTGACCCAGGGCCGGGCGGGCATGGAGCTGTCCCTCTACAGCCGCGACCTGATCGCCATGGCGACCGCGATCGCGCTGTCGCACGACATGTTCGACGCGGCCCTGCTGCTCGGGGTCTGCGACAAGATCGTCCCGGGGCTGCTCGTCGGCGCGTTACGCTTCGGCCACCTGCCGGCCGTGTTCGTGCCCGCCGGGCCGATGACCTCCGGCCTGCCCAACAAGGTCAAGGCCCGGGCCCGGCAGGCCTTCGCCGAGGGCAAGATCGGCCGCGGCGAGATGCTCGACGCCGAGGCGGCCTCCTACCATTCCCCCGGCACCTGCACCTTCTACGGCACCGCCAACTCCAACCAGCTCCTGATGGAGGTCATGGGCCTCCACCTGCCGGGCGCGACGTTCGTCAACCCGCACACGGAGCTGCGGCAGGCGCTGACCCGGGCGGCGGCGCGGCGGGCCGTGGAGATCGGCCCGCACGGCGAGGAGTACACCCCGGTCGGCGAGGTCGTGGACGAGAAGGCGATCGTCAACGCGGTCGTCGCGCTGCTCGCCTCGGGCGGCTCCACCAACCACACGATGCACCTGGTCACGATGGCGGCCGCCGCCGGGATCACCCTGACCTGGGATGACATGGCCGCCCTGTCCAAGGTCGTGCCGCTGATCACCCGGATGTACCCCAATGGCCAGGCGGACGTGAACCACTTCCACGCCGCGGGCGGCATGGCGGTGTTCATCGGCGACCTGCTGGACGCCGGGCTCCTCCACGCCGACGTGCTGACCGTGGCCGGGCGCGGCCTCGGCCACTACCGTACGGCTCCCACCCTGAAGGAGGGCGCGCTGGTGTGGGAGGAGCGGACCGAGCCCAGCTCCGACCCCGACGTCCTGCGGCCGGTCGCCGAGCCGTTCTCCTCCGACGGGGGCATCCACATGCTGTCGGGCAACCTGGGCCGCGCGGTGAGCAAGGTCTCCGCCGTCAAGCCCGAGCACCTGGTCATCGAGGCCCCGGCCCTGGTGTTCGACGACCAGCTCGACCTGCTCGCCGCGTTCGACCGGGGTGAGCTGAACGGGCGGGACTTCGTCGCGGTCGTCCGCTACCAGGGCCCCCGCGCCAACGGCATGCCGGAGCTGCACAAGCTCACGCCGCCGCTGGCCGTGCTGCTCGACCGCGGCCAGAAGGTCGCGATCGTGACCGACGGCCGCATGTCCGGCGCCTCGGGGAAGGTCCCCGCGGCGATCCACCTCTCTCCCGAGGCCGCCGACGGCGGGCCGATCGCGCTGCTGCGCGACGGCGACGTGGTGCGCCTCGACTCCACCGCCGGGACGCTCACCGTGCTCGCCGACCTCACCGGACGCGTGCCCGAGGGGGCGCCCCTGACCGACGAGCAGTGGACCGGCACCGGCCGCGAGCTGTTCGCCTCCTTCCGCCGTACGGTCGGCCCCGCCGAGCGTGGGGCGAGCGTCTTCGGGGGCACCGCGTGAGCCTGCCCTGGCTGGTCGCCGACGTGGGCGGCACCAACGCCCGGTTCGGTTTGGTGACCCGGCGTGGAGGGCAGCCGGAGGCGGTAACCGTACTCGACGTTTCCCAGCATCTCGGCCTTGCCGATGCCGTAGCCGCCTATCTCGCAGAACATGCGGGCGGAGTTCGGCCGGGGGCCGCGTGCCTGGCGATCGCCGGTCCGGTCGACAGGGACCGGTACCGGCTGACGAACGCGGGATGGTCGGGTTCCGTGACCGACCTGGGCATCCCGCGTACGGTGCTCCTCAACGACTTCGAGGCCCTCGCGATCTCGCTGCCGCACCTCGCGGGCGGCGACCTCGTGTCGCTCGGCGGCCCCCCGCCGCCGCCCGGCCTGACGAAGGCCGTGCTGGGCCCCGGCACCGGGCTCGGGGTGGCCGGGCTCGTCCCCGTACGGGAGGGCTGGCTGCCCGTGGCCGGCGAGGGCGGGCACGTGGCGGTCCCGGTCGTGACGGACCTGGAGATGGAGATCGTCCGGGCCCTGCGCGCCGACGGCCTGCCGTACGTGGACGCCGAGCACCTGCTGTCGGGCACCGGGCTGCCGCGCCTGCACCGCGGTCTCGCGCTGGTACGCGGGGTCGCGCCGGGCGCCCGGTCGCGGACGGCTCCCCAAGAGACCGCCCAAGAGACCGCCGGGGAGACGGCCCGGACGGCGGATACCCTGACGACGGGAGCCCGGACGACGGCGTCCGGGCTGACGGCGGCATCGAGTTCGACGGCGGCATCCGGGCTGACGGCGGCGCAGATCACCTCGTCGGACGACCCGTTGTGCGTCGAGACCGTGGAGGTCTTCCTCGCGCTGCTCGGCGGGTTCGCCGGTGGCGTGGCCCTCACGTTCGGCGCGCGGGGCGGGGTCTACCTGGGCGGCGGCGTGCTGCCCCGGCTGGCCGCGCGTGTCCCGGGCAGCGCGTTCCGGGCCCGGTTCGAGACGACCGCGCCGGCTCTGACGGACTACGCCGCCGCGATCCCGACCTCCCTGATCGTCGCCGAGCAGCCGGCGCTGACGGGTGCGGCCGCCTGGCTCGCCCAACGATTCCCCGAAGTGGAGCTGTGATGAGCAACCTTCTCGACCTCGCGCCGGTCGTCCCGGTGGTCGTCCTCGACGACGCGGAAAGCGCCGTCCCCCTCGCCCGGGCGCTGGTGGCGGGCGGCCTGCCGGTGATCGAGGTGACGCTGCGCACCCCGGCCGCCCTCGACGCGATCCGGCGGATCGCCGCCGAGGTGCCGGAGGCCGTGATCGGTGCGGGCACCGTGCGGTCGCCGGAGGACGTGGAGTCCGCGGTCGCGGCGGGCTCCCGGTTCCTCGTCTCCCCCGGCACGACCCCCGGGTTGCTCGCGGCCATGCTCGCCTCGGGCGTGCCGTTCCTGCCGGGCGTGGCCACGGCCACCGAGGCGATGACGCTGGCCGAGCGCGGCGTACGCGAGCTGAAGTTCTTCCCGGCGGAGCCGGCCGGCGGCGTCTCCTATCTCAAGGCGCTGAGCGGCCCACTGCCCGACGTGCGGTTCTGCCCCACCGGCGGGATCACCCCCGCGAGCGCGCTGTCCTATCTGGCCCTGTCCAACGTGGGGTGCGTGGGCGGAAGCTGGCTGACACCGCGTAGCCTGGTGTCCGCAGGCGACTTCGCGAGGATCGAGAAGCTCGCCGCCGAGGCCGCGGCGCTGCGTCCCTGAGCCCCTCCGTCCCCACCGGATCCCGACCGGCCCTCCGGCCGCGCAGGGACTCCGACCGGGCCGCGGGGCCGGGACCTCGCCGCGCCCGCACAAGCTCGCCGGCCGAGCCACCCTCCCTCGGTGACGCCGGTGGCCATGCTCGTGGACCGTGACCCGGCCACACGTTCATGGACTCCGGGCCCGTGCGCCGCTGACCCGCGGCGTGCGGGCCCTCTCCATAGCGGTGGGCGTCAGCGACGCCTGTCCGGCAGGGTCGAGAGGGGCCCGGTCGCAGACGTGATCGTACTGAGATCCCTTTTCGGCGGACGCTTTCTGATCGGCGGCTGCTCCGGCGACATGGCCCCGCGACCGGGTCGTGGTCATCGCGAGGCCGGTGTCACCGTGCCAGAGGTCAGCGCCGCCTGCACGATGCGGATCGCCTCGCCCGTGTCGATGCCGACGCTGGCGACCACGGCCGCATAATCGGCGGCGGCCCGGCGGGCCCGCTCCAGGCCGTCCTCGCCGGCGGCCGACACGAACGAACCCGCCCGCCCGCGCGTTTCGATCAGCCCCGCCTCCTCCAGCTCCCGGTACGCCCGGCCGACCGTGTTCACGGCCAGGCCAAGGTTGGCCGCGAGCTGGCGGATGGTCGGAAGGCGGGTGCCCACAGCCAGCGTGCGATCCTGAATCTGCCGGGCGAGCTGGGTTCGCAGCTGCTCGAACGGCGGCACCGGCGAGGCCGCGTCGATGACGATCATCGGACGCTCATCACCCGCCGGGCCACCGTCGCGCTCGACGGCGTCCTGGCACGGAGCGCGACATACGCGACCAGACCCACGATCACGTTGGCGACCGCGGCGGCGCTCAACCAGCCGGGCGCGGTGCCGAACAGCAGCACCATGGGCAGCGACCACTGCACGCTTGGCGTGGTGAGGTCGCGGGCATCCTCGACGCGCATGATGACGTCGGCGGTCAGCGAGTCCTCGTCCTCCGCCACGACCGGGCGCCGCAGCAGGTGGCGCAGTTGCACGGCGGTGATGACCGTCACGCCGAGCAGGCCGATCAGCGTGACGACGGCCAACTGCCGCACGGTGGGGTCGGGAACGGCGAGGGCGCTCCCGGCCAGTGCCGTCGCGCCGGCGAACGTGGCGACCGCGAAGACGGCGTACGGCAGGCCGAGCACGGCCCGCCAGCTGGGCTGGATCGGATGGGCGGCCCTGCGGGACAGCGTCGCGCCCGCCCGCTGGTCGACGCGTCGCACCCACCAGTCGAGCAGCGATTGTGCGAGCAGCAGCCCGGCCACCAGCGCGGTCAGGGCCAGCAGCGGCAGCGGGCGAGGCGGCTCGCGGCCGTCGAAGGCGGGAACGGCGGCGAGCGCGCTCGCCACGATCAGCAAGGCCAGAATTGTCGCGGTGGCGAGGCGGGCACGTCCCCGGACCGCCAGCCTGCTGGCCAGCAGCGGGGTCGGGCGGGCACCGGACAGGCCGTGCCGGGCCAGCCATGCGTCCGCCGGCCGCAGGTCCGTCGCACGCGCCGACGGGCCGGTGTCCGATAACGGCTCATGGGCCATGACTCCTCCTTTGTCGCAAGGTTTGTAGCAACATCATGAGACATTGCTTGAGACAAAGTCAACGCTCCGCGACTCTCGTCGGGACGTTGCCGAATCCGCCGGATCTGGTCGCCGCAGGAACGGTCGCGTGCGGCGAGCGTTCCACGCCGCCTACGAGCGGCGCGTGCTCACCGTGTTCACGAGCGGCCGCGACCGCCATGGCCGTCCTCATCCGGCCGGTGTCCGGGGTCGCTCGACGCCTGTTGTTCACCTTCGAAGGCGCAACCGGGGGCCGGCGATCGCCGTCTTCTTAATGTGGACGGCTATCGCACCCCCTTGGCCCTCGTACTGGCGGCCGGTGTCGGCCTCGCCCCGGTCCCTTCGGCCGCCGCCGATACGACGTCGGGATGGCAGGTGAGCCTGCGCGGCGGGGCCGGCTCATCCGTCGACGACCTCGCCGCCACCGGGCCCGCCGACGCGTGGGCCGTGGGTGCGCGCAGGACCGGGACGCCTGATCCGAGGAACGGCTCCTACTTCACGGCTCCCCTGATCAAACACTGGGACGGGCGCAGATGGACGACGACCGCGAACCCCGCGGGTCCCACGGGGTTCCCGCTCCGTGAGGTCTCGCTGGTCGATGCCTCGTCCCCGGTCAACGTGTGGGCCGCCGGCACGGCCGTCGCCCCGGGGAGGGGCGACATCTCGGCCGCCACCCGGTCGGTGCTCTCGCGCTGGGACGGCAGCCGGTGGCGGCTCATGGGCTCGGGCCGTACTTCGATCACCGACCTGGACGTCCTGGACGCGGGCACCTGGATCCTGGGCCGTGACGACCGAACAGGGAAGGGATTCTTCAAGCGCTTCCACAGCGGCCGCTGGACGAGCCTGCCCTTCCCCGCCTCTCTGGAAGGAGTCAGCGTACGGTCGCCGGGCGACATCTGGGGCTTCGGGCCCTCGTCCGTCAGGCGCTGGAACGGCCTGGCCTGGAGCAGGGTGAGGCTGCCCGAGATAGCCGTGCCCGCCGCCCCCGTCCCGGCGTACGGGCCCGTGAAGCTCCGGATCGACGCGCTGGTCACCTCGGGAACGAAGGACGTCTGGGTCGCCGTGGGGTTTCAGCAGGGCGACTGGTCCCAGCCGGGAGCCGTCCTGCTGCGCTGGGACGGCGCGAAATGGCACCAGGTCCGCCTGCCCGGCGACGTCATCAAGGACCTCGCCCCCGACGGCCGGGGCGGTGTGCTCGCGGCTTCGTACCGGCAGTCGATCACCGCGACGCCTGACGGGCAGGATCCCTATGCCTACACCACCTTGTCCGTCGACGTCATGCACCACACCAGCCGGAAGCTGATCCGCCAGACCGTCACTCCCGCGTCGAGCGGCTTCGAGTGGTCGGACCTCGTCGCCATCCCGGGTACCGGTTCGGCGCTGGCCGCGGGCTTCACCTGGAAACCTCCCCAGGGCCACGTCGTCTTCCGCTACAACGGGTAGGCCTTCCTGGACACTTCGTCGGGCTCCCGTACCGGGGCAAGACGCTTAAGGAGTGTGCGCCTCCGCCGGGGCCTCTAGGCGGTGGGGCGGCCGATCTTCACGGTTCGGCGGACCACCGGGACCGAAACCATCGGCGAATTCAGGCTCGACTCGTGCCCTCTCGGGCGAAGAGCGGTTCCGCCGCTTCCAGTCGCGGCACCGAGATGCCCAACCGTCGTGCTTCGGCCAGGGTGTCCCGGCAGACCTCACGCGGCTCCTCCGCCTCGGGGTCGGAGTGCGCCGCCAAACTCACGCGCGCGAGCGCGACATGAGCAGTCAGCCAGGCGAGCGCGGGGGCCGTCAGCCAGGTGGGCGCACGGAACAGCAGCACACCGCCCCGGTGACGTCGCAGGTCAACGCCGCGCGCCTTGAGGAGCGGCAGAAGCTCGCGGACGGCCAGCAGCCCCTCGCGCAGGTCGCCCGTCGCGCCGACCAGCTTGGACAGGGAACCCGCCCGCAGGCCCTGCGAGAGCAGGCCGGCATCCGACACGAAATGGACCCACAGCCAGCCGCGGAAGTCGGGTCGCTCCCTGAGCCGGAGCCCGGCCTCGCGAAACACCTGGCGCACGGCCCGCTCACGGCCGGTCGGGGGCCGGCCGAGAGTGCCGAAGACGACCGACGGCAGCAGCATCCCACGGAGCACGCCGTCCGCCCCGAAACCGCCACCGGCCTGGGGAAAGCCCCAGGCGATCCGGTCGGCAGGGAGTGCGCCGATCGCGGCCGTCGGCTCGGTCCAGATGTTGCCGAAGACCAGCACCGTGGCCTGGCCGACACGCGGGGACAGGAAGGCCGTCGCCTCCGCGAGGCGGTGGTGCGGCACGCTGAGCACGATCAGGTCGAAATCGTGGTCCGGCTCCAGCGCCTCGCGGTAGCGCACCGGCCACCTCTCGACGATGCGCCGCCCCCACACCCGACGCCGCGTATCGATCAGGTCGAGGTCCACCGCGTCTCCGTACGTCTCCGCGCGACCCGGCCGGACGTAGAACTCGACGTCGTGTCCCGCCTGTTGCAGGACCCAGCCGTAGACGGTGGCGATCACGCCTCGGCCGAACATCAGGATCTTCACGCTGCACCTCGTGGGGTACGATCGATCTGGAGACCATCTCCACTTTGGAAAATATGGAGGTAATCTCCATTTGTCAACGTGAGGGAGCGCATGGCCGCCGACAAGCCGCTGCGGGCCGACGCACGGCGCAACCGCGATGTCCTGATCGCCAAGGCACGAGAGGTCTTCGACGCCGGCGGCTTCTTCGACCTGCGCTTCGATGACTTCGCCCGCCTGGCCGGGGTGGGCACCGGCACGTTGTACCGCCACTTCCCCACCCGGGAGGCGCTGGCCGAGGCGGTCTACCACGGGGAAGTCGCCGCGCTGTGCGACCGCGCCCGCCGGCTGCAGGCCACGCTGCCCGCGGCGGAGGCTCTGGCGGCCTTCCTACGCGGCATGGTCGACCACATAGCCGCCCACGAGGGCCTGGCCCGGACGCTGGCCACGCTCATGGCCGATCGCTCGGGTGCTCTCGCCGAGGGCAGCCTGGCCCTGGAGCAGGCTGTCACCGACCTGGTGGCCGCCGCCGTGCGGGACGGCGCCGTTCGCGACGACGTGGATGCCGGTGCTGTGATGATGGCGCTGCACGGCATCGGTGCGGCCCATGACCGCCCCAACTGGCGGGCTGAGGCCGACGATGTCATCACCCTCGTGCTGGACGGGCTGCGCCGCCCGCTCTGACGCCGTCCGCTATGACGAGGTGCGCGGTGATCCGGCCTCGAGTCGTGGAGAGCCGGCAGACGAGCAGGGTCGTTTACAACAGCTGCGCGACCATCTCGGCGAACTCCTCGGGGGAAGCGATCCGCACACCGAGGGATTCGGCCTTCGCCCGCTTGGACCCCGCGTTGTCGCCCGCGACGACCAGCGAGGTCTTCGCCGAGACGCTGGAGGACGCCCGGCCTCCGGCCTGTTCGATGAGCTCGTTCATCTGGTTGCGGGACAGCGCCGCCAGCTGCCCGCTCATCGCGCCCGTGACCACGACCGTCATCCCGGTCAGCGGCAGCGCACCCGGCTCGTCCTCGCCCGACGCCGGGGTGGTGGTGCCGCCCTCGTCAGCGACGGGCACCTTCGCATCGGGCTCGGCCATATTCACCCCGGCGCGGACGAGCTTGTCGATGAGGTCGGACAGCTCGGCCAGGTCAGCGACGATCACGGGCGCCTTCTCCGGGCCGATACCGTCCACCTTCTGCAGCCCCTCGGCGTCGGCCGCACGGATCGCCTCCATGGTGCCGAAGTGCCGGGCGATGCGGCGGCTCATCGAGCGCCCTGTCCCCCGGACGCCGAGCGCGCAGAACACCCGGCTCAGCGGTCTGGTCCTGGCCCTGTCGATGGCCGCCAGGAGGTTGTCGGTAGACACCTCCCCCATCCGCTCCAGGCCCAGTAGCTGCTCGCGTGTGAGGAAGAACAGGTCGCCGAAGTCGGCGATCAATCCGGCGTCCAGCATCTGCTGGACGCGGTTGTCGGCCAGCCCTTCCACGTCCAGCTGATCGCGGCCGACCGCGTACCGGATCGAGGCGATCGCGCGGCAGTTCCGGCCTCGCACGCATCTCCACCGCTCCTGGGAGGTGTCGATCTCACCACCGCAGGTCGGGCACTCCTCCGGGAACACGATGGGCTGCTCGCCGCCGGTGCGCAGGTGCACCACCGGGGACTCCACCCGCGGGATCACGTCGCCGGCCTTGTAGACGACGACGCTGTCCCCCAGCATCAGCCCACGGCGCGTGATGTCGGAGGGGTTGTGCAGCGTGGCGTACGTCACGACGGAGCCGTCCAGCTCCACCGGCTCCAGAACCGCCCGCGGGGCGATCACCCCCGTCCGGCCGGTGTTCCACTCCACCGTGAGCAGCTTGGTGATCTTCTGTACGGCGGGCAGCTTGTACGCGATCGCCCACCGCGGTGCCCGGGAGCCGAACCCGGCCTGCGCCTGGTCCGCCGCGTCATCCGCCTTGATCACGATGCCGTCGATCCCGAACGGCAGCTCCGGCCGCGCGGCCGCGATCTCCTCGACCCGCTGCTGCGCCTGCTCCACAGTCGTCGCGACGATGCCGGCGACCGCGGTCCCGGCCGTGGTCTGCACACCCTGCCCGGCGACCCAGTCCATCACCTGGCTGTGCGGCGATTCCCGGAGCCGCGTGGCGAGGCCGGAGGTGTCGTCAGGCAGCGGCAGCGCGCCGTACCCGAAGAACGTCAGCTCGCACACGTATGGCCGGTCCTGCGCCCTCAGCGTGCCCGCGGCGGCGCTGCGCGGATTCGCGAACGTGGTCCCGTCATGCGCCTGCCGTTTCGCGCACGCCTCCTCGAACTGCCGGGCGGTCATCATCACCTCGCCGCGCAGCTCCACAGTGACCGGGTCGGCGAGCTGCCCGGGGAGGCCCACGATCGTCCCGATCGCGTGTGAGACGTCCTCGCCCGCGCTCCCGTCGCCGCGGGTGACCAACTGGACGAGGCGGCCGTGACGGTAGCGGGCGGCGACCGCCAGCCCGTCCAGCTTCGGCTCCACGGACCATGCGGTCACCGGGCGGCCGAGCCGGCGCTCCAGCGAGGCGGCCCAGCCGGCCAGCTCCTCGGGCCCGAACACGTTGTCCAAGCTGAGCATGGGCACGGTGTGCGGGACATCACCCACGACTCCGGCGACCTTGCCCGTCGGCGAGGCCCCCAGCACCTGACCGGGGTGGGCCTTCTCATAGGCGGCGATGCCTCGGACCAGCCGGTCGTAGGCGTCATCGTCCAGCGGGGAGGTGCCGTCACCGTAGTAGGCCGCGGCTGCGTCGGCCGCCAGCTGGACCGCCTCGGTGTAGGCGGTCTCATCGGCGATCGCGTCGATCGGGGGCGCTTCAGTCATGCGGCCATCGTGCCCGGAGGGTCCGACAAAGACGTTCGACGCGGCCGACCTGGCCGAGCGCGAGTTCCACCCGCCGGCGCCGACCCGGTCAGGATGGGTGTACGCGGCCTTCGTCATCGACATGTACTCCCGGATGGTCGTCGGTTGGCAGGTCGCCCCCACCTGCAACGAAGCGATCTACCACCGTCACCAGCAGGCCGCACTCACCGCGGTACAGACCACGCATCAGAGTCTCCATAAAACCCGGCGCGGTTCAGTTCTGATAGCAGGCCGGATGCCCGTCCTTCACGCTGCAAACACGCCCCTGGTCGTCGTGGATCCTCTCCCAGGCGCCTGCGCCGAACCAGGTGCTGTTGTTATTCGTGGTCCATGCGGCGTTCTCGACTGTCAGCGCGTCGACGTCCTTGACGCCGATCTGCTTGCTCTTCGTTCCGCTGGGCAGCCAGTACGTCTTGCAGGTGAAGGTTCCCTCTTGGGTCACGCACGTCTCCGAGCCGACCCCGAGCTCCGCGACCTTCACCGTGTACGAACTCGGCAGGTAGTTTTCGACGTAGCCGCAGATGAACCCGAGACTGCATGTCCCCGCGTTCGCTTGCGGTGCTGGCGATAAGAGAACCAAGCCGGCTACCGCTGCCGAGAGTGCTGCACCCTTCGACATCCTCCATGCGATCTTGCTTCGCATCGCCGAACCCTCCCATTTCGCGTCATGACGATTTGCTCGGCCAGTCCAGCAGCCTTGCCGGAATAGTGGTTCAGATGGAGGCCGGCCTACAAGATGACGGGGAAGACGGGATATCCCAGAGGGCTGACCTCGCCGTTTCGCCCACGCATGGGATGGGAGGCCTCTGCCGCTGGGGCACCGCGCCTGACGATCGGGGAACACCGTCTACGCTGGAGTACTAGTTGATCATCTATGACACAGCCGTGGTTTCAGCCTCCGCATCTGAACCTGCCGAGTCCCCTTCGTCTACATCGTCGAGTTCATACGCTGAGGGTCAATCACTTTTCTCGTCTCCACCGAGGACCTCCGACAGCACCCGCGACATCCTCGTCCGGTAATCCTGCAGCGTCGTGTCCACGAAGAACCGCTGGTAGGCCAGCTCAAGCACCCGCCAGATCACCTCATCGTCGCGGCCGGCCGCCGACCACTCCTGCGGAAGGTCCTCAGGCACGAGCGACCCAGCCTGGTAACACCGCCACCCGGGCACATACGGACAGTCACCCCGCCGCTGCCGATGACCTGGAAACAATGGCTTTGGCGAGTGGTAGTGGATTGTCCTACCTATCCACTCGCGGAAGCCGGGACTCGCATCGCGATGGCGAGAAAATGACAGTTGGACCCCACCCAGCGGCCCCGTCAGGAACCAGATACGGTCTCCACCGTTCGGTCGTAAGTCGGTGTCGTCATCCACAGAACGGCTGAATTCGCTCACCGACGTCACCGGCCTCGCCAGGGATCGCTCCATGGACTCACGTCAGCGTGCTTGGAGTGGCTCGCAAGTCGCAGCACCCTGGTACCGCTGCCCTCGCCCATCGCGCGACCACCCTTCTGCGATTCGATGAACTTTGATTTCCGATAATGCATGTTATCGGAAATCAGCTTCGAGGATCTTGAGGTATGCGGACATGCGCGGCGATGTGGCCCCAGACCCGGCCATCGAGGGACGTATCGTCCCGCGCTCATTGGACCTCGCGGTGGTGGAGGAGGTCCTCAGCGACGAAGCAGCCGAACTGCTCCGGCAGGCACGCTCGGAGGACACGCACCGGGCCTACGCCGGAGACTGGGCCAGGTTCTCCGACTGGTGCGCTGCCAACGAAGCCTCCCCGCTGCCGGCCACCACGGCGACGGTCGTCAACTACATCGCCTACCTCACCACTTTGGGCCGGGCCCCGGCCACGGTCGACCGGGCCGTCTCGGCCATCCTGTCCATCCACACCGACACCGGCGCCGAACGGCCGAACACCCGGCCGATCCGGGAGGCCCTGCGCTCTTACCGCAAGCTGCGGGCGAAGTCCGGCTTCCGGCCGCGGCGCTCGCTGCCCATCACCATCGAGATCCTGCGGGCGATGATCGAGGCCCAGCCGGAAGACGGTCCCACGGGACAGCGCAACCGGGCCATCCTGACCGTCGGGTACGCGGCGATGACCCGCCGGATCGAGCTGCACAACCTGAACATCGAGGACCTGACCTTCCTGCGGGAAGGCCTGGAGCTCTTCATCCCGATGTCGAAGACCGACCGCGACGCCCGCGGCGTCAGCGTGCCGCTGCCGTACGGCTCCCACCCCGGGACCTGCCCGGTACGGGTCGAGTCGGCATGGCTGGAGATCCTCGCCGAACACGGCATCACCAGCGGGCCGGTGTTCCGCGCCATCGACAAGAACGGCCGCATCGCGGGCGCAATCGGCGACGACGGCACGCCCTTGCGTCGAGCCGGACGCGGCGACGGCACCCGCATGACGCCCGAGGCGATCAACCTAGTCGTCAAAAATGCTGCCCGAGCGGCCGACCTCCCACACGCCGACCGCTACTCCGCTCACGGCCTGCGCGCCGGCGGAGCCACGGACGCCGCCGACACCGGCGCAACCATGTCCGGAATCTGCCAGCACGGCCGGTGGTCGGAAAAGTCCCCGGTGGTCATGCAGTACATCCGCCACCGCGACAAGTGGAAGAACAACCCGATGCTGCGTGTGGGTTTATAAGCGGGGCAGCCGGGCTACGTGGGGTGGCAGACGCCGCCAACCCGGTTCACGTTGTTCGGCTCCTGGCAATGACCGGCAGCGGGACCGCGCCCGGGACGCACTATTTACAGTTGGCACGACTGGGCACCAGGAATTCGTATTACATGTGAGGCAAGCTGTCTTGACCCTCCCCGGCAATCCGGGGAAGCAGCTTAGACACTTTCTCCAATCTAACGATTTCGCGAACGACATCAACCATCTCAGTAACACCCCTTCCCCTTATCACAATCAAATCCGGCACACAAAAGAACCTACCATGCAACGACTCCCCAGTCTCGGCATGCCGATCCATAATACGGACAATCTCCTCTCTCGTCACCATGAGCGCACTGTACTCTTCCCCCGTTGGCAGCGTGATTATAGAATCCCCTACCTCCAGTAGTTCCGGATCCACTTCCCCATCCAGAAGGATATCCAGAGCGAAATCGTCTTCTCGCCAGGAGAAATATGGTTCACTGGGCATAAAGCTTCTTCAGCCTCGCAATCACTTTCTTTTCGTTACCCTTGTTAGCCTTGCCAACGATAATAATCCTGTTACCTACCTTGCGAAAGAAGAGTCGCGCCCCATCATCAGCTCGTGCATACATGACATCTGTACCCGCTAGCGCTTTCGTTCCGATACCAGGATTCAGGTTTCCCTGCGAAAGCTGCGAGAATAGGTGGTCCAGGCCCTTTTGATTACTCTTGCCGGCCTCCTTCGCAGCTCGAGTGAGATACGGATCATTTGCGATCGCCGACTGCATCTCAAAGCAAGATGCAGCATTATGGACTAGAACATGTGCGGCGGAGGCCCCCACGTAGTAGGTGTGCAAGGTGTCAGTCGTCAGATTATAGACGCGCTGAGCACTAGAGTGATAGCCGGCGACAGCTGTAACCATCAACTCATCGCCCGCAGAAGAGCGCAGATGCATGCCTACTTGCAGGTCTTTGGCGTTCAGCCAGTGACCCAAGTCGCTGACCCAGAAGGGGTGCAACTCAGTCGAGAGGATGAGGCCAGTCTTGTCTCCGTCGAGGCCGTCGATGTCCACGGTGAGCTGAATGATACTCTTCTCGCCGGAACTGTTGATCAGCCTGATTACCGGCCGGGCTTCAGTCTTCCCTGTGACGGGATTCTGAGCGAGTACCATCTCGCCAATTTTGACTTCCTCGATCGGCTTCTCACTCCCGTCGGCCATCAGCACCACGGTGCCCGGAACAAAGCTACTGGAACACCCTCCGGGCCTCTTGGCGCCCGACCCCTTCTTATTGCCGGATCCGTTCGCACCTCGCGTACCAGGAGGACGAGTTCCCTCCCCATAGAGGGGGACATCCTCTAGATCACGATTGTTTAGAAGTTCGTGGACCGAGGCATTCCAGGCGGCGTCGCCGCAATTAATCTTTCTACAGATATCATAGGCTAGCTGCGCGCCAGCCAGTCGACGCATCTGCTGCGCTTCAGGACCCGTGTCAGCACGGGCAGCCGATCGATAGTCGGCCCCCAGATAACGTTTGGTGTACTCCTTCTGCATCTGATTCCAGAGCCGATTGAATTGCGCTCTTTTCGCAGAGGGTAGAGCGTTCATGACGGACGAGGGAGGGGCTAGACCTCCTCCGCTGCCGCCACCGCCGTCGACAGCGAGTCCAGTCGGATCGGACATACCGATCGGATTGTTGCCGGAGTAGGCGTAAGGGTTTGCCCATTGCGGCTTACGCAAATCGAGCTGAGGATCGGTGGAGATAAATTTCGCGATCGCAGAGTCGTAGTAGCGAGCGGACAGGTAGCTCAGTTTGGTTGAGTCGTCTTCGATCTTGCCCAAGAAGCCATGGTCGGTGAAGGGCAGGTCGTCGGCACCGCGGCGCTGCCCGAAGGGGAGGTAGCGTTCGCGGTACACCTTGCCGGTAGTGTCATCGACAGCGAGCTGAGTGGAACCGTGCAGACCGGACATCAACCAGGTGGCACCTTCGCCCCCGGTGCGCATGGCGATTGTGCTGCCGTCCGGGGCGGTGTAGTAGCGCTTCCCAGCGATGGTATCGCCGTCTACCTCGATCTCCATGGAGCCGAGGTACAAGGTCACCTTGCCATTGGGATTGCGGCGAATCAGGCGCTCTCCATCGGCGTCATACACCATAGTGGTGTCCTGACCGTCGATCCTGGCCTTCTCCAACTGGCCGAGTTCATTCCAGGTGAAGTTGCCGGCTTTGCCGCCGACGGTGCGCGAGGTGAGCTGACCCGCCTCGTCGTAGACGTAGCTGTCCGTGCCGCCCTGCCCGGTGATGGAATTGACGGCGTTCGGGCGCACCGCCGAACCTCCCGGCGGGGGGTAGCCGTAGGTGAGTGTCTTCCCGCTATTGGTGAGACTGGTGATATTGCCTATGCTGTCGTAGGTATAGGACTGGGCGTAGGGGTCTATACCTAAGCTGTCGGCGGATGCAGTGCCGGAACCACAGTTGGCCGCGGTCGTGGTCCAGGCTTGGGACAGACGGTGCAGCCCATCATAGGCGAAGCATTCGGACTGTCCGGCGCTATCACCGCTGGAGGAGGCAGCGTCGAGAATTTTGATGATCTCGCCTGAGACGTCGTAGGTGTACCTGTCGTCTTGCCTGATTACTGGGTTAGCGGTTTCAGTCTGGGTAGTAGTGCGGGTCCAGTCGAGCCAGCCGGTCGCTGGGTTCCACTCCAGCTCTCGCTTCAAGCTTCCGTTGGCTCCGTAGCTCCTCTTCTTAAGCCGCCCTATCGAGTCATAGGTTGTGGAGCCAACGTATGTGAACCCGCCGCCCAGGTCAGACGACAGGCCCAGGGGAAGGTCCAAGTCGGTGTAGGTCGAGGTTACGGTCTCCGCAGGGAGACCTCCAGCGGCTGGCATCGTTTGGGCTTTTACCTGCCCACTAACAGTGTAGGTTGTGGAGAAATTGTAACTCCCCGCCAGTAAATTCTCGGATGAGGGGATGGTTATGGTTGATCCGGTTGGCCGGCCCATTGGGTCATATGCGGTTACTGCGTCGACGTACGCGTTGCCATTGACGAAGCGGGTCGCAGAGGTTAGTTCGCCCTTGGCAAGGGTGTCATACACCCATTCGGCCAGCTTCGTGCCACTCCCGACATTACCGAACCAGACGGCGGTCTTACGCCCGAGGTCGTCATAGGAGTACGAGATCTTCTCACCTTTGCCGTTCGTCGACCACTTGGTCTGGCCAGCTGCGTCGTAGGCCTCCTGGGATTCACCAGCATCGGGATCATGCGTGGCGGTGCGGCGGCCCAGCAAGTCATAAGTGAAAGTGCGGACGTTGCCGTTGGCATCAGTCTGCTTGGTCATCCGGCCGCCGCGGTCGTACTCATAAGTGGTGTCGTAGTGCTGGGCCGCTTGGACAGTGATGGTCTGCCAGGTGGTCCAGTCGGAGGTGGCGGCGCCGCGGGTCGCGCGGGCGCGCCAGCGGATTTTCCATCCGTTGCTCAGTTTCCCGGTGGGGATGGTGACGGCGGCGTCGTTGCCGGAGGTCACCCCGGTGACGGTGGTGGTCCAGATCTGGCCGGTGCCGTGGGCGGTGTCGGTGGGGTCGTGTTCGACCTGGAACTCCGCCCCTAGTTGTCCGCCGTTGGTGCTGTTGACGTTGGCGATCAGGGCGGGGGTCAGCGTGTTGGTTGTGCCGTTGGTGGCGGGCTGGGTGCGGGGGTTGTCGATGGTGGGGATCTGGGTGCTGTCGATGACGCTCAGTTGCTGCCAGCTGGACCAGGCCGACGTGCCGGCGGCGGTGACGGCTCTGGCGCGCCAGCGCACGAGCCAGCCGTCGGCGAGTTTGCTGTCGGGGACGGCGGCGGTGGCCTGGGTGCCGGAGGTGACGTCGTCGATCGCGGTTGTCCAGATCTGGCCGGTCCCGTGCTGGGTGTCGGCGGGGTCGTGTTCGAGTTCGAACTCCGCCCGCACTTTGCCGCCGGTGGGGTCGGTGACCTGGGCGAGCAGCTGCGGGGTCAGCGAGCTGGTGACCGTGGTGCCGCCCGTCACGCTGGAGGGGGTGACCTGCAGAGTGCCCAGCACCGGGTCGGGCTGGTCCACCGTGACGGTCTGCCAGTCCGACCAGGCCGAGGCGGTGGCTCCGGCCAGGGCGCGGGCGCGCCAGCGCACCACCCAGCCCTCGCTCAGCTTCCCGTCGGGGACGGTGACGGTGGCCTGGGTGCCGGCCGGGACGTCGTCGATCGCCGTCGCCCAGATCTGACCGGTGCCGTGATCGGTGTCGGCGGGGTCGTGTTCGAGTTCGAACTCCGCCCGCAGGGTGCCCCCGGCGGGGTTGGTGACCTGGGCGCGTAGCTGCGGGGCGAGCGAGGTGGTGACCGTGGTGCCGCCTGTCACGCTGGAGGGGGTGACCTGCAGCGCCGTCACCGCCGGGTCGGGCGCCACGTTCCCGACGTCGACGGTTGCGGACTGCCAGCCGGACCAGGCGGAGGTGACCTGAGTGGTGGCGTTGACCGCGCGGACCCGCCAGCGGATCCCCCAGCCGCTGGTCAGCTTTCCGCCGGGGACCGTGACCGTAGCCTGAGTACCGGAAGCGACGTTGTCGACTCCGGTGGTCCAGATCTGGCCGGTGCCATGGGCGGTGTCGGCGGGGTCGTGTTCGAGTTCGAACTCCGCCCGCAGCGGTGCGCCGTAGGCGTCGGTCACCGTGGCCAGCAGTTGCGGGGTGAGCGAGGTGACCGTGGTCGTCTGGCCGGAGGTCTGGGAGGGGGTGATCTGCAGCTGGGAGACTCCCGCAGCCGGAAGCTTCACGGTAAGCGGCTGCCAGGAGCTCCAGGCGGAGGCGTTGGACCCGGCGGCGACCGCGCGGGCGCGCCAGCGGACCTGCCAGCCGTCGGTGAGTTTCCCGCCGGGCACGGTGACCGTAGCCTGGGTGCCGGAGGCGACGTTGTCGACTCCGGTGGTCCAGATCTGACCGGCCCCGTGGGCGGTGTCGGCGGGGTCGTGCTCGACCTCGAACTCCACCCGGGACGCTCCGCCGTCGGATGTGGTGACCCGGGCGGCCAGCCCCGGCGTGAGGGTCGAGGTGACCTTCGTTCCGGACAGGTCCTGCGACGGGGTCGCCTGCATCTGGTCCACCACCGGGTCAGGCACCGCGACTACTGCGGTCTGCCAGCCGGACCAGGCCGAGGAGGTGGAGGTGCCGGTGTTGGTGGCGCGGGCGCGCCAGCGCAAGTGCCAGCCATCGGTGAGCTTGCCGGCGGGTACGGCGGCCGGGGCGTCACTGCCGGAGGAGACACCCGATGAGCTGCCGGTCCAGATCTGGCCGGTGCCTTCGGCCGGGTAAGCGGGATCGTGCTCCACCTCGTAGTCGGCCCGCAAGGTGCCGCCTGCGGGGTCGGACACGGTCGCGTGCAGTGCCGGAGTCAGGGAAGACACGGCCGTACCGGTCAGCGGGCTGATCGACAGGCTACCGGCCGCGGGTGCGGAGGCGATGGTGTAGGTGACCGACAGCTGCGGCGGGTGGGTCCCGCTGCCCGTGGCCTCGGCGGAGTCGAACTGCAGCACGGCCCAGTCGTTGGTCTCGTCGTACTCGCGTACCTGCAGCCCGTAGTTGGGGGTGCCGGAGGCCCACGCCTGGACGATCGAGGTGATCGGCCAGGTCAACGTCTCCGCGGCGCCGTCATGGATCGACGACGCCGACAGGGTCGCCTGTCCGGTCGTGGTAACGGACGGCTGGGCCGCCCAGGTGAGGGTGGTCGGGTTCCACGACGCGGTGACGCGCGAGACCTTCGGGCCGCCGCTCATGCCGACGATGTCGTCGTAGGTCTTGTACAGCTTCAGCGAGGCACTGCTGATCTGCGCGCCGGTCAGGGAGGAGGTGTCGAACTTCAGATAGGAGCGGGAAGCGAAACCGCCGAAGAAGGGAGGAGACGCCTCCACGTACAGGCTCGGGTCGGCGCTGTTGGAGCCGCCTCCGGTCGTGGTCCAGGTGTCGGCCGCGGCCGACAGGCTGACAGTCGGATCAACGACTACTGGGAAGACCGTCTTCGGGTCCGCCAAGAACTTGCCATCCGGTGTCAGTGTCAGCACTTGGTCGGTGCCGCTACCGGTCAAGCGGGTGGTGACGGCGCCGATCCGGCTGCCGGCCGCGACCGCTTTCGCGGAGGCGGCGTTGCGCTCACCAGCGGGAGCAGGGGGATGCGTGGCATGCATGACGGGCTCAGCGACCGGCGTGACCAGCGTGCCCGCCTGGTCGGTGAGCTGCAGGCGGCCCTCACCGTCCTGCGTCAGATGCCAGCCAGCGGTTTTGACGCCGATGGTGAAGTTCAGCGGCCCGGACGGTCGTTCACGGAGCTCGATGTCGTGGCGTACGCCGCCTGGGAGGACGGTTACGAGCAGGTCCGCGCCTTCACCGGCGGCGTCGGCGTACCGTGCCACGTTTCCCTTGACTGTGGGGCGGGGCAACGGGGTGGGCCAGCTCAACGCGATCGAGTTGCCCGCGTCGTCGGCCATCGTGGCGAACGGCCCGGTGCCGCCGTTCGATACCTGCACCTTGGGACCGGCCTGCGGGACCAGGACGTTGTTCTTCTCCACCAGGCTGGTGTCGATCGCGGTCCATGTGCCGGACCGCTTGATCCTGGTCGGCTGGGTGCTGATCGTGGTGGTGAATGAGCCGTCCGGGTTGGCCAGGGTCGAGCTCACCGGCGAGGTCAGCGCCGCTACCTCGACCGGCTTGCCCGAGCGCTTGGCCTTCGCCCGGGCACTCCCGCGTACCGCGTCTGCCTCCGACGCCGATAACACGTCTGAGGATTCGTCTGTCTTGGGCTGCGGTGATGGGTCCGTCGTTGGTTGGGTCGAAGCAGCGCCTGCGGACGACCCTGCTGTGGCGGCCGGCGAGGCCGGCCCCGCCGCGGCTGCCTGCTGTCCGCCTGCTCCGGTCAGCCACTCCTCGATCTTGATGGCTTGCTTGGCAGTGTCGGTGTAGTAGACCGTCTTGCCGCCTACCGGTGGTGTGATCTCGTACTTGTCCGCTCCCAGGTAGTTGGTGATTGTACGACGCAGCTCCCCTGAACCTGACATATCGACCTGGGCGACCGTACGCTCCAGTGCGTCGTAGACGGGGGCCGACCACTGCGGCAGCGACGTCAGGGCAGGATTGAGCAGGCCCGATCCCGGCTGAGCGGAGTTGTAAGCAGGCGCGCTGCTTGCTGCGGTGAGTCCTCGGGCATCATAAGTGGTGACCTGCACAATGCGGCCTCCCGCAGGCGAGGCCGATTGAGCCTCCCGAAGACGACCGAACCCGTCGTCGTAGGAGTAAGTGGTCACCCACTTCGCAGAAGTATTGGAGCCTGACTGAAGCCGGGACGTGGCCGTGACAGGTGGACCAGTAACTGCGCCGGTTCCATTCATCGGAATCGTATAGGCGACTTTTGCCGCCGGCGTTCCCCCTGATTTGGGAGCCATAGGCGTCCACAGCAGCAGGGCACGGCCGAGCGCATCGTAGTCGATGTTCATGTCGTTGCCGTTGGCATCACGCGATCCGACGATCTCTCCGTTGTACGGAGAGGACCAAGTGGTGGCCGTATGCCCAAGAGGATTCGTTACAGCAACTCCCCCGGAGGGCCAGCCCACCGCCGGGGTGTAGGTCGTGGTGGTCGACTTACCCAGCGGGTCAGTCGACGTCAGTGGTCGGCCATAATCATCAAAGGTGGTTTTAGTGACTGAGTATTCTGACGCTGTGGAGTAGGCGCGGGTTTCGGTGGCGTTCCCACGGGTTGGGGTGTTCGATGTCGGGCCGGTCGCGCCGTCGTAGAAGGTGACTGTGCGGCTGAGCAGGTCGCCGGCCGAGCAGTCGTCGCCAGCGTGTTTTTCCTCCGACCCCTTATAGTCGATCAGCCACTTGCTGGTGTTGCGGGCGTAGGTGGTGACGGTGCAGGTGTTGTCCGTGGCGGTACCAGGCTCGCCGTAGTCGTTGACCTTGACCGGGAGTCCGTCGGCGTTGTACTCGGTCTTGGTCTCGGTGTACCGCCAGCCGGAGGTGGCCTTCTCCCGTGCCACCTCTCGGGTCTGGTTGACCTGGTGGGGGTCATAGACGCTCGGACCGCCGCCGGTCACCACATTGGTGTATTCGTAGCGGACGGAGGACTCTTCGTCGAAGGCGTTGGGGACCGGCGTAGTTTTCGGGCAGGGGCCCAGATCGGTCCACCAGCTGGAGTTGAAGCCGCTGTTGGCTCTGTTGGAGACGTAGGCCTCCCAGTGATGGTTCTGGTACGACACGCGGTCCCCGGCGTCATACGTGACACCGGACCGCCAGGTTGGATACGTACACGCGAAGACAGGGGTGGACATGCCGGTCAGGCGCAGGGTCTGCTCCTGCAGGGGCCGGCCCGAGAAGACCCGCAGGTCGTCGTGGGCGGTGCCGTCGAAGTCGCTGACCTGGGTGTGCTTGGCGGTTCCGTCGGCGAGCGTGTCGTCATACAGCCCCCGGTAGAAGGAGCTCGCTGTCACGCTCACCTGGGACAGGTCCCCGCCGAGGGTGCCCTTGAAGACGCGGACGGTCTGGTAGCCCCGCCATTCGGTCCAGTTGCCCGGCCACTCGTAGCAGGTCTGCAGCCAGGGGTAGTACTCCTCCAGCAGGTAGGAGTCGCCTGTGCACTGCCTCGGTGTGGTGATGAGCTCCACTGGTCTGGCCCAGGCGGGGCTGCCGACGTACTGGTATTGAGTGACCTGGTCCGGGGAGCCCGCCACCAGGTCCCGCTCCACGGTCTTCATGACGAGCCACTTGTTGTAAATGGCGCCGTTCTGGTAGATCGACGATTCCCCGAGGGTGTAGTTGTACAGCTCCCAGCCGTAGCAGTCCTGGTCGCTGACGTCCCACCCGGTCATCCCCTGGTCGTCACATGGATTGGCCTGGCCGTAGGTGATCTCGGTGACTCCGCCGAGGCCGGTGGTGAGTGCCGAGATACGCGGCATGCGGAACGGCGCCTGGTCCTCGCTGTATTCGATCGAGTCGGCGCGGTTGTCCAGCAGGGTGGCTGTGAAGTCGATGGGCGGTGCCGGGATGTCCGGCCCGTTTCCGGCCATGCCGATTTGCTGGATGTGGTCCAGCCACAGCACCGGTTTGCCGAAGCAGCCGAAGGGAGAGTCGTCGGGGCAGTCGGTGTCGATCCAGTCGTAGGTCAGCTTGAGCTGGGTCACGTCCTCCCATTGGGAGGAGGTCGCGTTCCACGCCGAGGCGGTGATCGAATCCAGCCGCTTGCTGGTGAAGAAGGTCGGCGTGCCGTTGCTGCCGCAGTTTCCGCTACTCAGGCAGAGCAGATCGGTGGGCGTGTCGTCCTCCCAGTCGGTGACCCCGTCCGGCGGGGTCCCCCGGTCGACGGCGGCGAAGGCGATCCGGCCGGTGGGGGAGGAACCGGGCACGTTCAGGTTGTGGCCGTAGGCGACCTGCGTCAGGTACCCGCCGCGGTCGTAGCTCACCGTGTACTCCGGCACCCAGGAGCACACTGTCCCGCCGGCCCGGCAGTAGGTGTTGGTCTCCCGCGCGTAGGTATAGTCGATCACATTGCCGTTGGGATCGACCTCCTGGTCCAGCTGCCATCGCCATGCCGCCGGACAGAAGGCCGACGCCTCAGGGTAGGAGCTGCCCGACGCCACGAACGCCGAATGACACGGCTCGCCTGAGTCGTCGCCCAGAACGGGAACCTGCCAGGAGGAATCCCGGTGGAAGCCGAAACGGTAGACCGTGCCACTCTGCGTGGTGACCTTCCAGTACGGCTGGCCGCTCTCACCACCCGAGGTGACGTAGTCAATCTTCCAGCCGAAGTCCTCCTCCGTCTTGTACGCCCCCGACGACGACTCCTTCACGATCTTTGAAGAGCGGCCCTCCACCGACAGCGTCAGCGCCGACCCCGCCGGATCCGAATCGGGAGACTCCCAGCACAGATGTCCCTCCAGCCGTTCCCCTGGCAGAGCACACTGCTGGAACTGCCGCTCGATGAACCCCGCGCTCAGATCCCAGCCCACTCCGACGAGAGGCGCCTGGTTGTTGGTGTAGGAGGTCAGCGAGTCCACCGACGACGACGAGTACTGCAGGGCCAGGTCCGGAGCAGAGCCACCCGGTGGCGGCACCGCCGGGACCGGATAGCTGTAGGAGAACTCACCTCCGGAAACCCCTACCTGCCAGGTCCCCGACGGTTTCAGGTCGGTGGCCGCGAACGACCCGGTCGCATCCGACCCCGTCGAGCTCGCCGACGTGGCCAAGGTGTAGACGAAGGCACCGGAGGAAGCGGAGGCCTCTGCCGCCGGCGCGGCATCCATGATCGCCGTCAGCTTGCCGTGGGCCACGTCGTTGACCACCGGCAGCGTCCGCGTCGTCGCCTTCGCTCGATCCTGGCACTGCTGCGATGGAGCCGCGTCCAGCATGCAGGCCGGCACCTTGCGCACTGTCAGCCGCGAGGCGAACCCACCCGCGTACGCGTTACCGAAAGACGAGTAATCCACGGTGACCCTCGCCGGGGCCGCCGTAGTGCCGGCGTCGCCCCGTGCGAGCCGCACCGCGACCCCGACCCCACCCAGCCGCCGAGCGACCGTGTTGTCGAACGTCTGCACGGCCACCGAAGACGGTGAGGACGGCAAAGGCGCAGGGGTGGCCTTCCCGGTCGGCCTGGCAGCAGGACTGGGCTGGCTGGGCTTGGCCTGAGCGGAGGAGCCAGCCGGGGGTGCGGCCTTCGGCGAGGCCTGAGCGGAGGGCGTCTCGACCGCTGCCACCGACACCGGCAAGCCGGCGACCGCGACAGCGGCCGCCCCCTTGGAAAGATCCGCTTTCCCGGAGCCCGCCTTCGGCCAGCGGGGTGCGATACGCTTGACCGGCGTCTGCGCGTCCTCCACCCCCTCCGGGGCAGCCTTCGGCGCAATCGGGTGTCCGTCCACGCTCCGCTCGCCACCGGAAGAGGGCGCCTCTGCGGCAGTCGCCTTCTGCGTCAGCCCATCCGGCACACCGATCCCGGCGACGAATACGCCAAGGACAGCCACAGCTCCAACAGAAGACCGCCAGAAGTGATCGCGCATCCTGCCGGGCAGCAGTTTCCGGGCACGCGAAATCGATACGCCGAATCCCTCCGCACGCAAAGCGAAGCGCGCGACACGACACGGCCACTCGCCCCTATAAAGCTGACATAAACAGATCAAATGTGATCATGCGTGCCCGATCACCACAGGTCAAGACCGATTCCGCATCTAGATGATCACATGCCGTTATCTAGACAATATCCGCCAACCCGCCAATAACAGGCCCCACCAGGCACGTTCCAATGCGCTCTACGGAAAACAACCCAGAGATCCTGCGATTTACGTCACATGCTCCGCTTGCTCTTGACTTGAGGAGCGCGGGCGATACAAAAGGCCTCAAAATCGAAAATTTGTGAATATCGAGTTTAGCTCAGATCAAAAACCGATTAAGGGCCCAGGCAGGAAACCTCGCGCGGACGGGTGGCCCGGACGTCAAGGCGGCCAGGATCTCCCACCGCCGCCACAGGCAGGCCATCCACAGCCAGCCGTTAGCAGAGGGCTTGGGATCCGGCCCATCGCCGCGCGGAGGTAGGAGTGACTCGGTCAAGGTGCGCCCAGTAGTCGCACCAGCGGCTCCGATCGCTACCTATGCCCGTTTGCTATCAGCTCACCAAGATGATCTTCATCCGGGGCGGCGAGTGTTGGCGAGCTTGCGGTACAAAGCAGCGGTCTCAGGATGGGGGTCGCCGTCGGCGCTGACTTCGGCGACGGCCTTGAGGCAGGCTTTCCATGCTTCGTGGACGCGGCTGATGTTCCCGGCTTCGTATTCGGCGCGCATCAGGGCGCGCCAGAGCTGTTCGGCGTAGGGGTCGGAGGCGAGTCCAGTCCGTGCGGCGCGGGCGGAGCGGTCGGGGCGGCCGGCGTCGAGTTCGAGTTCGGCGAGCAGGTCGCCGGCGTCGACGATCTCGGCGCGGATGTTTTCGAAGCGGGGTTTCCAGCCACCAGTGGTAGCAGCCGTCCAGCACCGGTCCCCGTACGAGGGCGAGCGCGTCCCACAGGTCCTCGGTGCGGTTGCGTTTGGCACCGCGGTCGGCGAGTTCCTGGAAGCGGGTCCAGTCCAGGGTGATGGCGTGGGTGCGGTAGACGTAGGCGGAGTCGCAGTGGATGCGGGTCTGCCCGTCGGGGGCCTTGCCGAGTTTGCCGCGGGTGCGGGTGATGAGCTGGCGGAGCTGGTCGGAGGGTTTGGGAGTATCGGGGTCGGGGCCCATCATCGCGGCGAGCTGGACGTTGCGTAGCCCTGTCGGCCCGGCCAGGGTCAGGGCGAGTACGAGTTCGGCCATCTTTGGCTGGAGGTCGGCGGCGGTGCCGGTGATCTCCAAGGGGCCGAGGATGGAGACCTGCACGGTGTCGAGGGCCTTCTGACGCCGGGTTTCCGGCTCGGCGTCTTCCTCCGCTCGCTGTCTGGGTTCGTCCCGGGCTTCCTCGTGCTGGCCGTTGCCCGGTTCCGCTGGTGCTGGCGCGCTGCCGGCCAGTGGCAGCAGGTTCTCACCGGCATACGTGTCGTACGGCGGGTCACGGACGGCGACGTCACCGGTGTCGGCGGCAGCATGGAACAGGTCGCCGAGCCGTTGGTAGGTCTGGATGGGCATCAGGTGCGGCCGCACTGCGAGGCCGGGCGGGGTGACGTTCAGCAGCGGGCCTTGATCGTCTTCCGAGAGGGCGAACCGTGCGGATGTTCCTGCCGCATCCCCGGGTACGAGGGCAGCCAGGCCGCCGGGTAGAGCGGTGACGGTGTCGGCCAGCCGGGCCAGCTGCTCGGGTGACGGGGTGTGCCTGCTGATCAGGACGGTGAGGGTCCAGTCGCCGTCGGGGTCGTGCAGGCGCCGGTCGGCGACGTCGCTGGGGCCGTCGGTGGTGGCCAGCCGTCCGCGCAGGTCGCGGGCGCGGTCGGCGAGCAGGCCGAGTGCTTCGGTCAGGTCGGTGCAGGCGCGTACGCGGGGTCCGGCCGCGTGCAGTTCGGGGAAGCCCACGGCGAGTACGTCGAACCAGGGTCCTTCGCCGGTGAGGAGTTCGGTGGCCGCGGTGACGAGGAAGCGGTCGACCAGGTCGGCGGGGCCTGATGCGGTGGCGGCTTGCAGGCGTTCGAGGTTCACCAGGAGCGCGGGTCCGTCGTCGAGGTGCCCGGTGGTGAGCAAAGCGGGCAGCACCTCCCGCGGATTGTCCACGCCGTGAGCCGCGCCCTGGAGATCGGTGCGCCAGGTCGCTTTGGTGCGGCCCTGGGTGAAGGGGGCCGGTGGTGTGCCGGCGGGCTGGGCGAGCAGCAGTTCGACGGTGCCGTCGCTGACGCGGGCGCCGAGCACGGGCGGCAGGTCGCGGCCGACGGCGGCGATGACGTCGCCGAGCTGGGCGAGGGCTTGGCGGGCGAGGGTGCGGGCGTCGGGCGCGGCCAGGCGGTGCAGTTCTTGCTCGGTACGCAGGGTGGCGGGGTCGGCGGGCAGGGGGATGCGGTGGCCGCGGCGGCGGGCTTGGCGTTGGGCGTGGCGGAGTCGGGCGAGGGTGATCAGGGAGCCGACGGCCACTCCCCCGGCGAACGCTGCCACGGGCGCGCCGGGTCCGTTGTCCTGCGTGGTTCCGGCGTCGGTCAGCAGGATCGTGGTCGGTTCCGGAGCCGATGCACGCGCCTGGCTGCGCGGCTCGGCGAGTGCGGGTGGAGCAGCGTCTGGTGCGGCTGCCGGTCGCTCCGCCGCCGCGGCGTCTGGTGAGGCTGGCGGGGGTGCGGAGGGGGCGCCGTCGTGCGGGCGAGAGAACTCTGGGGCGTCGCTCGGGTGGCCGGCGTGGCGATCCGAAATGGGTGCTTGTGACTGGTCGAGGTCGGTCGTGGCGGCGGGCATGCGCAGCACCCAGCCGGGGCGGATCACATCGGGGTGGGTGAAGTGCGCCCCGTCGGTCATGACGCGGCCGATATTGAGGCCGGCGATTTCGGTGTAGCGGTCGCCGTCGCCGAGGTGGCGTTCGGCGATGGTCCGCAGGCAGTCGCCGCGGCGCACCTGGTAGGCAGCGTGGGTGAGCCGTACCAGCCGGGATGGGACGTGGCCGGTCGCGGTGGGGGCGCCCCCGGCGAGAGGTGCGCGGCGGCCGGGCTCGTGGCGGTCAGCGGCGGGACTGTACTGGTGAGCCGGGTGGCCTCGCGGGTGGTGTCCGCCGCGGCGGCCGGGGTGGTGTCGGCCAGTGCGGCAGGGGCGGTGGCGACCACGGCGGCGGGCGGGACCGCGGCCACGAACGCGGCCGGTGACCCGGCGGCGAGCGCGATCGAGGAGATGAGCTGGGCGGCAAGCCATTGGGCGGCGCCGAGGCCGGGCAGGTGCGGGGCGGCGTGGCCGCCGATGCGAGAGGTGAGTTCGACGAGGGTGCTCACCACGAAGCCGGCCCACGCCGCCCAGCTGAGGGCCTTGACCACGGTGAGGAAGAGGGTGCCGTCGTCGCGGTGGGTCAGCGTGTGGGCGAGTTCGCCCAGGTCGGGCAGGTGGGCGGGCAGGGGGGATCCGGCCAGCGCATACAGCGCCAGGGGAACGCCGGCGATGAGCGCGGTGAGGACGGCGGCGGCCAGCAGCGCGCGCAGCCCGTCCAGGAGGCGGAACCTCGTCATCGCAGTTCTCCTTCCACGCCGGGGACGAGGCGGGCGGTGGCCGTCCCGGTCACGGTGATGTCGTCGATGCCGATCAGGGCCAGGAACAGGGTGGATTTGGCGACCCGTACGCGGACCTGGATGGACTGGGCGCCGGCCGGTGTGGCGCTGCCGGTGTGGCCGGTGGCGGTGAGGTAGGCGCGGGCGGCGCGCAGGGCGGCGGCCTGGTCGACGATGTAGCGGCCGCCGGTGTAGGCGGCACGCCGGTCGACCTGCCCGGCGCCGGCCCGGGCCGCTTCCTCGGCCACGTTGTAGGCCTCCCGCCCGGCGCGGAGCTTGGCGGTGCCGTCCCACAGGAAGGCGGCGAGCAGCAGCATCAGCGGGAAGACCACCGCGGCGGTGAACAGAGTGACCGACCCTCGCTCGCGTGCCCGGGTCATGCCACCGCCGCCAGCGCAATGAGGCCGTCGGGAACCGTCTGGTCAGCGTCAGCGCTGGTGGGCGAGAGCAGGGTCGCCGGGCCGGCGCCGGCACCCACGCCGAAACCCGGCGCGCCGCAGCCGACCACCGTCTCCGCCTCATCGCAACGGACGCCTGCCGCGTCGATCGTGTCAGGCATCCTGGGGTCCTGACGCGCTGGTTTCGGGCCTATTGGGATGAGGAGGACACCTGGTTCTACGTCGAGGTCGGCGACGACGGCTGGGTGGTCCGGCAGGTCGAACTGCGCGGCCCGGACGGCACGCCCGTCACCGCGGCGTCGTGGCCCGAATGGCAGGAGGCCGAGCTCGCAGGGCGTATGCGGCAGTATGAGGCGACCTTTGGGGCGACTGCCGAAATCCCTCTGCGGGAGTGGGACGGCTACGAGCCGCAGCCTCTTACCTGGGCCGAGTTCGAGAGCGCCTGGCTTCGGGCCCGCGCCTTTCTCGGAGGCGGTGGCCGGCCTGCCAGCGGCCAGCTCCGCCCTCGTTCCGGTGCGCGGCCCTGATGCCTCACCCATGGCCGGCTCCGCCCCGGCGCTCCGGCGCACCGTCGACGAGGTTCCGGAGGTCGTGAGCCCGAGGGTTCGTCCCCGGTAGGGGTCGATGGGCGAGACGAAGGACGCGCGCATCGTTGTGTGGCCGGGCAGTCCGGGCAGCAGGTCGCCGAGCCGGAGCGTGCAGGTCACGCGGGCGGTGACCTGCACGGAGGCGCCGACCTGGCGGGAGAAGCCGGAGGTGTCCAGCGCGATGGACGGGCCGCAGCGCAGGTGCTCGTCGCGGAGCGTGGCGGTCGCGCTGGTGGTGGCGGCGTGCCGGGCCTGGGCGGGGTCGCGGGCGATGGAGGCCTGCCGGGCGGCGTCGCGGGCGGCTGATTCGACCGCGGCGTAGGCGGTGGCGATGCGCCCGGTCAAAACGGCCAGGGAGATGAGCGCGAGCAGCGCGGGGGCGAGGACCACCAGTTCCAGCGTGGCACTCCCCCGTTCGCCGTCGGGCCGTGTATGTCGCGGTCTCATGGGCGGCTCGCGGGGACGAAGCGTTCGACCGGTGCGCGGGCCGCCTCGGCTACGGTGAAGTCGCCTGTGGGCAGGAACGACGGCACCCGGCCGGTGACGACGACTTCGACGGTGGCGGCGTCGCCGCCGGTCCGGGCGGGGGGGTGGGTGAGGAGGGCGCCGCCGACGCGGGTGGCGAAGCGCACCGCGGCGGCTGCTCCGGCGGAGCGGGCCGCGCCGTGGGCGCGGGCCGCCCGCACGCCTTCTTGGGCGGCCGCCTGGGCGGTGGAGCGCGCCTGGTAGACGAACACGGCTTGGAGCAGCAGCGGGAACAGGACGGCCGCCTCCAGGGTGGCCGCGCCGCGCTCCCGGATGGCCATGAGGCGGCCGCCGGCAAGCCCGCGCCGCAGTGATCCAGGCCGCCTCCCGGCGCGGCGCCGGCGTACGGAACATCCTGACCAACCTGGCGGCCATGGTCGCGGCCAACACGGCCACCCCGGCGGGAGGTCGAGGCCGAACACGCCGCCACCGCGCCGCCGTCCGCTGCATCATGGTTCGGCAACGCCGCCGGGCAGGCAAGGACGGCGGCGAGACCTCGCCGGCTGCCGTGGCGGGGTGGCGCGGAGTGGCGGCGGGTCTCACATATGTGCGTAGCGGTGCGTCCTCAGGTGCTGAGCAGCGCGTCCAGGCGGATCGGGTCCTCGTGGGTGCCCGGCACCGTGCACGCGTGCGCCCCCGCCACGGCGCCCAGTCGTACGCACTCCTCCAGCGGCCGGCCGTCCAGGCGGCCGTACAGGAAGCCCGAGACGAACGCGTCGCCGGCGCCGTTGGTGTCGGCGACCGGCGCGGGCAGGGGTACGGCCGGGAAGTGCCGCAGACCGCCCGGGGCCAGCACGTGGCAGCCCGCCGCGCCGTCGGTGCAGACGACCAGCGACGCGCGGCCCCGCTCCGCGATCGACCGCATGACCGTCTCGCGCCGCTCGCCCAGCCTGGCGGCGGACAGGAAGACGATGTCGGAGGAGAGAGCGAAGTCGCGGTGGTGCTCTGCCTCACCGTCCCAGTCGTGCAGGTCGGTCGAGGTCGTCGTTTCCGCGGGGACGTCGGCGTACACGTGCCGGGAGAAGTCCGTGATCGACACGTGGACGTGCCGGGCCGTGCGGAGAGCGGGCAGGTACAGGTCCCGCGGCAGCCGCTCGCCAGGCGTCGCCCGGGGGTCGAACAGCGAGGTGCGCCGCCCGTCGGGGCCGACGAGCAGCACGCTGCGCCGGGTGCCCGCCGCCGTGACCGCGTAGGCGAGGTCCACGCCCCGGGCGGCGAGGTGGTCGCGGATCAGCGCGCCCTGCGGGTCGTCGCCGATCAGGTCGACGAGCGTCACCCGCAGGCCGAGCGCGCGGCAGCCGAGCGCCACCCCGGCGCCGGTGTTGCCGATCCGGTCCACGACGGGCGGCACGGTGTAGGTGTCGGCGTACGGCAGGGGCAGCTCGGGCACGTAGACGGTGGTGTCGACGCCGGCGCCGCCGACGACGAGGACGTCGAGGACGTCGAGCGGGCGGCCGGCGACGACGCCGTCGTCGTCGTCGTCATCAGGTGTCACATCGGCTCCGGACGGTCGCGGCGCGGGATCAGGGCGGTACGACGCTGCCACATCCCCGAAGCCGACGGAAGGGCTGCAACACCCGACACCGAAAATCTGTGTTCGCCGCAGTAGACATTTGTGCCTGCCGAGGCTACTGTTTCTCGCATCGTAAGGAACGGTTCGACCGGGCAGCGGAAGTACCAGCATCACGACGAACTGCCCGGAGCACGATGAAGCCGGAAGTCGATGGCAGAAGGTCGGGTGTGACGGGCCAGCGCAGTGGTGATGCGCCCTGATCGTCGACGCGCTGCCGCAGGTGAAGCCGGACACCGGTCCGGAAGAAGAGATGAAAGGAGTGCTGACGCCATCGAAGGATCGCCCGTTGCCGGCTGAGTCTCGCCGCTCGGGTACCGCAGTTCCACGGAAAGAAGGTGGTCTGAGGTCACGCATCCGCGATCCCCGCGTCACCGCCGGTCAGTACGGCGGACGCGGAAAACAGTAAGCCGGCCGGATACGGCCGGTAGATGGTGTTGAACTCTCCGGGCCCCGGCACGACAGGTGCCGGGGCCCCTGTACGCGCGCGATGGAAGGAATCTATGGATCAACCTCACACGGCTGCCGAGGGTGACACGCTCGCTCACGGCAGGATCGCGGACACGGCCGGGTCCGGGGCTGGACCAAGGGCCGAAGACCGTTTCGAGGATCGGTTCGACGACGAGGACTACCCCGCCTACAGCATGGGCGCGGCCGCGGAGATGCTCGGTGTCAGCCCCGCGTTCCTGCGGGCCCTGGGCGCCGCGAAACTGATCGAGCCGAAACGCTCCAGCGGCGGCCATCGCCGCTACTCCCGCTATCAGCTTCGGCTGGCCGCGCGCGCCCGGGAACTCGTCGATCAGGGCACTCCCGTGGACGCCGCCTGCCGGATCATCATCTTGGAAGACCAGCTCGCCGAGGCGCTGCGCGTCAACGACGCGCGCGACCGCCCCGCCGGAGAAGCCGCGCGGCCGTGATCGGCGATCCGTGCCGCCCGATTACCGGGCCGCGGTGATGCGGCGGCCGGAAACGAACCAGGGCTCGCACCCGTGAAGGTGCGAGCCCTGATGCGTGACGCTACCTTGTCAGGCGGCGACGATGTTCTCGGCCTGCGGGCCCTTCTGGCCCTGGGTGACGTCGAAGGCCACCTTCTGGCCCTCGCGCAGCTCGCGGTAACCGCCCTGGGAGACGATGTTGGAGTAGTGCGCGAAGACGTCGGCGCCGCCGCCGTCCTGCTCGATGAAGCCGAAGCCCTTTTCCGCGTTGAACCACTTCACGGTGCCGGAAGCCATATTGATCTCCTCTTGGTAGGTGGAGCCGAAATCCGCAATGTCACGAACTCCGCGTTGCCGCGATAGGCCCACACCGGAGAAGACCGGCAAACAAAAATGCACCTGACGCTACATACTGTCAGGTGCACACAAGTTCATCATGGGTACCACAACTGCAACTGCCATCAACTTAGCACACGTGCGGCGCGATACGCATACCGCGCCGCCGTCGGCCTGGACAGGTCGCCTTCCGCGCGGCGCCCCGCACCCCCTTGCCTTCGGAAAGACTCCCGGGGAGGCGGGGCGTCAGCGGTTGACGAGAGGGCCGGAGCTGGTGGAGCCGCGGACGACGAGCTCGGGCTGGTAGACCAGCTCGACGTGCTTGGCGGGGGTGCCGCCGATCTCCTCCAGGAGCGTCTGCACCGCGGCCGCCGCCATGGCGCCGATCGGCTTGCGCACGGTCGTCAGCGGCGGGTCGGTGAACGCCATCAGCGGCGAGTCGTCGAACCCGACGACCGACACGTCCCCCGGCACCGACAGCCCGCGCTCGCGGGCGGCGCGGATCGCGCCGAGGGCCATCAGGTCGCTGGCGCAGAAGATGCCTGTGCAGCCCCGCTCGATCAGCGCGCCCGCCGCGGCCTGCCCGCCCTCGACCGAGAACAGCGAGTGCTGCACGAGGTCCTCGACGTCGGTCACGCCGAGGAGCTGGGCCATGGCCTGGGCGAAGCCCTCGATCTTGCGGATGACCGGCACGAAGCGCCGCTGCCCCAGCGCCAGCCCGATCCGCTCGTGCCCGAGGTCCACCAGGTGCTGTACGGCGAGCCGGGCGGCGAGCCGGTCGTCCGGCGAGATGAACGGCGCCGGGATGGCGTCGCTGTACCCGTCGACCAGCACGATCGGCAGCCCGCGGTCGGTGAGCCGGGTGTAGCGGTCCATTCGGGCGTTCGTGTCGGCGTGCAGTCCGGAGACGAAGACGATGCCGGACACGCCCCGGTCGAGGAGCATCTCGGTGAACTCGTCCTCGGGCGCGCCGCCTGGCTCCTGGGTGCACAGGATCGGCGTGTAGCCGTGCTGGATCAGCGACTTCTCCATCGCCTGGGCGAAGGCCGGGAAGATCGGGTTGCCGAGCTCGGGGATCACCAGGCCGACCAGGCCGTTGCTGCGCTGGCGCAGCCGCTGGGGCCGCTCGTAGCCCATCAGATCCAGGGCGGTGAGCACGGCCTGGCGGGTGGCCGGGGCGACCCCCGCCTTGCCGTTGAGCACGCGGCTCACCGTCGCCTCGCTGACTCCGGCCTGAGCAGCGATGTCCGCGAGGCGCGTGTTGTGCATGACCATCATTTTAGGCATTGTCCCTGGTCCACCAGGTGGCGGAGTCGGGGGCCAGCCGGATCGTGCCGCCGGAGGTCTCCGGCCCGCCGCTGGCCAGCAGCAGCCCGCCGTACGCCACGGCGTGGTCCTGCGGGATCTCCACCCACTCGGGTGTCATGTTCAGGACGCAGGCGAAGGTGTCGCCGCGCCGGAACGCGAGGGTGCCGGGCGGGCTGTCGAGCCAGGTCAGCGTGCCGTCGCCCAGCTCCGGGCGCTCCCGCCGGAGGGCGAGGGCGGCCCGGTAGAGGCTGAGCATCGACGCGCCGTCCCTCACCTGGGCCTCCACCGACAGGTCGCGCCAGCCGGCCGGCACCGGGAGCCAGCTCTCCCTGATGCCCGGCGGGCTGAACCCGTACGGCGGCTCGCCCGCGTCGGTCCACGGCAGCGGCACCCGGCAGCCGTCCCGGCCGCTGTCGGGGTCGCGCAGCCGCTGGGGGTCCTGGAGGTACCGCTCCGGCAGGTCGAGGACCTCGGGGAGCCCCAGTTCCTCCCCCTGGTAGACGTAGGCGGAGCCGGGCAGCGCGAGCATGAGCAGCGCCGCCGCCCGCGCCCGGCGCAGGCCGCGCTCGCCGCCGCCGTACCGGGTGACGTGCCGCTTGACGTCGTGGTTGGACAGCACCCAGGTCGCCGGCGCGCCCACCAGCGCCGACGTGCGCACCGACTCGTCGATGACCTCGCGGAAGCGCGCGGCGTCCCAGGGGGTCTTGAGGAAGTGGAAGTTGAACGCCTGGTGCAGTTCGTCCGGGCGGACGTAGTTGGCCAGCCGTTCGGGCGAGGGCGCCCAGGCCTCCGCCACGCCGATCCGCTCTCCCTCGTACGAGTCGAGGATGCGCCGCCAGGCCCGGTGGATCTCGTGCACGCCGTCCTGGTCGAAGAACGGCACGACCTGGGCGCCGATCATCTCGGCCTGCCCGGCGGCGCCCACGTCGGGCAGGCCGGGGGCCTTGACCATCCCGTGCGCCACGTCGATCCGGAAGCCGTCGACCCCCAGGTCGAGCCAGAAGCGCAGCACGTCGGCGAACTCCTCGTGCACCTCCGGGTGCTCCCAGTTGAGGTCGGGCTGCTCGGGGGCGAACAGGTGGAGGTACCACTGCCCGTCTCCGACGCGGGTCCAGGCGGGCCCTCCGAAGATCGACTCCCAGTCGTTGGGTGGCAGTTCGCCGGCGACGCCCTTGCCCTCGCGGAAGATGTAGCGCGCCCGCTCGGGGCTGCCCGGCGCGGCCCGCAGCGCCGCCTCGAACCAGGGGTGCCGGTCGGAGGTGTGGTTGGGCACCACGTCCACGATGATCCGCAGGCCCAGCCCGTGGGCGTCGTCGATCAGCGCCCGCGCGTCGGCGAGCGACCCGAAGATCGGGTCGACGTCCCGGTAGTCGGCGACGTCGTAGCCGAAGTCGGCCATCGGCGAGGGATAGAACGGCGTGAGCCAGATCGCGTCCACGCCGAGGTCGGACAGGTACGCCAGGCGGCTGCGCACGCCGAGCAGGTCGCCGACGCCGTCGCCGTTGCCGTCCGCGAAGCTGCGGACGTACACCTGGTAGATCACCGCGTCGCGCCACCACCGGGTGGTGACCGCCGGCGGCGGAACGGCGAGTTCGGTCATGGGGATCCCCCGATTCTCATGGTGGGTCACGCCTTCGTCGCTCCGGCCGTGAGGCCGGTGACGAGGTGACGCTGGACGAGCAGGAAGACGGCGGCCGCCGGGATCGCGATCAGCACCGACGCGGCGGTGAGCAGGCCCCACTCCGCCTTGTGCTGGCCGACGAACTGGCTCAGCCCGACCGCGAGCGTGTACTTGTCGTCGCCCGTCATGAACGCGGTCGCGTACGCGACCTCCGCCCACGCGGTGAGGAACGAGTAGAACGCGGCCACCGCCAGGCCGGGCTTGGCCAGCGGCAGGATCAGCCGCCAGAACGTGCCGAAGGGGGTCAGGCCGTCCACCCGGCCCGCCTCGTCGATCGACACGGGGACCGTGTCGAAGTAGCCCTTCATCATCCACGCGCAGAACGGCACGGTGGAGGTGAGGTACGCGACGACCAGCGACGGGAACTGGTTGATCAGCCCGAGCCCGGCCATCAGGTTGTAGATCGGCACGATGAGGATCGCCACCGGGAACATCTGCGTGATGAGCAGCATCCACATCACCGAGCGGAACCCGGGGAAGCGGAAGCGGCTGACCGCGTACCCGGTGGTGGCCGACAGCAGCACGCCGAGCACGGCCGTGATGAGCGACACGATCACGGAGTTGGCGGCCCAGGTCAGGAACCTGGTCTCCCCCAGGACCTGGGCGTAGTTGGCGAGGGTGGGGTGGTCGACCGGCGCGACCGAGGCGGTCTCGATGACGGTCCTCGGCTTGAGCGAGGTCAGCACCAGCCACGCGACCGGGAACACCGACACGATGCTCGCGGCGATCAGCGTGAGGTGCAGGGCGGCCGACCTGACCGGGGTGCGCCGTTCGCGGCTCCATGTCCCGGCCGGAGCGGGAGCGGGTGCCGGAGGGGTCCCGGTGGTGGGTGCGGGGGCGGCGGGGCTCACCATGCCTCCCCCTGCCGCCGCAGCGCGCGCTTGTAGACGGTGGCGAGGACGACGAGCAGCGCGAGGATCACCAGGCCCCAGGCGGCGGAGCCGGAATAGTTCCTGATGCCCTCGAACGCCTGGCGGTAGGCGTACGTCACGAGGATCTCCGTGGAGCCGCCCGGTCCTCCCTTGGTCAGCAGGAAGATGACCGGGAACTGGTTGAACGTCCAGATCGTGCCGAGCAGCACGACCGTGCTCGACACCGGGCGCAGGCTCGGCAGCGTGATGTGCCGGAACCGCTGCCAGGGGCTCGCGCCGTCGACCTCGGCCGCCTCGTACAGCTCGCGCGGGATGGACTGCAGGCCACCGAGCAGCGCGAGCATCATGAACGGCACGCCGAGCCAGACGTTGCAGGCGATCACCGAGACCTTGGCCCAGAACGGGTCGTCGAGCCAGGCGACGCCGGCGAACCCGGCGGCCCGCAGCATGGCGTTGATCACCCCGAACTCGCCGTTCAGCAGGTAGCGCCAGATGAACGCGGACACGAAGGCCGGCACCGCCCAGGGCAGCACGAGCAGCATCCGGTAGAGCGACCTCAGCCGCAGCGGGCGGTTGAGCAGCAGCGCCAGGCCGAGGCCGATGCCCACGTGCAGGGCGACGCACACGACCGTCCACACGATCGTCCAGCCGAGCCGGCCGAGGAACTCGGCCGAGGTGAGGATGGCGGTGTAGTTCCGCAGGCCCACGAACTCGTAGGTGGACGGGATGACGTTCATCCCGATCGTGCGGCCCATGGTGGCCTCGGTCGCGTCGGTCAGCGACAGGTACACGCCGCGGGCGAGGGGATAGCCGACCAGCACCAGCGTCACGATGACGACCGGCGCCGTCATCGCCCAGGCGTACCAGTGACGCGACAGGAGGCGCCGCGCCCCGTTGCGGGGCGCGGCCCTTCTCGTCGCGACGACGTCAGCCGTCATCGCCTACAGGCTCCAGCCCTTGAGGATGCCCTGGTACGCGGTGGCGACGTCCTTGAGCATGGGCTCGGTGGTCGTCTGGCCGCCCGCGAGCTTCTGGTAGCCCTCGACCAGCGGCTGGAACAGCGAGGCGGCCTCGGGGATCCAGGGGCGCTCGACGGCCGACTCCATCGGCTTCTGCCACTGGGCGATCTTCGGGTTGGCCGTCGCGTCGGAGGCGCTGTAGGCGGGCTGGCGGGTCGGCAGCAGGCCGAGCTTGCCGGCGATCTTCGCCTGGCTCTCCGCGCTGTCCATGAACTGGACGAACAGGTAGGACGCATCGAGGTTCTTCGAACCGGCGTAGACGGTGTAGTCGTGGCCGCCCAGCGGCGCGCCCGCCTTCGCCGAGCCGGCCGGAACCGGGGCGACGCCGAAGTTGTCCGGGTTGTCCTTGAACACCTTTCCACCGAGGTTGTCGGCGTTCGACCACGGACCGTTGAAGATCATCGCGACCTTGCCGTCCTTGAACGCGGTCTCCGCGTTCGTGTAGCTGTCCTGCAGCGCGGGCTTGACGGCGGCGCCGGACGTGATCAGGTCCTCGACGACCTTCACTCCCGCCACGCTCTGCGGGGACGAGATCGTGATCTTCTTGTTCTGGACGTCGACGAAGTCGCCGCCCTCGCCGTAGATGAACGGAAGCAGGAAGTAGGCGTCCACGTTCAGGGCGAGCCCGCCCGCTCCGGTCTTCGACTTGACGTCGAGCGCCGCCTTCTTGAGGTCGGCCATCGTGGCCGGAGGCTCGTCGTAACCCGCCTTCTTCAGCAGTTCCTTGTTGTACAGCAGGCCGAGGGTGTCGGTCACCTGCGGCACGCCGTACGTCTTGCCGTTGTACTTGCCGCTCGCGGCCGGGACCGGCAGGAACTCGTCGGGCTTGTCGACCGCGGGGGTGCCGTCGAGCGGCGCGAGGTAGCCGAGGGAGGCGAACTCCGCGACCCAGCCGACGTCGGTGCGCAGCACGTCGGGGGCGCCCGACCCCGACTGCGCGGCGGTCTTGAACTTGTCCCGCGCGTCCGCGAACGGCACGTTGACGTACTCGACCTTGATCTTCGGGTACTTGGCCTCGAAGTCCTTGATGAGTTCCTGGAAGACCGGACCCTCGGTCGTGGCGTCCGAGGTGTCCCACCAGGTGACCGTGCCGGACACCTCGGCGGGAGCGGCGCTCCCGCCCGGCGCCGATCCCGCGTCGCCCGAGTCGTTGCCACAGGCGGTGACCGCCAAAGCCAGCGCCGCGGCGACCACCGCGGACGTGAGGACTCGCCTCATCTGTGTCGCACTCCTTGCTCAGGGGATTTGACCGGAAGGTAACAGGGGGCCCCAGGGGATGAAAGGCCTTACAGAAAGTTTCAGCAATTTCGTTACCTTTGACCCCTCCCGGAGCGCGTCAGGGAGGTCACGGCATAACCCTGACACGCGGCTTTAGCAAGGGGAAAGTTTGGAGTAACGGCAAGTTGCAGGCAGATGCCGGATCTTTCACGACACGTATGGACATGAGTGCCCGCGACGCGATGTACTACCTCATCATTTACATCGGCGGCTGGGGATCCGGGCTCTCCTGCCCGGGAGGAACGAGCTTGGAATGAGCACCGTCGTCCTCGACAACGTGACGAAGATCTACCCGGGGGGGTACCTCGCGGTCGACCGCATGAACCTTCGTGCGGACGAAGGCGAGCTTCTCGTCCTGCTCGGCCCGTCGGGCTGCGGGAAGTCCACGCTGCTGCGCATGATCGCGGGACTGGAGGAGATCACCTCCGGCGACCTGTGGCTGGGCGGGCAGCTCGCGAACCACCTCGCTCCCCGGGACCGGGACGTCGCGATGGTGTTCCAGAACGGCGCCCTCTATCCGCACCGGACCGTGCGCGGCAACCTGTCGTTCCCGCTGGAGATCGCCAAGGCCGACCCCACCGCGGCCAAGCAGCGGGTCGTCGAGCTGTCGCGGGCGCTGCACATCGACGAGACGCTGGACCGGCGTCCGGGCACGCTGTCCGGCGGCCAGCGCCAGCGCGTCGCCATGGGCCGCGCGATCGTGCGCCAGCCCTCGCTCTTCCTCATGGACGAGCCGCTCTCCAACCTCGACGCCGGCATGCGCACGGAGTTGCGCATGGAGATCTCGTCACTGGTCCGCGCGCTCGGGGTCACCACGATCTACGTGACGCACGACCAGGTCGAGGCCCTGACCCTGGCCGACCGCATCGCGATCATGAACAGAGGCGTGCTGCAGGACCTCGGCACCCCCGCGCAGGTCTACAACGACCCGGCGACCGCCTTCACCGCCGCGTTCCTCAACTCCCAGCAGCTCAACCTGCTCGCGGCGACCGTGCGCACCCCGCAGAACAAGTTCATCATGCTCGACTTCGGCCCTCACCAGATCACCATGCCGTGGACCGATCCACGCGCGTACGCCGTCTCCCAGCACACCGGCATGCAGATCATCGTGGGCATCCGGCCGGACGGGCTCGTCCCGGTGCCGGAGAAGACCGAGGGCCCCACCTTCTTCGGCCGGGTCAGGACGCTGGAGTACCACGGTCACGAGTGGCTCGCCTACCTGGAGGCCGGGATCCCCGCCGTCACCGCGCCGGAGCCGCCGGACCGCCGCCAGATGAACGGCACCAACGGCGGCGGCAAGGCGCGGTCGATAGTGCGCCGCCTGCTGAACGGCTCGCAGGCGCCGGAGGAGGAGGAACCGCCGCCGATCTCGACGTCGTCGGGCACGCACCGGCGCGCCGACCTGATCGTCCGGCTGGGCAACCGGCCGGTGTGGCGCGCGGGCGAGCACGGCCGGGTCGCCGTCGACGTCTCCCGCCTCATGCTCTTCACCATGGACGGCAACCGCATCGACCCGCCGCGCCGCTGACGCCGCGGCACCGCCGTCACACCGCCGGCCGCCGGGCCCGGCGCGAGATCCGTAGCGCGCGCCCACACCGTACGGCTCACACCGTACGGCTGACGCCCCCGGCCAGCACCGAGACGATCCCCGCCAGCCGGACGATCTTGTCGACCTCGGCCCGGTGGAACGCCGGGCCCTGGGAGCGGGCCACCACCAGGTGGACGCCGTCCATCGGCACGCTCACCAGGTGCAGGCCGCCCTCGTCGAACGCCGTGGCGCGCAGCGGGGTCAGCTCGGCCGCGGGCACCGACTCTGGCGCCTGCCAGCTCCCGTGGACGATCGCGCCGCCGGCCGAGTCGACGGCCACCGCCCACTCCGCGCTCACCAGGTCGGCCACCGCGTCCACGAGGGTGACGTACGCGCGGTCGGGGTCGCCGGCCACGTGGCCGAGAAGGTCGTAGTCGAGGCTCGCGCCGGGCACCTCCCGGGTCGGCCACACGCCCTCCACCCGCGTGCCGGGCACCACCCCGATGCGGTCGCGCAGTTCGGCGGGCTCGAACACGCCCGACCAGGAGACGGTGAAGTCGTCCACGGCCCGGCCCGCCTGCCGTTCGAGCACGGTGACCTGCAGGATGTCGGCGCCCATGACCCCGAACGCCCGCGCCACCTGGCCGAGCACCCCCGGCCGGTCGGGGAGCGAGACCCTCAGTCGCAGCAGCATCCCCACCACCTCCTCCTCGATCCGCGCGGGCCGACGCGACACCAACAGTGTCGGACACAGGTTTCACGGCTGTTACGGGGGCGGGTCACGGGACGACTGGAATGTTTCTGGAAATTTCAGCAAATGCTTGCACCATCGTTGGCAGGACAGTAGCTTCCGCGTCATGGTGACCCCCCAGCACCGGCGCGCGCCCGTCGCGGCCCTGACGGCCGCGGCACTGGCCTCGACCCTGGCCGCCGCCCCTCCCGCCACCGCCTCAGCCACCACCCCCACCGCTCCCATCGCCGCTCCCGCCGTACCGCCGGACGCCGAACTCGCCCGGGACGCGCTCCGGGTGGACCTGTCCCGGGAGCGGCTCTACTTCGTGATGACCGACCGGTTCGCCAACGGTGACGCCTCCAACGACCGCGGCGGGCTGGCCGGCGACCGGCTGACGACCGGGTTCGATCCCGCGGACAAGGGCTTCTACCAGGGCGGCGACCTCGCCGGGCTGATCTCCCGGCTCGACTACGTCAAGGGACTCGGCAGCACCGCCATCTGGCTCACGCCGTCGTTCAGGAACCGCCCGGTGCAGGGCGCCGGGGCCGACGCCAGCGCCGGCTACCACGGCTACTGGATCACCGACTTCACCAGGATCGACCCGCACCTCGGCACCAACGCGCAGATGAAGAGCCTCGTCAAGGAGGCGCACAAGCGCGGCATGAAGGTGTTCTTCGACATCATCACCAACCACACCGCCGACCTCGTGGACTACGCGGAGAAGACGCACGGCTATCGCGGCAAGGCGGCCTATCCCTACGTGGACGCCTCCGGCCGGGTCTTCGACGACCGCGACTACGCCCTGCGCGACGACTTCCCGAAGGTCACCGCGAAGTCCTTCCCGTATACGCCGGTGGTGCGGGAGAAGTCGAAGGTGCCGTCCTGGCTGAACGACCCGACGATGTACCACAACCGGGGCGACTCGACCTTCTCCGGCGAGAGCTCCGAATACGGCGACTTCTCCGGCCTCGACGACCTGTGGACCGAGCGTCCCGAGGTCGTCAGGGGGATGACGGACATCTACCGGACGTGGGTGAAGGAGACCGGAATCGACGGTTTCCGCATCGACACCGCCAAGCAGGTCAACCTGGAGTTCTGGCAGCGCTTCGCGCCCGCGCTGCACACGTACGCCGCGAGGCTCGGCAACGACAGGTTCTTCATGTTCGGGGAGGTCTACACCTCCGATCCCGCCGTGGAGAGCCGCTACTCCACCACGGGCACGCTCGACGCCACGCTCGACTTCGGCTTCCAGGAGGCGGCCCGCTCGTACGCGACAGGCGGCGACGCCGCGGGCCTGAGCCGGCTGTACGCCGCCGACGACTACTTCACCGACGCCGACGGCAACGCCGCGTCGCTGCCGACGTTCCTCGGCAACCACGACATGGGCCGCATCGGCTACTTCCTCAAGCAGGCCGACCCCCAGGCCGGGGACGCCGCCCTGCTCGCCCGCGACCGCCTCGCCCACCAGCTCATGTATCTCACCCGCGGCCAGCCGGTGGTCTACTACGGCGACGAGCAGGGCTTCACCGGCGACGGCGGCGACAAGGACGCCCGGCAGACCATGTTCGCCTCGAAGACCGCCGACTACCTTGACGACGACCTCATCGGTACCACCGCCACCCACTCCGCGGACAACTACGTCACCACCCACCCGCTCTACGCCTCGATCGCCGAGCTGGCCCGGCTCCGCGACCGTTATCCCGCGCTGGCGGACGGCGCGCAGGTCGAACGGCTGGCCGACGGCAACGTCTACGCGTTCTCCCGGCTCGGCGCCGGGGAGCGGGTCGAGTTCGTGGTGGCGCTCAACAGCGGCACGACCGCCAGAGCCGTCCAGATCCCCACGTACTCCGCCGGGACCTCCTTCACCCAGGTGTACGGGGGCACGCAGGCGCTCACCAGCGCGGCGGACGGGAGGCTCGCCGTGACCGTGCCGCCGCTGTCGGCCGTCGTCTACCGCGCGGGCAAGGCCCTCGCCGCCCCGGCGGCGGCTCCGCGGATCTCCGTCACGCTGCCGGGGACGACGCTGCGCGGAACGGCCGGCGACGGCCGCGTGCCGATCTCCGCGGAGGTGCCCGGCGACGGCTTCGCCCAGGTCACGTTCGCCGTGAAGGCCGGGGACGCGCCGTGGCGGGTGCTCGGCACCGACGACGCCCCCACTGGCCGCGTCTACCGGGTCTTCCACGACCTGACCGGCGTGCCGGAGGGCACCCCTCTCACGTACCGGGCCGTGGTCAAGGACGCGGCGGGCAGGTACGCGGGCGCCACGGCGACCGCGACGGCCGGGCCCGAACCCGCCGAGGAGGAGCCGGGCGCGGTGAAGCGCGACCACCTGGTGGTCCACTACCGGCGCGACGGCGGCGACTACGACGGCTGGGGCCTGCACGCCTGGGGCGACATCGACCAGACGGTCGAGTGGGGCTCGCCGGTCGCCTTCGAGGGCGAGGACGCCTTCGGCCGCTTCGCCTGGCTCAAGCTCAAACCGGGCGCCACCGAGGTCGGCCTGATCACGCACCGGGGCGACACCAAGGACCAGGGCGACCGGACGGCCGACCCCAGGCGGACGGGCGAGGTGTGGCTCACTGAGGGGAAGCCCGGGGTGTACACCTCCCGGGCCGCCGCCCAGGGCTACGCCACGATCCACTACCGCCGCCCCGACGGCGCGTACGACGGCTGGGGCCTGCACCTGTGGGGCGACGGGCTCGCGGACGGCGCGGGCACCGAGTGGGCCACGCCGCGCCCGCCGGACGGGACGGACGCCTCCGGGGCCTTCTGGCGGGTGCCGCTGAAGAACGCGGACGCGCCGCTGAACTACATCGTGCACAAGGGCGACACGAAGGACCCCGGGCCGGACCAGTCGTTCGTCCCCGCCCGGCAGCCCGAGGCGTACGTCAACGCGGGCGAGAACGCGGTCCACGCGAGCGCGGCGGCGGCCCGGCACGTCGCGGTGCTGCACTATCACCGGGCCGACGGCGACTACGACGGCTGGGGCCTGCACTTCTGGGGCGACGCGGCCGGGTCGGTCGAGTGGGGCGACCCGCTGAAACCGGCGGGGAAGGACCTCTTCGGGGTGTACTTCGAGGTGCCGCTCAAGGACGGCGCGAGGTCGATCGGGTGGATCGCCCACAAGGGCGACGTCAAGGACCAGCAGGCCGACCAGTCGCTCGATCTCGCCGTCACCGGCAACGAGGCGTGGAAACTGTCAGGTGTGGACGGATACCTGCTGCCGCAGCCGCCGGCCTCCGGGGCGGACGCCGACCTGTCGAAGGCCACGGCCCAGTGGATCGACCGCGACACCGTGGCCTGGAAGGGCGAGGTCGCGGCGGCGAACCACTACGCGCTGGCCTACTCCCCCACGGGCGACATCGCGTACGAGAAGGGCGATCTCACCGGGGACGTCCATCTCGTCCGGCTGGCTCCCGGCACGCTGACGGACGCGCAGAAGGCCGCCTGGCCGCACCTGGCCGCGTACGGCGCGCTGAAGGTGGACCCGCGCGACACCGGTCTCGTGCGCGACGCGCTGCGCGGCCAGGTGGTGGCGGTCGAGCGCGGGCCTTCGGGCGCGCTGCTGACCGCCACCGGCGTGCAGATCCCCGGCGTGCTCGACGATCTCTACGCCGGGGCCGCCAGGACCCCTCTGGGGCCGACCGGCGGCGGCGCGCTGTCGGTGTGGGCGCCGACGGCGCGGAAGGTCGAGCTGGCCCTCTACGACGGCCCGTCGGCCGCCCGCCGCACCGTTCACCCGATGCGCAGGGACGACGCGACCGGCGTGTGGTCGGTCACCGGCCCGTCGTCCTGGCGGGGCAGGTACTACACCTATCTCGTCACCGTCTACGCCCCGGCCGCCGGGAAGATCGTGACCAACGAGGTGACCGACCCCTACAGCCTGTCGGTGTCGGCCGGGTCCGGGCGCAGCCAGATCGTGGACCTGGACGACCGGGCGCTGCGGCCGGACGGCTGGGCGGTGCTGCGCAAGCCCCCGGCGGTGCGGCAGGACCGGGCGTCGATCTACGAACTGCACGTGCGCGACTTCTCCGCCTCCGACGCCACCGTGCCGGCCGCCGAACGCGGCACGTACAAGGCGTTCACCGAGACGGGCAGCGCGGGGATGACCGAGCTGCGGAGCCTGGCGAAGGACGGGCTGACCCACGTGCACCTGCTGCCGGTCTTCGACTTCGCGACCGTGCCCGACCTCGTGGCGGACCGCGCCGAGCCGGGCTGCGACCTCGCCGCGCTGCCGCCCGACTCCGACCGCCAGCAGGCGTGCGTCATGGAGACGGCCGCGAAGGACTCCTTCAACTGGGGGTACGACCCCCTGCACTACACCGTGCCGGAGGGGTCGTACGCGACCCACCCGGACCGCCGGATCAGGGAGTTCCGCGAGATGGTCGCGGGGCTGAACGGCGCGGGGCTGCGGGTGGTCATGGACGTGGTCTACAACCACACGCACGCCGCCGGCCAGGACCCGGGCAGCGTGCTCGACCGCGTCGTCCCCGGCTACTACCAGCGGCTCATGGACGACGGCACGGTGGCCACCTCCACCTGCTGCGCGAACACCGCGCCGGAGCACGCGATGATGGGCCGCCTCGTGGTCGACTCCATCGTCACCTGGGCGAAGCAGTACAAGGTCGACGGGTTCCGGTTCGACCTGATGGGTCATCACCCCAAGGCGAACATCCTCGCCGTACGGAAGGCACTCGACGCGCTCACGCCGGGCCGGGACGGCGTGGACGGCAGGTCGATCATCCTGTACGGCGAGGGCTGGGACTTCGGCGAGGTCGCCGGTGGCGCCCGGTTCGAGCAGGCCACGCAGGCCGCCATGGCCGGGACCGGGATCGGCACGTTCAACGACCGGCTGCGCGACGCGGTGCGCGGCGGCACGCCGTTCGACGCCGACCCGGGCGACCAGGGCTTCGGCTCCGGCCTCGCGGACCGGCCCGGCGACCGGCTCGCCCACTACGAGGACCTGACCAGGCTGGGGCTCGCGGGCAACCTCCGCGACTTCACGTTCACCGGGTCGGCGGGCACGCCGGTGAAGGGCTCACAGATCGACTACAACGGAAGCCCCGCGGGGTACGCCGCCACGCCGGGCGACGCGGTGACGTACGTGGACGCGCACGACAACGAGACGCTGTTCGACGCGCTGGCCTACAAGCTGCCGAAGGACACCCCGATGGCCGACCGGGTCAGGATGCAGACGCTGTCGCTCGCGACCGCCCTGCTCGGCCAGGGCACGGCGTTCGTCCACGCAGGCAGCGAACGGCTGCGGTCCAAGTCGCTCGACCGCAATTCCTACGACTCGGGCGACTGGTTCAACCGGCTGCTGTGGGACTGCCGCCAGGGCAACGGCTTCGGGGCCGGCCTGCCCCCCGCGAAGGACAACGAGGTGCACTGGCCGTACGCGCGGCCGCTGCTGGCCGATCCCGCGCTGCGGCCGGACTGCGCGGCGATCGGGGCGGCCCGGGCCGGGTTCGGCGAACTGCTGCGGATCAGGTACTCCTCCCCCGCGTTCTCGCTGGGCTCGGCGGCGGAGATCGCCCGGCGGGTGACGTTCCCGCCTTCGGGGACGCCCGGAGTGATCGTCATGCGGATCGACGCCGCCGGCGCCGACCCCGCGGTGAAGGCGCTCTACGTGGTGTTCAACGCCACCGGGAAGGCCGCCGCTCCGGTCGTACCCGGCGTCAAGGGCGCCCAGGTCGCGCTGCACCCGGTGCAGGCGGCGTCGGCCGACCCGGTGGTGCGCCAGGCGGCGGCCGACCCCGCGAGCGGCGTCCTGCGCGTGCCCGCCCGCACGGTCGCGGTCTTCACCGACTCCACGGGCGGTGGGACGCCGTGACGCGTTCCCGGGCCTGAGGGCCGGAGCCGCATGGCCGGGCGCGAACCCGCGCGCCCGGCCAGGCGGCATAAATCCGACTTTGAATAGTTTTGGCGTTCTATTGCCGTCGTTGCGAGTTTTTCGCCTAATGACCATGAGTAGCCTCGGGTGATGCTCGTTCCCAAGCACCCCCGCTCGCTCCGGGCCCGGCTGACGCTGATCGCCGCCGGGCTCGCGGCGTGCCTGCTGATCCCCATCGCGGTCGTGCTCAACGTGCTCGTACGGCACGCGGTCGCCGAAGGGATCTGGAACGAGAGCCTCGACGCCGCGAGCCGCGTCGCGGCCTCGATCCGCGACGGCACCCTGACCGATCCCGTGCCGACCGGCGGCAACGGCATCGACCTGGTGGAGGTGGTCAGCTCCGACGGCCGCGTGATCGCGGCCAGCGCGGCGGCCAAGGGCGTCCACCGGCTGAGCCCGTTACACCCCGCCGCCGACGGCGACGTGACCCAGACGACCTCCTGCGCCCCCCACGGCCGCGACTGCATCTACGTGACGGTCGTGCGCGTCCTCCCCGGCCCCGGCTCCGACTTCGTCTACGCGGGCCGCGCCGCCCCGGCGATCCTCACCAGCCCCCTGGCCCTGCCCTTACTGGTCCTGCTGGCCCTGCTGCTCGCCGCGCTCTCGGGATGGGCCGCCTGGAAGTCGGCCGGCCGCGTGCTGCGCCCCGTCGAGGCCATCCGCTCGGAGCTCGCGGGGATCGGCGAGAAGAACCCCGGCTCGCGGGTGCCCGAGCCACCCGGCGACGACGAGATCGCCGTCCTCGCCAGGACCGCCAACGACACGCTGGCCCGGCTCGACACCTCGATCCAGCGGCAGCGGCAGTTCGCCGCCGACGCCTCGCACGAACTGCTCACCCCCATCGCCGGGATCCGCGCCCAGCTGGAGAGCGCGCGGCTGCATCCCGAGGACACCCCCGAGGCGGTCCTCGCGGCGCTGCGCGACACCGAGCGCCTGGAGGCGATCGTCTCCGACCTGCTCCTGCTCACCCGCATCCCCACGGTCCCCGAGACCGCGAGGGAGGATGTCGACCTGTCGCATCTGGTCGTCGCCGAGGTCGACCGGCGGCCGGGGCGGTTGCCGACCCAGCTGCACGAGACGCCGGGGGTGGTGATCAGGGGCATGCGGCGGCACCTCGCCCGGGTGGTGGCCAACCTGCTCGACAACGCCGAGCGGCACGCGCTGACCGTGGTGTCCGTACGGATCGAGCGGGCGGAGGACGAGGCGGTCCTCTGCGTGCGCAACGACGGCGGGTGCATCCCGGAGGCGGACCACGAAAGGATCTTCGAGCGGTTCTACCGGACCGACGCGGCACGCAGCCGCAGCCGGGGCGGCACCGGGCTCGGCCTCGCCATCGCCCGCGAGGTGGTGGAGGCCCACGGCGGGTCCATCCGGGTGGAGAACGTCGAGGACGGCGTGCGGTTCGTGCTGCGGCTGCCGCTGGCGCCCGTTCACCCGGACGTGCCGGACCCCGGCGGGCGGGACGCGCCGCCCGGCACCGCGGACACGCGGCACGGCACCGCGGACACGCGTCACCGTACGGCGGACGCGCGGCCCGGCACCGAGGACACCCAAAGTTAAGACCGGCGCCCCTGCGCGTTCAGCCGCGCAACCCCCAACGGGACAACCTGCTGGCTAGTTTTCTCGGCACCCCGCCCCCCAGAACCTCCGGGGTTCCCGATGTCGCAGGTGAAGGAGTCACTCGTGCGAGTGCTGGCAGTCGTCCCCGCCAGAGGTGGTTCGGTGGGAGTCCCGCTGAAGAATCTGGAGAAGGTGGGCGGCATTCCGCTCGTGGCCCGCGCGGTCGACGCCTGCCTGCGCGCCGAGCTCGTGGACGAGGTGGTCGTCAGCACCGACCACGACCTGATCGCCCGGGCGGCCGAGGCCGCCGGGGCGCGGGTGGTGCGGCGGCCCGCCGACCTCAGCGGCCCGACCGCCTCCAGCGAGTCGGCCGTGCTGCACGCCCTGTCCGAGACGCCGGGTGATGACCCGGAGATCGTCGTCCTCGTCCAGTGCACCAGCGCGTTCATCGACCCCCGCGACCTCGACGCGGCCGTGGCCAGGGTGCTCGGCGGCGAGGCCGACTCGGTCTTCTCCGGCGTCGAGACCTACGAGTTCGTCTGGACCGGCGCCGGTCACGGGGTGAACCACGACCCGTCCGTGCGCCCGCGCCGCCAGGACCGCGAGCCCCACTTCCGGGAGACCGGCGCGTTCTACGTCATGCGTACGGCGGGCCTGCGCGAGCGCGGCCACCGGTTCTTCGGCACCGTCGCGGTCCAGCCCGTGCCCGCCCGGCACGCGGTCGAGATCGACGTGCCGGAGGACCTGGAGATCGCCCGGGCGCTCGCGCCGTTCGTGGACGAGCCGCTGCCCATCGACGTGGACGCGGTCGTCACCGACTTCGACGGCGTGCACACCGACGACCGCGCGTTCGTCGACTCCGAGGGCCGCGAGATGGTCGCCGTCAGCCGCTCCGACGGCATGGGGATCGCGCTGCTGCGCCGGGCCGGGGTGAGGACGCTCGTGCTGTCCACCGAGCGCAACCCGGTCGTCGCCGCCCGCGCCGCCAAGCTCGGCGTGCCCGTGGTGCAGGGCCTCGGCGCCAAGGACGCCGCGCTGCGCGCCTGGCTGGCCGCCGAGGGCCTGGACCCCGAGCGGGTCGCCTACGTCGGCAACGACGTCAACGACCTGTCCTGCATGGCGATGGTCGGCTGGCCGGTCGCGGTGCCCGACGCCCACCCCCGGGTGCGCGCCGCCGCCCGCGTCGTGCTGTCGGCCCCCGGCGGGGCGGGAGCGGTGCGCGAACTGTCCGACCGGGTGCTCGCCGCCCGCCCGGCCGTCTCTCCCGAAACCGCCCCCGAGGCCGCACCCGCCCCCGTCTTCCCGGCGTACGGCGCGGCCCCGCTCGCGGAGCCCCGGCCGGTGCGGATCGGCAGGTCTCTGGTCGGGCCCGGGCAGCCGGTCTACGTGATCGGCGAGATCGGCATCAACCACAACGGCGACGTGGAGATCGCGCGCAGGCTGATCGACGTGGCCGCCGACGCCGGCTGCCAGGCGGTCAAGTTCCAGAAGCGGACGCCGGAGATCTGCGTGCCGCTGGAGCAGCGCGACCAGATCCGGCAGACGCCGTGGGGCGAGATGACCTACATGGAGTACAAGCTCCGCACCGAGTTCGGCGCCGACGAGTACGCCCACATCGCCAAGTACTGCGAGGAGCGCGGCGTCGACTGGTTCGCCTCCCCCTGGGACGTGCCGTCGGTGGAGTTCCTGGAGAAGATGGACGTCGTCGCGCACAAGGTGGCCTCGGCCTCGGTGACCGACCACGAACTGCTCCGGGCGCTGGCGGCGACCCGCAAGCCGGTCATCCTGTCCACCGGCATGTCGACGCTCGAGGAGATCGACGCGGCGGTGGAGATCCTCGGCACCGAGCGCCTGGTGATGATGCACGCCACGTCCACCTATCCGCTGCCTCCGGAGGAGGCCAACCTCCGCATGATCACCACGCTGCGGCAGCGGTACGGCGTGCCGGTCGGCTACTCGGGGCACGAGCGCGGGCTGCAGATCTCGCTGGCGGCCGTGACGCTGGGCGCGGTCACCGTCGAGCGGCACATCACCCTCGACCGCACGATGTGGGGCTCCGACCACGCCGCCTCGCTGGAGCCGAGCGGCCTGGAGCACCTCGTCCGCGACATCAGGATCATCGAGGAGTCCCTCGGGGACGGCGTCAAGCGGGTCTACCCCGGTGAGGAGGCCCCGCGGGCCCGCCTGCGCCGGGTCACGGCGTGATCACCCTTTCCGTGATCGTGCCCGTCAGGGACGGCGAGGCGTACCTCGGGGACGCCCTCGCCTCCCTGGCGCGCAACCGGACACGTGCGTTCGAGACCGAGGTCGTCGTCGTCGACGACGGCTCGGCCGACGCGACGGCGGACGTCGCCGAGGACTTCCGGCGCGACCTGCCGGGGCTCGCGCTCGTCCGCAACGCGGCGCCGCTGGGGCTCGCCGACGCCCGCAACACCGGGCTCAAGCTGGCCTCCGGCCGGTACGTCACCTTCCTCGACGCCGACGACTGGCTCGCGCCGGGCTACCTGCCCCGGCTGGTCGCGGCGATCGACGGGCTGGGCTGCGACTTCGTCCGGGTGGACCACGTGCAGGCCGAGGGCCGCAAGCGGGAGACGCACCGGGCGCCGCAGCCGCGCCGCGGGGTCGTGCTCGACCCGCGCGAGGGCATCCTGCCGGCCGGGCTCAAGACCATGGTCGACTACCCCTACGCCTGGGCCGGGATCTACCGGCGTGAGCTGGGCGACCTGCTGACGTTCCCCTCGGGCCTGCACACCGCCGAGGACCGCCCGTGGATCTGGCGGCTGCACCGCCTCGCCCGGTCGTACGCCGTGGTGTCCCTCGCCGGGCTGTTCTACCGGCGGGGGCTCCCGGCCTCGCTCACCCAGATCGGCGACGAGCGGCAACTGCACTTCTTCGACGCCTACGACATCGTGCTGGACGAGACCGAGCCGCGCTACCTGCCCAAGGCGGCCCGCAACCTGTGCGCGCTGCTCGCCCACCACGCCGAGCTGACCGAACGGTTCACCCCGGCCGTACGGGCCCGGTTCGACGAGCGGGCGCGGGCGGCGCTCGCCCGGCTGCCAGGCGAGACGCTGACCGACGCGGTCGGCGGACTGGAGCCCGAGCGGGCCGCCCTGCTCGGCCCCTACCTTCCCGGAGGCCCGCGTGCCTGACCCGACGCTGTTCTACGCCTCCACGCTGTTCGGCGCGATGACGCTCGCAGCGGCGATCGACGAGGGACGGTTCGGCGGCGGGCCCCGGGTCCTGCTGGTGTCCAACAACGCGGCGATCCCGGAGGTGACCCCGGCGCTGGACGAGGCGCCGGGGTTCGCCGCGCTGCGCGGGACGTTCGACCGCGTGCTGTCCTGGAACGAGACCATCGCGCCGCTGCACCCGTCGGACTGGAAGCCCCGGTCGATCGAGACGCCGATGCTCGGCCGCCTGCTGCGCGACCTGCTGGGCGAACCCGGCGAGCTGGTCCTGGAGTCGATCGCGGTGCCGCCGTCGCGGACGCTCGCGGGTCTGGTGAAGGACTGCCCGATCACCGTCTACTCCGACGGGCTGATGAGCTACGGGCCCACCCGCGACCCGCTGCCGCAGGAGATCGCCGGCCGGATCGGCCGGCTGCTCCACCTCGACCTCGTCCCGGGCCTCGCGCCCCTGCTCCTGGCCGAGTACGGCGTGCCGGCCGAGGCGCTCACGGACGCGTCGTTCACGGAGGTCGTGGGCCGGGTGACGGAGGCGGCCGAGGCGGCACCCCGGGCGGAGGCGATGATCCTCGGGCAGTACCTGTCCTCGCTGGGCCTGCTCACCGCCGCCGAGGAGGCCGGGCTGCACGAGCGGATGCTGCGCGGCCTGGCGGCGCGCGGCCACCGCACGGTGTTGTTCAAGCCGCACCCCGCCGCCGGGCGGCGGCACGCCCGCGAGCTGCGGCCGGTCGCCGCGGAGCTGGGCGTCGAACTCCTGGTGGCGCCCGAGACGACGCCCGCCGAGGCGTGCTTCGCCGCGCACCGCCCCGACCTGGTCGCGGGGTGCTTCTCCACCGCGCTGGTGACCGCGCGGCGGCTGTTCGGCCTGCCCGTCGCGTCGGCCGGAACCGATCTCGTGCTCGAACGGCTCACGCCGTACGAGAACAGCAACCGGATCCCGGTGACGATCGCGGACGCGGCGCTGCCCCGGCTGGAGGCCGACGGCACGGTCGCCGAGCCGCCCGCCCTGGACCTGCCCGCCCTGGACCTGTCTGCCCTGGTCGGGGCGGTCGGCTACTGCATGCAGAGCGCCGCCCATCCCGGGTTGCGCGAGACCGCGGCGGCCTATGTGCGCGACCACGGCCCCGCGCGCTATTTCAAGAAGCGCAGGCTGGAGGCGCTGGGCCTGATCGAGCCCCCGCCTCCCCCGCCCGCGCAGCCGGCCTCACGCCTGCGCCGCCTGCTCACCCGCTGAGCGCCGGCGGGTCGGCGTCGGCGGATCGTGGGGGGTGCGGATGAGGAGGATCGCCTGCGCCTCGTCGCCGCCGAGGGCCGCGTAGACGTGGGGGGCGTCCGCCGCCCAGGAGAGGTGCTCCCCGGCGGCGGCGGTCAGCGGCGCGGCGGCCGGGCCCGTCCTGATCGTCCCCCGGATGACCGAGAGGTGCTCGGTGACCCCGGGCGGATGCGCGGGCGAGGTCTGCTCGACCCCGGGGAGGATCCGCAGGCGGAACATCTCGTAGGTCGCGCCCGGCTCCCGGAACACCTCCAGCAGGGTGGAGACGACGGCCGCGCCCCGCACCGGTGAGGCGGCGCCGGCGGGAGCGCCGGGGTCCAGCGTGAGCGCGCTCATCGGGACCGACAACGCGGCCGCGATCGCGTACATCGTCTCCAGCGTGGGGTTGCGGGTGCCGTGCTCCAGCCCGGACACGGTGGCCTTGCCGACGCCGGCCCTGCGGGCGAGCTCCGACAGCGACAGCCCGCGTGCCTCCCGCAGCCCGCGCAGCCGCCGTCCGATGGCCGGATCGAACCGGCTTGTCCCGTCTGCACCCACCTGGTTATGGTGTCACCTGAAATCGTTCCGTAAACGGAACGGTCGGATCGCGGGGAGGGACGGGTGCGGAATCTGCAGCCGGTGCTCGCCGGACTGGTCAGCGCCGTCGTCGGGTACGCAAGCTCGTTCTCCGTGGTCCTCGCCGGCCTCCAGGCGGTCGGTGCCGACTCGCGGCAGGCGGCCTCCGGCCTGCTCGCGCTCTGCACCGGCATCGCCGTCTCCGCCGCCGTCCTGTCCGTGCGGTATCGCATGCCCGTCGCGATCGCGTGGTCCACTCCGGGCGCCGCGCTGCTCGTCTCGGCCGGTCAGGTGACCGGCGGCTACCCGGCGGCGATCGGGGCCTTCGCCGTGTGCGGGGTCCTGACCGTGCTCGCCGGGCTCGTCCCGTGGCTGGCCCGCGGCGTCGCCGCGATCCCCGGCCCCATCGCGGCGGCCATGCTCGCCGGGGTCCTGGTCCCGCTGTGCACCGCCCCGCTCCGTGCGATGGCCGACGTCCCGCTGCTGGCCGGGCCGGTCATCCTGACCTGGGCGGTGCTGATGCGGTACGCCCGGCAGTGGGCGGTCGCCGGGGCGCTGGTCGCGGCCGTGGCCGGCCTCGCGATCAGCGGCGCCGCGTTCCCCGCCGCGTCCCTGCGCCCCGACCCGGTGTTCACGATGCCCGCCGTGACCCTGCCGGCCCTCGTCGGCATCGCGCTGCCGCTGTTCCTGGTGACCATGGCGGGACAGAACGTGCCCGGGGCGGCCGTCCTCTCCACCTATGGCTACTCGGTGCCGCTGCGCGGCGCACTGGTGACGACGGGGCTCGTCAGCACGGCCGCCGCGCCGTTCGGCGGGCACGCCGTCAACCTCGCCGCCATCACCGCCGCCATGACCGCCGGGCCCGACGCCCATCCCGACCCGGCCCGCCGCTGGGTCGCCACCCTGGCCCTCGGCGCCGGGCAGCTCACGCTGGGGCTGGGCGCCGCCTTCGCCACCGCGCTCGTCGTGGCCTCGCCCCCGGTGCTGGTCACCGCCGTGGCCGGGCTCGCGCTCCTCCCGGCCCTCGCCACCTCGCTCGCCACCGCCTTCACCGGGACGGAGCGGCGGGAGGCGGCCGCGGTCACCTTCGTCGTCACCGCCTCGGCGACCTCCATCGCGGGCGTCGGGTCGGCCTTCTGGGGACTGATCGCCGGATCGCTCGCGCTCCTGCTCACCCGGCGCCGTACGGCACCGCCGTCAGCCGGGCAGCCGCCGGCATCGGCCGAGCCGATGCCACACGCGGAAAGCGAGCCGGCACGCTCCGCATAGGTGGCGGACGTCCCGGCGGTCGAGAATCACCGGCCTGGAGTGTGGAGCCGGGCCCACCGGCGCCGGGCCCGCCCACGCGCCGTACGAGGTGGTCAACGGCTTCAGGCAGGAGCCATCGGGGCGAAGCCGAGGCCGGCGAGCACTGCCTCGCCGCGCTCGGCATGGTCGCCGCCGGCGAGCACCATGGTCCGCGCGGACTGGTAGCGGCAGCCGGCGGCGTCGAACGCGTCCGCCGTGGCCAGCAGCGCCTCCTGCTCGCCGTCGAACAGGGCTCCGGCTCGCTCCACGATGGCGCCGGCGACCGGGTTGCCGGCCACGATGGTCCGGGCCTCGTCCAGACGGTCGCGGGCGTCGGGGCTCCCGGCGAGCACGGCGGCCTCGGTGCGGAGCGCGACGTACCAGTGGTGCCAGATCCAGGTGACCCACTTCCACACCTGCCCGGCCTCGGGGCCCATCCGTTCCAGCGCCTCCGGCGCCTGCCCGCGGTGCAGCAGGAGCAACGCGTCGAAGACTGCCCCGTAGCCGTAGGCGCCCTCCGGCGGGGTGCCGAGCTGCCCCAGGATCTCCTGCCATTCGCGCCGGGCCCTCTGGTCGTCGCGCATGCCGTGGATCATCGCCACACCGGCCACCGCCGGGCGGAGGATCGACCGGGCGGGGCTGCCCGCCCGCCGCCACCCGTCGAGGAACCGGACGCTGCCGGCGAGCACCTCGTCGACGTTGCCCGCCAGCGCGTCGACCATCAGCAGCCGGCACGTGGCGCGGTGACCGACCTCCGCGAGCGACGGGTGGTCGGCCAGCCGGCGTGCCCATCGGCGGGCGCCCGGCACATCCCCCGCACCGAGGCCGGCCTCGGTGACCATGGCGAGCGCGTCGATCAGCTCGTGAGTGCCGGACGGCGAGATCGGCAGGGACGACAGGAGCGTGATCCGGCGCCGTGCCGTGCCGGCGGCGCCGAACGCGTCACCGGCCCAGCTCAGAGCGCCGGTCAGCGCGTCGAGCGCCGCCGACTCGGCGAGCGGGTCGCCGGTCCGGCGGGCGAGCTCGACCGCGCGCTCGGCGCGCGCGATCGTCTCCGGCACCTCGTTCTCGGACGGGCCCTGGGCGGCGCCGAACGCGTCGGTGAGCACCCCCGCCTCGGCCAGCGCCACCGCCGCCCGCGCGGCCGGATCGTCGCCGGCGCGCTCCCGCGCCTCACCGACCAGCGTGAGCGCCTCCTCCCGGGACGGGAGCCGCACGAACGTGGTCGAGAACCTGAACGCGACGGTGGCGGCGGTCGCCAGGTCGGCGGCGGCGCCGGCGCCGTCCCCCGACCTGCGGGCGGCATCGGCGGCCGCGCGGCGCAGGCGGTACATGTCATCACCGATCGTCCGGCAGCCGGCCACGGCCGCGGCCTGCCGGAGCATCGACGCGCTGTCGGCGGGGTCGCCGGCGAGTTCGGCCGCCTGCTCGTAGCGCCGCTGGGACTCACCGGTCAGGTGACGGGTGAAGGTCAGCTCCGCCAGATGCCGGGCGAGCTCGTACGCGTCCGCGCGCCGCTCCGGCCGGTCGGCCGCCCACGCCAGGGCCGCGCGGAGGTCGTCGGCCACCAGGTCGAACCGGGCCCGCCAGTCCGCTCGTACGACCGTCAGGCCGGCGGCCTGGGTCAGGCACCAGCGCAGGTGCCGGGACCGGGCGTCGGCCAGCTCACCGGCCTCGGCGAGGCGCTCCGTCCCGTACTGCCGGATGGTCTCCAGCGCCCGGTACGCGGTCCCGCCCGGGGACGCGGTCACCACCAGCAGACTCTGTTCGGCGAGCCGGGCCAGGCCGTCGGCGACGATGCCTTCGTCGGCCGTGCCCGCCTCGGCCGTGCCTCCCTCGAACCGGGCCACCTCCGCGGCCGCCGCGGCGGTGAACGGCGCCATGAACACCGACATCTGGCGAAGCAGCGCCCGGTCGGCCGGCTCCAGGAGGGCGTGGCTCCAGTCCAGTGCCGCCCGCACCGAGCGGTGCCGTTCGTCGGCGCGGGAGCCGCCGGTGAGCATCCGCAGCGGGTGGGACAGGGCGGCGGTGATGCCGTCGAGCCCGAGCGTGGGATACCGGGCGGCGGCCAGCTCGATCGCCAGCGCCATTCCGTCCAGCCGCGCGCAGATAGCGGCGATCTGGTCGCGCAGCGGAGGATCCAGCGGCCAGCCGACCGCCGCCGCCCGCTCCATGAACAACGCCACCGCGTCCGACTCGCCGTCGACGGCCAGCGACAGCGGCGGAACCGGATAAATCCGCTCGAACGGCACCATCAGCCGGGCCCGGCTGGTCGCCAGCACGGTCACCCGAGGGCACGTCGCCAGCAGCCGTTCGAGAAACAGCGCCACCCCCTCCGTCACGTGCTCGCAGTTGTCCAGCACCAGCAGCACATGACGGTCGGCCAGGGCGGCGACCACGGAATCGGTCATGTCACGGCCGGGCTGCTCACCGAGACCGACCGCCCCGGCGACCGCGGTAGCGATCAGGCCCGAATCGGTGACCGGGACGAGGTCGACGAACCACACCCCGTCGGAGTACTCGCCGGCGGCTTCCGCCACCACCGCCAGCGCGAGCCGGGTCTTGCCCACTCCGCCGGGGCCGACGGCGGTCACCTGCCGGTGCGCCTTGATCATCTCGGTCAGCTCGGCCCGCTCGCTCACCCGGCCGACGAACGAGGTCAGCGGGGCCGGCAGGACCGGCGCCGGATGCGAAGGAGCGGCACCGGCCGCCTCGGGCGCACGCCGGGCGAGCGCCCGCCGATCCGGCGCGCGCAGCTTGCGGAGCAGCGAGGAGACGTGACTCTCCACGGTCCGCACCGAGAGGCACAGCCGTGCCGCGATCTCGGCGTTGCTGAGATGGGCGCCGACCAGTTCGAGCACCTCGGCTTCCCGAGGTGAGATCTCCGCTCCTGTACCCATTGGGCTCATTTTGGCGTATCCGCTCCGCGTCCCCATCCGCGACGGCCACCGTCCGCGCTCCGTGCCGCCCATGTGGCCTCGATCCGTGGCCGCTTCCGTAGCCGGTTCCGTGGTCAGCACGGATGTGGCCCCGCCAGGCCGGGAGGAAGGCTGTGACCACGCACCCAGCGGGTCGATGTGACCCACCACCACAGGAGTGACCATGACCGACGTCTCCCCCAACGTGATCAGGACCGTGCTGCACCCCGTGTCCGACCTGGCCAGGGCCAAGGCGGTGTACGCGGCCGTGCTCGGCATCCCGCCGCAGGCCGAGTCGCCGTACTACGTCGGCTTCGACGTGGAGGGCCAGCACATCGGACTGGTGCCGGACGGCGGACCGCAGGGCATGACCTCGCCGGTGGCCTACTGGCACGTACCGGACATCGAGGCGAAGCTGGCCGAGGTGATCGCCGCTGGGGCCATCGTGAAGGAGGCCGCGCACGAAGTGGGGGGCGGCCGCCTGGTGGCCACCGTCACCGACCCCGACGGCAACGTCCTCGGGCTCCTGCAGGACCGGTGAGCCGCCGGCCTCCCCCTGCCGATCCGCAGCCCGGCCACCACGCCGAACTTACCTCTCTGAAAGGACCCGCCATGACCTCCTTCACGTCCGTCACCCTCGAAGTTCCCGACCCCACGGCCGCCGGCGCCTTCTACGACGCCTTCGGTCTGGGCCCGTACGTGAACGTACGCGCCTCGGACGCGCCGGCGACCGGCTTCCGCGGGTTCGCGCTGTCGCTCGTGGCGTCGCAGCCGGGCGACGTCGACGCCCTCATCGGCGCCGCCCTCGACGCCGGCGCCACGACACTGAAGCCCGCCGCGAAGGGGTTCTGGGGCTATGGCGGCGTCGTACGCGCCCCGGACGGGACGATCTGCAAGATCGCGACCTCGAACAAGAAGGACACCGGCCCCGCCGCCCGGCGCGTCGACCAGGTCGCGCTTCTGCTGGGGGTGGCGGACGTCAAGGCCAGCAAGCGCTTCTACGTCGACCGCGGTCTGGCCGTGGCCAAGAGTTTCGGCGGCAGATACGTCGAGTTCGACACCCCGGCGTCGGCCGTCACGCTGGCGCTCTACCCGCGCCGCGCCCTCGCCAAGGACACCGGCGTCTCCCAGGAGGGCACGGGATCACACCGGATCGTGATCGGCGGTGACGCCGGGCCCTTCACCGACCCGGACGGGTTCGTCTGGGAGGCGGCATCCGCCTGAGACAGAGGCAGGCCGACACCGCTCTTCTGAACGGCGGGAGAGCGGCAGGCTTCCGGCCCGCAGCCGCCAGATGTCGTGTCACCTGCGGCTATTTCTAGGCGTTATATGGCTGGTCGGCGTTTCAGCCGTGTTAGGCCGGGAGTCATTCTCACTGTCAAACATCCCCAGTGGACGTTCGCCTCGACGCCACCTCTGGGGAAATCATGGATCCCGCCCTCAGCCGCCGCGCCTTCCTCCTCGCCTCCGGAGCGACCGCCTCAGGCGTCGCGCTGGAGATCGCTCTCCCCGCCGCCCCGGCCGCCTCCTCGATCGTGACGCCCTCGGCCACGACGCCGATGACGACGGTCCGCACCGTCGCCCGGCCGCACGGCACCGGCGCGTACCGCAGGCTGGCCGACGGCCCCGGCTGGCGGCGGGTGACCCGCACCGACCTGGCCGACGCCGGGAAGGACAGGGCCGAACGCCGTACGGTGCTGGCCTGCTTCGTCCAGTTCACCGACCTGCACATCACCGACGCGCAGAACCCCCAGCGCTACGAGTTCCTGCGCGCCGGAGACCTGGGCTCCTGGCGCCCGCACGAGGCACTGACCGCCGTCGGCGCCGTCTCGCTGATCGAGCAGATCAACACCCTGCGGTACGGCCCGGCCACCCGCGCGCCGATCGGTTTCGTCATGACCACCGGCGACAACACCGACAACAACTCCCGGATCGAGATGGAGTGGTTCCTCACCGCCATGACCGGCGGCCGCTTCACCCCGAACACCGGCGACCCCGGCGCGTACGAGGGCGTGCAGGACTCCGGCCTGGGCCTCTACTGGCAGCCCGACTCCGGCCTGCGCGACGTCGACAAGCGGGCCGGATTCCCGCACCTGGAGGGCTTCCTGAAGGCGGCCGTCCGCGAGGTGAGCAGCCCCGGCCTGGCCGTGCCGTGGTATTCCACCATCGGCAACCACGACCAGCTCTTCGGCGGCGCCTACTCCGGGGCCGGCGGCTTCTTCGCCGACCTGGCGACCGGCTCGCGCAAACTCTTCGACCTGCCCGCGTCCGAGGCCGGCGCCGTCTACCGGGCGCTGCGCCGGGGCGACCCCACGGGCGCCCGCTTCCGCGCCGCCTGGAAGCGCTACCGGGGCAGGACCCGCACGGTCACCGCCGACGAGCGCCGCGCCCCCCTGAGCCCGCACGCCTACATCGCCGCCCACCTCGACCCGGCGTACACCGGCTCGGGACCCGTCGGCCACGGCTACACCCGGGACAACCTCGACAGCGGCCGGCTGGACTACTCCTTCCGGATCGCCGACGGGGTCGTCGGCATCAGCCTGGACACCACCGACCGCGGCGGCGACTACCGCGGATCGGTCGGCACCCGGCAGCTCGCCTGGCTGGAGCGGACCCTGAAGACCCATGCCGACGACACCGCGCTGATCTTCAGCCACCACCCGAGCTGGGCCATGACCAACCTCACCCCCAACCCGGCCCGGCCCGGCGAGAAGCGCCACAGCGGGCAGGAGCTGCTCGCGGTGCTGAGGAAGCACCGCAACGTGGCCGCGTGGATCAACGGGCACTCCCACCTCAACAGGATCGTCCCCCATGGCGGCCTCTGGGAGATCTCCACCGCCTCCCACGTCGACTACCCCCAGCTGGCGAGGGTCGTCGAGCTGGCCGACAACCACGACGGGACGCTGTCGCTGTTCACCACGCTGGTGGAGTCGGCCGCGCCGCACCGCACCGACTTCACCGACCTGTCCCAGAGCGGTCTGGCCGCGCTCTACCGCGAGCTCTCGTTCAACTCCCCCGGCATCCGGAGCGGCCTCGCGGGTCTGCCCGGCGACCGCAACACCGAGCTCCTGCTGAAGAAGCACTGAGGCGGGGCCGGCTGGCGGGGACCGGCAGGCGACGGCGCGGAACGCACACCCCGCGGGGCCTTCCTCATGGCAAGTGTTGTCGTAGACGGCCGGTTGCCGGAGCGTAATCTTGTCAGTGACAAGATGGGTCGGGCGGCGTGACGCCTTGGACCCCGGACGACTCCCCCGACCGGCCAGTTCCCGCTACGCGACAAGGACGACCATGTCAGAATCACCCGTCGCCGCCCCGTTCACCGCACCGTACTTCCAGAATCCCTATCCCACGTACGAATGGCTCAGGGACCACCATCCCGTCCACCCGGTGACCGTTCCGGGAACGGACGTGCGGGTATGGCTGATCAGCCGTCACGACGACGTGCGCGCGGCCTTCACGGACGAGCGGATCAGCAACGACGCCAGGTGGGCGACCGAGCGGTTCCGTAAGGCCGGACTGGTCCTGGGCGCCGGCGGGGACATCGACCGCTCGATGTCCACCGTGGATCCGCCCGAGCACACCCGCTACCGGAAGCTCGCGGCGAGCACCTTCACCGCGGCCCGCGTCCAGCGCTGGGAGCACATCGTGCAGGAGATCGTGGACGACCTGCTCGACGACCTGCTCGACGACCTGTCCGGCGATCCTCGGCCGGAGGCCGCGGTCGACCTTCTGGACCGCTTCGCGACACCGATGGCCGTATCGGTCATCTGCGAGGTGATGGGCATACCGTCCGCTGACCGCAAGAGTCTGCGCGAATGGGGCGACGTCATCTTCACCGCCGATCCGGCGCGCCGGGGCGAGGCGGTGGACGCGGCCGCGGCGCTGGCCGGCTACATGCGGGAGCTGATCGCCGCCAAGAGGAAGAGGCTGTCCCCCGACCTGATGTCCGCGCTGATCCTCGCTCACGACGGCGAAGGACTGACCGAGACAGAGCTTGTGGCGTCGTGCGCCGGCCTCGTCATCGCGGGTTACGAGACCACCATCGGCCTGACCGGGACGGCCGTGCTCACGCTCCTCGACAATCCCGGGGCGATGCGGGAACTGCGCGACGACCCGTCCCTGGCGGGCGCCATGGTGGATGAGGTCCTGCGTTACGACGGCGCCGCCACCACCTCGCTGTGGCGCTTCGCGAAGGAGGACATCGAGATCAGAGGGACGACGATTCCCGCCCACGACGCGATGTTCCTTCTCATCGGATCCGCGAACAGGGATCCTCGACGGTTCGCCGATCCCGACACCTTCGATCTGCACCGGGCCGACAAGCAGAGCCTCGCGTTCGGCCACGGGATTCACCGGTGCGTCGGCGCGGCCCTGGGACGCCTCGAACTCAGGGTGAGCGTCGCCGCCGTGCTGGAGCGGTTCTCCGGCATCGAGCTCGCGGTGGACAGGAGCGAGATCCGGTACAAGCCCCTGGTGGGAATACGCGGGCCCATGTCGCTCCCCCTGATTCTCCGGCCTTGAGCCGCCCGCCGTACGAGCTCTCGCTTCGTACGCGGCGATTTCACCTGCTCCGGGCCGTCCATAAGGCGGCGCCCGGAGTCGTGGCCCCCGAACGGCCTGTTCCCGTGGGCATGGGGCTTTAGCGAACCACAAGAAATTCGCAAGACATGGCGTGACCGTCACGATGCCCGTGTCTCCCCGGGCACGCACGGCTCACCCTCCGCGCGACGCCGCGCCCGGCGATCTCGCCATGTGCCCTCGCGAGCGTGCTCAGCCCGGGCCGGCCGCGCCGCGTCCGAACGCGCGACCTCCTCCCCCGGCGCCCGCTGCCGCGACCGTGCCGCCCGGCCGGCTCTCCGCGGCCCCCCGAGACCTGCCCGCGGTCCGAGGGCCGCCGCGGGGAGTACGCGCGTCCCCGGAGGCCGCGGCACCGCGCAGTCGCGCACAATCAGCTCCTAATTCAGCTCCAAGTCGGATTCAGGAGACTCTCATCCGTCAAGTCCGTCAACCGGGCGAGGAGGGTTACGGAAGTAGCGAGGGCGATTTCCTCCTGTCACAGATTCATGACATTTGTTGCAAAAGCCCTATAAGGGATATTTCATGCATCAAGAGGATCCCGAAGCAGTCGTATCTACTGGCCGACAAGGTGGGGGCATGGATTTCCGCGTCCTGGGACCCTTCGAAGTACGTGACGACAGCGGGGCCCTCGTCGGCCTCGGCGGCCCACGACAACGAGCCGTCCTGGCCCGGCTGGTGCTGGCCGCGGGAGCGGTCGTCTCCACGGACACCCTGATCGACGATCTCTATCAGGGGACGCCGCCCACGACCGCCCTGGCATCGCTCCACGTCTACGTGTCGAACCTGCGCCGGGCGATAGAGCCGGGGCGGGCGCCACGCACACCCCCGCGGCTTCTCGTCGCACGACGGCCGGGCTACCTGCTGGACACCTCCGGCATCGACGCGCTGCGGCTGGCCGCGCTCGTCGCCGACGCCGAACACCGCCCGCCCGAGCAGGCCCTGCCCCGGTTGGACGAGGCTCTCGCGCTCTGGCGCGGCACGCCGTACGGCGAGTTCTCCGGCGAGCTCTGGGCGGTCACCGAAGTGAACCGCCTGCGCGAGTTGCACCTGGTGGCGATGGAACGCCGCGCCGAGGCACAGCTGGACCTCGGCCGTCCGCAGGCGGTGATCAACGATCTGGAGGCCCAGACCAGCAGGCATCCGCTGCGGGAACGTCTGTGGTGGCTGCTCGCCCTCGCTCTCTACCGCTCCGGCCGGCAGGCCGACGCCCTCGGCACGCTGCGCAGGGCCAGAGGGCTCATCGTCGCCCAGCTCGGTCTCGACCCCGGCCCCGAGCTGCAGACCCTCGAAGACGACATCCTCCGGCAGGCCCAGTCGCTGGCGCACGCGCCGAACCCCGCCTCACCGAACCCCGCCTCACCGAGCCATGTCTCGCCGGCTCCCGCCGCGCCGCCCGTCGTCCTCGCCAAGACCCCGCCGCCGCCGAGGATCGGCCGGGACCGGCAACTCGCGGGGATGGAGGGCCTCCTCCACCGCGGCGACGTGAACACCATCGTGGTGAGCGGCGAGCCCGGCATAGGAAAGACGTGGCTCCTGGAGGCGTTCCGCGAGCGCTGCTCCGAGCTCGGCCGTGTCGCGCTCTGGGGCGGCTGCCAGGAGATCGAGGGAGCCCTGCCGCTCTGGCCCTGGATCCAGGTGCTCAGGTCTCTCTCGCAGGTCCATCCGCCTCTGGACCGGCAGGCGCTCACCGGCCTGCTCGACGAGGAGGCGCCCGCGGGCTCCACCGTGGGCGCGAAGATGCATCGGCACCGCGCCATCGCCGACTGGCTCGTCGCCACCGCGCGGATCCAGCCTCTCGTGATCATCTTCGACGACCTCCACTGGGCCGATCTCGCCACGCTCGAACTGCTCGGCGACGTGATGGCGCTCATCAGGGACTCGCGCGAGTATGTGCCCCTCACGATGGTCGTGGCGTTCCGGGACAGCGGTGACCTCTCCGCGGTCGAGCGCGTCGTGAGCCGGCTCGCCCGTCACGACCTGCTCCGTCTCCGCCTGGCCGGGCTCGACGCCGCAGCCGTACAGGCGCTGGCCGCCGCGACGGGCTCCCGGCTCGACGACGAGACCGCGCGCCGGCTGACCCTGCGTACCGGCGGCAACCCGTTCTTCATCCGTGAGACGCTGCGGATGCTCGCGCACGGCCACCCGCTGGACGGGCTGCCCGACGCGGTCGCCAGCCTGATCCGCCAGCGGCTGGCGGAGGTCGGCCCGCAGGTGACCGACGTGCTGAGGGTCGCCGCGGTCATCGGCAGGGAGTTCGATCCCGACGTCGTCGCCCAGATCTGCCGGACGGGCTCCTACGACCTGCTCGATCACGCGGTCAGGGCCGGGCTGATCCTGGCCACGGCCAACCGGATGGCCTTCACCCACGACCTGGTCAGGGAGACCCTCATCCGCGGGATCCCTCCGTTGCGCAAGGCGACCATCCACCGCGAGGCGATGAACGCGCTCGCCACGCGTCCGGCGGTGGACCTCGCCGTCATCGCCCATCACGCGATCGAGGCGGGTCCCGCCGCGTACGCCGAGGCGGTGCACTGGGCGCGGGCGATGGCCGAGCAGGCGACGCTCCGCCTCGCCTACGAGGAGGCCGCCATGTGGTGGTCCCACGCGGTCAAGGCCCACGGCGCGTCCGCCGGTGATCCGGCCGACCACGTGGAGCTTCTGCTCCGGCAGGCAAAGGCGCTGCTCGAAGCGGGAGACGCCCTCGGCGCCAGGAAGGTGCGCGCCCAGGCGATACGCACCGCCGACCGGGCCGGCGACCGTGCCACCGACGGGGGCGGCCCCCTGCTGGTCGCTCGCGCGCTGACCGCGCTGGACGCCCCGTCGATCTGGAACCTGCGTAATCCGTACCAGGAGGTGGAGCTTCAGCTGGTGCACCGGTTCGAGCTCGCGCTCAGGACGATGCCGGAAAGCGACAGTCCCGAGCGGGCCCGCCTGCTCGGCGGGCTCGCCCAGGAGCTGTACGACGGCACCGACGACACGCGCTGCGACCTCTACTCCGCGGAGGCCGTCGAGATGGCACGGCGGCTCGACGATCCGCAACTGCTGATGCGGATACTGAACGCGCGCTACCTGTCGCTCCCGAGCAGCATCTACGTGGAGCAGTCCCTGGACATCGCCGAGGAGATCGGCGCGCTCGCGCGGCGCACGCAGACGCCCGAGTTCGAGCTCCTCTCGGAGATGATGCTCACCTACCGCCGCATGGAGTTGTTCGACCTGACGGGAGCGGACCAGGCGGCCGCCCGATGCGACGAGATCCTCAACCGGATGCCCCTGCCGTGGCCGCGCTTCCAGCACACGGTGTGGCGCGCGGGGCGTCTCGCCGTCGCCGGGCGGTTCGACGACGCCGAGGCCATGTACGCGGCCGCGGAGAGGCAGGCCGAGCACATCGGCATGTGGTACGCCGGATCGATCGTGGCCTTGGGCCGCGTCCTCCTCCACTACCAGCGCGGGACGATAGCCGACGCGGAGCCCCTCATCGACGTGATCGCCGACGTCCACCCCAGCGCGGAGCAACTGCTGCGGGTGCTCATGCTGTGCGCGCAGGACAGGCTGGAGGAGGCGCAGAAGCTCGCGGCCGGAGGATGGGTGCCGCCGCCACTCGACTGGGCCTGGCTCACCCTGACCTGCCTCCAGGCGGCGGCGCAGGCGGCGGTCGGGGACGTCGAGGCGTGTGAGGCCACCTACACCGTCCTCGTGCCCTACGGCGGGCGGGTGTCGGTGGGGGCCTCCATCGCCTTCCTCGGGCCGGTTGACTGGTTCCTGGCGTTGCTCGCGTCGACCGTGGGCGACCCGGCCTCCGCCACGCGCCATCTGCTGCGGCTCGGACGGCTGGCGGGCCGAGCCGGCCTGACCATGTGGCGCAACCGCGTGATGGCGGTCGCCGGTCTGGCGATCTCACCCGTGCGGTGGGACGCGACGGTCGTGAGAGCCGGCTGACGCCCGGGTCACCGGCGTTCCGGCCGCCGCCGCGGATCGTCTCACCGCGCCTTGCCGCCGGCCTCCAGATCGGCTCGCGCGAGGTCCCAGCACTCCGTCAGGAACTCGGCGGAACAGGCCAGCGCGGTCTTCCCCACCGCGGTCATCCGGCCGAGCGCGCCCGGGTGCCCGGTCAGGCCGAAGCCGAGACGGCGCCGCCGCAGACCCAGCTGGTCGCCCTGCCGGCCGATCAGAGCGGCCAGGAAACCACAGCAGCCCGAATCACGCCCGAAGACCCGCCGGCAGTTCTCCAGGAGGGCGGGACCGGCCGTCACCAGCACCCGGGCGACCTCGTAGTCGACGGCGGCCCCGCAGTAGGGGGCCGGACCGCGGACGACGTTCTCACGGAGCCGCACGTAGAACTCGGCGGCGGCCGGCGGGGGCGTCGCCAGGAGGGCTTCCACGTCAGGCCGCTCGCCGTACCGCCCCTGCCACCAGTCCGCAGCGGCGTGGACCGACTCCAGCAGCATCGCCACGGTGTCCGCGCCGGGCGCGTCCGTGTCCGGCGCCTCCTCCGGCCGCCCCGTCTCCGCCGGGCGGTCTCCCGGGCTCTCGTCCAGGAGCCGCCATCCCTCGTGCCGGCTCAGGTAGACGCCGTGCGCACCGGCCCGCAGGAACCATCGGGCGAACAGATCGCTCTCGCAGTCAGGCGCCAGCAATCGGGCCAGAACCCGGTCTCCGGTCACGAGGCGGCGCTCCGGCTCCAGCGCCGCCTCGTAACGGTCCAGGGCCTCCTCCATCGGTCACCCCCTCGGCGTCCCGAAGCGGGTGATTCGGCGGCACAGTGCTCCCGGCCCGAGGACTCGGCCGCGCACCTGCGGATCTCCGGGTCGGCCTCTCTCCTGATCACCTCCGGAGCGGGGTCCGTGATGACCCACTCGGGCACCGGCGTTCCGTGCCAGGCGTGGAGCGCGTGTCCGTCGGGCCAGGACAGCGCGGGCCCGGTCGCGCTGTGGAGGCGCTCCTGCTCGTCCCGGCACAGGACCGCGGGCCGTTCGGACAGGACGACGCCGTCCGCCGACGGGATCCACCAGCCGACGTGACGGGCGACGGCGGCGAACGCCTCGAGCCGCTCGTCCCGCATCCGCGTGACGCGGAGCGCGCACGTGTAGAGCGCCATCCAGTACGCGTCCCGCCAGACGTCCTGGACCCCGCCCAGATGACCGCACGACAACGAGGGGAACCGGGCGTCGAGCCGGCTCAGGACAGGGCCGCGCAATCGCACCCCGAAGCGGTGCCACAGCGGTTCCCTGAGCCGGGACGCGATCTGGGTGCGGAGCTCGTCCCACGCCCGCGTCCCGAGTTCGTCCCGGAGGCGGCGGGCCAGCCGGTCCTCCAACCCGCTCCACGGACTGCTCCGGTGCCGGCGACGCAGCTCCCGGCGCAGTTCCGCCACGAGCCCGGGTGACGACGACTCGTCCGGGAGACGATACGGGCCCGGGGCCGGGGTGCCGCCGACGCAGGCCCGCAGGCAGGCGACCGGAGAGCCGGCCCACACGATCCGGCCCGGCGGCTCCGACCGCATCACCGCGTACGCCTCGCGGACCGCCCGCTCCGCCGCGCTCCGGTCGGCCGGGTCCGTCGACAGGCCGATCTCCGTCCACGTCGCGCGGACATCGGCGATCAGTGCCTCGTGTTCCTCGGTGAGGACGCCATCGGATCTCCGCGGTGGCTGAGCATTCATCCGGTCTCCAGCGGGAGCGACATCGGGTTTCGCGTTCCGGTACGTCCACGGGAACGCGGCCGGTTCCCGCACCCAGGCTCGCCCGGCGCCCTAGTCGGCCACTTGGACACGCTCCCCCAGGCCCTTAAAGGATCTAAAGCCGCCTGATCGCGGATCCGTCCCGCGGGCCGGCGGGCGGCGGCACGGCCGGCCCGGAATCGAGGGACATCGCTCTCACAGCGGGCCTTCCGTAATATCGACCGGGTGAGCGACCCGGCCGGCAAACAGCCCTATCATCACGGCGATCTGCGGCGCGCTCTGATCGACGCCACCCTGGAGGCGATCGCCGAGGACGGGCTGGACGGGTTGAGCCTTCGTGAGCTGGCCCGGCGGGCGAACGTGTCCCACGCCGCTCCCGCCCACCACTTCCGGAGCAGGGCCGGGCTGCTCACCGCGATCGCGGCCGAGGGCTACCACCTGCTGGCGGAGGAGCTGGAGCGGGCGCGCGGCGAGGACGTCACCGAGCGGGCGGTCGCCTACCTGCGGTTCGCCACCACCCGTCCCGCGCATTTCGCGGTGATGCGCGCCCCCGAGCTGTGCCTCACCCGGGATCCCGAGTATCTGACCGCTCGCGAACGAGTCGCGGAGCAGCTGCTCCACCCGCCCGACGGGACGATCGCGCTGGCCGCCTGGGCGCTGGCTCACGGCCTCGCCAACCTGCTGCTGGAGGGGAACGTGCAGCCGGACCCGGGAAGCGACGTCGAGTCCCTGGCTCGCGCCCTGCTGCGCCACCTCGCCTGAATCCGGCGGTCCCCCGGCCCGGCTCCGTCAGGCGCACGCGATCTTTGCATTGACAAGATTGAATCCCGCAGTGGATCCTGTCGATGCGTGTCCACCGGCCGGCGCGGCAGCCCGGCCCAGGCATCCCGCCCACACGAAATCAACCGGCCTTCGATCGCCGCTCCCGTACGCCGCCGGCGTCCGGATCCCCCCGTCACCCGCCCCCGTCACCCGTTCACACGGCCCACGGGCCGGCGCGTGGAGGGCTACGCGGCCGATCGGCCCTCTCGTTCACGGCATGCGACTCCGTCCTCAGGAGGCAAGGCACATGCGCAGCTCAGTGACGTCCCAGACCACCGTGGCCGACTTCTTTCTCGAACAGCTCGACGCGATGGGGGTGGACGCCGTCTTCGGCATCCCCGGCGGAAACATCTCGGCGTTCATCGGCGCCCTGCGCCGGCACCCCCGGATCAGGTTCGTCATCGCCTCCCACGAGGGAGGTGCGGCATTCATGGCCGACGGGTACGCGCGGGCGACCGGCAAGCTGGGGGTGTGCCTGGTCACCGCCGGGCCCGGGGCCCTGAACGCCCTGACGGGCGTCGCCTCCGCGCACCGCGACCAGGTGCCGTTGCTCGTCGTCGGCGGTCAGGTCCGCACCGGCGACTTCGGCAGGCGGCCCATCCAGGACAGCAGCGACCTCGGCGTCAACCTGACCGCGATGTACTCCCACGTCACCGGTTATTCCACGACTTTGGCCGAGCCGCGGACGTTCCCGCGCATCCTCGCTCAGGCGATCAACGTCGCCACCGGCCCGCGCCCCTGCGCCGCGTACGTCTCGGTGCCCGCCGACCTCGCCCGGATGCCGGCCGGGGACGAGAAGGCGGCCGTACCGGCGTGGCGGCCCGCGCTCGATCTCCCGTACGGGCACGCCCGCCACGTGCTGCAGGCCCTGGCCCGGGCGAGGCGTGCCATGATCTTCCTTGGCGGCGGCGCCAGGGAGGCGCTGTCCGCGGGGCAGGCGGAGTTCCACGAACTGGTTCGCACGCTACGGGTCCCGGTCGCGACCAGCCTGCGCGGGAAGGGACTGTTCCCCGAGAGTGACGAGCTGTCCCTCGGAGTGCTCGGCATGGCGGGTTCCGAACGCGCCAGGGCCTACGCGGCGGCCGGAGTCGACACGCTGGTGGTGATCGGCAGCAGCCTCGGCGAATGGGCGACCCGCGGCTATGACCGGAGCTTCACGACCGCCTCGACCTATTTCCACGTGGACCTGGATCCCTCCGTGTTCGGCCAGCTTCTCCGGGGCGGTGAGCACATCCAGGCGGACGCCGCGACGTTTCTGCGCGCGTTGTGCCGCGAACTGCCCGCACTCGCCGACGTGCCGCAGGCGGCCCCCCTGCCACCGGGACTGCCGGCGCCCCCACCGGCCTCCGGGGAGGCGCGGATGTCGCCCGTGACGGTCATGCTGGCCCTGAACGAGACGCTGGGCGGCGAGGACGACCTCTACGTCGACATGGGGAACTGCACCGCCTGGGCCACCCACCATCTCGTGATCGACCCGCCCGCCCGCATCTTCTATCCGTGCGGCCTGTCCTCGATGGGCTGGTCGTGCGGCGCGGTCGTCGGCGGGAAGATCGGCGATCCCGCCCGGACGGCCATCGCCCTGCTGGGCGACGGATCCTTCCTGATGAACGGCAGCGAGGTGCGAACCGCCGCGAAGAACCGGGCGGGAGCCGTCTACGTCGTCCTCGACGACGGCTACCTCGGCATGGTCAACCACGGGGAGCACGCGCAGAGCGGCGGCGTCGTCCCGCTCGACGACGACTACTACTTTCTCGGCGAGGTCGACCTCGCGCGGTTCGCCGAGTCGCTCGGCGCCGACGTTCATCCGGCGTCCGATCCGGACGGCCTGCGGGAGGCCCTGCGAGCGGCCAGGACGGGGGCGGCCGAGCGGTCGCGGCCCCAGGTGGTCATCGCGAGGATCGACCACCGGATGAGCCCGCCCTACGGCGAGCGGTTCACCTCGGTCGCGGGGGACGGCTCATGACGGGCGGAACCCACGCGGAGATCGGCATCGCGGGGGTGGGATCGGCGCTGCCGGCGGCGGTCGCGCCGACGCGCCCGGCGCTCGCCCCCTCCGCCGAGAGCCCGCTGTTCACGGGCGGCCGTACCCGCACGGTCCTCGCGCCGGGCGAGACCGCCGAGGATCTGGCGGTGGGCGCCTGCCGCCGTGCGCTGGAAGAGGCCGACGTGTCCGCCGCACAGGTCGATCTCCTCTCCGGGTACGTCACCGTCCCCGAGTTCCTGAGCCCCAACGGGCTGTTCCGCGTCCATCGCGACCTGGGCCTGGGACGCCACACCACGGTCGTGCCGGTGAACTCCGAGTTCGGCACCTTCGTCATGGCGCTCGCACTCGCCTGGGAGTCGATGCGGGCGGGACGGTTCGCCACCGCGCTCGTCGCCGTGGCGGCCGGCTGGAGCCGTCACGTCGACCCCCGCAACGCCCACGCCGGGCTGATCGGCGACGGCGCGGGCGCGGCGGTGCTGCGCCGTGCCCCGCGCCTGGTCATCATCGACTGGATCTGCGACACCGACAGCGCCGAGTACGGCGCGATGACGATGGCGTGTGCCGACGGGACGGGTCGCCCCACCTACCGGATCGAGCCGGACTCCGGGGTGGCCGCGTTCCGGTCGACCGGGATGGACGGCCCGCCCGACCTCGTGCACAGGCTGCTCGACCGCAACGGCGTCCCTCCGGGGAAGGTGACGGTGATCGGCCACCAGGCGTCGGACCTCCTGCTCGACCACTGGAGGCGCCGGTTGCACCCCGCCCGGGTCTTCGACACGCTGAACCGCTACGGCAACCTCGTCATCGCCTCCGCCGCCGTCACTCTCGACGCCTACGCCGGCCTCATCGACACGCCGTACCTGGTCCTGTTCGGCCTGGGCATCGGCTCGTACCAGATCGCGATGCTGATCAGGATGTGATCGGGCGACCTGCCCACCGGATCTCGAAATCAGACGGCCGCGTTTAGTTTCCTTTAGTGGATCGACCGCGACGAAGGCATCTTGACACTGTCAGGTATGGTCGGATTATGATTGCGCCCGTCGACCCGACGATGTTTTTCCGGGCATCGAGAGGCGAGCCGTCGCGGGGTTGACAGCGGCCATTCATCACTCTTTCCTCCACCGCCTTCTCTACGTTTCCATTCGCCTGCCACCGCGCCCGGAAACAATTCACGGGCGGAATCGGCCACAGGGAGTTGACAGCCATCATGCAGGACAACATCTGGACCGATTTCGCCAGAAGTTACGACCAGATGATTCCCGAGCTGAACTGCTACCAGCAGATGCTGAGAAAGATCCTGCGCGACACCGAGGGCCGCCGGACCGTCATCGACGCCGGCTGCGGAACCGGACTCGTCAGCCAGGCCCTGATCGACCGCGGTCACGAGGTCGTCGGTTTCGACAACAACGCCGCCATGCTGCGCCTGGCCCATGACAAGAAGGCGGCCGCGCCGGGCGAGGCCCGCGACCGGTGGACGGTCATGGACGGGCACGTGGAGCGGTTTCCGTCCGCGGTCGCCCGGGACGCGGACGCGGTCGTGCTCAACAACGTCCTCTTCTACGTCCGGGACGCGGAGTCGGCGCTCCGCGAGGTGTTCTCCCATCTCAGGCCGGGCGGCGTCGTGATCGCGACCGGCCCGAAACGCCGCCCGGACCTGCAGAAGGTCCTCCGGCACTCCATCGAGGAGTGGCAGACGGAAGGCCGTTACACCGAAGCACTTCAGGCCGCGGTGGCCCACCACACGACCTGCGCCCGGAAACTGACCACCGATCCCGGCGAGATGGTGACGTTCTTCCAGGTGGACGAACTGGTCGGCACATTGCGACGGCTGGGTTACTCACGCCCCCTGGTGGCGGACGGCGACGACTACTACGGCGAGAACTACTACGTCTGCATGCAGAAATGAGGTTTCGAGTGGAACCCTTCACCGGGAACCCGAGATTCCAGCGCAACCTGGGAATTCTGGACGAGGAATCGATGAAGCGGGTCGCGGACACGCATGTCCTGGTCGCCGGGGTGGGCGGCGCGGGCGGTCAGTGCGCGGCGGACCTGGCCCGCCTCGGCTTCGGCTGGGTGACGCTGGCGGACTTCGACGTCTACGAGATTCACAACGCCAACCGCCAGATCGGCAGTTTCGACAGCACTCTCGGCCGCCTGAAAATCGACGTCGTCGGAGACATGTGCCAGGACATCAACCCGGAGTTGCGAATCCGTAAGGTCGCGGAGGGAGTGACGGAGGACAACGTCGACTCCCTGCTCTCCGGATTCGACGGCAAGCCCGTGGACTACGTCGTGGAGGCGATCGACATCGTCGGCGCCCGGGCCAAGGAGCGACTTCACCAGGCGTGCCGGAAGCGGGACGTGGTCATCATGACCGCTCTGATGCTGGGATTCGGAGCGGCGCTGCACGTCTTCCAGCCGGACGCGCCTCTCTACGAGGACCTGTACGTGCTTCCGGACGGGCGCATCGACCTACCGAAGATCATTCCAGGGCTCGGCGGCTACGTCGTGCAGGAGTACTGGGATGCCTGTTTCGCCGGACGCGGGCACGCTCCCACCTGCGTGGTCGGAGCCACCACCGCGGCCGGGATGACGGTCAGCGAGATCATGCGCGCCGTCCTCCTGGGGCGGGACCAGATGGTCTCCTACCCGGAGTACCTGTATGTGGACTTCTTCGAGCACCGTTACGTCCGGGGCTCGGTCGCCTCCGCGTGAACGCGATGAACACGTCTTTCACGCTCACGCGAACCGAGAAGGACGGCCCGGCCGTGCTCTGGGGCGGAACGTGCCCGTCGGGCAGCCTCAAATACCTGACCTACGAGTCGTACCTCGACGCGGTTCCGGAAGGCGTCCGGGGGCTCGTCGAGATCTCCGGGGCGTCGACGGCGCTCGCCCTGGACCTGATCGGGCGAAGGGCGGGGCTGCCCACGGTCGCCGTCACGGACGCCGCCGGCCGTGACCACCTGACGAGGCACGGCTTCCGCGGCGAGATACGGACGATCACGAGCATCGAGGAAGGCCGCGAGGTGTGCCTGCGGCACGAGCGGGCGGGCTGGTGCTGGCCGAGGCAGTTCACCGACGACGCCCTGGTGGGACGCGTGGAGCTGTGGGCGGCGCGCCTGCTGCGGCTGGTCCGCGCGGACTGGCCCCAAGTCCGCCACCTGGTCTGCGGATTCGGCACCGGCGCCACCGTCGCGGGACTGCACCGTGTCTTCGCCCCCGCCGGGTACGCCGTCACCGGCGTGCAGACGAGGGAAGGCGATCACGTTCCCGGCTGGAGGAACTACACCCTCCAGAACCTGGGAGACCAGGACCTCTTCCACCGCTACCGGAAGGAGGTTCCCCTGGCCACCGCGTGCGGCGGCGAGAGCGCGCTGGGGTCGCTCCTGACGTACGCGCACGCTCACGCGGCTCCGGAACAGGTGCTGGTCATCTCCCATGACGGCCGTCCCCGGCCCCGGCATTGAGACCTGTGGAGGCTCCACCATGCTCGGCGAGATCCTTGAGACAGGCCGCGGGTCGACGACCACCGCGGTGCTGGACGACGTCCTACGGAGTTCCCAGGACTGGTTCGCCCGGCGGCGGCTGACGCTGAGATACGACGAGGACGTCTCCGGTTGGGCCGGTCACATGCGGACAGCGGATCGGACCGAGGGCACGAATCCCACGTTCGACCCGGAGCACAGTCCCGTCTCCGCGGCCAACAGCTACTGGCTGGACGTGCGGGACCGCGACGGACGAACCGTGGCCTGCATCGCGGTCCGCGTGATCCACACCGCCGACTTCGCCCGGCACATCAGCTCGATGAGGTTGTGGTACGACCCGGTGCCCGCGGAACTGGAAGGGCGGCTGGATCTGGTCCTGCCTCCGGAGACCCCGGTCATCTCCGGCGCGGTGGCACACTACGGCGGCCACTGGGTCCACCCGGACTGGCGGAGGAACGGGTTGCCCGGCGTCCTGCTCCCCCTGGCCAAGATCCTCACGGCGGAGCTGTTCGGAAGCGACTGGGACACGGGAATCGTGCTCCTGGACAGTGCCCGGAAGCGAAGCCTTCTCGCCGCGTACGGCTTCGCGCGGACGGAGATCTGCTATTCCGGCTTCTTTCCTCCCCGGAATCGCGACGAGACCTTCTTCCTGGTGTACAGCACCCGGGAGGAGACCTTGCGCGCCCTGCCCACGGCGATCTCCGGGTTCCGCGAGGAGGCGCGGGCGGGCGTCAGGCGGCCGGCCGGGTGACGGGAGACGGGGACCGCGAGGCGGCGGGCGGGATCCGGAGGATCCGATCGGGAGGGAACGGCGTCCCCGGGCCGTTTCCGGGGTTCGTCCCCGTGCCGTCGTGGTTGCTCGTCGTCGCCGCGCCCGAGGCAATCACCGGGATTACCCTCACACCGCCGACCTGCGCGTACGCGGCCCTCCTCGACGTGGGCGCGGGAAACCTTCACCGCCACGGCAGGCTCGGCTCTCCGGCCGGTTCCCGGACATGCGCCGCGTGCCCCGCTGGGAGAGAGCGGCGACTCGGCTCGTCGCCCGGGCGTCATCGCGCGGGGGCCGGTCCCTGTCAGCCGAGCTCCTCGGCCAGCGCGACGACGATGCCCTCGGGGCCGCGGATGTAGCAGAGCCGGTAGGCGTCCTCGTACTGCGCCACCTCGCCGACGGGCTCGGCGCCGTGGGTGCGCAGACGGGCGATGACGTCGTCGATGTCGTCGACGGCGAACATGACGCGGCGATAGCCCAGCGTGTTCGCCGGGGCGTCCTCCGGCACACCGCCGATCGCCGTGGGCATGTGATACTTTGCCAGCTCGATCCGCCCGTGGCCGTCCGGGGTCCGCATCATCGCGATGTCGACTCGCTGGTCGTCGAGCCCGACGAGACGGGCCGCCCAGCGCCCCTCGATCAGCGCCTTGCCCTCCAGCTCCATGCCGAGTTCCGTGAAGAACGCGACCGCGGCGTCGAGGTCGTCGACGACGATGCCGACGTTGTCCATCCGCTTGATCGTCATGGTGGTCCTCCTCTGTCGCGCGGCCTGTTCGTGGCCGCCGGTGTTCCCTGGGACGGAGCGGGCGCGGCGTTCTCGACATCCTCCGCGATCCCCCAGGCCGCGTTCCCCAGGCCTCAGCCCGGGTGACCCGTCCGTCGCGGGCCGCGGGCCGTGCGGGTGAGGAAGGCGGCCAGCGTGCGGTCGTAGCGCTCGCGGTCGGTGCTCCAGATCTCCGAATGGCCGGCGCCGGGGAACTCCTCGTACTGGATCGGCCAGTTCATCGCGCCCGACGCCCTGGCCAGCTCACGCGCCGTCTCCACCGGGTGCTCCTGGTCGGCGTCGCCCATGAGCAGCAACGTGGGCGGCTTCACCCGCGGCGGGTGGCCGAGCAGGTCGATCGTGGCGATGTCGAAGCCGCCGCGCCAGTCGATGACCTTCTCCGTGATCGGCACAACGAACGACGGCAGGTGCATCCGGGCGGCGGCGAACTCGCCGGTCCGCCGGCTGCTGATCTCGGGGTTCTCCAGCACGACGGCCGAGACGAGGTCCGCCAGAGAAGATCGGGTGAGAAACCGGCCGACGATCGCGCCGCCCATCGAGGCGCCGTAGAGAACGATGTGCCGGGCGCCCATGGACCGCGCCTTGCCTGTCGCGGCCTCCAGGTCACGCCACTCCGACTCGCCCTGGTGCAGGAACCCGTCCGGGGACGCGGGCGCGCCGAGGTCGTTGCGGTAGGTGATGTCGAGCACCGGCATGCCGGCCCGGTGCATGGTGGCGATGGCGTGCAGGCTGGAGTTGCGGTGGGCGTTGGCGCCGTGCACGGTGATCGCCCAGGTGTCGCCACGCGCGGGCATGTACCACGCGGGCGCGTCGCCCAGCTCGGTCGGCACCATGACCTCCGTGAAGTCGAGGCCGAGCGCCGTCTTCGGGTCGCCGCTGTAGGTCATGTACATCGACGCGCGGATCCCGGTCGGCGGGGTCTGACCACTGACGCGCACGCGCTCCACCCGGCCGGCCGATCTCCTGACGATGTCGCCGACCATGGCGGAGCCGCTGCTCCAGTTGAGCGACCACGTGCCGGGGCGGGTGGTGGCGGCGGACGCGGTGACGGTGACGGTCCCTTCCGTCACGCCCAGGACGACCTCGGGATAGGCGATCGTCTCCGGATGGTTCGGCACCAGGGCGATGTCACTGACATACCAGGCACCCGCTCCCATCCCTCCGGCCAGTAGGACCGCCAGCGCGGAGGCGGCCACGAGCAGCTTTCGCTTCATGCCCTCATGCTGGCCGTACGGCACGGGCCGGCGGATCGCCCGTGGGAGCGGGATCCCGCCTCACTCCTGAGAGCGGGGCGTGACCAGTCCCGACTCGTACGCGAGCACCACCGCCTGCACCCGGTCGCGCAGGCCCAGCTTGGCCAGCACGCTGCTGACGTGCGTCTTCACCGTGTGCTCCGTGACGAACAGCTCGGCGGCGATCTCCGCGTTGGACAGGCCCCGAGCGACCTGGCACAGCGTCTCCCGTTCCCTGGCGGTGAGCGCGGCCAGCCTGCCGTCGCCGGCCCGGCGTGCGGTGGCTGAGGGTGCGGTGGCGGGGCGTGAGCGGCGCACGACGTCGCTGATCAGCCTCCTGGTCACCGTCGGCGCGAGCAGCGACTCGCCCGCCGAGACGATCCTGACCGCCTCCACCAGCTCGGCCCGACGCATGTCCTTGAGCAGGAAGCCGCTCGCACCGGCGCGCAGCGCGTCGTAGACGTACTCGTCGAGGTCGAACGTGGTCAGCACCAGCACCTTCGCGGCGGTCTCCCGGCAGATCCCGGCGGTCGCCGCGATGCCGTCGACCCTCGGCATCCGCACGTCCATCAGCACCACGTGCGGCTGGAGTTCGCGGGCCGCACTGACCGCCTCGGCGCCGTCGGCGGCCTCACCCACCACCTCGATGTCGGGCTGCTCCGCCAGCATCATGGCCAGACCGTCGCGTACGAGGGTGTGGTCGTCGGCGATGAGCACCCGGATGCTGTTCCGCGTCCGCACGCCTCAGTTTACGAGGCCGGCGGGCGCGCGGGAGTGCCCGCGTCCGTGAGAGCGCCGGCGAGCGGCAGGCTGGCGGCGACGCGGAAGCCCGTCCCCTCTGAGCCGGTGACGAGCCGGCCGCCGGCCACCGCCACCCGTTCGCGCATGCCGATCAGCCCGTGCCCGCCCGGCCCACGCCCGGCGCTCGCGCCGCGCCCGTCGTCGTGGACCTCCAGGTCGAGGGCGTCGTCCCGCCACGTGACGCGGACCCGCACCCGGGTCGCCTCGGCGTGCCTGACGGTGTTCGACAGTGCCTCCTGGACGATCCTGTACGCGGTGACGGCGAGGTCGGAGTGGCAGGGGCGGGGCTCGCCGCGCTCCTCGAAGGTGGCGTCGAGCCCGGCCTGCCGCACCCCCTCGACCAGGGAGGAGACGGATTCGATGCCGGGCTGCGGGTGGCGCTCGGCCTCCTCCGGCCTGAGCGCGAGGAGCACCCTGCGGAGCTGGGACAGGCCGTCCCTGGTGGTCGCCGATATCGTCTCGAAGATCCGCTCGGCCCTGGCCGGGTCCGTGCGCAGCGCCACGGGCCCGGCCTCCGCCTGCAGGACCACCAGGCTCATCGCATGGGCGACGATGTCGTGCATCTCCCGTGCGATCCGCTCCCGTTCGCGTACGGCGGCGACCTCCCGCTCCTCGGCGAGCCGCCGCGCGCGCTCTTCGAGGACGGCGATGCGGTCCCTGCGCGCTCGCGCGCCGGCGCCCAGCGCGTACGCGACGACGAACGCCGCCGCCGTGGGCCCGTAGCTGAGCGGCTGGTGATGCTGCAGGATCGCTGCGGAAGCGAACCCCACGATGGTGCCGAGCACTCCGATCAGCATCCGCGGGGGCGGGGACAGCGAGGCGAGGCCGTAGGTCGCGATCAGCGACGCGCCGGGGATCCCGCCCATCGAGCCGGTGAGGAAGAGGGCTCCGGTGCCGATCCCTGTCACGGTGCTCACGAGCAGGGGGAACCGCCGCCGCCACAGGAGCGGCAGCGTGTTCACCGCGGCCAGGACGGCCACCCACCACTCCAGGCGACGGCTGAGCACGGCCATGATCATGATGCTCAGGAAGCACCCGATCGCGAGCGCCGCGTCGACCACCGAGGGAGGAACACGACGCATTCCGTCAGTATCCCCGGCGCCCGGCGGCCACGGCCTCACTCCTGAGAGTGAATCCGGGTGGGCGAGGTGTCGCCGGGATCACGGCGGCGCCCCTGGCCGCCACGGGGTTCGTCCTGCGTGCGGGTCATCCGGGCGCCTTGCGGCTGAGGTGCTCCCAGGCGCGGTGCTCCGCCACCCGGTCCTCCAGGCCCTGTTGAACGATGTCGTACGACGCGGCGCCGACGATGAGACGCCGGGGCGGCTCCGGCAGGCCGGCCAGCTCCATGATCACGGGAGCGGCGGTCTCCGGGGCGGGGCCGGCCTCGTCGCCCCACATCTCGATCAGCCTGTCGCGCAGCTCCTGATAGTGCGGGCCGGGCTCGGTCAGCGTGGTGCCCGTGGTGAACAGCCCCGTGTCGTAGCCGCCCATCTGCACGATGGTGACCTTGACGCCGAACTGCCCGGCCTCTCCCGCCACGGCCTCGGAGACCGAGTCGAGCGCCGACTTGGCGGCCGCGTACAGGCCGACCATCGGGAAACCGCCGCCGGTGCCCATCGTCGTGACCTGCAGGATGCGGCCGGACCCCTGAGCGCGCAGATGCGGCAGCACGGCCTGGGTCACCCAGATCGCGCCGAAGAGGTTGACGTCGAAGTGCGCTCTGATCTGCTCCTCCGTCGCCTCCTCGACCATGCCCAGGAGCATGACGCCGGCGTTGTTGACCACGACGTCGAGCCTGCCGAAGGCCGCGACCGCCCGCTCCACGCCCTCGAACACGGCCACCCGGTCGGTGACGTCGAGCGGCAGCGGCACCAGGTCTCCGGGATGTTCGCGGACGAGGTCGGCGAGCGGCTCGACGTCGCGCGCGGCCCCGACCACCCGGTCACCCGCTCGCAGCGCCGCCTCGGCGAACGCCCGGCCCAGTCCTCGTGACGCGCCCGTGATGAACCACACCCGGGTCATGAGCTCCACCTCCTCTTTCTCGGATGCACCCCCAGGAGGCAAGACGGTACGTCTCGCCTCGCAGCTAGTCAAGACGGAACGTCTCGTCTCAGAGTGATACAGTCCGGGCATGGCCAAGCAGCCCGACCCCGCCCGCCGCAGCCAGCGCTCCCGGCAGGCCATCCTCACCGCGGCCCGCGAGCTGGTCTCGGAGGTGGGATACGCCAAGCTGACCATCGAGGCCATCGCGGCCCGGGCGGGCGTGGGCAAGCAGACCATCTACCGCTGGTGGCCCTCCAAGGGCGCGGTGATCCTGGACGCCTTCCTGGCGCTCAGCGAAAGCGGGCCGGAGCAGGACATCACGCTGCCCGACACCGGCGACCTGGAGGCCGACCTCAAGGCGGTGATGCGGGCGACGGTGGCCGAGTTCGCGGATCCGGCCTTCGAGAAGCCGATCCGCGCGCTGAACACCGAGATCACCAACGACCCCACCCTGGCCGCCCTGTACCTCGAGAAGCTGGCCGGCCCGGTGGACGAGGCCAAGAAGGCCCGGCTCCGCAGCGCGCAGCGAGCCGGGCAGCTCGCCGCCGACGCCGACCTCGATCTGGCGCTCGAACTGCTGTACGCCCCCCTCTACCAGCGCTGGCTGCTGCGCTCCGGCCCGCTCACCGCGCAGTACGCCGACGCCCTCGTCGACGCCTTCCTCAAAGCCATGCGGCCGACAGGACCGAGCTGAACGTGCCAGTGCTCCTAGGCTGGTCTCACACGCGATGGACAGGGGGCCGATGTGGCCGGAACGACGCCGACGGGGACGACGCTGGCCGAGGTGATGACCGAGCTGGCCGAGCTCGACGACCCGAAGGCGCGCGAGGCGAACGAGAGACGCGGTGACGACCACGGCGTGAACCTCGGCAGGCTGCGCGCGCTCGCGAAGCGGCTGAAGACGCAGCAGGAACTCGCGTGCCGGCTTTGGGAGACAGGCGACACCGCGGCGAGGCTGCTGGCGATCCTGATCTGCCGTCCGAAGGCGTTCGAGCGCGACCGGTTGGACGCCATGCTGCGCGAGGCGCGCGCACCCAAGGTGCACGACTGGCTCGTGACCTACGTGGTGAAGAAGAACCCGCACGCCGAAGAGCTGCGCCTGGCCTGGTCCGCCGATCCGGATCCCGTGGTCGCGAGCGCCGGCTGGGCGCTGACCACCGAACGCGTGGCGAAGAAGCCCGAGGGCCTCGACCTCGCCGGACTGCTCGACGTCATCAAGGCGGAGATGAAGGACGCCCCGGATCGCCTGCAGTGGGCGATGAACCACTGTCTGGCGCAGATCGGGATCGAGCACGCCGAGCACCGCGCCCGTGCGATCGACATCGGCGAGCGCCTGGAGGTGCTCAAGGACTACCCCACTCCCCCAGGCTGCACATCCCCGTACGCACCCGTCTGGATCACCGAACTCGTACGCCGGCAGCACGGCGAGTAGGCGGCTCCGCGCTCATGCCCGTGCCGCCCTTCTCGGCGGACGCGCGTCAAGGGGCGCTGTTCCCGGCGCGGGGTATCGCGGTGGTCAGAAGGCGCTTGTCCGGTTTGCCGTTCGGCGCCGTCGGCACCTCGTCGAGGACGGTGATGGTCGCCGGCACGCATGCGTCGCCGAGCCGCTCGCCGACCAGCGTCCGCAGCGAGCCGAGGTCGGGGATCCGGTCCGCCGCCGGCACCACGAACGCGTGCACCGCCTCGCCGGTGTCCTCGTCGGGGGCGCCGACCACGTACGCCTCCGCGACGTCGGGGGAAGTCGCCAGGGCCCGCTCGATCGGACCGGCGTAGTAGAGGTTCGCGTTGACGATGATGACGTCCCGTGTCCGCCCGGCCAGGTACAGTCGTCCGTCCTCGTCGAAGTGGCCCAGGTCCCGAGTGCGCACCCACCCGTCGACGAACACCTCCGCGGTCTCCGCCGGGTCGGCCCAGTATCCGACGGCCTGCGCGGGGGTACGGACGTACAGCTCGCCGTCGACGCCGGGCGGGACGGGCCGGCCGTCCGCGTCCCGGATCTCGACGTCGACGACGTCGGGCGGGAACCCGACCGACGGGGGGACGTCCTGCGGCGTGGCCATGGAGATCGTGCCGGTCTCGGTCTGCCCGTAGCCCTGGAACACGACCGGGCCCAGCACGTCGAGTGCTTCGCGGAGCCGGGACGCCTCCATCGGCGACCCCGACACCATGAGCGCCCGGAGGCTGCTCAGGTCGGCCGGGGCGGCGCGCTGGGCGGCGACGAGCTTGTACAGGCGGGGCACGGTGATGACGCTGGCGGTCGCCCGATGCCTGGTGATCGCGTCGGGGAACGCCGGCCGGTCGGCGACGACCATGGTCCCGCCCGCGGCGAGCGTGAGCACGCCGTACTCCATCATCACCTGGCTGCCCAGCGACCCGAAGACGAGGTAGCGCCGCAGCCGGGAGGCCAGTTCGCGGATCGCGGGCGGCCACGCCGCCGGGCGGGCCGTCCACGCCGCGTCCATGGCGGCGTAGGTCTGTGCGCAGGCCTTGGGCGTGCCGGTGCTGCCGCTGGTGTAGACGAGCCGGGCGACGTCCTCCGGCCGCCCGGACAGGCGCAGCGGGCCGTCCACGCCGGGTGTGGACAGCAGCTCGGCGACGGTCAGCGTGCGCCGCGCGTGCTCCGGCCCGGTGGCCGCGTCGGTCACGACCGCGGTGATGTCCTGGTGGAGCACGTGGCGTAACTGGCCGTCGGGCAGTCCGGGCCGCACCCCGACGGCCCGGGCTCCCACGACGTAGGCGGCGATCGTCGCGGCGAACGCCTCCGGGGTGACGCCGAGCATCATGGCGAGACCGTCCCCGGGCCCGACGGCCGCGGCGCGCAGCCCGGCCGCGATCCGCCGGACGAGGCCGAGCATCTGCGCGCCGGTGACGGCACGGGCGCCGTGCTCGAAGACGGGCCGGTCCCCGGCCGCGGCCAGCAGGTCCAGAACGGCCCGCGGGTACGGCTCAGCCGACGTCGGCAAGGCACTCCTTGACGAAGACCGCCAGAGGCTGCTGGTGCACCTCCGGCAGGTTCCAGTGGTTCTCCAGGTTCTCCGCGAGGTGGTGGACGCCGGCCGGCACGCCGTCCCGGTAGTGCCGCACCACCGGGTGCAGGTAGCTCGCGTCGTGGGCGTTGACAGCGTCGTTCTCGACGACCCTCGGGATCGAGATGTCGAACGGGTCGACGGCGTCGTGGCCCTCGCCGTACTCCAGGGTGACGACGAACGTGTGCCGGGCGCGGCCGAGGCCGCCTTCGGCCACGTACGCCACCGGGACCTCCTCCTGGTACCGCGCGGTGGCTCCGTTCCCGGTGCCGGTCACGGTGACGACGTCGCCGAGCACGCCGAACTGCTGCCACAGCGCCGACGAGCGGTTGACCCGGGCGATGATCGCGTCACCGATCGCCTCGGGGGTGGGCTCGACCTGCTCGGCCGGCCAGGTCCCGCCGTGATAACGGGTGGTCAGGATCCGGTAGAGCGCGCGCGCCCCGTACCGGAAGCCGTGGATGAACCCGCTGGTGGCCTTCTTGAAGTCGCGTTGCTGGGTGAGCGTGCCGGCGAAGTACAGATCGGGCACGTTGACGGACTCGTACGCCGGCGTCTGCTCGGGGAAACGGTCGTTGATGACCAGCGTGGGCCGGCAGCCGTCGTCGAACACCGAGGCGTCGAACCGGAAGCCGGTGCACACGACCACCCGGTCGTAGAACAGCTCGCGCAGCGCCTCCACCGTGCGGGCATAGCGGAACATCACCCGGTAGCCGCCGTCGGCGCGGCGTTCGATGCTCTCCACCGTGCCGTCGAGGACCGTGTTCTGGGACTTCAGCTGGTAGCTGTCGAGGAAGTTGTTGTTCACCGCGCGCAGGTGCCCGACGAAGTGCGACTGCCAGGCCATCCTGACCGAGTGCGGCCCGGCGACGTGGATGACCGCGGCCTGGTCCATGAGCGCGTCGGCGGTCTCGAACGCCGAGTTGCCCTTGCCGATCACCAGCACCCGCTGGTCGACGAAGGACGGCGGGTCGGTCTCGAACGTGTCGTAGCGTTCGGCGTGCTCGATGCCCGGGATCGGCGGGACGTAGAGCTGCGAGACCCCGGTGGCCACGACCAGCCGCCGCCCCCGCCAGGTGCGTCCGCCGCGGTCGGTGGCGATGAACCCGTCGTCGTCCCGGCCGATCCGGACGACGTCGACGTCGTAGTGCGCCTTGACGCCGGTCGCCGCCGCGTAGTCGGACAGGTAGCGCACGAGATCGTCGGCCTGCGGGAAGTACTTCTCGCTGTAGCGGGTGAACAGCAGCTCGGGATCGTCGCTCAGCAGCGAGTTCCAGTCCATCCGCAGCCGCAGCTCCGGATCGTCGTACCCCGTGTGCACCTTGTTGATCGAGATCAGCTGGCGGTGCCGCGGGTACCGGGTGAAGAAGGTGCCCGGGCCGGCTCCGCGCTCCAGGACGACATAGTCGTGACCGCCGTGTTCGAGCAGTGCGGCGAGCTGCAGCCCGGCCGGTCCGGCCCCGATGATCAGGTAGTCATGCGCCATGAGCCGGAAGCTACGGACGAATTCTCATAGGATTCTGAGAATCGGCTGCCTACGGTCCCGGCATGTCCGCCGTCGAAGGCACCATCAACCTCAGCGCTCCGCTGCGCTCAGCCGACCTGCGCCGCGCCGCGACACCGGTGTCCGTCGTGGTCGACTCGGCCGTCCGTGACCGAGTCGAGCGCGGCCGTGGCTTCCTCCGCGACGTACGGGAGGAGGAGCGCCCGGTCTACGGCGCGACCACCGGGTTCGGCGCCCTGGTCGGCTTCGCCGGCCGGGAGGAGGAGGCGGACCAGTGTGACAACACCCTGGCCCACCTCGGTGCCGGGCAGGGGCCGGATCTGGCCCATGACCTGAGCCGGGCCGCGCTCCTCGTGCGTGCGTGGTCGCTCGCCCAGGGGGCGTCCGGGGTTTCGGCGCACGTGGTCGACGGGCTCGCCGCGATGTTCACGACGACGTTCGTCCCGGCGATCCCCCGCTACGGCTCGGTCGGCGCGAGCGGCGACCTGATCCCGCTCGCCTATGCCGCCCAGGCGCTGCGCGGCCGGGGACAGGCGTATCTCGACGGCTCGCGGATGCCCGCGGCCGAGGCGCTGCGCCACGCCGGGCTGACCCCGTTGACGCTCGACGGCCGGGACGCGCTCGCGCTCGTCAACGGCACCTCCCTCACCACGGCCGCGACCGCCCTGGCCCTGGACAGCGTCCGGTCCTCGCACCGCGCGCTGCAGGCGCTCACCTGCCTGCTGGTCGATCTGCTCGGCTGCGACCCGGGCTTCCTCAATCCGCGCCTGCTCGACGCGTACGGCCATCCCGGCGCGACCGACGTCGCCGACGGCATGCGCAAGACCCTCGCCGGGATCGTCCCGGCCGGCACACGCGCGCTGCAGGAGCCGTACAGCATCCGCTGCTCCCCGCAACTGCTGGGCGCCGCCGAGGACGCCCTGCGCTACGTCGACGGTGTCGTCGCGGCCGACCTGTCCAGCGTCAGCGACAACCCGTTGTTCTTCCCCGACGACGACCTGGTCGTGCACGGCGGCAACTTCTTCGGGCAGCCGGCCGCGTTCGCCGCCGACGTCCTGGCGATGGTCACCGCCCAGCTCGGCAACCTCGCCGAACGGCAGCTCGACCTCCTCGTCGACCCGGCCCGCAACGGCGGCCTGCCCCCCATGCTCGCCGCCGGACCCGGCCGCCAGCACGGGATGCAGGGGGTGCAGCTCGCCACGACCGCGTTCGTCGCCGAGATCCGCCGCGCCGCCGTGCCGGCCGGCATGCAGAGCCTGCCGACCAACCTGCACAACCAGGACGTGGTGCCGTTCGGCACCCAGGCCGCCCTGCGCGCGTACGACATGGCCGACCTGCTGCGGCTGCTCTGCGGGTCGCTGGCGGTGGGGCTGCGGCAGGCGGCGCACGTCGGCGCCCGCCGCCCCACGGCCTCGGGCTGCGCGGCGCTCCTCGACACGCTGGCCGAGGCGATCCCCGCGATCGATCCCGACCGCCCGCTGGACGCCGACGTCCGCAAGGCCGCCGACCTGCTCACCGCGACACCCCCTCTCTGAGAACCATCGTCGGTTCCGCTGACTGGCGCTCACGGAGCACAGAACTCGGCGGCCAGGAGCCGGTTGACGGCCTGGTCGGTGGCGGCGTCGTCGCGGGGGTGCATGGCGTTGGCCACGACAGTGAGATCGCGGCGGTCGCTGTAGAAGCTGTAGGTGGCGTAGCCGGGGATGTGGCCCTTGTGCCCCCAGACCTCGGCGCCGCACGGGAGGGTGAGGCTCATCAGGCCGAGGCCGTAGGCCAGTCCGGGACCGGGGACGGTCCGCTTCATCTGCGCCAGCAGGGAGGCGGGGATGATCTTTCCGCGGGTGAGGAGGAAGTAGAAGCGGTTGAGGTCGGCGGCCGTGGAGATCATGCCGCCGGCGGCCCAGGCGTGGGAGGAGTCCGAGCGGGTGATGTCCTCCAGGCCGCCCTTCTCGTCGGTGGTGAAGCCGTTCAGGTGGGTGCCGGGGATGGTGCGTTCGGTGGTGGGCAGGAACGTGTTGCCCAGGCGGTACGGGAGGAGAATCCGGTCGTACAGGGCACGGGACAGGTTCTGGCCCGTGACCTTCTCGGCGAGCAGGCCGAGGGCGATGTAGCCGGTGTTGGAATACGCCCACCGGCCGCCGGGGGCGGAGACGGGCGGCAGACTTCGTCAAGGGTGACCCACCCCGGGCGCGCCCACCTCGGCGAGGGAGAGCGACCGGCGCTCCCGCCTGCCACGACAGAGGTTGGCGGCCAACCAGTCGTGGCGAGGGCAGCACGTCGCCTTGCACCCTCACCTTGATCACATGTAGTTACTTGTCAACCACAGAGAGTAAGGATGACAAGTTGAACCGCATACCGTGTCAGCGGCGCGGCCTCGCCGGCCGTGCCAGGGCCGTGGCGACGGCGACCCTCGCCGGGGCCTTCATGATCCCCCTGCTCGCGGCGACCACCGCGGCGTCCCAGGCACAGGCCGTCCCCGGCCCCGCCATGAGCAGGCCCGGCCACCAGGCCGCAGCCGCGCCCTGCGTGCGGCAGGGGCAGGCCAACTACCCGGTCGAGTACTACTGGAAGAACGCGTTCGGCATGCGGCTGGGCAGCGGCTCGATCTCGGTCGTCACCTCGCCCTCGCTCTGGGGTGGTCAGATCGCACCGGGCAGCACCTTCACCCTCACCCTGACGCACCGTACGGCGCAGTGGCCGCTGCTGGTCCGGACCTACACCACGATGTGGGACGTGTCCTCCCTGCTCGCCAACGCCCAGGTGGTGGGGTCGGTGAGCAACGGGACTCTGAGCGGCAACACCCTGAGCGTCACGTCGCCGGGCACCAAGACCGACCCGGCTCCGACAGTCATCACCTTCCGGGTCAGGCCGGGCACCGCCGGGCGGAGCATGACCATCCGCCCGAGCGGGATCAGCAGCGTCATCGCCGCTCCCGGTCAGCTCGGCAACAACGCCTCCGCCCCGCCCATCAACATCGTCAACGGGCAGTCGATCTCGCCCACCAACGCGGCCGACGACACCGCCGCCACCACGGAGAACACCGCCGTCACCGTGCCGGTGCTGGCCAACGACACCGCGACGGCGCCGACGATCAGCCAGGTGACCCAGCCCGCCAACGGCACGGTGCGGATCTCCGGTGACAAGCTGGTCTACACACCCGGCAAGGACCGCGCCGGCACCGACACCTTCACCTACACCATCGAGACCGCCTGCGGCAGCAGCACCGCCACCGTCACCGTCGCCGTCACCTGCACCCGCAAGCCCGTCGATCTGGTCAACGGCAGCTTCGAGGCGCCTGTCGTGAACCGGTACGACTGGAACATCCCCGACGCCTCCACCAACCCCGGCGTCGGCTGGCGGACGACCGCCTCCGACCGCAAGCTGGAGTTCTGGAACAGCTCCAGCGGCGTCCCGGCCGCGGACGGCCAGCAGTTCGCCGAGCTCAACGCCAACGAGCCCTCCACGCTCTACCAGGACGTCCCCACGGTTCCCGGGACGGTGATGACCTGGTCGCTGTATCACCGGGGCCGGGCGGGAACCGATGTGATGCGGGTCCTCATCGGCGCACCGGGCGCCACCACCGCGCAGACGCCGGACGGGGCCGCCTCCCCCGACATCTCGGACGGCAACACCGCCTGGGGACGTTACACCGGCACGTACGTCGTGCCCGCCGGGCAGACCGTGACCCGCTTCGCCTTCGAGTCGGTGTCGGCCGCCGGTGGGAACCCGGCGGTCGGCAACTTCCTCGACGGCGTCGTCTTCCAGACGCCGCCCTGCCTGCCGATGACCGCCAATGCGGCGTCCGGCAAGGCGGCCACAGCGCGTCAGTCCTGACGTGCCGGACCACCCGCACGCGTCGATCCAGGCAGCGGGAGCGGTGGTCCGATCACCATGAGTCACGCTTCCGGCCGAGGTAGGGGAACCGGCCGCGAGCGGAAGGGGGCGGTGCGCGTGCGCACCGCCCCCTTCCCTTCATGCCGAGGATCCCTTCCGCGGGGCCCTGCTCGCCGGCCGTCTAGAACGATCCATGTGCGAGTTCCGCCGAAGGCTGTAACCATCACCGGAGCCATCGTCAGGCGACGGGAAGGTGGATGACGTGAGCGAGCCCGCGATCCGGCCGAACGAGACGACGGTGCCGTTGATGCCGTGCGCGTCGGTCGAGGAGACCTTGGCGTTCTACGAGGCGCTGGGGTTCGAGGCGACCTACAAACAGAGCAAGCCCTATGTCTATCTGGCGTTGCGGTGGAGCGGGATCCATCTCCACTTCGGCCCGGCGCCCAAAGACCTGGATCCGGTCCGGGAGGAGTCGGGAGGCTGCCTGGTCCTGGTCGACGCCGTGGCGCCGTACCACGCGGCGTTCGTCGCGGCGATGCGCCGGGTCCACGGGAAGGTGCTGAGCTCCGGCCTTCCGCGTATCACCCGCTACCGGCCCGGCGCGTCCCGGTTCACCCTGATCGACCCGTCCGGAAACTCGATCATATTCATCCGGCGCGACGAGCAGGCCGAGGTGGAGTACGGCGGCTCGAAGAAGCTGACGGGCCTCGCCAGGGCGCTCGACAACGCCCGGATCCTGCGCGAGTTCAAGAACGACGACCTCCAGGCCTTCCGTGCGCTCAAGTCCGCGGTGCGCAGGCACGGCGCGGACGCCCCGGCGGCCGAGCGGGCCATCGCCCTGTGCCACCTCGTCGACCTGGCCACGATTCTCGGTGAGCCCGCCGATCCCTGGCTCTCCGATCTGTGCGGTCTGGAGCTGACCACTGACGACAGGCGGCGCGTCGAGTCGGAACTCGCCCATCTCGACGGCCTGCGGGAGTGGCTCCCCTGAAAGCAGGAGCGCCTCATGCAACACCCCCACAGCGAATTAGATTTACTAATGCCTGAATTCAGGACATTTTAATTGTCCTTATAGATTGCGTGCCGGACGCTACCGGCATGACACCGACCGGTTTGTATGTCCCACTGATCACGCCCTTCGACGCCGAGGGCGCCGTCGCCCTGACAGCGCTGGAGGCCCTGGCGCACGACGTGCTGGACGCCGGCGCGACGGGCGTCGTCGCGCTGGGCACCACGGCGGAGCCTGCCTCGCTGACGGACGGCGAGCGACGTGCCGTCGTCGACGTGGTCGCCGGGGTGTGCCGGGATCGCTCGGCGGAGCTTCTGGTCGGCGCGAACACGGCCGAGGCGCTGACGGCGCTGCGCCGCCGTCCCGAGGTGACCGCGGCCCTCACGCTCGTGCCGCCGTTCGTACGGCCCGGCGAGGCCGGGGTGGTCGCGCACTTCGCCGCGCTCGCCGCGGCGAGTCCGGTCCCGCTGGTCGTCTACCACGTGCCGTACCGGACGGGCCAGCACCTGTCCGCCGACGCCCTCCGGCGGCTGGCCGGGCTGCCCGGCGTGGCCGGGGTGAAGTACGCCGCCGGAGGGATCGACGCGGAGACCGTCGAGCTTCTGGCGGACCCTCCGGCGGGCTTCGCGGTGCTGGGTGGCGACGACGTCGTCATCTCCCCCCTGCTGGCGCTCGGCGCGCACGGCGGGATCCTCGCCTCGGCGCATCTCTGCACCGCGCGGTTCGCCGAACTGATCACCTTGTGGTGGTCGGGCGACGCCGCCGGGGCCCGGGCGCTCGGCCACCGCCTGGCGGCCCTGTCGGCGGCCCTGTTCGCCGAGCCCAACCCCGCCGTCGTCAAGGCCGTCCTGCACGCGCGGGGCCGCATCCCGGCCCCCGGCGTACGGCTGCCGCTGCTGCCGGCCGGCCCCGAGGCGCTGAGACGGGCGCTCCGGGCGGCGGACGCCGTCGTCTAGAGAGCCTTGAGGTAGCGGCGCATGCGGCGCTTGGCGCGGTAGCCGTACCGGAGGACCTTGGGCGGCACCTCCAGGCGCAGCCGGGCTCGGCGGCGGGCGGCGGCGTGCTCGGGGCCGTCCAGGAGCGAGCGGGCCGGCTCCAGCGTGCCCGCGCGGGCCGCGGCGACCAGCGCCGCCACCCGGCCGGACCAGTCGGTGGCCGAGGCGTCGTGGAAGTAGTTGGCCCGGCACCACTCCGCGTCGGGGGTGCGGAAGTCGGCCTTCGCCAGGTCGTCGAGCGTGCCGAGGCAGCCGCTGCCCTCGAACACCAGGTTGATCATCTCGGCGCTCACTCCGAAGTCCGACAGCACGAGCAGCGGCACGTGCCCGGCGATCGCCTCCAGCGCGGCCGTCGAGCTGACCGTGACGAACCCGGCGGCGCGCGACAGGTGCTCGTGCATCGGCCCGGCGGCGAAGCGCACCAGGTCGCGGTCGACCCGGCCCTCGTCCGCCAGCGCGTTCCACAGCCGCTCGTAGTGGTGGCGTTCGTTGTGCGTCTGCCGCTCGTCGTCGCGGGCCCGCAGCTTGACCACCACGTCGAGGTCCGGCCGGGCCCGCGCGAGCGCGGCCAGGGCGAGCAGGACGTCCTCGCGCTCCTCGCGGCGGCGGGGCACCTTCGCCTGCGTGGCGAACACCACCCGGTCGCGGACACCCCCGCCGGTCCCCGTGCCGGTCTCCATGCTGCTCCCTGTGCTGGTCCCCGCGCTCGTCCCCGTGCCGAGGCCCGCGCCGAGGTCCAGGTAGGGCAGCCGGGCGAGCGCCACCGCCCCTCCCCCGCCCAGCTCACGGCCGATGGCCGAGAACTCGGCGACCTCCCGGCCGCTGTGCACCACGAACAGGTCGCAGCCGCTGCGGAACAGCCAGGCCTTCTCCGTCGCGGGCACGGAGATGCCGGGCAGCCCCGACACCAGCACGGGGCGGGGCCGCAGCCCGGCCAGCGTCTCCGCCGCCAGCGCGTCCACCACGGGCCCGGTGCAGGCCAGCAGCACGACATCCGGCCGGAACCGCTCGGCGGTCCGCCGCAACTGCCGCGCCGGCAGCACCGCGGGCAGTTCCCGCCCCGCGGCGCCGGCCCGGGTGCCGCTCACCGCGGCCGCGATCTGCGCCGCCGAGGGCGTGATGGGGGTACGGACGACGACCAGGTCCGTGGTCCAGTCCTCCGGAAGCGCGTCGAGCAGGCCCGCGGCCCACTTGAGGTACGAATCGGAGTCGGCCACGGCGAGCAGACGGGTCAAGGAGCGACCTTTCCTTCACTTGTTCGGGGAGAGTCCGGCGGCGCCCCGCTCGTCTGCTGGGGCTGGTGCGCGAACAACTGGAGATGGGAACGGAGCGACGGGGCGGCCGAGGAGGTCCACCAGTCGTCCGGCACGTCCACGGCCTCCACCGGCACGCCCCGGGCCGACAGCAGTACGCGCAGCGAGGTCACGGCGGTGGACGGCAGGCTCAGCACCCGCTGGCCCGGCCGCAGGTCGCGCAGGGTCATCTCGGCCGGGGCTCCGGCGTCGTACACGGTCAGGCCGGAGATGCGGCGCACCCGGTCGAGGTCGCGGGGATCCTCGCGACGATGGGGGTAGTACGCGACGGGCTCCTCGATCCGCTCCAGCCAGCGCAGGTAGCGGTCACGGTGGATGAGCCCGTTGCGTACGAGCGAGGTGCCGAGCACGACCGTGCGCTCCGGTGGCGGCCGGTCGGCGGGCTGGGCGCGCAGCCAGGCGAAGTCGTGCCGGACCAGCCGGACGCCCGCGCCCTCCACCTCCTCGGCGAGGCCGGCGGGCACGGGGAGCGCGGTGAAGACCGACGGCCGGCGCGTGCGCAGGCGGAGCCCCGCCGCCGCGCCCAGGACCCTGCGGCCCAGGCTCGCCGTCGCCCGGGCGCGCAGCAGGGGGCGCCGCGCGACCAGTAACTCCAGCAGACGGATCGTGGCGAGCCCGTCGTCCACGAGCACGGTGTGCCCGGGAACGGCCGTCACGAGGGCGAGCTGGACCCGTCCCGAGAAGGCGTCGCCCACCGCCCAGGTGCGGCTCGGCCGGGGAATCCGCTCGGACGGCTCGGCGAACTCCAGCCCCTCGGGCAGCCCGAGCCGCCCCAGCTCACGCCGGGTGAGCCGGAGCGCGGGCAGCCCTGCCCGCGGCACCACACGGGTGGTGCGGCCGAGGAGCCCCGCATGGTGCGCCTCGACGACGCACAGAAGCTGCAGGGGGGACTCCACCCATGCGACGGCCTGCCCCTGCCCGGCGGCGTGGCGCCGTCCCTCGTCATCCACGCCGCGTGAGGATTCGTTCACGACGCGCTCACCCTAGCCATCCCATGCGACGTACGAGGGAACTCGGGGTGAACGGACCCCGAAGGGATCATGCCGGGGCGTTCGGGCAGCATAGGGGCATGGAAGTCATCGACTTGAACAACGGCGTTCCCATGCCCCGGCTCGGCTTCGGCGTCTGGCAGGTGGCCGACGACGAGGCGGAGAAGGCCGTGACGACGGCGCTCGAACACGGCTACCGGAGCATCGACACGGCCAGGCTCTACCAGAACGAGGAGGGCGTCGGCCGGGCCCTGCGCGCCTCCGGCATCCCCCGCGAGGAGCTGTTCGTCACCACGAAGCTGTGGAACGACCAGCAGGGCTACGACGAGGCGCTGCGCGCGTTCGACGACAGCACGCGGCGGCTCGGCCTGGAGACCGTCGACCTCTATCTGATCCACTGGCCGTCCCCGAAGCAGAACCGGTACGTCGAGACGTGGCAGGCCCTGGAGAAGCTGTACGCCGACGGCCGGGTCCGGGCGATCGGGGTGTCCAACTTCACGGTGGAGACGCTGGAGCGGCTGCTCACCGAGACCGGCGTGGTCCCCGTGCTCAACCAGATCGAGCTGCACCCGCAGCTCGCCCAGCGGGAGCTGCGTGAATTCCACGCGCGGCACGGCATCGCCACCGAGGCGTGGAGCCCGCTCGGGCAGGGCCGGGGCCTGCTCGACCTGCCGGTCCTCGCCGAGATCGGCGCCAGGCACGGCAGGACCGCCGCGCAGGTGGTGCTGCGCTGGCATCTCCAGCTCGGCAACGTGGTGATCCCGAAGTCGGTGACGCCCTCGCGCATCAGGGAGAACATCGAGGTCTTCGACTTCGAGCTGAGCGCGGACGACATGGCCGCGATCGACGCCCTCGACGCCGGCCGCCGCCTCGGGCCCGACCCCGCCACCTTCGGTTGAACTCCTCCCCGGCCTGAGGCCGGAGATTCTCCCGTCGTGTCGCGGTTAAGCGGCGTGCGGGGGTTGACGCTTCGCGGACCGGGCAGCCCCGAGGTCTCCACGTCCTGACACCGCGGTTCCTGCGGCGTTGCGTATGTTGATCGCGGCGTTGGTGTCGGCGTGCCCGGCCCACCCGCACGCGGAGTTGACACAGGCGTACCTGATCCCGTTCCGGGCCGCCGGGTCGCGGTGGCCGCACCGGTGGCAGGTCTGCGAGGTGCCCGGTGCGGGGACCTTCACCACCAGCCCGCCGCGATCACGGGTCTTGTATTCCAGCAGGGTGACGGTGCGGCCCCACGCCTGCCCGGTGATGGCGCGGTTCAGCCCCGCCTTCTGCCGCACGTTCCGGCCGGGGCGCTCGACCGTGCCCGTGGCGGAGCGGACCATGTTCATGATCGGCAGGTCTTCCACCACGACCACGCCGTAGGTGCGCGCGAGTTCGGTGGTGGTCTGGTGCTGCCAGTCGACGGCTCGGCGCTTGGCTGTCGCGCGGAGCCGGGCTATCCGGTCATAGGTACGGGCCAGCCGTCTGGATATGGACCGGCCGGGAGAGCGAGTACGGCGCTGGCGGGCGGACTTCTTCTCCAGCCGGCGAAGGCGTTCCTTCTCACCGCTGGTGAGCCATTCCCCATGCTCACTCGTGGTGCCGTCCGACAACGCCAGGGCGACGGTGACTCCCCGGTCGATCCCGACCGGCTCGCCCCGGTGGACGACCGGGGCCGCCGCGACCACGGCTTCGGTGCGGAACACGATCTGCCACCCGAAGGCGTCCTTGACCAGCCGCGCGCCGGTGATCCGCCCGGCCGGTCCACCCCTGGTGACGCCGGGCAGGTCCCTGGTCCACCGGAAGCGCACCCGCCCGACCTTGGGCAGGTTGACCGCGCCCCACCGCCGGTTCAGCCGGGCGATGTTCAGGTCCCGCCCCTGGGGGACATCCACCGCCAACCGGGACCGGGACCGGCTCTTGAAGCCGGGCCGCCCGGCGGGATGGGCGGGGTCGAAGAAGTTCGCCCACGCCTGCCGGTAGGTTCTCAGCACCGCTTGGGCCGCCTGGGCGGGCAGCCGCCCCACCCAGTCGATCTCGCGGCGGGCCCGCCGGATCGCGGCGTCGCAGTCCTTGACCGAGGCCAACCGGCCCTGCCGGAAGGTGCAGTACTCGTGCAGCAGGTTCCACAGCGCGCGGGCGGTGTGGGCCTGACCGTCCAGCACCGCCACCTGGGCGGCGGTGAGGTCGAGTCGCGCCACGTGCGCCCGCGCCTGCCTGGCCACCTCCACGCCCGGATCGTACCCCCGGGTTTACGCCACCGTGACGGAATCCACACGGTGAGTGACCCGATCTGCGGCGCGGGCGGGCTGGGCGGCCAACCGCACTGAAGGGCGTCTCGGAGCGGATCCCAGCGAGATATACACCGCTCCCGTCCGCTGGTACCCCGTGGAGCGGACACTTCTGGGTGCGGCTGCCCCCTTGCCGGAAGCGTGGGCAACACACCGCTCACGGTCCTCAAGCACTACATCGACTGCTTGACCCATGAGCTGACCTGTTCTCGGGCGTAGGGCCAGGGCACGCTCGCGCCCTGGCGGGCACTCCCGCGTGGGCCTTCACCCCCGGCGTGAACGCCGGAGCACTGGCCCACCGGTCGGTAGAACCGCACCCTATAGAAGCGCCCTATAGAAGACGGTCACCCCGCCCTCCCCGCGGCACTCGCCGCGCGGAGGGCGGAGGGCGGAGGGAGCGCGGGACGGCGCGCGGGCGCGCTCAGGGCCCAGCGCAAGGCGGGCCCAGCGTGAGGGGGCAGGCCCGGCGCGAGCGCGATGAGTGTGGGCAGGCACGGCCGGGCGGGGGCGCATGTCGCGCCGAAGCTCCCCGAACCGGACGCGGCGCGTCCGCATGGTCACCCTCCGTGCGTTTCCCCAGGCGGGCGGAGGGATATGGTTGCTGCCGTGCCGCAACCGCGACGATCGACGAAACTGTGGGCAGGGCTCGCCGCGGCGCTCCTGCTGGCTCTCGGACTCACCGGCGCCGCCCGGGTCGAGCCCGCTCCGACGGAGCACCGGCCCAACATCGTGCTGATCCTGACCGACGACCTCGACGCGGCGGATCTCAGCCGGTTCCCCAACATCTCCAATCTGCTGGTGAGCCAGGGCACCACCCTGTCGCGGTTCTTCGTCACCAATCCCTGGTGCTGTCCCTCCCGCTCCTCGATCCTCCGGTCGCAGTACATGCACAGCCATCAGGTCGAGAGCAACCGGGCGCCGACCGGCGGGTTCACGAGGTTCCGGCCGCTGGAGACGTCCACGCTCGGGACGTGGATGCACGACGCGGGCTACCGGACCGCGCTCTTCGGCAAGTATCTCAACAACTACCCCCAGGGCGCGCCGCGCACGTACGTCCCGCCCGGCTGGGACGAGTGGGCCGTGCCGGTCACCCGCCTCTACCAGGAGTACGGCTACGCGCTCAACGACAACGGCGTGATCCGGCACCACGGCCACGCGCCGGAGGACTACCTGGAGGACGTGCTGAGCGCCAAGGCGGCGGCGTTCGCCTCGTCGGGAGGCGCACCGTTCTTCCTCTACCTCGCCCCCGTCGCGCCGCACCTGCCCGCGCACCACGCGGCGCGCCACGCGGACGCCTTCGCCGACGAGCAGGCGCCGCGGACCGCGTCGTTCGACCAGGCCGACCTGTCCGCCGAGCCCGGCTGGCTCCAGGAGCGGACGCCGCTGTCGGCCGCCGACGTGCGCAGGATCGACCGGGTCCATCGCGACCGGCTGCGCGCCATGCTCGGCGTGGACGACATGGTGGGCGCCCTCGTCGACGCACTGACCCGGGCGGGCCGGCTCGACGACACCTATATCTTCTTCACCTCCGACAACGGCTTCCATCTCGGGCAGCACCGGCTGCGGCCGGGCAAGACGACGCCCTTCGAGGAGGACATCCGGGTGCCGATGGTGGTGCGCGGGCCCGGCGTGCCGGCCGGGGGCGTGATCGACAGGCTCGCCTCGACCGTCGACCTCGCGCCGACGTTCGCCGAGCTGGGCGGAGCCTCCGTGCCGCTCTCCGCCGAGGGCCGGTCACTCGTCCCGCTGCTGCGCGGGCTCGACGTGCCCTGGCGCGACGCCGTCCTGGTCGAGTTCTACCACCCCTCCTATTCACCGCAGTCGCCGCCGAGCTACGCCGTGCTGCGCACCGGCCGGTACGCGTACGTGGAGTACGAGACCGGGGAGCGGCAGCTTTACGATCTGCAGGAGGACCCGGCGGAGCTGCGCAACATCGCGGGCACGGCGGAGCCGGGCGTCGTCGCCGTGCTGTCGGCCCGGCTGGCGCTGCTGCGGGCCTGCGCCGGCATGACCTGCGCGCTGACGGACGCCGCCGGTCTCGGTGACGGCACGGCATAACGGCGACGCCGGTCGCAGATTTGGGGCATCCGGTATTCATTTCTGCCCATATGGTGATGGGAGCGCTCCCATGCGTAGTATGTCCCGTAACATCCCTTTTGGAGTGCCTAACCCCCTGCGGAGTAACAGTTAGGTTTCGGCATATTGACGCCCGCGTTGCTCATAGAGGACCCTTCGTGGGAGCGCTCCCAACAGTGCTCGCTCATACAAGCACAACCATTGATCGCGGGCCGTGACGTCGGGGACCGGCCTGGGATGAACCTCCCAAGAGATTCGGGTACCACCTGAGAGGGGTCCGGAAGAATGTTCAACAACTCGCGCCGCGGCAGGCTGCTCGCGGTCGCCGCGGTGGCGGCGCTGGCGCTCGGCGTCACCACCGCCTGCGGCTCGGACGACAAGCCCGCGGACAACGCGGCAGGCGGCTCCACCGCGGCGGCGGGTCCCGTGACCATCACGCTTCAGACGTTCGGCGGCGGCAAGAACTTCGGTTACAAGGAGGCCGTCGACAAGTGGAACGCCGAGCACAAGGACATCACGATCAAGTATGACAACCTGACCGACCAGTTCGAGCAGGTCTACTGGCCGCAGATGATCCAGTGGCTGCAGTCCGGCGCGGGCGCCGGCGACGTCGTCGGCATCGACGAGGGCGGCATGGGCCTCGCGAAGGCACACCCCGAGTGGTGGGCCGACCTCGGCGAGTTCGGCCTGCAGAACCGCAAGGCCGACTTCGCGGACTGGAAGTGGGAGAACGGCGTCACCGCCGACGGCAAGCTGTTCGGCCTCGGCACCGACGTCGGCGGCATGAGCCTCTGCTACCGCCGTGACCTGTTCGAGAAGGCGGGCCTGCCGGCCGACCGCGACGAGGTCAGCAAGCTCTGGCCGACGTGGGACGACTTCGTCAAGGTCGCCCACAAGTTCCAGGACAAGATCAAGGACACCAAGTTCGTCGACGGCACCAACACGCTCTACAACGTGGTCCTGGTGCAGGAGGCCGCCAAGAACGGCAACGTCTCCTACTTCGACAAGGACAACAACCTGATCGTCGACAAGAACCCGGCGGTCAAGTCGGCGTACGACTTCGCCCAGAAGATCAGCCAGGAGGGCCTCACGGCCAAGCTGCGCAACTTCACGCCCGAGTGGAACACCGGCATGAAGAAGTCGCAGTTCGCCACCCTCGGCTGCCCGTCCTGGATGCTCGGCGCGGTCAGCGGTGACGGCGGCGCCGGACCGGACTTCAAGGGCAAGTGGGACGTCGCGGCGGTGCCCGGCGGCGGCGGCAACTGGGGCGGCTCCTGGCTCGCGGTGCCGAAGCAGTCCAAGCACCCCAAGGAGGCCGCGCAGGTCCTCGACTACCTGACCGGTAAGGACGCCGAGGTCAGCGTCTTCAACTTCGCCGGCAACATGCCGAGCAACGTGCAGGCGCAGCAGGACCCGGCCGTCCAGGGCGCGAAGAACGAGTACTTCAACGACGCCCCGGTCGGCGACATCTTCGCCAAGTCCGCCTCCGCGCTCCAGCCGGTCTTCCTCGGCGTGAAGCACGCCCAGGTCAAGAACGCGGTCGAGTCGGTCGTCTCCGCCATCGACGACGGCTCGGTGCCGTACGCGAACGGCTGGAAGAAGCTCGTCGACGACGCAGTGAAGGCCGCGGGCTGATCCTGCCCGCCAGGTGAGCACCGGCCCGCCGCAGCGGCACCCCGCCGGCGGGCCGGTCGCCTGCTTTCACCCGAAAGGTAACTTATGAGCCTGCACGTCGACGCCGGGCGACCCACCCGCGCACCGATGCCGCCCGGCCGGAGGCACGTCCGGCCGAGATCGGGCCGGTCCTTCCTCACCTGGCTGGACCTCAAGGCCGCTCCGTACCTCCTGGTCTCTCCCTACTACCTGCTCTTCCTGCTCTTCGGGCTCTTCCCGCTCGGGTTCACCCTGTACTACTCGTTCTTCGACTACGACCTCACCGGCACGGTCGAGTGGACGGGCCTCGGCAACTACACCGCCATGCTCGGCGACGCCGACTTCTGGAAAGCGGTCGTCAACACCCTCGCGATGTTCGTCATCGCGACGGTCCCCCAGATGCTGCTGGCCCTGCTGCTGGCCAACGCGCTGAACAAGCGGATGAAGGCGCAGCTGTTCGTCCGGCTGGGCGTCCTGCTCCCCCTCGTCACCTCCGTCGTCGCGGTGGCGGTCGTCTTCACCCAGCTGTACGGCCGCGACTACGGCGTGGTCAACTGGGTGCTGAGCTGGTTCGGCATCGATCCCGTCAGTTGGAAGACCGAGCGCCTCCCCTCCTGGCTCGCCATCGCGACGATGATCGACTGGCGCTGGACCGGTTACAACGCGATCATCTTCCTGGCCGGCATGCAGACGATCCCCAAGGACCTCTACGAGGCGGCCTCGATCGACGGCGCGTCCCGGCGGCGCCAGTTCTGGCAGATCACGATCCCGATGCTCCGGCCCACGATGATCTTCGTGGTGCTGAACTCCACCATCGGCGGTCTCACGCTGTTCTCCGAGCCGACGACGTTCTACAACGGCAACGTCCACGGCGGCACCGACAGCCAGTTCCAGACCGTCTCGATGTTCATCTTCGAGCAGGGCTTCCGCGAGTTCGACTACGGCTACGCGTCCGCGGCCGCCTGGCTGCTGTTCCTGCTCATCCTCGTCGGGTCGGCCATCAACTTCATGCTCATCCGCCGGATCGGGGGCAACAAGTGACCACGCTCTCCGCGCCCGCCAGCACGCGGCGGCGCCGCGCCAAGGCGCCGGGAGGCGCCGCCGGCATCTGGTCGGCCACGCCGATGACGAGGCTCATCCTCGCGGTCACGATCATCATCTCGGCGTTCCCGCTGTACTACATGATCGTCATCGCCTCGCGCACCAACACCGAGGCGACCGACATGCCGCCGCCGTTCCTGCCGGGCGGCAACCTCGGGGAGAACATCAACCGGGTGCTCACCAACCCCGACGCGCACTACCTGACCGGTCTCACCAACTCGCTGATCATCTCTGCGACGGTGACGGTCTCGGTGGTGCTGATCTCGACGTTCGCCGGTTTCGCGTTCGCCCGGCTGAACTTCCGGGGCGGCAAGATCCTGCTGCTGTTCGTGCTGCTGACGATGATGGTCCCGCTGCAGCAGATGGGCATCGTCCCCCTCTACCGGCTCATGGTCAACCTCGAATGGGTCGGCTCGATCAAGGCGGTGATCCTGCCCTTCCTGCTCAACGGCTTCGGCGTCTTCCTCATGACGCAGTACACCGAGCAGGCCGTGCCCAACGAACTGGTCGAGGCCGCCCGCGTCGACGGCGCCTCCACGCTGCGGATCTGGTGGAACGTCATCCTGCCCGCCGTACGGCCGGGCATGGGAGTGCTGGGCATCAACACGTTCATGCTGAACTGGAACGAGTTCATGTGGCCGCTGATCGTGCTGAACCCGGACAACCCGACGGTCCAGGTCGCGATCAACTCGCTCAACGCGAAGTACGGGACGGACTACGTGCTGATCTTCAGTGGCACGCTCTTGTCGATCCTCCCGCTCATCGTCGTCTTCATCCTGTTCGGCCGACAGATCATCGGCGGACTCATGGAAGGTGCGGTCAAGGCGTGACAACGCAAGACACACGACCAGAGGCGGAGGCGGCCGGCCTGATGTTCCCCACAGGGTTCGTCTGGGGCGCCGCGACCTCCGCATACCAGATCGAGGGTGGACTCACCGCGGACGGGCGGGGCACCTCGATCTGGGACAGTTTCTGCCGTCAGGAAGGCCGGATCGTCGGCGGCGACCACGCCGAGACCGCGATCGACCACTACAACCGGTACCGCGACGACGTGAAGCTGATGGCCGACCTCGGCCTGACGGCCTACCGGTTCTCGGTCTCCTGGCCGCGGATCCAGCCCGACGGCTCGGGCGCGTACAACGCCAAGGGCCTCGACTTCTACAAGAGGCTGGTCGACGAGCTGCTCAGCTACGGCATCGACCCGTGGCTGACGCTCTACCACTGGGACCTCCCGCAGGCCCTGGAAGACGCGGGCGGGTGGCCCGCGCGGGACACGTCGAAGCGCTTCGCCGACTTCGCCGCGACCGTCCACGCCGAGCTCTCCGACCGGGTCAGGAACTGGAGCACGGTCAACGAGCCCTGGTGCTCGGCGTTCCTGGGGTACGCCTCGGGCGAGCACGCGCCGGGCAGGCGTGAGCCGGCCGCCGCGCTGCGCGCCGCGCACCACCTCAACCTCGCGCACGGCCTGGCCGTGCAGGCGATGCGGGCGCAGAACGCCGGCTCGCAGATCGGCGGGTGCGTGAACCTCTACCCGGTCACGCCGGCCACCGCCAGCGAGGCCGACCAGGACGCCGCCCGCCGCATCGACGGGCTGCAGAACCGGTTCTTCCTGGACGCGCTGCTCAAGGGCGCGTACCCGGAGGACGTGCTGGCCGACCTGAGCCACATCTCCGACATGTCCTTCATCCAGGACGGCGACCTGGCCGCGATCGGCGCTCCGCTCGACATGCTGCTGGTCAACTACTACAGCCGCTTCACCGTGTCGGGCGCCCCCGGCGGCGCCGTGTCGGCCGCTGCCGCCCCGACCGACTCCGGCTCGCCGTGGATCGGCAGCGAGCACGTCGGGTTCGTCAACGCCGGCCGCCCGGTCACCGCGATGGGCTGGGAGGTCGACGACAGCGGACTGTACGAGACGCTGCGGCGCCTCGCCGACGAGTACCCGCGCGTCCCCCTCTACATCTCCGAGAACGGCGCGGCGTACGACGACGTGCTCGGCGAGGACGGGACCGTGCACGACCCCGATCGCGTCGCCTACATCGAGGCGCACCTGCGCACCTGCCACGCCGCCATCGAGTCCGGCGTCCCGCTCCAGGGCTACTTCGCCTGGTCCCTGATGGACAACTTCGAGTGGGCCTGGGGATACGGCAAGCGCTTCGGCCTCGTCTACGTGGACTACGAGACCCAGGCGAGGACGCTGAAATCGAGCGCGTTGTGGTATGCCGACACCATCAGGCACGGCGGCCTGCTGGGTCGGGCACAATAAGCGCAGACGCGATAAGGGGGCAGTATAGATGAACGGGGACCGCCGTTCCGGAGGTCGGCCGACTCTGGAAGCGGTCGCCGCGCGTGCCGGTGTCGGCCGCGGCACCGTGTCGCGGGTCATCAACGGCTCACCGAAGGTGAGCGACCGTGCCCGCGACGCGGTGTTACTGGCGATCCAGGAGCTCGGCTACGTGCCCAATCGGGCGGCGCGTACCCTCGTGACCAACCGGACCGACACCATCGCCCTGGTGGTGTCGGAATCGGAGCAGCGCGTCTTCGACGAGCCGTACTTCGCCGGGCTGATCCGCGGGATCGGCTCGGCGCTGGGTGAGACCGGCCTCCAGCTGATCCTCACGATGGCGCAGAACCGCACCGAGCACGACCGCCTGGAGCACTACCTGACCGGGCAGCACGTCGACGGCGTCCTGCTCACCTCGGTGCACGGCGCCGACCCCCTGCCGGGACGGCTGGAGGATCTGGGCGTGCCCACCGTGCTCGGTGGCCGGCCCGTCGGGCTGAACCCCTACAGCTTCGTCGACATGGACAACCGCGCGGGCGCGCGGCAGGCGGTCAAGTATCTGGTCTCCAAGGGCCGGAGCCGGATCGCCACAATCGCCGGTCCCCAGGACATGGGCGTGGGTGTCGACCGTCTGGCCGGGTACCGCGACGCGCTGCTCGCCACCGGGATGAGCGAACGCGTCTCGTACGGCGACTTCTCCGAGGAGAGCGGCTCGGCGGCCATGCGTGAGCTGCTGGCCCGCCATCCCGATCTCGACGCGGTGTTCACGGCGTCCGACCCCATGGCGGTCGGGGCGCTGCGCGTGCTCAAGGAGAACGGCATGGTGGTGCCGGACGACGTCGCGCTGATCGGTTTCGAGGACTCGAAGGTCGCCCTGCACACCGATCCTCCGCTGACCAGCGTGCACCAGCCGACGGAGGCGATGGGCCGGCAGATGGTGCAGCTCCTGATCGCCCGCATCAACGGCGAGCCGCTGGAGCAGCCGGTCGTCATACTCGACACGCACCTGGTGATCCGCGCCTCCGCCTGAGGCGGCCACGAACGACGAGACCGCCGCACATCCCCGATGTGTGCGGCGGTCTCGTCGTCGTCGTCCCCTTCGAGAGGGCTGCCTTCGAGAGGGCTCAGCCCTCGGCGGACGAGAGCAGGCGCTCGGCCTCCTCCTCCGACATGCCCTCCAGCTCGGCGACCAGCAGGTCCTCCAGCGCGGCCGCCAGGTCGGCCACGGTGCGCCGCTCGAAGATCGTCCGGACCGGCACCTCCACCCCGGTCGTACGGCGCAGCCGGGCCGCGATCCGCGTCGCGAGCAGCGAGTGCCCGCCGAGGGCGAAGAAGTCGTCGTCCGCGCCGACGGAGGCGACGCCGAGCAGCTCGGCCCAGACCTCGGCCACCAGCAGCTCCGCGTCCGTGCTCGGCGGGACGTGCCCGGCCGACGGCCCCCGGACCGGCTCGGGCAGCGCCGCGCGGTCCACCTTGCCGCGGCTGGTGAGCGGCAGCACGTCGAGACCGACCCAGGCGGTCGGGACGAGATGCCGGGGCAGGGTCCGCGCGAGATGCGCGGCGAGCTCCTCCCCCGTCGCGGTCCCCGTCACGTACGCCACGAGCTCCTCGGCGTGGACCGTCACGAAGGCCTGGCCGACGCCCGGATGGTCGAGCAGCCGCGCCTCGACCTCGCCCGGCTCGATCCGGAAGCCACGCACCTTGAGCTGCCCGTCGAGCCGGCCCAGGAACTCCAGCTCTCCGTCCTGGTTCCAGCGGGCCCGGTCCCCGGTGCGGTACCGCCGCGCTCCCGGCGGCCCGGCGGGGTCGGGGACGAAGGCGGCGGCCGTGAGCGCGGGGCGGCGCAGGTAACCGCGGGCCACGCCGGCTCCCCCGATGACCAGTTCGCCGATCGCGCCCTTCGGGACCGGGGCTCCGACGGCGTCGAGCAGGTGGACCGTCGTCGCGCCGACGGGCCGGCCGATCGGCGGCCTGCCATGCGGCCTCGCGCCATGGTCCGCCGCGAGGCCGGACCCCAGGCCGGACCCGGGTGCAGCCCCAGGACCGGCGCCGAGGTCGGCCCAGGTCGCGATGACCGCGGCCTCGGTCGGGCCGTAGGTGTTCAGCAGGCGGACGCCGTCGCCGAACCGGCGGCGCCAGCGCGTCACCGCGCCGCCGGACGCCTGCTCGCCGCCGATGATCACCAGGCGGAGCGCGGGCGGCCAGGCGATCTGGTCGATCTCCTCGACCAGGTGGTGCCAGTAGGCGGTGGGCAGGTCGAGCACCGTGATCCGCTCGCCGCCCAGCGCGGCCAGCAGGTCGGGCAGCGTCGCCGCCCCGCCAGGGAGGAGCACCAGGGTCGCTCCCGCGGCGAGCGCGGGGAAGACCTCTTCGACGTGGGTGTCGAAGCTCAGCGACGCGAACTGGACGACGCGGTCGCCGGGCGTCAGGCCGTACGCGTCGCGCATCCACCGGATCCGGGCCGCGATGGCGCGGTGCTCGACCGCGACGCCCTTGGGGCGGCCGGTGGAGCCGGAGGTGGAGATCACGTAGGCGACGTCTCCCGGCCGTGTCCCACCCGGCCCCTCCTCGCCCTGCTGCCCGGTGGACCGCTGCTCGGTGGGCCACTGCTCGCCCTGCTCGCCGGGCCACCGAGCGTCCTCTCCCCCGCCGGGGGTCGGGTCGACGGCGGTGAGCCCGGGGGGCGGCGTACGGGTCGTGATCACATGTGTCGCCCCGGCGTCCGCCAGCGAGAAGGTCATCCGCTCGTCCGGTTCTTCCGGCTCGAACGGCAGGTAGGCCGCACCGGCCCGCCAGACGGCGAGCAGCGCGACGATCGCCTCGGCCGACCGGGGCAGGCGGACGCCGACGACGTCGCCGGGGCGGACGCCGGACGCGCGCAGCGACGCGGCGAGCCGGGCCGCCCGCAGGTCCAGCTCGCCGTAGGTGACCTCGGTTTCCCCGCAGACCACCGCGACGGCGCCGGGCGTGCGGCGGGCGGTCTCGGCGATCATCTCGGGGACCGCCGGCCCGGGAACGTCCGCGCCGTCGCCGGCCATGGTGTGGATGTCGGCCACGTCGTCCTCGGTCCAGACGCGCAGCTCGGAGATCCGGCGGTGCGGCTCGTCCGCGGCCGAGGCGAGCAGGAGCAGGAAGCGCTCGGCGAGCCGCCGGACGGCCTCCGCCTCGTGCGGGGACCCGCTGGACCCGTCGTGACCGAACGACACGGTGATCCCGCCGCCGTCCCGCCACGCCTCGGTGTAGAGGCCGAGCTTCACCTGCCGGAAGCCGTCGGGGAAGAAGCCGACGGACAGGTCCCCGAAGGGCCGGGTGGGCCCCACGTCCTGGGTGTGCAGGATGAACACGGTCGGCATCAGCGCCTGGGCGGGGTGCCCGATCCGCTCGAACGGCACCGACGTCTTGCTCATCGCCGTCAGCGCCTCGCGCCCGGTGCTCCGCAGCAGTTCGGCGAACGCGGGATCACCGCGGAGATCGCCGCGCAGCACGACGGTCTGGGTGAGATAGCCGATCAGCGGCTCCAGCTCGACCCGGTCGCGCCCGGCGACGACCGTCCCGACGAGGACGTCGTCGTGGCCGGAGTGGCGGTGCAGGAGCACCTGGTAGGCCGCCATGAGCACGGTGAACAGCGTGGTCCGGTGCTCGCGGGCGAGCCGGTCCAGCCGGTCCGCGACCTCCGGGCCGACCCGGACGATCTGGAACCCGCCCTGCCCGTGGCCCGCGCCGCCCTCCGCGCCGTCGGCGCCCCCGCCGCCGGCGCCCCCGATGCCGAAAGGCAGGTCGGGCGGCGGCGGATCGGCCAGCCGCTCCTGCCAGTACGGCACCGCGCGATCGGCGCGGCGGCGCTGCCAGCGGGCGTAGTCGGACGGGTGGACCGGCAGCGGCGCCAGTTCCGGCGCGCGGCCGCGCAGCCGCGCGGTGTAGCACTCCGCGAGGTCGTCGAGCAGGATCCCCAGCGACCAGCCGTCGCCGATGATGTGGTGCATCGTGACGCACAGGACGTGGTCCAGCGGCCCGATCCCGATCACCGCCACGCGCAGCGGCACGCCGTCCGCGAGGTCGAACGGCGCGTTGACCCGCTCGGCGACGAGCCGCCCGGCGTGCTCCTCGTCCGTCGCGGCCGGCCACGCCACCGGCGGCGGGGACCCGGCCGGCTCCGCGACCGCCCAGGGGACGCCGTCCTCCTCCTCGAACCGGGTGCGCAGGCTCTCATGGCGGGCCACCACGTCGGCGACCGCCCCTTCGAGGGCGTCCCGGTCGAGGGGGCCGCGCAGCCGGCGGACGAGATACATGCCGAAGGAGGCGTCGCGCGGATCCAGCTTCTGCAGGAGCCAGAGCCGCTCCTGGTCCGGAGACAGCGGCGCCCTCATCGGTCCGACATCCCGTCGAGCACCGCCGCGAGGTCCTCGGCGCTGAGGCCGTCGAGTTCGTCGCGGAGCGCGGCGATCTCGGCGAGATCGAGGTCGTCGTCGTCGAGCCGGTCCATCGCCGCCGCCAGCCCGGCCACCGTGGGGTTCTCGAACAGCTCCACGATCGGCACACTGATCGCGAACCGCGCCTGGATCCTGGCGATGATCTGGGTGGCGGTCAGCGAGTGGCCGCCCAGCTCGAAGAAGTCGTCGTCGACGCCGACCGGCTCCGCGATGCCGAGCACCTCCCCCCACAGCGCCGCGAGGTCCTCCTCCAGCGGCGTGGACGGCGGCCGGTACGGCCGGCTCCCGGCGCGGGTCCACTCGGGCGCGGGCAGCGCGGCGCGGTCGAGTTTCCCGTTGGGGGTGAGCGGCAGGGCGTCCAGCACCACGAGACGCGCCGGCACCATGTATTCGGGGACGCTGAGGCGCAACCGGTCCCGCAGGGCGGCCCACAGATCCGCCTCGTCGATGTCCGAGCCGGTTCCCCGGAAGGTCCCCCCGGCCGCCGTTTCCACCGCGGCCTCTTCGACGACGTGCTCCCCCGTGGTGCGCTCTCCGGTGGTGTGCTCTGTGGTGGCGCGCACGACGTAGGCGACCAGGCGCGCGAGCCCGTCGGGGCCGGCGTGGACGCCGACCGCGGCGCCCGCCACCTCCGGCGCGGCCCGCAGCACGGTCTCGATCTCGCCGAGCTCGATCCGGAAGCCGCGCACCTTCACCTGCTGGTCGGCCCGGCCGAGGTAGCGCAGCCTGCCGTTCTCCAGCGCGGCCAGGTCGCCCGTGGCGTACAGGCGGGCCCCGGGCGTCGCGGAGAACGGGTCGGGCCGGAACCGGTCCGCCGTCTGGCCCGGCATGCCGCGGTATCCCCTGGCCAGGCCGGCTCCGCCGATGTGCAGCTCCCCGGCCTCGCCGGGCGGCACCGGACGCCCATCAGGCCCGAGGATGTGCACCGTCGTGTTGCCGATGGGCTCACCGAGGTCCACGGGAGCGGGAGACGGGGCGACCCGCCCGGCCGTCGACCAGACCGTCGTCTCGGTGGGGCCGTACACGTTCCAGAGGCGGGCGCCGTCGGCGAGGAGGGTGTCGGCGAGATCGCGGGGCAGCGCCTCTCCCCCGCACAGCCGGGTCGCGATGTTCGCGGGGACTCCGCCGGACTCGATCAGGATGCGCCAGCTCGCCGGGGTCGCCTGCATGATCGTGACGGCGTCGGTCACGGCGCGCGACCGCAGGGCCCGGCCGTCCGTCGTCTCGTGCGCGGACGCGACCACGACGCGGGCGCCGCAGGCCAGCGGCAGGAGCAGCTCCAGCACGGAGATGTCGAACGACAGCGTGGTGACCGCGAGCCAGGCGTCGCGCGGGGTGAGCTCCAGCAGGGAGGCGAAGGACTCCAGCAGGTTGACCACCGCGCCGTTCGGGACCGCGACCCCCTTGGGCCGGCCGGTGGAGCCGGAGGTGTACATGAGGTAGGCGAGATCCCCCACCGGTCCCGCGCCGTCGCCGTATCCATCGCCGTCGCCGTCCTGCCCCTCGCCCGAGAGCGGCACGCCGTCCCACGCCAGCTCGACGACGTCCGGGACTCCGTCGAGCAGCGCGGAGCCGACGCCCTTCCCGGCCAGCACCAGCCGGATGCCGGCGTCCTCCCGCATGTGGCGGAGCCGGTCCTCGGGGAACGCCGGGTCGAGCGGCACGTACGCGCCACCGGCCCGCCACACGGCGAGCAGCGCGACGACCATGCCGGGGCACCGCTCCAGGCACAGGCCCACCGGCACCTCCGGCCCGACACCGCGGGCGCGCAGCAGTGCCGCCAGCCGGTCGGCCCTGTCGAGCAGCTCCCGGTACGTCAGCACGCCGCCGTCGCCGCTCACGGCGACCGCGTCGGGGCTCTCGTCACGCCACCGGCGGATCAGCGCGAGCGCCGTCGCGGCGTCCGTTCCCGGCCGCCCGGCACCCGAGGTCGCCGGCCCGCCGCTCACCGCGTCACTCACTGTCATGCACCTTTCAATCAGAGAACGCGCCGCTCAGCGCGGACAGACGGGTCTCCGGGTCGGCCCCGGCCCGCCGTACGACCTCGGCGAAACCGCGGACGAGGCGGCGCGCGGTCGCGGGCGTGAACAGGTCGGCGCTGTAGTCGAAGACGCCGCCCAGCCCCTCCGGTCCGCGCCACAGGTCGAGCGAGACCTCGGACTTGGTGTGGCTGGGCGGGATCGTGTGGACCTCGGCGTCGAGGTCGGCGAACCGGGTCCCCAGCAGGTCGTCCTTGGGCAGGTCGCTGTGCAGGTTGAACATGGCCTGGCACAGCGGCGGCCGGCCGACGTCGCGCGGGACGCGCAGCGCGGCCAGGATGTGCTCGAACGGCACGTCCGCGTGCCGCATCCCGGCCAGGGTCGCCTCCCGCACGCGGTCCAGCAGCTCGTGGAACGCCGGGTCGCCGGACAGGTCGGCCCGCAGCACCAGCGTGTTGCCGAAGTAGCCGATCAGCGGGGCGAGCTCGCTGCGGGTCCGGCGGGACACCGGGACGCCGACGCAGAAGTCGGACTGGCCGGACGCCAGGGCCAGGGTCGCCTCGTAGGCGGCGACCAGGGCCATGAAGGACGTGCAGCGCCGTTTCCTGGCCACCCGCTCCAGCGGCGTGACCTCCTCCGGCGGCAGCAGCAGCTCCTCGCGCCCGCCGCGCCCCGACCACCGGGACGGCCGGGGATGGTCGAGCGGCAGGTCGAGTGAGGGGGCGCCGGTCAGCCGGCCCGCCCAGTGCTCCACGCCCGCCGTGTGGTCCCGCTGCCTCTCCTGCACGGCGAAGGAGGCGTACTGCATCGGCAGCTCCGCCAGGACGGGCTCGCGTCCCTCGCGCGCCGCCGCGTAGCACTCGGCGAGCTCGCGCATGAGCACGTCGAGCGACCAGCCGTCCACCACGATGTGGTGCAGGACGATGCACAGCACCACCTCGTCCTCACCCAGCCGGGCCACGCCGACCCGCAGGGGAGGTTCGTTCTCCAGGTCGAACGGGCGCTCGGCGAACTCCCGCAACGCCTCGTCGGCGCCCGCCCCGTCCAGACCAGCACCGTCCGGACCAGCTCCGTCCCGGCCAGCCCCGTCGCGGCCCGCCTCCCCGGAGGCCACGAGGTCCTCCACCGGCGTCGGCGCGGGCGGCAGCACCACCTGCACGGGGGCGTCCCCGCGCAGCCGGAAGCGGGTCCGCAGCACCTCGTGCCGCTCGGTGACCCGGGCGAACGCCGCGGCCAGCGCGGCCGTGTCGAGCCGCCCGCGCAGCCGGACGGACCAGGGCGTGTTGTAGCTGGTGTCGCCGGGGTCGAAGCGGCTGAGGAACCACAGGCGCTCCTGCCCCGGCGACAGCGGCCACTCCTGCCCGCCGGGGTCCGCCGCCGCGCCCCCGAGGGAGCGCAGCAGCGCCGCCCGGCGTTCGGGGGGCAGCCCGGCCAGCTTCTCGATCAGCGCCGCGCGGCGCTCCGCGCCGCTCGCCCGCCCAGTCATCGGCCCAGTCATCGGCCCAGTCATCGGCGCGGTCATCCGCCGCGTACGCTCAGCGGGCGCATGTCGGTCCACACCGTCTCGATGTGGTCCAGGCATTCCTGCCGGCTGCCGGTGAAGCCGGTGGGCCGCCACCCGGCGGGCGGCTCGCGGTCGCTCCACCACACCGAATACTGCTCCTCGTCGTTGACGACCACGAGCATCGAGGATTCGGTCATTTCACCTTCCCAAGGCAGTCATTGCGGAAGAGGGGACCCGGCCGCCGCCCTCGATCAGGCGGGGGCAGTCCGGCCAGGCGGAGGGGCCGACCGGCGGCGCCGGGCACAGCACGTAGTGCCGGGGGGCGAGCACGTCGGTGCGACCGGCCGCGGCCCGCATCACGGCGGCGTGGACGGCGTCGGGCGTGTCCAGCCCGGGACGCGCCACGAGATAGCCGGTCAGCCGGTCCGCCCCGTCGTCGCCGGGCTCCACCACGACCGCGGCCGGACCCCCGCAGACCCGGCGCAGCAGCGCCTCGGTCTCCGGCAGGCTCACCCAGTCGGGGCCGATCCGCGTCCATCCGGCCGGCCGCCGCACCGGGTCGAGGCCGGCGATCTCGGCGATCCGGTTCAGCGGCACGTCGGCCGAGACCGCCCGGACCAGCAGCTCCTCCAGGCCGCCGAGCATCCGCTCGGCGGCCCGCCCGGGCAGGAACGCCGTGTCCACCAGCACGAAGAACCCACAGGTGGAGGGCGCCGGACCGGTCGCGAAGAAGATCTTCGCCTTGACCTTCGAGTAGGCGCCGACGAAGAACGTCCTGGTCCGGCCCCGCAGCGCGGCCAGCGCCCCGGCGTCACCGAAATCGACGTCCGGGAGGCCCGACCAGCGGCCGCCCTGCCGGACGTCGTTGAAGAAGGCGTCCAGGTCGATGTCGGCGCCACGGTGCCACGCCTCCGCGTCCCGGGCGGCGAGCACGAGCGAGGGGTCGTAGTGCCCGTTCCGGTAGGTCGCCAGGGTCCTGCGGTGTCCCGGCCCCAGCGCCTCGGCGAAGGTAACGGCCCTCCGATCACCAGGCCCCGGATCACCGGACCTCTGGTCACCGGCGCCGAGGTCGATGACGCAGAGCCCGTCCTGCGCGGCCGGCCCGGCCATCGCCCCCGTACGGAGGTGGTGCCGGTTCGACACGATGAGCTGCAGCGCGGCGGTGGAGTGCCCGGTGACGGCGGCCAGCAGGGCGGCGCTCGCGACCGTGAGCACGCTGGAGGTCGTCACTCCGTGCCGGGCGGCCAGCGCCTCGGCGGCGACGGCCGCCGCCGGGGAGTCCATCCCGTAGCGGACGAAGCGCGGCTCCTCCGGCTCCCGCTCGGGGAAGTCGAACATCGAGCGCGGCGCGGACGCCAGGCCGGTCCGCCAGTGGCGCAGCGCCTGCGCGCCGGGCGGCGGGTCCGACCGCTCGAAGGCGGCCTGGTCGAGCGGCTGCCACTCGGGGGCGGGCAGCTCCTCCCCGGCGACGAGCCGCGGCCACTCCGCGGCCACCATGTTCAGCGACCAGCCGTCGAGGGCGAGGTGGGACAGCGCGAGCGCCAGCGCGCGCGGCCGGCCCCTCAGGCAGACCACCGCGCACCGGACCGGCAACTCGGCCGCGTAGTCGAACCCGGTCGCGGCCAGTTCGGCGGCCAGCGCCTTGGCCGCGGTCATCGGCTTCGCCGCCGCCTCGTACACGCCAACCGTGAGCCGGCCTTCGCGCCTCACCCGCTGGACGGCCCCCTCCCCGGCACCCGTCTCCGTGCCCTCCCCGGCGGCCATCTCGGTGCTCTCCCCGGCACCCGCCCCAGTGCTCGCCTCTGTGCCCTGGGTGACCACCTCCGCGCCGGTCCCGGGGCGTGCGCCCTCCCGGACGTACGCCGTGCGCAGCGTCTCGTGCCGCTCGACGAGGCGTCCGACGGCGCGCAGCACGGCGTCCAGGTCGACGGCGCCGGTCACCGGCAGGGTCCAGGCCAGGTTGAAGTAGGGATCGCCGTCGTCCAGCCACTGGGTGGAGCGCCAGATGCCCTGCTGCCCCCAGGTCAGCGCGGCCTGCCCGCCCCGCGCGCCGCGGAACTCCACGGTGCGGGGCGGCAGCGCGGTGAGGCCGGGCGCCTGCGGTGCGGGCGGGCTGCCGGTCACCTCCGCTGCCCGCCGGAGTGCTCGCCGTCGCCGTCCTCGCCGGTGTGCGCGGCGATGTGCCCGGCCAGGCCGTCGAGTGTGTCGAGGTAGCCGCCGTCCAGGTCGACGTCGCAGCCGAACTCGGTCTCCACCATGTCGATCAGCCGGAGGTAGGCGAGCGAGTTGAGGCCCAGCGCGGGCAGGCTGCAGTCGGCCGCCAGCACGTCGGCGGCGGCCAGATCTCCGCCGCTCGCCTTGGACACCAGCTCGGCGAGGCGTTCCCTCAGCATGCCTCCTCCCGGAGGAGGGCGACCTCCGCGGCGACCCCCGCGATCGTCGGCTCGTCGAAGAACAGGTCGAAGGACAGCTCCACGTCCATCCGCTCGCGCACCTTCGCGATGATCTCGACGATCGTCAGCGAGTGCCCGCCGAGGTCGAACAGGTCCTCGTCCGGCCCGATGTCGGGCCGTTTGAACACCTCGCTCCAGATCTCCGCGACCTCCGCCAGGTAGGGCGTGGCGTCCGCCTCACCGGTGCGTGGCGCCGCGGCCGGGTCCGTTCCGCTCCGCCCCGCCTCCGTCGGTACGGACGAGGACTCGACCTGAGCCGGCAGCGGCAGGTGGGAGAGGTCGGTGTCGGGGGCGGTGACCACCGCCTCCAGGAGGGCGAGCAGGTGCCCGACGAGGGACTCGCAGCCGGAGCGGCTCAGGATCGCCGGGTTGAACTGCAGGCGGGCCGTGATGCCGTCCGGCGCGTCGACCACCTGCAGGTGCAGCGTGCCGCGCACCTGGTGGTTGAACGACATCCAGTCGACCGTCGCCGCCACCCCGGGAAACTCCGGCGCGCTCCCGTCGCGTCCGCGGTAGCTGACCGAGACCGGAGTCAGCGCGGTCCGCGGGCTCACGCCGCCGACCGCGCGGGCGAGCGGCACCTGCCGGAACCGGTAGACGGCCCGCAGCTCGCCGCGCACCGACCGGGCGAAGTCGGCGAACGTCCCGCTCGGGGCTCCGGCCCGCACCGGCAGCTCGTTCACGAAGAGGCCGATGTGGCCCCGCGTCTCCTCGGTCCTGGTCGACAGGTCCACCGACACCGCCGCGTCCTCGTTGCCGTACGCGGCGAGCAGCGTGTGGACGGCGGTGAGCACCAGCTCGAACCGGGTGACGCCCATCTTGTCGGCGGCGACGGCGAGCCCGGTGGGAAGGGCGAAGTCGACGGCCTCGCCCGCGGCGGCCCGCGTCGAGACCCCCGTCAGCCCGGGAAGCCGCAGGTCCTGCCGGTCCTGCCAGCGGTCCCGCCAGAACGCGGCGGCCTCGTCGAGCAGCTCGGCCACCCGGGTGTTCTCCCGATCGACGGCCTCGCCGTACGCCAGGGGAAGGACCGGCAGCGGCAGCCCGGCGTAGGCGTCGGCCAGGCCGCGCACCAGGAGATCCTTCGACATGCCGTCGAAGACCGCGTGGTGGGCGACGACGACCAGGAGGTGCCGCTCCGGCGCGAGCCGGAAGAGCCTGAACCGGGCCGTCGGGCCGGTCCCCAGGTCCAGGTCGAGGGACGCCTCGCGGTCGACCAGCTCGGCCGCCTCACGCCCGGTGGCGTCCTCGAACCCGATCGGCGGCGGCACGGCGGCCAGGGCGGGGCGCAGCACGGCGTCCCGCTCCGCCAGGGCCGTGCCCAGCTGGGGATGCGCGCGGACCACGTCGTGGCAGGCGGCCAGCAGCCGGTCCGCGTCGAGAGGGCCGTCGAAGTGGATGGCGAGCGGCATGTGGTACACCTGACCGCCGCAGCCCATCCGCTCCGTTACCCACATGCCGTGCTGCGCGAGGGACGCCTGCTCCCCCTCGCCCGTGAGCGTCGGTGACATCTCACTCGCCTTCTTTGCTGATCATGGAGTCGCCCAGCAACGTGAGCAGTTCCTTCTTGATGACCTTTCCTGACTGGTTCCTGGGCAGGTCGTCGACCACGAGGATGCGTTCGGGCAGCTCGTGCCAGGCCAGCCGGTCCATCAGGAAGGCGCGTACCTCGCTCGCCGACAATCCCTGCCCCGGCCCCGGAACCGACCCGGGAACCGACGCCGAGCCCGGCCCCGCGGCCGACGCGGGGCCCGATCTGGCCACGACCGCGGCGCCCAGCACGGAGCCCAGCACCGGGTGCGGGAGGCCGAAGACGGCCGCCTCGGCGATCTCCGGGTGCTCGTACAGCGCCGCCTCCACCTGCAGCGTGGACACCTTGTACGCGCCGGTCTTGACCACGTCGCTCTCCCGGTCGACGAGGTAGAGGTAGCCGTCGGCGTCGACGTATCCGACGTCGCCCATCCGCACCCAGCCGTCGCGGAACGCGCGGGCGCTGGCCTCCTCGTCGCCGTAGTAGGACCTGCTGGCGGCGGGCGACCGCATCCACACCTCGCCGGTCTCCCCGGGCGGGAGCGGGTTGCCCTCCTCGTCGGCGATGCGCAGCGACCCGTCGAACGCGGGCCGCCCCAGCGCGGCCGGCCGGGCCCGGTCGTAGATCATGATGGTCTGGGCGGGGGCGGCCTCGGTGGACGTGTAGTAGTTCGTCACCGTCGCGTTCGGGAAGGCCGCCGCCAGCCGCTCCGCCAGGGCGGGGGGCAGCGCCGCCGCCGCCGAGCCCAGCAGCACCACACCGGACATGTCGTGCCGCTCGTGCAGCCCCGCGTCGAGGAGTTCGACCGCCATGGAGGGCACCAGGAACACAGTGCCGGGGCGGTAGGTCTCGATGAGCCGGGCGAACCTGCCGGGGGTGAACCGCGCGGGGGTCAGCACGGTGGGCCGGGCGTCCAGTGCGTTGATCAGCATCGTCTGGCCGGCGTTGGTGCCGATCGGGAAGGCGTGCAGCAGATGCCGCGAGTGAGCGAACCTGCGGTGCCGGGGCTGTGTGACGCACCCGTAGGCCAGGTTGGCGTGGCTCGCGCCGACTCCCTTGGGCCGCCCGGTCGTGCCCGAGGTGTAGAGGATCTGCGCCAGGTCGCCGGGCCGCACCGGCGGCGCGGCCGGGCGGGAGCCGGGCGCGGCGCCGGATCCAAGCACGGATTCGAGCTCCGCCGGGGTCGCGGTCCACGGCTCCGGCGCCGCCGGAGCCTGCGACTCGTCCGTACGGGCCGGCGGGAGAGCGAGGTCCCGGCCGAGCAGCACCGCCGACGCCGAGCAGTGCCCGACCATGTAGCGGATCTCGGCCGGCGCCAGCCGGTCCGACATCGGCACGGCCACCGCGCCCGCTTCGAGCACCCCGCAGAACGCCACGGCGAAGTCGATCCAGTCACGGCTGCCGAAGTGCAGCGCCACCCGGTCGCCCGGGGCGACGCCCTTCTCCGCCAGTCCGGCGGCGAGCGCCGCCGACCTGCGCTCCCACTCCGCGAAGGTGAGCGTCCCCTGCCCCTCGACGATCATCGCGACGCCGTCCGGCTCCTGCTGGGCACGCAGCCGCAGCAACTCCGGCACGGTGAGCGCGGGCATCCGCCGCGTCCTCGTCGTGCGCGTCATACCTGCTCCTTCTCGGGTGCCCGGCCGGACGTGGCGGCGGGTACGGAGGCGGGCTCACGCGCCGGCTCAGGGGCCGGCCCGACCGGGGCGACCGCGTCGAGCACCCGTCCCGGCGCGGGCGGGCCGTCTCCCGCACCGTCCGTCCCGTCGGCCGCCCGGACCGACGCGATCCGCTGGGTGAGGGCCTGGTAGCCGACGACGTCGTCCGGCAGGGCGTCGGGCACCTCGTCGTCGAACCGGCGCAGCACCCCGATCCGCATGCCGACCAGCGCCACGGCGGCGATCGCCAGGGCGAAGCAGGCGTACATGAAGCCGATCCCGCGCCCGGGCCCGGTGCCGAGCACCGCGCCCACCGTCCCGGCGAGCGGCCCGCCGGGGGCGAGCAGCGGCTCGAAGACCTGCGCGCCGTACGGCGCGACCAGGCCGAACCCGATGGGCAGGGTGGACCAGGCCACCAGCGTGTTCAGCGCGATGACCCGGCCGTGGAACCGCTGCGGCACCTTGACCTGGATGATCGTGGCGTAGACGCCGTTCAGCAGGGTGAGGCACAACGACATGCCGAACGCGCCCGCGGCGATCGGGAACAGGTCCGGGCGCAGCCCGGTCAGCAGGCAGAACACCGACAGGGCGAGCGTGGACACCAGCACGCCGTGCAGCCTCCGGCGGCGCGGCCCGCCCCACGCGGCCATGGCGAGGCCGCCGAGGAAGGCGCCCAGACCGCCCGCGAACGACACCCGGCCGACCTCCGCCAGCGACGCGAAGGACAGCACCAGCGGCGAGATCATCAGGAACAGCGGGGACAGGAAGACGTTCAGCACCGCGAAGTAGAACAGCATCGCGCGGAAGCCCCGGTTGCCCCAGGAGTGGCGGATGCCGCCCATCATCTCCGCGAGCACGCTCTCCCGCCGCTTCCACGCCATCGTCGCCGGGAAGCGGACCAGCAGGAGGGTGACGGTGGCGACGACGTAGCTCGCCACGTCGATGACGAGGATCCCCTCCAGCCCGATCGCCGCCATCAGCCCGACGGCGATCAGCGGCACGATGAGCTGCGCGGTGCCGGCGGCCATCTGGACGACGCCGTTGGCGTGCCCGAGGAACCGTTTCGGCACGAGCTGCGGGATCGCGGAGCCGTACGCGAGCCGCTGGAAGGTCAGCGCGACCGACAGGCAGACCAGCAGCGGATAGATGTGCCAGACCTGCAGGTTGCCGGTCCAGAGCAGGACTCCCAGCGCGAGCTGGGTGCCGCCGGCCGCCACGTCGCCGGCGAGCATGACCCTGCGCCGGTCGAACCGGTCGACGATGGTGCCGGCCAGGGGCGCGACGAGCATGCCGGGCAGCAGGCCGAGCACGGAGAACAGCGCGAACCTGGCCAGCGACCCCGTCGTGAGATAGATCCACAGCGGGATGGCGAACTCGGTCAGCGCGGAGCCGGTGATCGAGACGAGCTGGCCCGCGGCGACGACGAGGAAGCGGCGCATGCTGGGGGGCGGGCCGACCCGTGGCGGTGCCTCCGCCGAACCGACCGGCGCCTCACGCCCCTTCTGCCCGGCCTGCCCGTTCCGCGTCGTGCTTGCGAAGCCGTCCTGACCGGCGGCTTCAGGACCGTCGTGGCCGGGGCCTTCCGCGCCGTTCCGCGTGGCGACCGTCAGGCCGTCATGACCGACGCCTTCCGCGCCGTTCCGCATGGTGTCCGCCGGGCCGTCCTGGAGGACGGCGTCCGCGCCGTTCGATCCTGCGCCTGCCGCAAGCCCGGCGGGCTGGCGCGAGACGCCCTGCAGCCACCAGGTGCGGCTCTCGTCCCGTGCCATCCCCTCGGTACGCCCGGAGGCGAGGGCGGGGTGCGTGCCGGTGACGATGTCGGCCAGCTCGGTGTTCCGGTACCGGAGGAAGAAGTGCCCGGCCTCGTCGAGCACGACGCACGCCGTCTCATCTGACAGGCAGTGCCACTCCTTGTAACGTTCCTGGTAGAACTCGGCCGCCGGATCACGTTCGCCGACCACGGCGATCACCGGCGCGCGCAGCGCCGGGCTGCCGCCCTCCTCGAAGATCCGGGTGAAGTACCGCTCCGCGGCGCGGGTGCCCTCGCGGCGGTTGCGCACGATGAGCTTGACCTGCTCCCGGCCGAGGTCCTCCACGTCGAGCCCGGCCGCGGTGAGGGCGTTCACCCGCTGCTGGTCGCTGGTGAGGCGGTCGAAGAACGTCCCGAGCCAGTTCAGGCCGCGTCCTGGCCGGGCGAAGGGGAACACGCCGCCGAGATACAGCGCGTCGACGGCGTGACCCTCGGCCTCCAGCTTCCGGGTGATCTCGGCGGACAGCATGACGCCGAGGCCGCAGTGGCCGTACAGCACGAGCGAGCCGCCGTTGCGGTCCATGATCTCGGCGATCTCGGCCACGCAGCCGAGGACGACCTCCTCGAACGGCCGGGGCTCCTCCCCCAGTTCGTGACCCGGCACGGCGACCGAGTAGAGCGCCCAGTCGGCGGGCAGCGCGTCGGCGAGCGGCTGGTAGACGACCGCGCTGCCCCCGCCGTACGGCACGCAGACCAGGGTGGTGGTGGCGGTCCGGGCGGGGGTGAGCCGGTGCAGCAGGGAGCGCGGCACGTCCCCCTCGGCCGTGAGCAGCCGGGCCAGCTCGCGCACGGTGCGGTGCTTGAACACGTCGAGCACGGTGACGGGCCGGTCCGGGTACGCCCTGCGCAGCCGGGCGATGACCCGCATCGCGAGCAGCGAGTGGCCGCCCAGCGCGAAGAAGTCGTCGTGGGCGCCCACCCGTTCGACCTCCAGCACCTCCGCCCAGACGCCTGCCACGTCCTCCTCGGGGCCGGGCTCCGGGGCGACGTACTCGGCCGCCGGGACGTCGGCCTCCGGCTCGGGCAGGCGTGAGCGGTCCACCTTGCCGTGCGACTTGAGCGGCAGCTCGTCCAGCCAGGCGTAGCGCGAGGGGATCATGTAGGCGGGCAGCCGGTCGGCCAGCCAGGCGCGCACGGCCGCGGCGCCGGGCCGTTCCGCGGGCCCGTCCGGCGTGCTCCCGGCGTCGGGCCCGGTCGTGCTTCCTGCGGCGGGGACGAGGTAGGCGACGAGCTGTTCCCCGCGCGGCTCGACGACGGCCTGCGCGACGTCCGGGTGGTCGGTCAGCACCGACTCGATCTCGCCGAGCTCGACGCGGTAGCCGCGGATCTTCACCTGCAGGTCGCGGCGGCCCAGGAACTCCAGGTCGCCGGAGTCGGTCCACCGGCCGAGGTCCCCGGTGCGGTACATGCGCGCGCCGGGCGGGCCGTACGGGTCGGGGACGAACCGGTCGGCGGTGAGGCCCGGACGGTTCAGGTAGCCGCGGGCCAGCCGGTCGCCGCCGAGGTAGACCTCGCCCGGCACCCCGGCGGGGACCGGCCGCAGCCGCTCGTCCAGCACGTACGCCCGCGCCCCGGGCAGCGGCGAGCCGATCGGCAGGCTCACGCTCGCCTCGGCCGGGCCGTCGGGAGCCGGAAGCCGGGCGACGTCGTAGGTGGTGACGCCGACGGTGGCCTCGGTGGGCCCGTAGTGGTTGACGACCCGGCAGCGGCCCGTCGCCTCCAGCTCGGCGGCCCAGCCGCGCGGAGCCGCCTCGCCGCCCAGCAGCAGCAGCTTCCTGGGCAGCAGGTCGGCCGATCCGCCGTCGGCGAGCCGGCCGGACACGGGCTCGGTGGCATCGCTCGCGGCCGCGAGCAAAGTGGCCTCGTTCACCGACGCGAGCAGGGTGGCGAGGTGCGACGGGGTGATCTTGAGGTAGTCGATCCCGGTCCGGCGGAAGATCTCCGCCAGCTCCGGGCCCGCGGTGCGCGAGGGCACCAGGTGCAACGTGCCGCCGGTCATCAGGCAGAGGTAGAAGACCGTGACGCCGAAGTCGAAGGCGAGGGACTGGAGCAGGGCGAAGGACGAGGCGGGCTCCACGCCCAGCCTCTCGCGCACCCCGGCGAGGTAGACCAGCACCTCGTGGTGCTGCACGGCGACGCCCTTGGGCCGCCCGGTGGTGCCGGAGGTGTAGATCACGTACGCGAGGTCGCCCGGTGTCCCGGTCTCCTCGTCGGCGGCGGGGGCCTCCGGCGCGTGGTCCTCGTCGAGGTACACCGGCGTGACGTCGTCCGGGAGACGATCCAGCAGGTCGGCGCTCGTGACGACGAGCCTGGCCCCGGCGTCGGCCAGTACGTAACCGAGCCGGCTCGCCGGGTGTTCCGGGTCGAGCGGCAGGTAGGCCGCGCCGGACTTCAGCACGCCGAGCACCGCGACCGCGAGCCCGGTGGACTGCTCCAGGCAGATCGCCACCCGGTCGTCGCGCCGCGCGCCGAGCGCGCGCAGCCGTCCGGCGAGCCGGTCGGCCGCCGCGTCCAGTTCGGCGTACGTGAGCGCGTCGCCGCCGCACACGACGGCGGTCGCGGACGGAGTGCGGGCCGCCTGCGCCGCGATCACCTCGTGCAGCCGCACGGAATTCCACTCGTGCGGACGGGCGGCGATCGGCTCGGGTAGGTGCGCCGGCTCGGGCGAGGCCGGGGGCACGCCGGATACGCCGGCGGCGGGCAGGTCCGCCGGCGCGCCGGCGAAGCCGAGCACGCGGCGCCGCTCCGCCTCCGGGAGCAGCTCCAGGTCCGACACCCGCGTGCCGGGGGCGGCGACGATCGACCGCAGCAGGTTCTCGAAGCACTCCGCCAGGCGTGCGACAGTGGCCGGGCGGAACAGCTCGGTGCGGTAGGTGAGGTTGCCGTGCAGGCCGTCGCCGAGATCCATCAGGTACAGCCCGAGGTCGAACCGGCTCGCGGTCACCTCGAACGGGTACGCCGACAGCGTCAGCCCCTGCCCGCGCAGCGGGGCCGACCGGTAGTTCTGCAGCGCGAACATCACCTGGAACACCGGTGACCTGCTGACGTCGCGTTCGACCCCGAGCTCGCCGACGAGCCGGTCGAAGGGCAGCTCCTGGTGGGCGTAGGCGTCGAGCGCCGTCTCACGCACCCGGCCGAGCAGCTCGGTGAAGGCCGGGTCGCCGGACAGGTCGGCCCGCATCGGCAGCGAGTTGATGAAGAGGCCGACCACCCGCTCCAGCTCCGGGAGTTCGCGCCCGGACACCGGGGATCCCACCGCGAAGTCGTCCTGGCCGGAATACCGCGCGAGCAGCACCTCGAACGCGGCGAGCAGCGTCATGTACAACGTCGCGCCGTTCGCCCGGCCCAGCTCGGTCAGCGCGTCCGCGAGCGCGCGGTCGAGCACGAAGCGGTGGGCGGCGCCCGCGGCGCCCTGCTCCGGCGGGCGCGGCAGGTCGGTCGGCAGCTCCAGCGGCGGCAGCCCGGCCAGCCGCTCCCGCCAGTAACGGATGTCGTCGTCGTGGGTCCGTCCACGTTCCCACACGGCGTAGTCGCCGTACTGCACGGGCGGGGCGGCGAGATCGGCCTCGGTCCCGGTCCGGTACGCCTCGTGCAGGGCGAGCAGTTCCTCCATCACGATGTCGCAGGACCAGCCGTCGGTCACGGCGTGGTGCATGGTCAGGAGCAGCACGTGCTCCCGGGCGGCGAGCCGGACCAGGAGCACCCGCATCAGCGGGCCGTTCGCGAGGTCGAACGGCCGGTCCAGCTCCTCCTGCACGATCTCGTGCGCGGCGGCGGCGTCGCCGGACACCCGGAACCCGACCCGCGGATCGTCGTCCAGCACGATCTCCGGCGTGCCGTCGTCGGTGGTGACGAACCGGGTGCGCAGGCTCTCGTGACGCCGGGCGACCTCGGCGAGGGCGCGCTCCAGGGCCGCCTCGTCGATCTCGCCGCCCTCCAGCCGTACGGCGAAGGCGACGGTGTACGCGGTGGTGCCCGGCGCGTACTGCTCCAGGAACCACAGGCGCTCCTGGGCGTGCGAGAGCGGCGGGTGCGTGCCGGCCGGCCGCGGCGGCACGGTGACCCTCGCGGCTTTCCCGGCCTTGAGCCGCTGCGCCAGCAGGGCCTGCTTGGCAGGTGAGAGACCGGTTCGGGTCACGTCGCCGGCACCTCGGGTGAGACCTGCGTAATGAACAACATGGCGATTCCTCTGTGCGCTTCGCACCCCGGCACGCCGGCGGGCCGGTGCGGATACGCGGGCGGCCGACGATCCGGCGGCGACCGAATCACCGCCGGCGGGCCTCCCGCCTGATGCCGGCGCGCGCGGCGCGGAATTCGCCGCTGTTCGCGCCGGTAAACCCCCCTCAAACAAGACGCATAAGTGGGAACGCTCCCACGGCAACGGAGGCTATGGACGGGACCTTTCGTTCGTCAAGAGTCATGGAAGTTTCTGTCCGTTATTAGACCCAGGAGGGGGAATGTGAGGATATTGCCGCAGATCACGGACAATATGGGCTACAACCAGCCAAATCACCCCCAACGCCGAGGATTGACAGCACCCCCTGCCCCACCTACGCTCCGTGGGAGCGCTCCCAGAATGGGTGCTTCAGTCCCTGACGCCGGGAACCCGGTGCCGAGCGCGCCCCTCCCGTCAGTGACGCACCAGGAGCGGACCACCTTTGACCGTCACCGCCGCCGCGCCCCCTCGGAGCCCACGGCCCGCCGTGGCCGACCGGGATCTCCGCTCGCTGCTTCTCATCCGGCACTTCGAGCGAGCCCTGCTGCGCCTGTTCGAGCGGGGTGTGCTGAGCGGCACCACCCACACCTGCCTCGGGCAGGAGTACGTCCCGGTCGCCCTGTCGGCGTTGCTCCGGGACGACGACTTCGTGTTCAGCAACCACCGCGGGCACGGCCACTTCCTCGCCCGCCATCCGGACCCGCACGGCCTGCTCGCCGAGATCATGGGGCGCGAGGGTGCCCTGTGCGGAGGCGTCGGCGGCAGCCAGCACATCTACCACCAGCGCTTCCTGTCCACCGGTGTGCAGGGCGAGAGCCTTCCGGTGGCGACCGGGGTGGCCCTGAAACTGGCCGGCACGGGCGCGCTGGCCTGCGCGTACATCGGGGACGGCACCTGGGGTGAGGGCGCCGTCTACGAGGCGCTCAACATGGCGTCGCTGTGGCGGGTGCCGCTGCTGGTCGTGGTCGAGCACAACGGCATCGCCCAGTCGACCCCCACGTCCGTCCAGATGGCCGGCACGATCGCCGCCCGGGCGGCGGCCTTCGGCGTCCGCCACCACCACGTCGCGTCCGCCGACGTCGAGGAGATCAGGGCGGGCCTCGCCCCGCTGCTGGACGCCGTACGGACTGAGCCGTCCCCGCTGGTCGTGGAGTTCGCCACGCACCGTCTCGGACCGCACAGCAAGGGCGACGACACCCGCTCGCCGGAGGAGATCCGCCGGGTCCGGGAGTCCGACTGGTACGACCGGTACGCCGAGGCCGATCCCGAGCGGTTCGCCCGGATCGACGCGGAGCAGCGAGATCTCGTCGAACGGGTGGTCGCCGAGGTCTCCGCCCGGCCCGCCGCCGCGTCCGTCGCCCCCTCCGCTCCGTCACCGGAGGCGCGGCCGTGACCAGAGTCTCCGAGCACATCAACCAGGCGCTGCACGATCTCATGGAGTCCGACCCCTCGGTCCACCTGCTGGGCGAGGACGTCTGCGACCCGTACGGCGGCGCGTTCAAGGTGACCCGGGGGCTGTCCAGCCGGTTCGGTTCCCGGGTGCGGTCCACTCCGCTGAGCGAGGGCGCCATCGCGGGGGTCGGCGCGGGGCTGGCCCTGGCCGGTGACAAGGCCATCGTCGAGATCATGTTCGCCGACTTCGTGGCCCTGGCGTTCGACCAGATCACGAACTTCGCCGCCAAGTCCACCGCGATGTACGGCAGGCCCGTGCCGGTGCCGCTCGTGGTCCGCTGCCCCACGGGCGGCAACCGCGGCTACGGCCCCACCCACAGCCAGAACCCGCAGAAGCACTTCATCGGGGTGCCGGGGCTGTCCCTGTTCGAGATGACGCCGTTCCACGACGCCGGCGACCTGCTCACCCGGATGTTCGACCTGGGCCGGCCCTGCCTGTTCTTCGAGGACAAGGTCCTCTACACCCGGCAGATGCACGACACCGGCGACCTGTTCCGGTTCGAGGTGGCCGGCGACGTGGCGCGGGTGTACGTCGACGGCGCGGGACCGCCCGACTGCACGCTGGTCACCCACGGCGGGCTCGTCCACCGGACGCTCGACGCCATGCGGGCGCTGCTGCTGGAGGACGAACTGGTCTGCGAACTGCTCGTGCCGGCCCAGCTCTATCCGGTGCCCCACCTGCCCGGGCTGGAGGACGCGCCGCACGTCTGCGTGGTGGACGACGGCACCGAGGGCGGCACCTGGGCGGCCGAGGTGGCCACGGCCCTCTACCCGCGCCTGTGGGGCCGCCTGCGCCGCCCGATCACCCTGGTCAACTCGGCGGACAGCGTGATCCCCGCCGCCCCCCATCTCGAACGCGAGGTGCTCGTGCAGGCCGGCCGCATCCGGGCCGCGGTGAGGGAGGCCCTGTCGTGACCGGCTTCCCCGTGCCCAAGCTGAACAACAACGACACGACGTACGTCCTGGTGGAGTGGCTGGCCGAGGACGGCCAGGCGGTGCGCGACGGTGATCCGGTCGTGCTGCTGGAGACGTCGAAGGCGACCGAGGAGGTCGTCGCCCCGCACGACGGCGTCCTGCGGCGGCTGCTCGCCGAGGGGGCCGAATGCGAGCCGGGTCAGGTGATCGCCCACCTGCTCGGACCCGGTGACGAGGCGGCCACGGAAGGCCCGGCCGGCACCGCGGCCAGCACCGTGACCAGCACCGTGGCCGGCGCCGCTACCACGGAGAGCGCGGGCGTCGACGCACGCGGGCCGGGCCTCCCGGCGGAGCCCGGCGCCTCCGTTTCCGGCGGTCCGGGCCTCCCGGCCGGGCCGGGCGGTCCCGGGCCGGGCGGTCCCGGGCTGGGCGGTCCCGGGCCGGGCGGTCCCGGCGGCGCGGGTGCGGGCGACGGCTCCGGCGTCGTCGTCACCATGCCCGCCCGCGAGCTGATCGAGGCGCACGGCGTCGCCATGGAGCGGGTGTACGCCCTCGGCCGCAAGATCATCAGGCGGGCCGACGTCGAGGAACTGCTCGCCGGTCCCTCTTCCGCCACGCCCCAAACCACCTCCGCAGCCGGAGCCACCGCCACGAACGGAGACGCCTCCGGGAGCGCCCTGCCGTCGACGGCGGGCCAGGCGAACGGCCGGCCGGCCCCGGCCCTCTCGGCAGCTCACCCGGCGACCGGCTCTGCCCTGAACGGCGCGGAGCGTGCCGGTGCCGCCCTGGACGGTGCCGCCCTGGACGGTGCCGCCCTGGACGACGACGCCCTGGACGGCGCTGCTCTGGACGGGGCGGGACCGGACGACGGCGCGCAGTGGATCACGCTGTCCCGGGCGCAGCAGCGGACGGCCGAGGTCGTCGAGCGGTCCCGGCGCGAGATCCCCGCGGCGTTCACGGTGATGACCGTCGACGTGACCGAGGTGCTGTCGCTCGCCCGCGACCTCACCCGGCGGCTGCGCGCCCTGGTCGGCCTGCCCGAGATGGTGATGAAGGCGACGGGCGGGCTGCTCGACCGGTTCCCGGTCTTCTTCGCCGAGCCCGGCCCCGGCCCGCGCCCGCGCCTGCGGCGGGCCGCCACCGCCGACGTGGGCGTGACCGTCGACGTCGGCCGGGGGCTGTTCATCCCGGTCGTCCGCGACGTGGGCGACCGGCCGCTCTCCGAGATCGCCGGCGACCTGGCCGGTTTCCGCAAGACGGCTCTCACCGGGTCGTTCCGGGAAAGCGACCTCCAAGGAGGCAATATCACGCTAACCCTGCACACCCACGACGGCATCGTGCACGCCGTCCCGATCGTCTTCCCCGGCCAGACATGCGCGCTGTCGCTGACCGCGCCCCGCCCGGAGGTCGTCCCCGACGGCGCGGGCTTCGCCGTACGGAAGACCGTCGCGATCGGCCTGGCGTACGACCACCGTTTCGTCAACGGTCGCGATGCCGCGGAGTTCCTCGGCGAACTCCGGTCGGCGCTCGAATCACCCGCGCGTTTCCTCACCGAGAATGGATGAATCCCATGAACTCACCCGCACGGTTTCCGACCGACTTCGTCTGGGGTGCGTCGACCGCGGCGTACCAGGTCGAAGGCGCGACCACGGAGGACGGCCGCGGGCCCTCGGTGTGGGACACGTTCTGCGCGGTCCCGGGGAACGTGCTCGACGGCGACAACGGTGACCAGGCCGCCGACCACTACCATCGCTACAACGACGACCTGGACCTGATCGCCGATCTCGGCCTGGGCAGCTACCGCTTCTCGATCGCGTGGCCGCGGATCCAGCCGACCGGGTCGGGGAAGGCCAACCAGAAGGGCCTCGACTTCTACCGCAGGCTGGTCGACGGGCTCGTCGAACGCGGCATCCAGCCGATGGCCACGCTCTTCCACTGGGACCTGCCGCAGGCGCTGCAGGACCGAGGGGGCTGGGAGAACAGGGACACGGCCGAGCGCTTCGCCGAGTACGCCGAGATCTGCTTCGACGCCCTGGAGATCCGTGACTGGCTGACGATCAACGAGCCCAAGACGGTCGTCGACTGCGGCTACCGGGAAGGCCAGCACGCGCCGGGCTTCAAGGACGACGCGCGCGCGTTCGTCGCCTGCCACCACCTGCTGCTCGCCCACGGACTCGCCTCGCGGGTGCTGCACGAGCGGCACGCGGGACGCCGGATCGGGCCGGCGCTCAACCTCCACCCGACGTACCCGGCCGACGACACCCCCGAGGCGCTCGAGGCGGCCCGCCACCAGGACGGCCTGGAGAACCGGCTCTACCTCGACCCCATCTTCAAGGGCTCCTACCCCGAGGACACGCTGCGCTGGATCTCCGAGCGCGGCCCGATGGCCGACCACATCCTGGACGGCGACCTCGCCGTCATCAACGAGCCCATCGACATGCTCGGCGTGCAGTACTATACGCCGATCTTCGTGGACGCCAAGGGCGAGCGGGTCTTCCTGCACGAGCGGACCCAGGCCGAATGGCTGGAGGTCTACCCCGAGGGCTTCCACGACATCCTGATGCGGGTGCAGCGCGACTACCCCGGCGTGCCGATGATCATCACGGAGAACGGCCTGCCCACGGAGGACGTGCCCGGCCCCGACGGCCGCGTCCGCGACGAGCGGCGCATCACGTTCCTGCGCGACCACCTGGCCGCCATGCACCGCGCCATGGAGGAGGGCGCCCGGGTCGAGGGCTACCACGTGTGGTCGCTGCTCGACAACTTCGAGTGGGCGCAGGGCTACAGCCAGCGGTTCGGCATCGTGTACGTGGACTACTCGACCCAGAAGCGCACCCCCAAGGACAGCGCGCTCTGGTACCGCGACGTCGTGAAGAGCGGCGAACTGCGCTGACGCGGCCCGCGCGGGAACCCGCGCATCCGCATTCGGGGTGTCACGCCACCCGCCCGCCGCCCCTCGCCCGGCGAGAGGGCGGCGACGCGTGCCTTGAGCGGCTGAAACTTTCAGCGTTGTCAGGTGGGCGATTTCCCATGCACGTGCAGCGGAACGCGCCGAACGGCAAATTCAAAGCCGTTATACCGATCTACGCCACAATCCCGGAATAAGTTGACGCGTTCGTCGGAAAGACTTAGCTTTACCTCCGGTGGGAGCGCTCCCACTTATTGCCCACCCCGCTTGGATCAAGGGCAATGAGCTGGGATAAAGTCCCTGCACACCGGCAGATGACCTATTTCTTGACCTCGCGTCAGCGAAAGGACTCCCCCCGTGCCTGACTACACGATCACCGGCGGCGGCTACCAGGCCACGATCAGCGAGCGGGGCGGCGCGCTCCGGGTGCTGCGGCACGGAGACCGCGACCTGGTGACGAGCTGGCCGGAGGGCGGGCCGGTCCCCTACTACAGCGGCACGATGCTCGCCCCCTGGCCGAACCGGGTGGTCGGGGCCGAGTACGCCTTCGACGGGCGGCGTCACCGCCTGCCGGTGAACGAGCCCGACCGCGGTCACGCCCTGCACGGCCTGGTCTCCGACCGCGACTGGGAGTGCGCGGAGCTGCTCGTGGTGGAGGACCACCACGGCCACGTGCGGCTGACCTACATCGTGGAGCCGGTCGAGGGCTATCCCCACAGGATCGCCCTGGAGGTGCGGCACTCGATCTCCGAGAAGGGCCTGTCCACCACGCTGACCGCGCAGAACGTCGGCGAGAGCGCCGCGCCGTACGGCTGCGGGCCGCACCCCTGGCTGCTGGCCGGGCCTGACGTGACCGCCTACGAGCTGGAGCTTCCGGCCGGCCGGGTGCTGCTCACCGACGACCTGCTCGCCCCCACCGACCTGGTGGACGTGGCGGGCACGCCGTACGACTTCCGGGCGCCGCGCGTCATCGGGGAGACGGCGGTCGACCACGCCTTCACCGGCGTGGCGGAGGGACGGGTGCGCGTGCGCGGCCCGGAAGGCGTGGTGGACCTGACCTGGGACCCGGAGGTCATGCCGTGGGTCCAGATCTGCACCGGTACGGGGCTCGGCCACCGGGGGCTGGCCGTGGAGCCCATGACCTGCCCGCCCGACGCGTTCAACTCGGGCACCGATCTGGTCGTTCTGCAGCCGGGGGACAAGCACGAGGCCACGTGGACCATCGCGGCCGCCAACGAGGAAGACTGAATTGGACAGCAGGACCAAGAGACGACTGTCCCCCGCGCAGCTCGGTGAGATCGCCCGTGACGCCCTGGGCCGCGCGCTGACCTCTTCGGAGGAGCTCACCGACGGCTTCGCCAACGCCGCGTGGCGGCTCGGGCTCGACGACGGGCGCCAGGTGGTGCTCAAGCTGGGACCGCCGCCGGACCTCCGGATGCTGACGTACGAACGGCACCTGCTGCGCACCGAGGCGATGGTCTACCACCTGGCCAAGCCCGCCGGGGTGCCGATGCCCGACCTGCTGCACGCCTCGTTCGACGATTCGGCGCTCGGCGGCGACTACCTGATCCTGTCCGCCCTCGACGGCGCCGCGTGGAGCGCGACCTCGCTCGGCCCGGCGGAGGAGAGCGCGATCCGGTTCGAGCTGGGCCGCCACCTCGCCCGGCTGCACGCGATCCCGGGCACCGGCGTCTTCGGCTACCCGTACGCCGGGCTCACCGGGCGCACGTGGCGGGACGCGTTCCTCGTCATGATGGGCGCGATGCTCGACGACGCCGTCCACTACAACACCCGGCTTCCCGCGACGATCGTGGAGATCGCCGGGCTCGTCCACCGGAACGCGCACGTCCTCGACGAGGTGGTCACTCCGGCTCTGGTCCACTTCGACGTGTGGCCCGGCAACGTGTTCCTCGACGGCGACCGGCGCATCCAGGCGATCATCGACTTCGAGAGGGCCTTCTGGGGCGACCCGCTGGCCGATTTCATCACTCCCACCCTGTTCGGCGAGCTGCGCGAGGACGACCCCCTGCTCACCGGCTACCGGAGCGAGGGCGGCAGAGCGGACCTCGGCGAGGGCGCCTGGACCCGGCTCGCCCTCTACCGGGTCTACCTCTACCTGATCATGCTCGTGGAGGACGGCCCGCGGCAGTACCCGGAGGAGTCCTACGGCCGCATCCGTGACCTGTCCACCCGATCACTCGCGAGCTGCCTCGACACCCTGAGGGCCGGCCTGCGGCAGCACGGGCCACACGCCCGCGTCTGAACCGGGCTCCGGCCCGGCCCCGTCCCACCGTCCGACGGGCACGCCACACCCCCGTGACCACCCAGGGTCACGGGGGTGTGGTCCGTTCCGGATCAGGCGTCCAGCACGAGCGACTGCGAGCCGCAGCCGGTGCCGGTGTGCGGTTCGGCGTCTCCGGTCGCCGCGACGGCCGCGGGGGCGCCGACGGTCACCGAGGCCACGAGGGCCAGGACCATCGCTCCGGCCGCGACGCGCGGCGCGCGGGGGACACGAGCAATCACGACGACTCCTCACAGCCGATATTCCGTTGATCACAAAATAGCGCGCCCGCGGCCGCTCCGGTAGGCCCGCTTCGCCCCGCTCCCCTCGGCTCCCCCGGCCCGCGGCGGGTCACCATGTGCTTCCCCTCCGGGTATGGAGTCCCCGAGCCGCTCGTGCGACAATTTCAGCGGGTGATGAATTATGGACACGACATGCGTGATCGCGGGCGGCGGGCCCGCGGGGGCCGTGCTCGGGCTGCTGCTGGCCCGTGCGGGCGTCGACGTCACACTCCTGGAGAAACACGCGGACTTCCTGCGCGACTTCCGCGGTGACACGATCCATCCCTCCACCCTTCAGGTGCTGGACGAGATCGGGCTGGCCGAGGCGTTCCACCGGCTGCCGCACTTCGAGGCGCACACCATGTCCGTGGAGACCGACGAGGGCCGGGTGCCCATCGCCGACCTGCGGAGGCTTCCCGGCAAGTACCGGTACATCGCCTTCGTCCCGCAGTGGGACTTCCTCGACCTCGTGACGGGAGAGGCGCGCCGTTACCCCAACTTCCGCCTGCTGATGAACGCCACGGTCACCGACCTCGTACGGGACGACGGCGTCGTCCGGGGGGTGCGCTACCGCGACGAACACGGCGCGGAGCACGAGATCCGGGCCACGCTGACGGTCGCGGCGGACGGCCGGACCTCCGTCCTGCGGCAGGCGGCCGGTCTCGCGCCCCGGCGGTTCGGCGCGCCGATGGACGTCGTCTGGTTCCGGCTGCCGCGCGAGGACGGCGATCCGGGGCAGCCGTTCCTGCGGGCGTCGGCCGGGGAGCTCATGGTCGCCATCGTGCGCGAGACGCACTGGCAGCTCGCCTACGTCATCCCCAAGGGCGGCTTCGAGGCGCTGCGGGCTCAGGGCGTCGGGGAACTGCGCGACCGGGTGCGGCGCCTGCTGCCCTTCCTCGGCGGCCGGGTGGACGAACTGCGCTCCTTCGACGAGACCGGCGTGCTGCGGGTCGAGGTGAACCGGATCTCCCGGTGGCACCTTCCCGGCCTGCTGCTGATCGGCGACGCGGCGCACGCGATGTCGCCGGTCTTCGGCGTCGGGATCAACCTGGCGGTGCAGGACGCCGTCGCGACGGCCAACATCGTCGGGCCGGCCCTGCTGCGCGGCCGGGCGCCCTCGGCGCTGCTGGCGAGGGTGCAGCGCCGCCGCCGGGTCCCCACGGTCGTCGTCCAGACCGCGCAGCGGCTGGTGCAGGACCGGTTCATCCGGCCCGCCCTCGCCTCCCGTTCCGTACGGACGATTCCCGATCTCACCCGCGTGCCGGTGGTCCGCTCACTGCTGCCCAGATTCGTCGGCCTCGGCGTGCTTCCCGAGCACGTCCGTCTTCCGCCACGAGTGAAAGGATCTCAGCAGATGGACAAGGAGGAGGCCACAGGGGACGCGGTGCAATAACCTTGGTGTCCGTGAGCGCATCGAACCTGGACTCCTGGCGTGACCTGGCCGCGGCCCAGCAGCCCGACTGGCCCGACCGCGCTGAGCTCGACAAGGTCGTCGCGGAGCTGGCGAGCCTGCCTCCGCTGGTCTTCGCGGGCGAGTGCGACCAGCTCAAGGACAGCATGGCCGCGGTCGCCCGCGGCGAGGCGTTCGTCCTGCAGGGCGGCGACTGCGCCGAGACCTTCGCGGGCGCCACGGCCGAGAACGTGCGCAACAAGCTCAAGACGCTGTTGCAGATGGCGATCGTGCTGACCTACGCCGGCCGCGTCCCGGTCGTCAAGATCGGCCGGCTGGCGGGCCAGTTCGCCAAGCCGCGCTCCAAGCCCACCGAGGTCCGCGACGGCGTCGAGCTGCCCGCCTACCGGGGCGACATGGTCAACGGGTTCGACTTCACCCCCGAGGCCCGTCGTCCCGACCCGAACCGGCTGCTGCGCGCCTACCACTCCTCGGCCGTCACGCTGAACCTCGCGCGGGCCTTCACCAAGGGCGGCTACGCCGACCTCCGCCAGGTGCACGCGTGGAACCAGGACTTCGTCGCCGAGTCCCCGGCCGGGCGGCGCTACGAGCAGCTCGCGCGGGAGATCGACCAGGCGCTCGCGTTCATGCGGGCCTGCGGGGCCGACCCCGAGGAGTTCCACACCGTCGAGTTCTACTCCTCGCACGAGTCCCTGATCCTCGACTACGACCGGGCGCTCACCCGGATCGACTCGCGTACGGGCCTGCCGTACGACGTGTCGGCGCACATGGTCTGGATCGGCGAGCGCACCCGGCAGCTCGACGGGGCGCACGTGGAGTTCTTCAGCCGCATCCGCAACCCGATCGGCGTGAAGCTCGGCCCGACGACCACGCCGGAAGAGGCCATCAGCCTGATCGACAAGCTCAACCCCGACAACGAGCCGGGGCGGCTCACCTTCATCACCCGAATGGGCGCCGGGAAGGTCCGCGACGCGCTGCCGACGCTCGTCGAGAAGGTCAACGCGAGCGGCGCGACCGTGGCCTGGGTGTGCGACCCCATGCACGGCAACACGTTCGAGGCCCCGAGCGGCCACAAGACCCGTCGGCTCGACGACGTGCTCGACGAGGTCGCGGGCTTCTTCGAGGTCCACCACGCCCTCGGCACGCACCCCGGCGGCATCCACATCGAGTTCACCGGCGACGACGTGACCGAGTGCGTCGGCGGCGGGCACGCGATCGTGGAGGAGGACCTGGCGCTGCGGTACGAGACCGCCTGCGACCCCCGCCTCAACCGCGGTCAGTCCCTCGACCTCGCCTTCCGCGTCGCGGAGCTGTACCGAGCCAGCTGAGCGCGACGCCTCGCCCCCGACGCCGTCTCCCCCGGCCCGCGTGACTCCGGGCCCGGGGTGAGGGGGCCGGAGGTGAAGGGTGGCCGGGGTGACGGGGGCCGGGCCGATCCGGCCCGGCGCGGCCCGGCGCCTCAGCCGTTCTTGGCCTCCGCCTCGATCTGGGCACGGATGGAGTCCATGTCCAGCGCGCGGAGCTGACTGATCAGGTCCTCAAGCGCCGGCTTGGGCAGCGCGCCCGGCTGCGCGAACACCACGATGCCGTCCCGGATCGCCATGATCGTGGGGATCGCCGTGATCTCGAAGCCCTCCGACAGGCCCGGCTGCGCCTCGGTGTCGATCTTGCCGAACGTGATGTCCGCGTGCTCTTCGGACGCCTTTTCGAAGATCGGTGCGAACGATCGGCAGGGGCCACACCAGGACGCCCAGAAATCGAGCAGTACGATGCCGTTGTCGGCGATGTCGTTGAAGTTCTTCTCGGTCACCTCGACGGTTGCCATGGGCGACTCCTTTCAGTCGGTCTTCAGCGGGCATAACCAGCCGGACGATCCCAGCATTCCATTCGCGATGAGCCTCATGTCACCGGGCAGGAGACCCCCTTGAGCTGACTCTAGAAGGAGCAGGCGGATGACGACTCACGCCGTACGGCCGAGTGATCTGGTGCCCCAGCGGGGCCCCGGCGCCCGCATCACCTCGTGGCTGTCGACCACCGACCACAAGGTCATCGGCAACCTGTACATGGTCACCGCGTTCTGCTTCTTCCTTGTCGGCGGCCTGGAAGCGATGATCATCCGCGCGGAGCTCTTCGAGCCGGGAATGCAGTTCGTCACCCTGCAGCAGTACAACATGATGTTCACGCTGCACGGCAGCGTCATGCTGCTGCTGTTCGCGACCCCGTTGTTCGCGGGCTTCGCCAACGCGGTCATGCCGCTGCAGATCGGCGCTCCGGACGTCGCGTTCCCCCGGCTGAACATGGCGAGCTACTGGCTGTTCCTGTTCGGCGGGCTGATGGTGGTGGGGTCGTCGCTGGCGGGCGGGGCGCCGACCTTCGGGTGGACGGCCTACACGCCGCTGTCGACCGCGCCCTTCACCCCGCAGCTCGGCGGAGACCTGTGGATCATGGGGCTGGCCCTCTCCGGCCTCGGGACGATCCTCGGCTCGGTCAACTTCATCACCACGATCATGTGCATGCGCGCGCCGGGCATGACCATGTTCCGGATGCCGATCTTCACCTGGAACGTGTTCTTCACCTCGATCCTCGTGCTGATCGCCTTTCCGGTGCTCGCCGCCGCGCTGCTGGCCCTGGAGATCGACCGCAAGCTCGGCGCGCACATCTACGACCCGCAGACGGGCGGCCCGCTGCTCTGGCAGCACCTGTTCTGGTTCTTCGGCCACCCCGAGGTCTACATCATCGCGCTGCCGTTCTTCGGCATCATCACCGAGGTCATCCCCGTCTTCAGCCGCAAGCCGATCTTCGGGTACATCGGCCTGGTCGGCGCGACGATCGCGATCACCGCGCTGTCGGTGACCGTGTGGGCCCACCACATGTTCGCCACCGGGCGCGTGCTGCTGCCGTTCTTCTCGCTGATGTCGTTCCTCATCGCGGTGCCGACCGGGGTGAAGTTCTTCAACTGGACCGGCACGATGTGGCGGGGCCATCTCACGTTCGAGACACCCATGCTGTGGGCGGTGGGCTTCCTCGTCACGTTCCTGCTCGGCGGGCTGACCGGGGTGATCCTCGCGTCGCCGCCGCTGGACTTCCACGTGACCGACACCTATTTCGTGGTCGCCCACTTCCACTACGTGGTCTTCGGCACCGTGGTGTTCGCGATGTTCGCGGGCTTCTACTTCTGGTGGCCCAAGTTCACCGGCCGGATGCTGAACGAACGCCTCGGGAAGATCCACTTCTGGATGCTGTTCGTGGGGTTCCACATGACGTTCCTCATCCAGCACTGGCTCGGCGCGCAGGGCATGCCGCGACGGTACGGCGACTACTCGCCCAACGACGGCTTCACCTGGATGCACCAGTTGTCGAGCGTGGGATCGTTCCTGCTCGGGCTGTCCACCCTGCCGTTCATCTACAACCTCTGGTGGACCTGGCGGCACGGGGAGAGGGTGACGGTGAACGACCCGTGGGGGCACGCCAACTCGCTGGAGTGGGCCACCTCCTGCCCGCCCCCGCGGCACAACTTCGTGTCGATCCCGCCGATCCGCTCCGAGCGGCCCGCCTTCGACCTGCGCTATCCGAGGGTCGGTGGTAAGCCGGGCGAGCCGCCGGAGACCAAGCGGGACCTGGTCGATCCCAACGCGTGAGCCTCAGCCCCTGCCGCCGGGCAGGTTCAGCCCGACGAGCAGCGGGTCGTGGTCGGAGGAGCGGAACGCGTCGGGCCGGTACAGCCCCGGCGGGTTGAACTCGGTGGTGTAGTCGAGGATGCGGAGCTCGTCGGAGTTGACGTGCCAGATCGTCGCCCCGGTGACCCGGCTCGCCAGCCGTCGGCCGGCGAGGGCGTGGTCGAGCTCGCCCGACAGCCCGCCGAACAGGAAGCTGTAGCGCAGGGGCTCCGGGACGAACCGCTTGGTGAGGCTGGTCAGCCCGCCCTGCTCCAGCGTGTGGATCGGGTCCTCCTCGCCGTACGCGTTGAGGTCGCCGATCACCAGCGGGTCGGGCAGGTCCATGCTCTCGATCAGCCCGAGCACGGCCCTGGCCTGCCGCACCCGCTCGTCGTTGTAGCAGCCCTGGCCGTGCTCCCGGTCCGGCGCGGGCGCGTCCGCGTCGCAGCCCTTCGACTTGAAGTGGTTCACGACCAGGGTGAACGGCTGACCGCCACCGGCCCGGCGGAACTCCTGGATGAGCGGCGGACGGCGGAAGACGGGGTCGGTGGACGACCGGGCGGCGCCGACCGGGGTGACCCTGGCCGGCTTGTAGATCGCCGCCACGCGGATGGCGTCGCCGCCCGGATGAGGGTGGACCAGCGCCTGGTAGGTTCCCGCGCCGGCCTTGGCGTTGAGCGCGTCCACGAGGGCCTGGAGCGCGGTCTGGCCGTTGTTCTCGACCTCCATCAGGCCCACGACGTCGGCGTCGAGGCCCTGCAGCGTGGCGACGATCTTCGCGAGCTGGCGCTGCTGCTCCACGGCAGTGTTCGCGCCGCGGGAGCCGAGCGTGGTGAACCAGTTGAGCGTGTTCAGGCTCGCCACCCGCACGGTGCCGCCGACCGGCAGGGGGGCGCTCAGCCGGGGATTGGTGCGGGCGAAGCGGATCTCCTGGGTGGGCTCCAGGCGGTACGCGTCGAAGCCGTAGGTGAGGACTCCGGTGATCCCGGGCGCGGTGTCGCCCAGGCGGGGAACCGCTGGGGAACCGGCGTACGGGATGGTGGCGGGGTTCCGCACGGTGGAGCCGTCGTCGACGAGCAGCGACCGGCGCGCGTCGAGCGCCGGGTCGACGCCCTCGCGGTCGGTCGGCTGGAAGAGCCGGCCTCCGGCCGCGACGGTAACCTCGCCATACCGGCCGAGGTTGTAGTGGTCGGTGAGGGTCAGTGGGCCGGGGAACGTCACGAGCATGTTCTCCAGCGGCTCGTAGGTGGCGCCCGCGGCCCTCGGCAGGACGACGCGGGCGGGCCTGACGGTCCCGGCGCCGCAGACGTCGACGGCGGTGACCGGGGAGAGCTCGGTCAGCCCGTCGAACTCGGCCACCCGGCCGGTGACGAGCACCCGGTCACCGGCCCTGACGTCCGTGACGGATTCCCGGGCGAGCGCGAACAGGCCGTCGGAGGTGGCGGGGTCGGCGTCGAGCGCCGGGTCCTGGAAGTAGAACCCGCCGAGCTGGTCGGTCCGCTGGAAGTCTCCGGTCACCACGCCTTCGACCCGGACCGTCTGCCCGGTGAGCGGAGAAGCGGTCCCGCTGCCCTGCACCTCGGCGATCCGCCGGTCCGGCGGCACCGTGCAGCGATCCCCGGCCGTCACGACGGTGCCCGTCTCGGCCGAGCCGGGCAGCGTCGTGACGGCCATGGCGAGGGCGGGCAGCAGGCCGGCCGCGGCGAGCACGGCGGCGGCCCGGCCGCCGATACGGCGGCGAAGGCCACGACCACCGGGGTGGTCAGCGGGGCTGACTCGGCGGAGAGCACGCATGCCCCGGACCTTAGGGGCACGCCTCCGCAACACCAGGACCAAGCGGTGGCTTTGGGAAAACCTTGGCCTTATTTGACGAGCTGTGTACGGCACGGCAGTGCGCGTGCCGCCGTCGCGCGGTGCTGTAGTCGCGCGGTGCGGCCGGCGCGGGATCGGTCCACCGGACAGGCCCGGCCGCACCGGTTCGGGCGGGTCGAGGGGCGCGCGGTGGCGGGCGGGTCAGGGATGGACGACCGCCACCGGACAGGTGACGGCGTCGATCAGCGGCCGGGTGACCGACCCGAGCCTCGCGAGCACGCTCTTCTCCCGGGTCGCGCCGACGACCAGCATCGTCGCGCCGGAAGAGGTGTCGGCCAGCACGTCGAGCACCGGGCCTCCGACGGGCTGGAGCACCGTCTCCACGTGCGGGTACCGCTCCCGCCAGGGCCGTACGGCGGCTTCCAGCAGCTCGACCGCCTCCCGTCCGGGGACGTCGGCCATCACCATGGGCGCCATGCCCGCGCTCCAGGCGGCGGCCGGGTGGCGCATGGCGTGCACCGCGATCACCGACAGTCCGCGCAGGGCGGCCTCACGGTAGGCGAAGGCGAGGACGTGGTCGTCGCCGCCCCCGACGCCCGCGACGATCGGGCCGGGATGGCGCGGATGCGGCAGCGATCCCACGCCACGCACCACGATCACGGGACAGCGCGCGTGCGTGGCGACGTGCCCGGCGACCGATCCCATCACACGGCGGGCCGGTCCGCTCAGGCCCCGCGACCCCACCACGACGAGACCGGCGGCATCCGACAGCTCGACGAGCCGCTCGGTGGCCGGGCCCTCGAACAGGTCCTCCCGCACGCGGACGCCGCTCGTGCACTGGCGCGCGCACTCGGCGCCGTGCCACAGCACGTGCTCGGCCGCGTGGTGCAGCGACTTGCGCGCCTCCTCGTCGCCCTGGGCGTACGGCGACTGCCAGGCGTGGCACACGGTGATGGGAGCCCGGCGGAACTCGGCCTCGTCCATCGCCCAGTCGAGCGCCTGCATGGCGTAGTCGGAGCCGTCGTATCCGACGACGATCCCCCGGCCGATCTCCTCGCCGGTCTCCTGGCTGGTTTCCCGGCCGATCCGACGGCCGGTCTCCTGGCTGGTCCCCTGCTGCCTGTCAGCATCCATGTCCCCAGGCTGCCCCGGAGCCGTACGGCCGGGCAGGGCGGAAAGTCCCGAAACGGGGAGGACGTCCGGCCCCGGCCGGATCAGGAGCAGCTCAGGAGCGGCTGCCGGCGAGCATCCCGGGACGACGGTCGTGCTCCATGCCGGGCAGCACGACGACGACCGGGCACCTGGCCCGCAGCAGACAGGCGGAGACGACGGGGTTGAGCACGGGGTAGGGCTCGGACTCGGCCTCGTGGGCGCCCAGCACCAGCAGGTCGGCGCCGTCCGTCGCGCGGAGCAGGACCTGTGCCGGGGGGCCCTCCACGACGACGGGCTCGACGTGGCGCTCGCCAAGCTCGGCGACCGCCTGCCCGGCGATGTCCAGGGCGGCCCGGCGTTCCTCCTCCCGGGAGGTGCGGCCCGCGATCGGCGCGTAGTGCGCGTGCAGCCCGCCCGTCCACTCCCAGGCGTACACCGCCTCCACCACCGCGCCGCGCAGCGAACCCTCGGCGGCGGCCCACCGAAGTGCGGCCTGCGACGCCATCGACCCGTTGATTCCCACCACGATCTTCGGCTGGTTCACGTCCCGCCTCGCTCTCCGCTCTCAGTCTCGCCCACCGGGGTTAACGGCACGTTGCCGCGGCGAAACAGTCAGAAGACAGGGGTCCACGAGCATCCTCGTACCCACAAAGCCCCTCTGCCCCTCGCGCCCCACGGGGAACAGGCCATGTTTTGGAACGCGGCCCGGTCTGAGGACAGGGTATCGGTGGACCGGAGTGGTGCCGTTCCGCCGTTTTGCTCAATCAGGTGCTCTTCTTTCCCGGTTGTTGCCACATCTCAAGGAGATCGTGGCGCGGCGGGCCGGCGGCAGTGCCGTACGGCTCGCACGGGGGTGGCGCAGGTCCCCGCGGTCAGGGACCTTCGCCCAGGACGGCCGGCGGATCGGCGGGGTCAGGGATCGCCCTGATGCGCCCCGGCCGCCCGGACCGTACGCTGGCCCTGGCCGGGGAGGGAGTCCATGGCGGGGGCAGGTGTGATCGACGAGTACGTCGCGGCGCTGCGGTGTGCGCTGCGCGGGCCGTACGGCGCGCGGCGCGACCTGCTGGCCGAGGCGCGCGACGGCCTGCTGGACGCCGCCGAGGCCTACGAGGCCGAGGGCCTGCCCCGGGCCGAGGCCGAGCGGCGGGCGATCGCCGACTTCGGCACGGTGGACGAGATCGCGCCCGGTTTCCAGCGGGAGCTCGCGGTGAGCCAGGGCAGGCGCACTGCGGCGCTGCTGTTCCTGAGCGTGCCGCTGACCGCGTTCCTGTGGGCGGTGATCTGGCGCGTCTTCCCCGAGGCCGCGCGGATCGAGCAGGTCAAGCCCAACTGGTTCGGGTTCCTGGCCAAGGCGGTCGACCTGCTGCAGCTCGGCGTGGGAGTCGTGGGCGGGCTCACGCTGCTCGCGCTCGGCCGCGGCCTGCGGCGGATCCGCCGCCCCGCGCTGGTCACCCGGCGGCTGGGACTGTTCGTCTGGGTGCAGACGCCGCTGGTCGCGGCGATGGGCCTGACGCTGGCGGCGGCCGCCCGGGGCCCGGTGGGGTTCACGACCTACCCGCCCGGGGTGGCCGTGTCCGCCCTCAGTTATCTGCTCGCCGGATCCGCGCTGTTCAGCGCGGCCCGCTGCCTGCGCTGCACCACGGCGGTCACCGCGCCCGGGGAGACGCCCGGGAAGACGAGGCCTAGCGGAGGGGATCGAGAACGCTTCCTATCGCGCTGGTGAACGACCGCCAGGCCGACCGTTCCCCCGCGAGCGCTCTGCGCCCCAGGTCGGTGAGCCGGTAGGTCCGCCGCCTGCGCCCGCCGTCGGCGGCCCACTCCCCGGCGAGCAGCCCGGCCCGCTCCAGGCGCCGCAGCGCGGGATAGACCGTCCCGGTGGGCACGTCGAGCGCGCCGCCGCTGCGCTCGCGCAGCGCCTCGATGATCGCGTAGCCGTGCAGCGGCTCGCGCTCCAGCACGGAGAGCAGCAGGGCGTCCATGTGGCCCCGGAGCGCGTCGGCGTTCACGATCGCAGCCTATCCAGGTTCGTCACGCCCTCAGTCTATATGTAGGCTGTCTATATGTAGGCTGCCTACGCTTCCCCCCTGGGAGAATCATGGATGTCGTCGACCTCGCCCGGCTGCAGTTCGCCGTGACGGGAAATCTCCATTTCCTGTTCGTCGTGCTGACACTCGGGCTGGCCCCCCTGGTGGCGATCATGCACACCCGCCTCGTCATCAGCGGAAACCCCCTGTACGAGCGGATGACCCGCTTCTGGGGACAGATCTATGTGATCAACTACGCGCTCGGCATCTTCACGGGCCTGGTGATGGAGTTCCAGTTCGGCCTGAACTGGAGCGGGCTGACGTCCTACGCGGGCGACGTGTTCGGCACGCCACTCGCCCTGGAGACGCTGCTCGCCTTCTTCCTGGAGTCCACGTTCCTGGGGTTGTGGATCTTCGGGTGGCACCGCCTGCCGCGCGGGCTCCACGTGGCCTGCATCTGGCTGGTGACCCTGACGGCGTACGCCTCGGCCCTGTTCATCATGGTCGCCAACTCGTTCCTGCAGCACCCGGCGGCCGCGGTGGAGGAGGGCGGGCGACTGGTGCTGCGCGACTTCGGCGCGCTGTTCACCAATCCCAGCCTCGTCGCCGCCCTCCCCCACGTGCTGGGCGCGGGAGTGTGGGCCGGCGGGTCCGTCGTCGCGGGCGCCAGCGCCTATCACCTGTTCCGGCGCACCGCCGAGCGGGAGTTCTTCACACGCTCGCTGCGCATCGGCATGCTCGCCGCGTTCGTCGGGTCGTCCGTCACGGTCTGGTTCGGCTACACCCAGTTCGACAAGGTGTCCTCCATCCAGCCTGACAAGTTCAAGGGCGTGGTCCCGGGGCTGGGGATCGCCCTGATGATGGGCCTCGGCCAGCTGGTCCTGCTGGTCGTGTGGTGCCTGGTGCCGCTGCTGTTCCGCGACCTGCTGGCCCGCTGGCGCTGGACGCACCCGGTGCTGATGGTCATCGCCCCGGCCCCGTTCGTCCTGGTGATCGCCGGCTGGCTCACCCGCGAGGTGGGCCGCCAGCCCTGGCTGGTGTACGGCAAGCTCACCGTGGCCGACGCCCTCACCCCGGGACTGACCCCGGCGGCGATCACGGCCTCCTTCGCCGCGTTCGCCGGCGTGCTCGGGCTGCTCGCCGTCGTGGACTGGACCCTGATCATCCGCGCCGTACGGCGGGGCCCCGGGGAGGTCGCCCTCGGCGCGCCCGACCAGTCCGCCGACCCCGCTCCCACCCCCGCCCACTCGTTCTGAGGACCCCGCACATGGAGATTGTCTGGTTCACGACGTTCGCCGTCCTGCTGGCCGGTTACTTCGCCCTGGAGGGCTTCGACATCGGCCTCGGGGTGCTGCTGCCCGTTCTCGGGCGCTCCCCCGCCGCGCGGGACCGTCTCGTCGGCGCGATGGCCCCGTTCGTGCTCGCCAACGAGGTGTGGCTGCTCGCGCTCGCCGGAGTGCTGTTCGGCGCGTTCCCGGCGCTGGAGGGCACGGTCCTGAGTGGCCTCTATCCTCTGGTCGTCGTCGTGCTGCTGGCCTGGATCGTGCGTGACGCCGGGCTGTGGTTCCGGCGCAGGGCCGACGGCGCGCGCTGGCGGCTGGTGTGGGACGGCGCGGTGTGCGCGGGTTCCGCCGGGCTGGCCCTCGGCTGGGGCGCGGCACTGACCGCCGTCGCACGCGGCCTGCCCGACTCGCCCCTCGACCCGCTCGGCCTGGCGGGAGGCGTCGCGCTGCTGGCGCTGCTCGCCTGGCACGGGCGGACGTTCGCGGCCTGGCGGCTCGACGGCGCCCGGGGCGGTGCGCTGCTGCTGTCGGCCTGCGCCGCCGCGCTCCCCGCCGTGCTGGTCGTGGCGGGGGCGGCCGGGCGGATGCTCGGCGACGCCGCCCCGGATCAGACACTGACCGTGCTGGGTGTCATGGTGGTGCCGTTCGTCCCGTTCCTCGTGGGCGCGCAAGTATGGGTGTGGCGCACCTTCTCAAAGGGCGCCCTGCCGACGTTCTTCTAGGGCCGACGTTCTTCTAGGCCGACGTTCTTCTGGATGGGTGACCGTTGCACAAGGATCTCCTGCGACTGGCCCGCGCCGAGCGGAGCGTCCGCCGCCACCTCGCCTGCTGCCTGGCGGCGGCGGTGGCGGCCGGTCTGCTCGTGCTCGTGCAGGCGGAACTGCTCGCCGGGGTGCTGTCGGGCCGCTTCGCCGTCGCCGCGCTGTTCCCCCTGGCGCTGGTGGTCGCGGCGCGCGGGCTGTTCGGCTGGGCACAGGGGGTTCTCGCGGGGCGGGCGGCCACCGCGCTGAAGTCGGCCCTGCGGCGGCTGCTGCTGGGGCGCGTCGACGATCTCGGGCCGTCGTACCGGTCGGGTGAGGTGGTGACGCTCGCGGGGCGGGGGCTCGACGCGCTCGATCCGTACCTGACGGGCTATCTCCCGTCGGCCGCCGTGGCCGGGGTCGTGCCGTTCGCGGTCGTGGTGCGGCTGTTCGCCGCCGATCTCGCCACGGCGGTGATCGTGGTGCTCACGCTGCCGCTGATCCCGGTCTTCGGGGCGCTCGTCGGCTGGACCACCAGAGCGGTGACCGAACGCCAGTGGCGCGCCCTGGCCCGCCTCGGCGGACACTTCCTCGACGTGGTGCGCGGCCTGCCGACACTGCGGGCCTTCGGCCGGGCCCGCTACCAGGCGTCGGTGATCCGCGAGGTGGCCGAGGCGCACCGCGCCGCGACCATGCGCACGCTGCGGGTGGCCTTCCTGTCGTCGCTGGTGCTCGAACTCGTGGCCTCGCTGTCGCTCGCCCTGGTGGCGGTGCCCGTGGGCCTGCGACTGCTGTCGGGCTCGCTCGACCTGCACACGGCGCTGCTCGTGCTGCTGCTGGCGCCGGAGGCGTACCTGCCGCTGCGAGCGATGGGCACCCGGTTCCACGCCGCGATGGAGGGCGTCGCCGCCGCCGACGAGGCGTTCGCCGTCATCACGCCCCCCGCGACGACCGGCGCGACCGACGAAACCGGCCGCGAAACCGGCCCCGGAACCGGTCACGAAGCCGTACGGGAGGACGCGCCTGCCGGGACACCCCCGGCGCCGGCGGAACACACCGCGCCGCAGCGGAAGCGTACGAAACGCGCCGCGTCCGCCGGGACGACGCGGGCGAGGGGCGCCGCTCCGCCCGGCGGGCCCGAGCCCCCGGAGATCCGCCTGGAGAACGTCACCGTGCGCTATCCGGGACGGGCCGAGGCGGCGCTCGACCGGGTCACGCTGGTGGTCGAGCCGGGCGAGCGGGTGGCGATCGCGGGCCCGAGCGGTGCGGGGAAGAGCACGCTGCTGCACCTGCTGCTCGGCTTCCTGACCCCAGACGAGGGGCGGGTGCTGGTCGGCGGGGAGGACCTCGCGAGCCTCGACCTCGGCGAGTGGCGGCGGCGGCTCGCGTTCGTGCCGCAGCGCCCGCACCTGTTCGCGACGTCGGTGGCCCGCAACATCGCGCTCGGCTCGGCCGCCACGGCCGGGGAGATCCGGGCCGCCGCCGAGGCGGCCCAGGTGGCGGAGTTCGCCGAGGCCCTGCCCCAGGGGTACGACACCCCGCTCGGCGAGCGGGGGGCGAACCTGTCGGCGGGCCAGCGCCAGCGGGTCGCGCTGGCCCGGGCCTTCTGCCGCGCCGGGACCGAGGTGCTGCTGCTGGACGAGCCCACGGCCCGGCTCGACGGCAGGAGCGAGGCGGCCGTCGTGGCGGCCACGCGAGGGCTGGCGCGGGACCGTACGGCGATCATCGTCGCGCACCGCCCCGCGATGATCGAGCTTGCCGACCGGGTCGTCCGCCTCGACGGCGGCGCCCTCGTCACCCCCGCGGGCCAGCCCGCGTACGACGGGCGGGAGAACGGCCCGCTCGGTGAGGCCGCTCTCGCCCGCCCGCGTGCGGGGCGCGACCGGGCCGGGCACGGAACCGGCGGCCCAGGGGACGTGCGAGGACCGGTGGATCGAGGCGAGGGCGAGGAGGCGGGATGAGCCGCACGAAGGCAACAGGCCCCTCACCGCTGTCCGTGGTCGCCGTCGCCGGGACGCGGCGGCGGCTGGTGCTCGCCGCGCTGGCCGGGTCGGCCGCCGACCTCGCGGGGGTGGCGCTCATCGCGTCGGCCGCCTGGCTGATCACCAGGGCGGCCGAGCAGCCGCCGCTGGCGGCGCTGTCGGTCGCCATCGTGGCGGTGCGGGCGTTCGCCACCACCCGGGGGATCTTCCGCTACGGCGAGCGGCTGGCCGGGCACGACGTCGCACTGCGGGCCCAGGCGGGCACCCGCGAACGTCTCTACCGGGCGCTGATCCCCGCCGGGCCGCTGCCGCAGCGCGGCGCCGACCTGCTCAGCCGCATGGTGGACGACACCGACGCCGTGCAGGACCTGCTCGTGCGGTGCCTGCTCCCGGCCGTCGCGGCCCTGGTCACCGGGCTCACCGCCGTCGTGATCGCGGGCTTCCTGCTGCCGGTCGCCGCGCCGGTGCTCGCCGCCGGCCTGCTCGCCGCCGGATTGGCCCTGCCGGCCGGCACTGCCGCCGCCGCCCGGCGCTGGTCGGCGCGGATCGCCCCGGCCCGCGCCGACCTCGCCGCCCGGGTGGCCGACCTGGTGCACGGCGCGGCCGACCTCGCGGCGTACGGCGCGCGGGACGAGGCCCTGTCGGCCGCGATGGACGCCGACAGCCGGCTCACCCGCCTGGAACGGGGCCAGGCCCGGATCAACGCGGCGGCGCTCGGGATCGGCGTGCTGGCCCAGGGGCTGACGGTCGCGGCGGTGGTCTGGGTGGCCCAGGGCGCCGGGCTGGACCGGGTCGCGACGGCCGTGCTCGCCCTGACCTCGCTGGTGGCCTTCGAGCCCGCGCTCGCGCTGGGCGCGGCGGGCGAGCGGTTCGCCGCGGTGCTCGCGGCGCTGCGCAGACTGCGGGAGACGGCCGCCACGCCCCCGGCGGTCCGCGAGCCGGACGAGCCGGCGCCGCCCCCGGAGCCGCCGCTGACGGTCGAGGTGGAGGACCTGGTGGTGCGGCACGGCGGGCGCGAGCCCGCGCTGAACGGTGTGAACCTGACGTTGACGCCGGGCCGCCGGGTCGCGGTGGTCGGGCCGAGCGGCGCCGGGAAGAGCACGCTGCTGTCCGCGCTGATGCGCACGGTGGAGATCGAGTCGGGGACGATCCGCCTCAACGGGACGGACGTGCGCCGCCTGTCGTCCGACGACGTGCGGGCCCGCGTCACCGGCCTCACCCAGGACCCGTACGTGTTCCAGGCCTCGTTCCTGGACAACCTGCGCCTCGCCGGGCCGCGCGCCTCCACCGGCGAGATCGAGGCGGCCGTACGGCGGGCCCGCCTGGACGCGTGGGCGGGGCGCACCGGGTGGGACACGGTGCTCGGCGAGGACGGCCGCACGGTCTCCGGCGGCCAGCTTCAGCGGCTGGCGCTGGCCCGGGCCCTGCTGTACGACCCGCCCGTGCTGCTGCTGGACGAACCGGCCGAGGCGCTGGACGAGGAGACGGCCGACCTGCTGACGGCCGACCTGCTGGACGCCACCCGGGGCTGCACCACGCTGCTGGTCACCCACCGGCTGCGCGGCCTGGAGCAGGTCGACGAGATCGTGGTGCTGGAGGGCGGCCGGGTCACCCAGCGCGGCTCCCACGCCGACCTCGTCGGCGTGCCCGGCTACTACCGCGACCTGTGGGAGTCGGAGGCGCTGACCCGGCGCCACGCCTGAACGCCGATCGCCGGCGGGCCGTCCCCCCGGAGGCCCGCCGGCGACGATCGTGGACGCCGTCAGTTCGTCGGCGCCTGCTCGGCGAGCGCGGTGGTGATGGTGTTCTCCTTGCCGTCGCGGGTGAAGGTGACGGTCACCTTGTCGCCGGGGCGGGAGCTGCGGATGACGCCGACGAGCGCCTCCGCGCTGTCCACCATCTTGTCGTTGATCTTGGTGATCAGGTCGCCCTCCTTGAGGCCGGCCTTCTCCGCGGGGCTGCCCGCCGTGATCGAGCTGACCACCGCGCCGGGCGCGCCGCCGACCGAGTCGGCCACGCTCACACCGAAGTACGCGTGGGTCGCCTTGCCCGTCTTGATCAGCTGCTCGGAGACCAGCTTCGCGGTGTTGATGGGGATCGCGAAGCCGACGCCGATGTTGCCGGAGCTGGAGCCCGAGGTGGCGATCGCGGTGTTGACGCCGACGACCTCGCCGGCCGCGTTGACCAGCGCGCCGCCCGAGTTGCCGGGGTTGATGGCGGCGTCCGTCTGGATCATGCCGCCGATCGTGGTGCCCTGGCTCTGCTGCTGCGGTTCCTGCTGTCCCATTCCCCAGGGGAGCTGCGGCTGCTGCTGCTCCTCCGGGCTCTCGGTCAGGGTGCGGTCGAGCGCGCTCACGATGCCGGAGGTGACCGAACCCTCCAGGCCGAGCGGGCTGCCGATCGCGAGCACCGCGTCGCCGACCTGGAGCTTGTCGCTGTCGCCGAGCGAGGCGGGGGTGAGCCCGGAGACGCCCTGCGCCTGGATGACCGCGAGGTCGGTGGTGGGGTCGGTGCCCTTGACGACGGCGTCCGCCGTCTTGCCGTCGCTGAACTTGACCCTCACCGTGCCGCCGCCCGCGCCGCCGGCCGTCACCACGTGGTTGTTGGTCAGGATCAGGCCGTCGGCGGACAGGATGACGCCGGAACCCTCTCCCCCGCCCGCGTTGGTCTTCACCTCGATCGACACGACCGAGGGCATGATCGCCTTGGCCACCGCCGCGATGGTGTTGCCGGAAGCGTTGGAGACCCCCCTGACCACCGGGCTCGCGATCACCGGCCGGTCGCCGTTCACACTGTTGGCGACGAGGGCCCCGGTGACCCCGCCGCCCAGCGCCACGGCCACGAGAGCGAGACCCGCGCCCGCCTTCTGGCGAGCGGTCAACGTGCCCTTCCGCACCGGAGGCGCCGGGAACTGCGCCGTGTCATAAGGACCGCCGCCGTACGAGCCGTACGACTGGTAGGCCCCGGTGTACTGCCCGTGCTGCGGCGGAGTGCTGCCGAACTGGCTCCAGCCGTGGCCGGGGAGCACATCGGTGTTCTCGTTGCCGGGACCGTGCTCAGGTGAGCTCATCGCCATCCCCCTCAATGGATCCGCCGGTTATCCCGGCTCTCCGCCGGTACAGGTAATACGATGGCGCATCGGCGATAAGGTCACGCTAAGCGATCAGCTACAGGGTCCCCCAAGCGCCCTACGCGTACTTTATGCGAGGCCGCCCGATGCTCACGGCTCAGGCCGTACGCTGCCGGTATTCGTCCCTGAGCAGCCGCTTGTACAGCTTGCCGCTGGCGTGGCGGGGCAGTTCGTCGCGGAAGTCGACCGACTTCGGGCACTTGTAGTGCGCCAGGCGCTCCCGGCAGTAGGCGATGAGCTCCGCCTCCAGAGCGGGACCGGCCTCCGCCGGGTCGAGCGGCTGCACGACGGCCTTGACCTGCTCGCCCATCTCCGGGTCCGGCACCCCGAAGACGGCCACGTCGGCCACCTTGGGGTGCACCGCCAGCACGTTCTCCGCCTCCTGCGGATAGATGTTCACACCGCCAGAGATGATCATGTACGAGCGCCGGTCGGTGAGGTAGAGGAACCCGTCCTCGTCCACGTATCCGATGTCTCCCAGCGTGGTCCAGCCGCGGCCTCGGGGGTCCCGCGCCGACGCGGTCTTCTCCGGGTCGTCGTGGTACTCGAACCGCGGCCCCTCGGAGAAGTAGACGATGCCGTGCTCACCCGCCGGCAGTTCGCCGCCGTCCTCGTCGCAGACGTGGGGGATCCCGAGCAGCGGGCGGCCGACCGTGCCCCGGTGCGTGAGCCAGTCCTCCGGCGAGGCGTAAAGGAAGCAGTTGCTCTCCGTCCCCGCGTAGTACTCGTGGATGATCGGGCCCCACCACTCCATCATCCGTTCCTTGACCTCGACGGGGCAGGGCGCGGCGGAGTGGACGGCGCAGCGCAGCGACGACAGGTCATAGCGCTCGCGCGTCTCCCGCGGCAGCTTGAGCATCTTGACGAACATCGTGGGCACCCACTGGGCGTGGGTGACCCGGTGCCGCTCGACGAGCGCCAGCGCCTCCTCCGGGTCGAACCGCTCCATCACGACGACGGTCGCGCCGAGGCGCAGGAAGGTCAGGCAGTAGCGCAGCGGGGCGGCGTGGTAGAGCGGCGCGGGCGAGAGGTACACACTGTCCGCCGTCGGCGCGAACATGTGCCCGATCAGCCGGAACAGGACCCCGGGAGCGTCCAGCGGCGCCAGGCTGAGCGGCGGCTTCACCCCCTTGGGCCGGCCGGTGGTGCCGGAGGAGTAGAGCATGTCGATGCCCTGGCACTCGTCCTCGACCGGCGTCGCGGGCTGCCCGGCCACGGCCTCCTCGTACGACGCGAAGCCCGGGGCGACGCCGTCGAGCATGAGCCGCGTCTCGACGCGGGGCGTGGCCTCGGTGACTGCGCTCGCGACCTCGGCGAGCCGCGCCGAGGAGATGAAGACCCGCGCCCCGCAGTTGTCGACGATGTACGACAGTTCGTCCGCCTGGAGGTGGGAGTTGATCGCCGTGTAGTACAGCCCGGAGCGGTGCGCGGCCCACGCGATCACCAGAAAGAGCGGGTGGTTCTCCAGCATGAAGGCGACGTGGTCGCCGGGACGCAGGCCGGCGGCCCGCAGCAGGTGCGCGAGACGGTTGGACTCCTCGTCGAGCTCCCGGTAGGTGATCACACGGCCGGAGCCCGCCATGATCACCGCCGGCTTGTCCGGCGTCACCGCCGCGATCGCCCCAGGGTGCATGACCGAAAGTTACTCGCTCCGCCACCGGTGCGGTAGGCGCGAGTTCCCGATGGCGTCCGCTCAGCGCTCCAGTGTGCGGTAGGGGTCGCGCAGCGGCGTGACCCGCTCGGCGAACGCGGCCTTGATCTCCGTCATCCTCGGCCCCGGGGCGTAGAAGCGGCCCTTCGTCTCGCCGTACGGCTGGAGCCATCCGGTGGCTGTCAGCTCGCGCAGGTCGCGGGCGGCCTGGCCCTGGCTCAGCCCCTCGTCGGCCTGGTACATGCCGCGGCGCAGCCGCCGGGAGACGAACACCTGGTAGAGCGCCGAGACCGTGCGCGGGTTCAGGCCCTGCTTCCCGGTCCACTCCTCCAGCAGCATCCACACCTCGCCGGCCTCCGCGAGCCGGCGCCCCACCCGCTGGGCCTGCATGTGGTGGCAGCGCAGGACGAATCTCACCCACGGAAGGGTGTCCCCATGCGGGCTCCACCGGCTGCGCCCGACCAGGCCGAGTACGTCGTAGTACTCGTAGGTGGTGCGGCCCTCGCCCAGCCACTCCTCGATCGAGGCGAACTCCGGCGTGGTGATCTGGTCGCGGCCGAGCACGAGCGTCTGCAGCGCCCGCGACCCGCGCCCGTTGCCGTCCCGCCACGGGTGGATCTTGACGAGGTTGAGGTGGGCCATCGCGGCGCGCACGTAGCCGGCGGCGTCGAGATCGCCCTCGTTGAGCCACTCGACCAGCTCCGCGAGCAGGCCGGGCACCTGCTCGTGGTCCGGGCCCTCGTAGACCACCTCGCCGGTGGCCGAGTTCCGCACGTAGATTCCGCCGGGCCGGACCGTGCCCGGGGTCTTGTTCATGTGGTGGCCGATCATCATGAAGTTCAGCGCGTGCAGCAGGCCGGCGTCGTAGCGGAAGGCCCACGCCCGCGAGAGGGTGCCGATGTAGGTGAGCGCCTGCTGGTACCCCGAGATCTCGCGGGCGACGGCCGCCGACGTCTCCAGGGGGTCCTCCCCCGACATGATCGACTCGATGTCCTCGACGCTGGCGTGGTAGCCCTCGATGGAGTTCGACCCCTGGATCGCCCGCGCCTGCAACTGCCTCCGCAGCAGGCCGTCCCACCGGTGCGCCTCGGCCAGCCGGTACTTCAGGTCGCGCCGCATCTCCTCGATCTCGGCGAGCACCTTCTCGTCCTCGGCCTCCAGCGCCGGTGTGCCGTACAACATGGGGCCATGACAGCACGAACGAATCATCCGGTCAAGCGACCGGATGATTCGTCCATTTATGCCGGTTAGGCGACGGCCTGCCGCGTGACCGTCGCGGGGGTCAGGGCCAGGTCGAGGACCTCGCGGACGTCGCTCACCGCGTGGACGGTGAGGTCGGCCAGCACCTCGGCCGGCACGTCGTCCAGGTCGGGCTCGTTGCGCGCGGGGATGAGCACGGTGGTGACCCCGGCCCGGTGGGCGGCCAGCAACTTCTGCTTGACCCCGCCGATCGGCAGCACCCGGCCGGTCAGGGACACCTCGCCGGTCATCGCCACGTCGCCGCGGACCGGGCGGCCCGACAGCAGGGAGGCCAGGGCCGTGGTCATCGTGACGCCCGCCGACGGGCCGTCCTTCGGGACCGCGCCCGCGGGCACGTGGATGTGCACCGACCGGTCCCGGAGCGACCCGACCGGCAGCTCCAGCTCCGCGCCGCGCGACCGCAGGAAGGACAGCGCGATCTGCGCCGACTCCTTCATCACGTCGCCGAGCTGCCCGGTGAGCGTGACGCCGGTCGCCCCGGTCTCCGGGTCGGCCAGCGACGCCTCCACGTAGAGGACGTCGCCGCCCGCGCCGGTCACCGCGAGGCCCGTGGCCACACCCGGCACCGCCGTACGCTGGCGGGCCTCCGGCAGGGACGACTCGGGCACGTGCCGCGGCCGGCCCAGGTAGGCGACCAGGTCGCCGGGGGCGACCGTCACCGGCAGCTCCGTCTCGCCGAGGGCGACCTTCGCCGTCACCCGGCGCAGGACGCGGGCGATCGACCGCTCCAGCGAGCGGACGCCGGCCTCGCGGGTGTACTCGCCCGCCAGGCGGCGCAGCGCCGCCTCCTCGACCGTCACGTCGGCCGGGGTGAGGCCCGCCTTCTCCAGCTGGCGCGGCAGCAGGTGGTCGCGGGCGATGGCGACCTTCTCGTCCTCGGTGTAGCCGTCCAGCGTGACGAGCTCCATCCGGTCGAGCAGCGGGCCGGGCACCTGCTCCAGGACGTTGGCCGTCGCGAGGAACAGCACGTCGCTGAGGTCGAGCTCGACCTCCAGATAGTGGTCGCGGAAGGTGTGGTTCTGCGCCGGGTCGAGCACCTCCAGCAGCGCCGCCGTGGGATCGCCCCGGTAGTCCGCGCCGACCTTGTCGATCTCGTCGAGCAGCACGACGGGGTTCATCGAGCCCGCCTCGCGGATCGCCCGGACGATGCGGCCCGGCAGCGCCCCGACGTACGTGCGCCGGTGGCCCCGGATCTCGGCCTCGTCGCGCACGCCGCCCAGGGCGACCCGGACGAACTTCCGGCCCATGGCGCGGGCGACCGACTCGCCGAGCGATGTCTTGCCGACTCCGGGAGGGCCGGCCAGCGCGAGCACGGCGCCGCTGCGGCGCCCGCCGACCACGCCGAGTCCCTGGTCGGCCCGGCGCTTGCGGACCGCGAGGTACTCCACGATGCGGTCCTTCACGTCGTCGAGGCCGGTGTGGTCGGCGTCGAGCACCGCGCGGGCGCCCGCGATGTCGTAGGAGTCGGTCGTGTGGACGTTCCACGGGACGTCCAGCACCGTGTCGAGCCAGGTGCGGATCCAGCCGGTCTCGGGCGACTGGTCGGAGGTCCGCTCCAGCTTGGCGACCTCCTTGAGCGCCGCCTCCCTGACCTTCTCGGGCAGGTCGGCGGCCTCGATGCGGGCCCGGTAGTCCTCCTCCTCGTCGGAGGGGTCGCCGCTCAGCTCGCCCAGTTCCTTGCGTACGGCGGCGAGCTGCTGGCGCAGCAGGAACTCGCGCTGCTGCTTCTCCATGCCCTCCTGAACGTCCTTGCGGATGGTCTCCGCGACGTCCATCTCGGCGAGGTGGTCGCGGGCCCAGCCGACGAGCTTGTCGAGACGCTCCGCGGGGTCGGCGATCTCCAGCAGCAGCAGCTTCTGCTGGATGGTCAGCCAGGGGGCGTACCCCGAGCTGTCGGCGAGGACGGCAGGGTCGGTGATCTGGTTGACGGCGTCGACGACCTGCCACGCGCCCCGCTTCTGCAGGATCGTGGTGGTCAGGGCCTTGTACTCCTTGGCCAGCTCTCCCGCTCTCGGCCCGGCGGCGACCGGCTCCAGCACCGTCGCCTCGACCCACAGCGCCGCGCCGGGGCCGGTGGTGCCGGTGCCGACGCGCATGCGGTGCACGCCGCGCACGACGGCCGCGGGCTCGCCGCCCGGCAGCCGCCCGACCTGTTCCACGACGGCGCTCACCCCCACCGGGCCGTAGCGGCCGTCCACGCGGGGCACCAGCAGGACCGTGCTCTCTCCACCGGCCCGGGCGGCGTCGATGGCCGCGCGGACCTCCGAGTCCGACAGGTCGAAGGGAACGACCATGCCGGGCAGGACTACCTCGTCGTCGAGCGGGAGGACGGGAAGGACCTGGGACATCAGCACTCCAATGGGTTGAGTTATGCCGACTCAACTAACAGGAGCCCGTCCCTGTTCCCTGTTCTGCGTCAGTTCGCTGTGAGCGATCGTAATCGTGTAATCGCTGTTCGATTCCCCCGATGCCGGGGCATGCCCACGCCTCCGGATGGCGCATGATGGCCTGCATGACATCCGGGCATATCCGACTCCGCTCGGCGACGGGCCGCTGGGTGCTGCTCACCACGGTCCTCGGGTCGTCCCTGGCGACCCTCGACGGCACCGTGGTCAACGTGGCCCTCCCCGCCCTCGGCCGCGACCTCGACGCCGGGATGTCCGGCCTCCAGTGGACCGTGAACGGCTACACGCTCACGATGGCCGCGCTGATCCTGCTCGGCGGGTCGCTGGGCGACCGGCTCGGCCGGCGCAAGATCTTCGTCGTCGGGGTGGTGTGGTTCGCCCTGGCCTCCGCCCTCTGCGGGATCGCGCCGAACGCCCCCGTGCTCGTGCTCGCCCGCGCCCTCCAGGGCATCGGGGCGGCCCTGCTGATCCCCGGCAGCCTCGCGATCATCCAGGCGAGCTATGTGCCGGACGACCGGCCCCGCGCCGTCGGCGCCTGGTCGGGGCTGGGCGGCGTGGCCGCCGCCGTCGGCCCGCTGCTCGGCGGGTGGCTGGTCGAGGCGGCCGGCTGGCGGTGGGTGTTCCTGCTCAACCTGCCGCTCGCCGCCGTCGTGGTCGGCGTCGCCGCCCGGCACGTGCCCGAGACCAGAGACACCGGGCCGCACGGCCGCTTCGACGTGCTCGGGACCGTCCTCGCCGCGCCCGCGCTGGCCGGGCTGACGTACGGCCTGATCCTGGCGGGTGACGGGCTGGTGCCGCTGGCCGCCGGGATCATCCTGTCCGTCTGCTTCGTGGTGGTGCAGATCCGGCGCTCCCCCCGGTCGCTCGTCCCCGTGGGGGTCTTCGCCTCGCGGGAGTTCACCGCGGTCAACGTCGTCACGCTGGTCATGTACGCGGCGATGGGGCTGGTGTTCTTCCTGCTGGTCGTCCAGCTCCAGGTGTCGGCCGGGCTGTCTCCCATCGCGGCCGGGTCGGCGATGCTCCCGGTCACGATCCTCATGCTGCTGCTGTCGTCCCGGGCCGGCGAGCTGGCGAGGAGGATCGGCCCGCGCCTCCCCATGACGGGAGGCATCCTGCTGTGTGCGGCCGGGCTGCTGCTCATGAGCCGCATCGGCCCGGGCACGTCCTACCTGGCCGACGTGCTGCCCGCGGCGTGCGTGTTCGGGCTCGGGCTGTCCGCCGCCGTCGCCCCGCTCACCGCGACCGTGCTCGCCACGGCGGAGGAGCGGTACGCGGGTGTCGCGAGCGGGGTCAACAACGCCCTGGCCAGGACGGGCGGCCTGCTGGCCGTCGCCGCCGTGCCGCCGCTCGTGGGGCTGACGGGCGACGCCTACGAGTCGCCCGCCGCGTTCACCCGGGGGTACCACACCTCGATGCTGGTCTGCGCGGTCATGATGGTCGTCGCGGCGGTCATCGCCTTCGTCACGATCAGGACGAACGTGCTCGCCGCGCAGGAGGTCGCGCCGCCCGCCCCCGAACGCCCGGACGAGGCGTCGCCGCTCGGCTCCCGCCCTCCGGCGAGTTCGGGCACCTGACGCGGGGGGTCTAGTGCGCCCCCTCCGCCCCGGGCACGGGGGGCCACGCGCTCAGCCGAGAAGCGACTTCAGGTCCTCGCGTAGGGCGGCGGCGTCGCGGAAGTGGACGGCGGCGAGCCCGGCCCGCTCGGCCGCCGCGACGTTCTCCAGCCGGTCGTCCACGAAGACGAGGTCGCCGGGAGCGACCCCGAGCCAGGCCACGGTCTCGTGGAAGATCTCCGCCTCGGGCTTCACCAGGCCCATCCGGCCGCTGTAGAAGCGTGGTCCGATCGGCCGCATGAACGGCAGGGCGTCGATGCCCTCGGCGACGCAGACCGGCATGTTGGACAGCAGCGCCATCGGCACCCCGACCTTGGCCAGCTCGTCGACGATCGCCACCGTCTCCTCGTTGGGCCGCGACCAGCTCGCCACGTCGAGGGCGACGACCTCGTCCAGGCCCGCGCCGCCCATCGGCCTGCCGTACACGTGGGACCAGTACGCGGCCGGGTCGAGCGAGCCGCGGTCGAAGTCGAGCCGCACCTCCCAGTAGCGGTCCTCGAACCCGGCCTCGGCCCCCGTGACGTACGAGGCCAGGCGGGCGACGTCCTCGGGGGCCTGGGGCAGGGAGACGACGTTGCCGTAGTCGAAAAGCACAGTCTTCATGGTCGTACGATCATAACGCGTGTGCGCGACTCAGGCGACGAAGGGCTTCAGATACTCGTTGGCACCCCCGCAGCGCAGGTAGTTGCGCACGGTGTGGAAGTCGAGCCAGTCGATGTCGCAGGAGACGTCCCGCTCGACGCCGTCGAAGCACGACGCCAGCGCGGCCGGGATGGCGGCGATGTCGTCCTTGTCGGCGATGTTGATCCAGCGGCGCACGCCCGGCGGGCGCGCTCCCCGGCCCCGGACCGGCACGGGGGCGAGCCGGTCGAACACGACGCGGCGCATGCCGAGGGGGCTGCCCAGCGTGACCAGCAGGTCGACGGACAGGTCGGGATGGGCCCACAGCGCCTCGTACGTGACCACGCTGCCGAGGGAGTGCGCGACGACGGCTCGGGGGCGGCGCCGGCGGATGACGTCGGCCACGGTGTCGCGGGCCCGTACGCGCGGGGCGCCGCCGCCGAGATAGGTGGCCACCTCCGGGCAGAAGTCCTGCGCGAAGCGCACCGCCGCGGGGCCCAGCCTCGCGAGCAGCCACTCGGCGAGCAGGTGCGCGATGCCGGTCAGCGACTCCCCCGCCGCGTCCCGGAACGGGCCGCCGAGCTGGGCGGCCCAGTCGGCGAAGACCAGCTTCGACGGAGTCGCCATCTGCCGCACCGGCCGGGGCGGGCCGCTGTGCAGGTGATGGGCGTAGTAGGCGATCTCGGTGAAGTAGTCGCCCGCGCCGCCCGCCCGTCCGCCCAGCCCCTGGTGCAGGTAGGCGTTCCACTTGGCCCGCACGGCCGCGGCGGCGCCGTCCGCCGATCCGCCGGCGTCCTCGTAGTAGTGGTACTTGCCGATGCCGTGCACGCCGACGATCGAGGTCATGCTCCCGCCCCACCATGTCGCCCGTATTCGGAACCCACCGGTTTCCGGAGGTCATGCGGTTTCCGGAGGTCATAGGGTTTTCGGAGGTCACTGTGCACGACGTGCTGGACCGTGACAACCACAAGCCGCGTTTACGGTGATAAATGACGCGCGCCGGTGGTATCTACACGGATAAGTTGTTCGTCCTGTCCGTTCGACCCGCCTGTTGGTCCCGTCCGTTCGACCGAAGAGGAATCGTCATGCCAGGCCCGCTGCCCGTCCGTGGCTCGATCGTCGTGCCGGAGGCCGAGCTGACCTGGCGTTTCTCCCGTTCGTCGGGCCCGGGCGGCCAGGGCGTCAACACCACCGACAGCCGGGTCGAGCTGGGCTTCGACGTCGCGCGCACGACCGCCTTCGGTCCGGTGCTCCGGGCCCGGGCGCTCGAACGCCTCGCCGCCCGGCTGGTGGACGGCGTGATCACGGTGACGGCCTCGGAGCACCGGTCGCAGTTGCGCAACCGCGAGGCGGCGCGGGAACGGCTGGCCGCCCTGCTCCGCGACGCGATCGCGCCGCCGCCCAAGCGGCGCCGTTCCACCAAGCCCTCCAGAGGCGCGGTCGAGCGCCGCCTCGCGGCCAAGAAGCACCGCTCCGACCTCAAGCGCCTGCGCCGTACGGAGGACTGAGCCCCTCGGCGGGCACGCCCGCCGCGCTCCCAGAATCCGGCGAAAAGGCCATATCCAAGGGCGTCGTCAACGAAGCGACAATCGGCGGGACAAGAGCTCCCCGACTGTCGTTTGCCGCTCCTTCGGCCGAGGAATTCGGCGGACGATCCGTGATGGATCCGAAGGAGAAATTCTCGCCGCGACCGGCACATCTGGCGGATTTCCGGCGAGAATCGACGCAGAAGGAATCACGTTGCCCAGAGCCAGCGACTTTGTCAGATTTCTCGCTATAAGCACCGCATTGATCATGCTCTCCCCGCTGCTCCACGGTGCCGCCACGGCCGCGGCGAAGGGAGACTCCGGCGGCACGGCCCTCCTTTCCGCGCCCCCGCCAGGCGGGAAGGGCAAGGACAGGAACAAGAACAGGAAGCGGCACTCGCAGCACGAGCGGCAGAACGGCACACAGACGCAGCACGCGCTGCGCGATCTCACCCAGGTCCTCGCACCGCTGCAGAAGGCGGTCACGGGCACGGGGGCGCTGCCGTACAACTGGCAGGCCGCGGACGGGAAGGCCGTCACCGCGGGCGACCTGAACGCCGTAAGGAGCGTGGGCGACGCGCCGGTCGGCGAGGAGATCGCGGGTCCCGGTGAGCGCGCTCCCGGCGACGGGCGGGGCGGCGCGCCGGGCGATCCCCGGACGGATCCCGCGGACCCGGCCGACCCTCCCGTGGTGGGGGCGCAACCGGTCCCGACACCGGTCCCGATGCGCACCACCAGCCCCGCCGACTTCACCCTGCACTGGGACGACCGGAACGGCCCGTACGCCTACGACGATCTCAACGAACGGCTCCGCACCGATCTGCGGTTCTCGCCGCCGGGCTACCGCTACAGCACGGTGTCGGAGGTGCTGGCCGGCTCCCTGCCGCGCGGCCCCTTCGCCAACCGGAGGTGCCCCATGCCGGTGCAGGACAGCGGAGCGCTGGTCACCCCGCAGGGCGACCGGGTCCGTGACGTCGTCGACTGGTTCTGCCTGGCTCCGGGCGACGCCACCGGCCCGTGGACGCCGCAGGGGATCAGCGGCACCTGGGACTCGACCGCCCAGGGCACGGCCTACGACGACACCGCGCGGGCGTTCGTCTTCTCGTGGCACGGGCCGGCCAACGACGAGTCGCGCGTGACGTTCCTGAACGAGGTGGGCGTCGGGCCGTTCAACCACTACCAGCACGTCCTTCTGGTGAATCCGTTCCAGAGCGAGAGCGGGGCCGTCTCCTTCGGGCCCATGCGGATCCACGCGGGCGGAGTCGTCTGGTATCACCAGTACCTGCTCGTCGCCGACGACAACCGGCAGCATCCGGAGAACAACGGCATTCTCGTCTTCGACCTGCGGGATCTGTTCGATCTGTCCCTGAGCGCGGTGAGCGACATCGGTACGACGGGAGGGCCGATCGGCCTGCGGGGCGGCACCTACTACACGAACGGATACCGGTACATCCTGCCCCTGCGGGGCATCTGGCGACCGGGGATCACCGGGGTGCGCTGCCGGTCCAACAGCAGCCCGCCGTGCTTCGGGTATCTCGGCCTCGACCGGAGCACGACGCCGCCGAGCGTCCTCACCGGCGAGTGGTGCGACCCCCGTGAGCCCACCCCGACCTGCCGGCCGGCCGCCGGGCAGGCGGCGCCGACGGGCCGGGTCGCGCGGTACGCCATGGCACCCGACGCCGGCGTCTGCGACCGCGGCTGCCTCGCGTACGGCGCGGACGGCAGTGCGCGCGCGACCCAGGCGTTCACCCAGCCGACGCCGTGGACCCAGGGCAGCGTCTCGTGGAACGGCCTGTACCAGTTCACGATGAGCAACAACAGGACCGCCACGCTGGGCCGGCGGTACGAGGCCGTGCCGGGCGGACAGCCGACGCCGCACTTCGCGGGCAGGGGCGTGCAGGACCTGTACTGGCACCGGTCCGCCGACCCGGCCCAGCCGCCGATCCTCTGGTCGCTCACCGAGGGGGAAGGGGTGAAGAACCGGATCCTGTACGGCGTCGACCCCTGGGTCCGGTGATCCGCCGGACCCTGTGAGCCGCCGCGGCGAGCCGTGACGCCGGTCGTTCTCCCGGAGGCCCCCGGCCCCGGGAGAACGACCGGCCGAACCGGCCGGCGGTCATCGGCGGGGACGCCCGCATCCTCTACCGATCTCCTCCGGACGTCTCGAGGTGGGCGGCGATGGCCTCCTCCCAGGAGAGGAGGAACGCGGGGTAGCCGTCGGCGAACCCGGCCAGTTCGGCCTCGGCCGCGGCGGTCAGCGGAGTGAGGTCGTAGGTGACCGTCACGTCGCTGTGCCCGTCCTCGCCCGGCGCGAGCGTGACGCCGACCGTCCCGGCGTGGACTCCCTCGCGCACGCGGGCGTAGGAGACCGACGAGCCGGGCTCGCGGGGGTCATGAGTGCGGTGGAGGACGATCCAGGTGGTGATCGCGCCGTCCGCGCCGGTCTGGAAGACCGTCCCCGGCGCCGTGTCGTCCGCGACCTTGTCGGGGAACCGCGGCTCCCAGCCCTCGACCCACTCGCGCTCGCCGTACGGCGTGAAGAGCCGGAACGCCTCGGCCGGCGGGAGCGCGACCCGCAGGCCGCCGGTGAGACGGCGGCGTCGCGGCGCGGCGCTCACCTCTCCTCCAGCAGGTGGGCGTCGGCGGCCGTGAGCGTCAGGCCGTAGACCTCTCTGAGCTGCCCGATCTTCGTGAGGGTCTCCGGCCCGAACGGCGCCTTGCCCTCGAAGGCGTGCAGGACGATCCCCTCGACGAGGTCGCCGAGGGAGATGTCCAGGTATTCGGCCAGGCCCTTGAGCACCTTCAGCGTGTTGCGTTCGACGCGCAGGCCGGTCTGGGTGCGCTCTACTGTTACCATGGTAACAAGTTACCACCCTAGATTCGCCGGTCCTCCATCTCCCAGATGTGGTCGGCCACGTGCCAGACGATCCGGCGGGCGGCGTAGCGGGCCGGCCATCCGCCCTCGACGAGCGGCCCGCCGTCCGACGGCCGCGACAGGACACGGACGATGTCCTCGCGCAGGGCGGCCAGACCGGCCGTGTCCTTGAACGGCTTGTGCCGTACGCCGATCTTCCTGGCGTAGGCCCGCTCGGCCTCGACGACGTGGGCGACCATCTTGTCCCGGTCCCTGCCGCCGCCCCTCGGGCCCTTGCGCAGCTCCTCGGGGGACGCCGCGGCCACCTCGGCGAAGACGTCCCACGCCGCCCGGGCGAGGGCGACCGTACGGGCGGCCTCCGGCGCGCCCACCGGCTCCCGGTCGAGGCCGGGGATCGCGCCGATCGCGCCGAAGTCCGTGTTGCGGTCTCCCTTGACCCGCTCGACGATCTCGGGGTCCCCCGGCGCGAACTCCAGCCCGGCCCGCCCGGCGATCACGCGGTAGCGCGGCGTGTAGTCCAGGAGGGCCTCGATCGCGGCCTCCTCGGTCCTGCCGATGCGGCACCAGCCCGGCCAGTCGGCCGAGCAGGCGAAGACCCTCTTGGGCCCGATCTCCAGATAGACGCGGTGGTTCATGGGGCCAGCATGGCAGCGGTACCTGCCAGCCCCTGTCAGGTTCCCGCCCGCCGGATCAGACGAGGTCGATGAGGTCGGCCACGGAGTTGACCACCTGCGTGGGCCGGAAGGGGTACCGGTCGATCTGGTCCTTCTGGGTGACGCCGGTGAGCACCAGGATCGTGTTCAGGCCCGCCTCGATGCCGCAGACCACGTCGGTGTCCATACGGTCGCCGATCATCGCGGTGCTCTCGCTGTGCGCGTCGATCTGGTTGAGCGCGCTGCGCATCATCATCGGGTTCGGCTTGCCGACGAAGTACGGCTCGACCCCGGTCGCCTTGGTGATCATCGCGGCGACCGCGCCGCAGGCCGGCAGCGAGCCCTCGGTCGACGGGCCGATGGGGTCGGGGTTGGTCGCGATGAACCGGGCGCCGTTGTCGATCAGCCGGATCGCCCGGGTTATCGACGTGAAGCTGTAGGTGCGGGTCTCCCCCAGCACCACGTAGTCGGGGTCGAGGTCGGTCAGCACGTAGCCGACCTCGTGCAGGGCCGTGGTCAGCCCCGCCTCGCCGATGACGTACGCCGAGCCCTCGGGCCGCTGGTCGGCGAGGAACTTGGCGGTGGCCAGCGCGGAGGTCCAGATCGACTCGGCGGGCACGTCCAGCCCCGCCGCGCGCAGCCGTACGGACAGGTCGCGGGCGGTGTAGATCGAGTTGTTGGTGAGGACGAGGAACCTCTTCCCCGACTCCTTCAGCCGCCTGATGAACTCGTCCGCGCCCGGCACCGGCTGGCCCTCGTGGACCAGTACGCCATCCATATCAGACAACCACGACTCAATGGGCTTTCGCTCGCTCATGCGTCCAAGCATGGCAGGTGACGGGGCACCGAAGCACATTTCGCCGGGCACCGGGAATTATCCGGATGCGACCTCAGGTTGGGGCGAACATGAGCGAGCGAAACAGACAGGACGGCACGCACGGCCCGACCGGCCCACGCGATCCCGGACCGCGCGGCGAGGGAGTGGCATGAGCGGCGAGGATGCGATCCGCGGCGTGCCGCGCGGGACGGCCGGAGTGACACTGTCGATCCTGGAGCTCGCGACCGTCGGCGAGGGCCAGACGGCCACCGAGTCGCTGCGCGACGCCACCGAGCTGGCCCGGCGGGCCGAAGAGTGGGGGTATCACCGCATCTGGGTCGCCGAGCACCACGGCATGCCCGGGGTGGCGAGCTCCTCCCCGGCCGTGCTCATCGCGCATCTCGCGGCGGCCACCCGGACGATCCGGATCGGGTCGGGCGGCGTGATGCTGCCCAACCACGCCCCGCTGGTGATCGCCGAGCAGTTCGGCACGCTGCACGCGCTGCACCCCGGCCGGATCGACCTCGGCCTCGGCCGCGCCCCGGGCACCGACATGGCGACGGCGAACGCGCTGCGCCGCTCCGCCGAGGTGGACCCCGACGACTTCCCCCGGCAGGTGGCCGAGCTGACCGGGTTCCTCGACGGCTCCTTCCCGTCCGGGCACCCGTACGAGAGGATCCGGGCCGTGCCGGGCGGGCCCGACTCGGCGGCCACGGGCCGGCCGCCGATCTGGCTGCTCGGATCCAGCGGGTTCAGCGCCAGGCTGGCCGGGCTGCTGGGGCTGCCGTTCGCCTTCGCCCACCACTTCAGCGCCGCCAACACCGAGCCCGCGCTCGACCTCTACCGCTCCTCCTTCCGTCCCTCCGAGGTGCTCGACCGCCCGTACGCGCTGATCGGGGTGGCGGCGGTCGCCGCCGACACCGAGGAGGAGGCGCTGCGGCAGGTCATGCCGGGCGCGCTGTCGTGGCTGCGGATGCGCCACGGCCGGCCCGGCCGGATGCCGACTCCCGAGGAGGCGCTGGCCTATCCGTACACCCCGATCGAGCGGGACTTCGTCCGCGACCGGCTGTCGACCGTCGTGCACGGCGACGCCGAGACCGTCCGGGCCGGGCTGGAGGAGCTGCGCAAACGCACCGGGGCCGACGAGCTGATGATCACCACGATGGTCCACGGCGCCCCGGCGCGGCTGCGCTCCCACGAGCTCGTCGCCCGCGCGTACGGCATGATCTAGCGCCGCATCGAGCAAGTCCGCGCTCACCTCGGGAGGGCCGGCGAGCCGACTGGGGTGATCCTGTCGTTCACGGCGGCCTCCTCGGTGATCAGGATGAGTCCGGACGGTGCGTTCCGGGGATTCGGGCGGTGTCCTCTCGCAGAGCGTCCCGCAGCCGCAACAACTCGCGACGCCGGGCCCGCGCTCGGACCAAAACAAGTCCTGCCGCGGCGACGAGCGCGACACCGGCCAGGGCAGTGGCCAGGGCCTCGGCCGTGGTACCGCGTGCCGCGGCCAGTGCCGTCCCGGCCACGCCGGTCACCACGGTGACCACGAGCGCGAGCCAGGCTCCCAGCACCCGGTCCCGGGCGAACAACGGCCGGCGCCTGCTCAGCGTCCAGCCGGCGAAGGCGGCCCAGGCCAGCCCGATCGCGATCAGCGCGGCGAAGGCGGCCTGGGTGCGCGCGGGAAGCGGATACGGCTCTGTGGCCCACAGCACGGCGATCAGTGCCGCCGCACACCCTCCCGCCAGGCCCACCGCCACGTGGCGCATCCGGGAGCCCAGCGAGATCTCCGCAGCCAGCGCGCGCTCGAGTTCCGTGGGCACATCCCGCCGAGCTGCGGGAGTCTGCTCGCTCATGCCTCATATCCCCTTTCGGCAAGGGCACTGCGCAACATTCGGCGTGCGCGGTGCAGCCTGCTCTTGACCGTGCCGGGCGGTACGCCGAGCACCTCCGCGCAGACGGTCAGAGGCAGATCCTGCAGGTGGAACAGGATCAGCACCTCACGCTCCGGAGGCGGCAGTTCGCCAAGACCGGCTTCTACCTGCATCGTGGTCAGCACGTCGCCGAGAGAGTCGTCGCCGGCGACGGCGTCCGCCTCCTCCATGGACGTCTCCGAAGCCTGGTATGCCTGCCGCAGGTGGTCGGCGACCGCGCGCCGAGCGATGGTGAACAGCCACGGGGCGAACCGCTCCGGCTGCCGCAGCCGTGGCAGTCCGCGCACCACGGCGACCCACACCTCCTGGGAGAGATCGTCCGCGAGGTGCGGCGAGCCGACCATGCCCCGCACGTAGCGCCACACCGGGGCATGCCAGACACCCACCAGCTCCCGGAAGGCTTCTCGCTCCCCGAGCTGGCAGCGCACCACCAGCAGCCTGTCGTCGCTCACCGCACCCACCTGTCTCGCGCCACACGTCAGAGAGACAGTCGGCATTCAAGGCGGAAAGGTTCACCGGACCCGAGCGGCGCCCGCTACGGGGCGAGGGCGTCGAGGGCCTCCTCGGCACGGCGCAGGGACTCTCCGGGGTCGGCCTCGGGGTTGCCGATCTCGGGGTCGAAGTTGAGGTCGTGGAACACCTCGGTCACCCCCCTGGCCGCGAGCTCCTCGACGTCCCGCCGGATCTTGTCGTACGGCCCGGTCAGCGGGCCCTCGTCCGCCGGGCGGACGCGGGTGACGCCTCGTACGACGAACCGCAGCGCGTCCGGGTCGCGTCCGGCCTCCCGGGCCGCCTCCTTCACGATGGCGATCTGCTGGTCGATGGTGCCGAGGTCGGCGCGGCTGGAGCTGATCCAGCCGTCCGCGATCCGCCCGGCGCGCTCCAGCGCGACCCGCGCGGTGCCGCCCAGCAGGACGGGCGGCGGCGTGGCGGGCCGGGGGTCCTGGTGGGAGCGCGGCACCTCGTAGAACTCGCCCCTGTGCTCGACGACGTCCTCGGTCCACAGCCGCCGCAGCAGGCCGACGTACTCCTCCGCGCGCCTGCCCCGCCGCTCCATCGGCACGCCGGACGCGGTGAACTCCTCCGGCAGCCAGCCCAGCCCGAGACCCACGTCGAGCCTGCCGCCGGACACCTGCTGCAGGGTGGAGAGCTGCTTGGCCAGCAGCACCGGGCTGACGAACGGCAGGTTGAGCACGGCCACGCCGAGCCGTACCCGCTCGGTGATCCCCGCCAGGTACGCGAGCGCGACGACCGGGTCCTGCACGCTCCGGTAGACGGGCCCCATCGCGTGGCCCTCGGGATAGAGCAGCCGCTGGAACGCCCACACCCCGTGGTAGCCGAGCTCGTCGGCGCGGCGGGCGATCCGCCTCATGTTCTCCGGCGTCGCCCACGAGCCCGACACCGGCACGGCAAATCCAATCCTCATACCCGCACACTAGGGTGTCCGCCGTGGACGATCATCGCTTACAGGCCGGCGACCTGGCCCGTCTGGCGGGACATGACGGGCCGGTGACGGTGCTGAAGCGGACCAAGGTGCTCGTGGTCCGGGCCGGCGACGTGGTCGTCAAGGCGCACCCGCCCGGCACCGACGAGGAGGCCCTGCGCGCCCGGCTCGACGCGGCCCGCGCGCTCGACGGCGTCATGCTGGCCCCGCTCGGCCTCGAACGGCTGGACGGCCGCCTGGTCACGATCTGGCCCGCCGGCGAGCCGCTGACCATGGACGACGTGGAGGCGGGGGCGACGCCGTGGGAGGAGGGCGGCCGGCTGCTCGCGCGGCTGCACGCCCGGCCGGTCCCCGCGGGCCTGCCGCCCGCCGGAGGGCCGTCGCGGCTGCCGCGGGCCATGGCCGACCTGGCGTCGGCCGGCGTTCCCGCCTCCGTCGCGGCGCCGATCCTGGAGGCGTACGCGACGCTGCCGCCGGCGCGGGAGGGCGGCGCGCTGACGCACGGCGACTGGCACCTCGGCCAGATCGTCCGGCACGGCGGCGGCTGGCTGCTGATCGACCCCGACGACCTCGGTCCGGGCGACCCGGCCTGGGACCTGGCCCGTCCCGCCGCCTGGTTCGCCGCCGGGCTGCTCGCCCCGGACGACTGGGAGCGGCTGCTCACCGCCTACCTCGCGGCGGGCGGGACCGCGGTCTCCGCGGACGACCCGTGGCGGGAACTCGACGCGCCCGCCCGGGCGTTGACCGTTCAGCTGGCCGCGACGGCGGTGGCCGCGGGGGCGAGAGCCGGGGAACCACCCGACGACGCCGCCGAGGCACTGGTGTCCGCCTGCGGGAGGATCGTCGCGGCCACCCGTGCCGGGACCTGACAGAGGGAGAGTTCGTACATGCAGTGCCCCAAGTGCCGTGGCCGGATGCGGACGTTCGACCGCAACGGGGTCCACATCGAGCAGTGTGACAACTGCCGCGGCATCTTCCTCGACTACGGCGAGCTGGAGACGCTGACGAACATGGAGGCCCAGTGGGCCCAGCAGACCTACGCTCCCCCGCCGCCGGCACACGGCGGCCCCGCCTGGGGCGGCGGCCACCACGGAGGCCACCATGGGGGCCACTACGGCCACCGGCGCAACAGCTGGGTCGGCATGCTGTTCTCGAGCTGAGCGCCATCCGTCGCGAAGGAGGCCGCGGCCCGGTCACGGGTCGCGGCCTCCTTCATGTCCTCGTTCATGTCCTCGGTCATGTCCTCCGTGCGGTCAGACGGGGAACGCGTCGGGGTCGACGTCGCTCGTGCTGGCGTTCCCGCCGAACACGGTGTTGAGGGTGAGGGTCCAGTTGTCCCAGCTCACCCGGCCCGCCGAGTAGACGGTGCGGAAGCGCAGCGGATCGTCGAACTTGGAGAAGCCGCAGTCTCTGGTGAACGCGCGGGCGCCCCTGTCGTAGTCGGCCCCGGTGGTGAAGTAGACGCGGTAGGTCCCGTCCTTGACGTTCGCGAGCTTCGCGTTCGCCCCCTTGCGCACGTAGACGCTGACCGCCTTGCGCCCGCCGCGCACGAGGGTGACGACGCCGTCGTGCGATCCGCCGTTCTTCACGGTCAGGGCGCCCCGGCCGCCGCGGATCGCCGACAGCAGCACCGTGCCGTTGCCGAGGCGGCGGGTGTGCCGGGCGGGCGGCTTGAGCGGGACCACCGGGTAGTCGCCGGCCTTCGCCAGGTCGTCGGCGGACGCCCGGAAGCTCTTGAAGTCTCCCGACGCGCCCAGCTTCGCCAGCACGGCCGTGCCGTTGCACAACGCGTGCGACGAGACGTCCTCGTCCAGCGCGCCGAGCCTGCCGTTGAGGGCGCGCAGCGCCGCCACGTAGTCGGCGTGCTCGGGGGCGACGTCCCCGGGGGGCCGCAGGGCCCCGAGCCGCGCCACGGCGGACTCCAGTGCGCTCTCCGCCCGCCCGATGCGCTGGTGGAGCGACTTGAAGGTACGCGCCTTGACGATGGCGGCGAGGGCTGTGCCCGCGGGGCGGCGGGCGGCGGCGAGCGCGCTCCGGTACGCCTCCGGGGTCATCGCCGCCGGTTCCGTGGAGGAGGCGGCGGCCGACGTCCCCGCCGTGTCACCGGAGGCGTTCCCGCCCGTTCCGCCGGGCTGCGCCGTACAGGCGGCGAGCGCGCAGGTCGCGGCCAGTGCGGCGACGACGCCGGGAACGGGGCGTGTGAAGGTCCGAGGGAAGATCACCCGAGACACTGTCGGCCTGTCGGCAGGCCCTGTCAACGCGATTCAGGACATAGGTCGCCAACCGAGACCTACGCCGCCCGCCCGGCAGCGGGAGGGAGGCGGACCACGGTGTGGCAGCGCCGCGCTCACCTGCCCCAACGGTCCCGCGAGGTGACAAAGACCCTACCCGGTTACTCGGCATCGTGGTCTTGTCGGTAAGGTGAACCTGACCTAAGTTAGGTAAGGCTTACCGACTATCCGGAGGGCGACGTGTTCGCGAGTTACCTCATCGGCCTTCGCGAGGGCCTGGAGGCGACCCTGGTCGTCTCCATCCTGGTGGCCTTCCTCGTGAAGAGCGGCAGGGGTGACCGCCTGCCGCTGGTCTGGGCCGGTGTCGGAGCCGCCGTCGCGCTCTCCGTGGCGTTCGGGGCGTTGCTGACGTTCACCGCGGCCAACCTCGGCTCCCGGCAGCACGAGATGTTCGACGCCTTCGCCTCCCTGGCCGCGACCGTCTTCGTCACCTTCATGATCTTCTGGATGCGTACCGCGGCCCGCCGGATGTCGGGCGACCTGCGCGAGAAGCTCAGCGACGCCCTGCAGCTCGGGTCCGTGGCCGTGGTCGTGGTGGCCTTCCTGTCGGTCGCCCGCGAAGGGCTGGAGACCGCCCTGCTGTGGTTCGCCGCCGTCCAGGGCGCGACCACCAGCGCGAGCCCGCTCACCGGCATCACGCTCGGCCTGCTCACCTCCGTCGCGCTGGGCTACGGGCTGTACCGCAGCGCGGTGCGGATCAACCTCACCAAGTTCTTCACCTGGACCGGCCTGCTGCTGATCCTGGTCGCCGCCGGGATCTTCAAGTACGGCGTGCACGACCTGCAGGAGGCGGGCCTGCTGCCCGGCCTGAGCACGTACGCCTTCGACATCAGCGGCGTGCTCGACCCCGGCGCCTGGTACTCGACGCTGCTGAGCGGCATGTTCAACATCACGGCCCAGCCCAGTGTGCTGGAGACCGTCGCCTGGGTCGCCTACGCCGTGCCCGTGCTCGTGCTGTTCCTGCGGCGGCCCTCGGCCAAGGCGCCCGCCGGCACCGCCCCCCAGTCTCAGCAGCCCCAGTCTCCCCAGCCCGCTTCGTGACCGGAGTCCACCCGATGCGCACCCCCACCGTCCTGGCCGTCGTGACCATGGCCCTGGCAGGCCTCACCGCGTGCTCGTCCTCCGGCTCCGGCTCCGGTGCCGACACCGAGGCGACCGCGGCGGGCTCCGGCGCGATCGCCGTGGCCGCCACCGACACCGAGTGCAAGGTGGCGAAGTCCGACCTCGCGGCCGGCACCTCGACCTTCGCCATCACCAACAGCGGCACGAAGGTCACCGAGTTCTACGTGTACGCGCCGGGCGACCGGGTGATGGGCGAGGTGGAGAACATCGTGCCCGGCCTGACCCGCGAGGTCGTGATGGAGCTTCCCGCCGGCATGTACGAGACCGCCTGCAAGCCCGGGATGACCGGCAAGGGCATCCGCGGCCCGCTCAAGGTCAGCGGCGAGCACAAGCCGCTGAGCGGCGACGCCGGGCTCGCCGAGGCCGTGGCCAGCTACAAGCGCTACATCAAGAGCCAGTCCGACACGCTGCTCGACAAGACCAGGGAGTTCACCGAGGCGGTCAAGGCCGGCGACGTGGCCGCCGCCAAGAAGCTCTACCCGGTCGCCCGCACCTACTGGGAGCGGATCGAGCCCGTCGCCGAGGTCTTCGGCGACCTCGACCCGGCCATCGACGCGCGGGAGAACGACGTCCCGGACGGCGAGGAGTGGACCGGCTTCCACCGCATCGAGAAGGACCTGTGGGTCAAGAAGGACGTCGGCGGCGACGGCCCGATCGCGGACAAGCTGATGACCGACGTGAACACGATCGTGACGAAGTCCGCGACGGTCGACCTCTCCCCCGTGCAGCTCGCCAACGGCGCCAAGGGGCTGCTGGACGAGGTCGCCACCGGCAAGATCACCGGCGAGGAGGACCGCTACTCGCACACCGACCTGTGGGACTTCGACGCGAACCTGCAGGGGTCGAAGGCGGCCGTACAGGCACTGCGCCCGGTCCTGGAGGAGCGCGACGCCGATCTGGTCAAGACGCTCGACGCGAAGTTCGCCGACGCGGAGGCGGCGCTCGGCCGGCACCGCGACGGCGACGGGTGGAAGCTGCACACCGAGCTGTCCAAGGACGACCTGCGGGCGCTGTCCGACGCGATCAACGCGCTGGCCGAGCCGATCAGCAGGGTCGCGGCGGTGGTGGTCAAGTGAGCCCGCGAGGCGGTACGGAAGGCAGTCCCGAAGGCACGGCGACGAGGGGGCGCACCATGTTCGAGGTGGAGGAGGAGGCACCGTGAGCGAGGGCTTGAGCCGCAGGCGGCTGTTCGGCCTCGGCGCGGCGGGGGTCGCCGCCGTCGGAGCGGGCGCGCTCGCCACCCGGTCCCTCGCGGAGCAGCCGGTCGCGCTCGCCTCCGCCACCTCCGACGCCGTCCCCTTCTACGGCGCCCACCAGGCCGGCATCACCACCCCCGCCCAGGACCGGCTCCACTTCGTGGCCTTCGACGTGATCACGAAGGACCGGGGCGAGCTGGTGGAGCTGCTCCAGGAGTGGACGGCGGCCGCGGCCCGGATGACCCAGGGCAGGGACGCCGGCACCTTCGGTGCGGTGGGCGGCGCGCCGGAGGCGCCGCCGGACGACACCGGCGAGGCCCTCGGCCTGCCCGCGTCCGGCCTGACCCTGACCGTCGGCTTCGGCCCCTCTCTGTTCGACGGCCGGTTCGGCCTCGCCGACCGCAGGCCGCCCGCGCTGGCCGACCTGCCCGCCTTCCCGGGTGAGGACCTCCAGCCCCAGATCTCCGGTGGGGACATCTGCGTGCAGGCGTGCGCGCACGACCCGCAGGTGGCGGTGCACGCGATCCGCAACCTCGCGCGCATCGGCTTCGGCAAGGTCTCCGTGCGCTACTCGCAGCTCGGCTTCGGCCGCACCTCGTCCACCTCCCGGGCGCAGGCGACGCCGCGCAACCTGATGGGCTTCAAGGACGGCACCAACAACCTCAAGCTGGAGGACACCTCCATGCTGCGCGACCACCTGTGGGCCGCGCCCGGCGACGGCCCGGCCTGGATGGACGGCGGCTCCTACCTCGTCACCCGCAAGATCAGGATGCACATCGAGACCTGGGACCGCGCCCCGCTGGCCGAGCAGGAGGCCATCTTCGGCCGGGACAAGGGCAAGGGCGCGCCGCTCACCGGCAAGGAGGAGTTCGACGCGCCGGACTTCGCCGCGAAGGGCCCGGACGGGCAGCCGGCGATCGCCGGCAACGCACACGTACGGCTCGCGCACCCCGACGCGCACGGCGGCGCGCGGCTGCTGCGGCGTGGCTACAACTTCGTTGACGGCTCCGACGGCCTCGGGCGGCTCGACGCGGGCCTGTTCTTCATCGCCTACCAGCGCGACCCGCACAAGCAGTTCGTGCCGATCCAGCGCATGCTGGCGCAGAAGGACGCGCTGAACGAGTACATCAAGCACGTCTCCAGCGGCCTGTTCGCCTGCCCGCCCGGGGTGATCGACGGCGGCGACTACTGGGGCCGCACGCTGTTCGCCTGAGCGCGGGTCCCGCCCGGCCCTCAGGGCCGGGCGGTCCTACAGGGCCAGGCAGTGCGGCAGGGCCGACGCGGGACACCGGCGCCCGATCCAGCTTGTCCTGCAAATAGCACTTTGCCCCTTTTCGGGGGTAACGACATTCAGGCCGAAGAGGTCCTGATCGTCGCGTCGATGAATTCGTCGTGAACATGCACCGAATTTCGCGCGATACCCCTTTCCTTTCGCTCGTGAATTTCCCTTGTCTCCCATAATTCGGGTACGGGGATCAGGGCCACGGGGCGAAGGAAACCGGGAATGAAGCGGTGGATCGGGATCGGGCTGGCGTTGCTGCTGGGTGCGGCCGTCGTCCTCGCCCTCGTGCTCGGCGACGACCGGGGCGACGGCGACGGGCAAAGCGGCGGCCAGGGGGCGCTGACGACGGTCCGCGGCGTCATCGGCTCGGAGAAGAAACCCTTCTTCGACGACCCCGCGGTCAGGGCGGCGTTCGCCCGGCACGGGCTGCGGGTCGAGGTCGACACCGCCGGATCCCGCGAGATCGCGTCCACGGTCGACCTGGGTCCGTACGACTTCGCCTTTCCCTCCAGCGTCCCGGCGGCGGAGAAGATCCGGCAGGCGCGCAAGATCACCCGGACCTACTCCCCGTTCTACTCGCCGATGGCGGTCGCGACGTTCCAGCCGATCGTGGACGTGCTGGCGAAGGCGGGGGTGGTCCGCGACTCGGGCGCGGGCTACCAGGTCCTCGACCTGCGGCGGTTCCTCGACCTCGTCGCCCGGGGCACCCGCTGGGACGCGCTGCCCGGCAACACCGCGTACCGGGCGCGCAAGCGGGTCCTGCTGACCACCACCGACGTCCGCACGTCGAACTCCGCCGCCATGTATCTCGCGGCGACCAGCTACGTGGCCAACGGCGACGACGTCGTGAGCTCGCGGGAACAGGTCACCGCCGCGGCGGCGAAGATCGCGCCGCTCTTCCTCGACCAGGGCTACTCCGAGTCCAGCACCGAGGCGCCCTTCGAGGACTATCTCGCGCTGGGGATCGGCAAGACCCCGATGGTGGTGATCTACGAGGCGCAGTACGCCGCGCGGCTGTTCGCGGGAGGCGGGGCCGTCCGGCCCGGCATGCGGCTGCTCTACCCCGCGCCGACCGTGCTGAGCAAGCACACGCTCGTTCCGCTCACGGCCCGGGCGGCCGAGGTCGGGCGGCTGCTGCAGGAGGACCCGGAGTTCGCCCGGCTCGCCGCGAGGTACGGCTTCCGCACCGCCGATCCCCAGGTGTTCGCGGACCTGGTGACCAAGGCGAAGGCGCCGATCCCCGCGAGCCTGGTCGACGTGGTCGAGCCGCCCGCCTACGACCGCCTGGAGGAGCTCGTCGCGACCATCGAGCAGCGCTATCTGGCGGGTGCGAAGCCGTCGTCCTGACCCCCCGGTTTCTTAGGCAGGGCTCCACGCGGAGCTCCACGAAGAGTCCCAGGAAGAAGAGAGGACATCCGTGTCCGAAGATCTGGTGCTGACCCCGCCCGCCCCGGTGGCGGCGGTGCCGGTCGAGAAGGCGGCCACCATGCTGCCGCTCCCCGGCGAGCGCGCCGGCGAGCTCGCCCGGAAGGCGGCCGGCTTCGCCGACGAGCTCGGCACGCTCGACCACCGGTCGCCGGAGTTCACCAGGAAGGTGAACGACATCACTTCGATGGGCGACGCGGAGATCCGCGCCTCGTCCCAGGTCGCCAACCGGATGCTCAGGCGCCCGGTGGCGGCGCTGGCCTCGGCCAAGGGCGAGGGCGCCGACGGCCAGGCGCGGGTCGCCGGGCAGCTCGTGGCGCTGCGCCGGACGATCGTCGACCTCGACCCCAAGCAGGCGACCGCCGGCACCCGGCGGCTGCTCGGCCTCATCCCGTTCGGCGACCGGCTGCGCGACTACTTCGCCAGGTACCGCAGCGCGCAGAAGCACATCGACGACATCATCCGGGCGCTGAAGTCCGGGCAGGACGAGCTGCGCAAGGACAACGCCGCGATCGAGGGCGAGAAGGCGAACCTCTGGGAGTCGATGACGAAGCTCCAGGAGTACGCCGTGCTGGCGGCGGCGCTCGACTCGGCCCTCCAGGAGCGGATCGACCGGATCGAGCTCAGCGACCCGGACAAGGCGAACGCCCTGCGGTCGGACGCGCTGTTCGGGGTGCGTCAGAAGCACCAGGACCTGCTGACCCAGCTCGCCGTCTCGGCCCAGGGCTACCTCGCGCTCGACCTGGTGCGCAAGAACAACCTGGAGCTGATCAAGGGGGTGGAGCGGGCGACCACCACGACGATCGCGGCGCTGCGCACGGCCGTCACGGTCGCCCAGGCCCTGGCCAACCAGAAGCTCGTGCTCGACCAGATCACCGCGCTGAACACCACCACCTCCGACCTGATCCTCGCCACCAGCGAGATGCTGCGCACCCAGGCCGGGGACATCCAGACCCAGGCCGCCGCCACGACGGTGAGCATGGAGGCGCTGAGCAAGGCGTTCGACAACATCTACTCGACGATGGACATGATCGACGGCTTCCGGGCCAAGGCCGTGGAGAGCATGGCCGTCACCGTCGGCAACCTGACCGTCGAGCTCGACCACGCCCGCGCCTACCTGGAGCGGTCCCGCCGTGCCGACGAGGCCGCGTCGTGAGGAGCGTGTCATGAGGAGGAGCGCGGTCACGGCCGCCGTCCTGACCCTGCTGCTGTCCGCCACCGGCGCCTGCTCGGGCGGTGGCGGGGCGGAGTCCCCGCCGGACGACCCCGCCGTGCTGCGCGTCCTGGCGGGCAGTGAGATCAAGGACCTGGAGCCGCTGCTCGCCAAGGCGGCCGGCGCGGCGGGCGTGAAGGTGTCGCTCTCCTACACCGGCACCCTGGACGGCGCCGAGCAGGTGGCGAGCGGCGCCGCGGACGGCCGCTACGACGCCGTCTGGTTCTCCTCCAACCGCTACCTGTCCCTGATCGACGGGGCGACCGCGCGCCTGTCCACCCAGACCAAGATCATGGTGTCCCCGGTCGTCCTCGGCCTCACCCGCGCCAAGGCCCGCGAACTGCACTGGGACACCGGCGAGGTCACCTGGACCGACATCGCCGAGGCCGCCGCCAAGCGCCGCTTCACCTTCGGCATGACCAACCCCGCGTCGTCCAACTCCGGGTTCTCCGCCCTGGTCGGGGTGGCGGCGGCGTTGTCGGACGCGGGCGAGGCGCTCGGCCAGGCCCAGATCACGGCCGTCACCCCCAAGCTGACCGGGTTCTTCGCCGCCCAGACCCTCACCGCCGGCTCCTCCGGCTGGCTCGCCGACGCCTTCCGCCGGCGCACCGACGTGGACGGGCTGATCAACTACGAGTCGGTGCTGCTCGGCCTGCGCTCCGCCGGCGGCGAGCCGCTCACGCTGGTCTACCCGGCGGACGGCGTCGTCACCGCGGACTACCCGCTCACGCTGCTCGCCTCCTCCCCCAAGAAGGCGCAGTACGGCAAGCTGGCGGCCTGGCTGCGCACCCCGGAGGCGCAGCGCGAGATCATGACGGCCACGGCCCGCCGGCCCATCGTGCCCGAGGTGCCGCCCGACGCCAGGTTCGGCACGGCCCCGCTGCTGGAACTGCCCTTCCCCAACCGGCGCAGCGCCGCCGACGCGCTGATCAGCGCGTACCTGAACAAGGTGCGCCGCCCGTCGCGCACGCTGTTCGTGCTGGACACCTCCGGGTCGATGGAGGGCGACCGCATCGCCGCGCTGAGGGCGGCGCTGGCCACGCTGACCGGCGCGGACACCTCCGCCTCGGGGCGGTTCTCCCGGTTCCGCGACCGCGAGACGGTCACGCTGCTGCCGTTCAACACCGCGACCGGCCCGGGGAGCACGTTCACCGTGCCGGAGGGCGACCCCGGCCCGGTCCTGGCCCGGATCCGGGCGTACGGCGACGCGCTGGCGGCGGGGGGCGGCACCGCCATCTACGACGGCCTGCGCGCGGCCTACCAGACGATCGGGAGCGAGCGGGACGGCGGAAGCTTCACCTCGGTGGTCCTGATGACCGACGGCGAGAACACCGACGGCTCCTCCTACGCGGACTTCGCCGCCTTCCACCGGACCCTGAACACCCATGTGCCGACGTTCGTCGTGCTGTTCGGCGACAGCGACGTCTCCGAGATGCGCCAGGTCTCCGAGCTGACCGGCGGCGCGGTGTTCGACGCCCGGCAGGCGTCCCTCGCCTCGGCGTTCAAGGAGATCCGTGGCTACCAGTGACCGCGTCCTCGCCTACCTCGGCTCGCTGAAGAACATCACCGGCTCCGCTCTCGCGCTCGGCGGTCTCGCGCTGCACTTCCTCGGCCTCGCCGGGTCGCTGTGGCCGGTGGTCGTCGCCGGGCTGTACGGCGTGGGCGCCCTGCTCGCCCCGCCCGACCGGGTCCGGCTGACGATCTCCCACGCCGAGGTGGAGACGCGCGCCCTGCGGGCCGACCTGGACGCCCTCGTGGCGAAGGTGACGACCACCCGTTTCCCCGAGGACGTGGTGGCGAAGGTCGGCGACCTCGCCGGGATCCTGCGTGAGGTGCTGGCCAGGGCGGAGGCGCTCACCTCCGCCCCCGACCACCTGCACGTCGTCTCGCAGGCCGTCCGCGACTACCTGCCCACCAGCCTGGAGGCGTACGCCAACCTGCCCAGGTCGTACGCGCTGACCCGGCGGGGGGCGCGTGAGCGCAGCGCGCACGAGGAGCTGATGGCCCAGCTCGGCCTGCTGGAGTCGGGGCTGTCGGCCGTCGCGGAGGCCGTCTACCAGGGGGACGAGCAGGCCCTCAGGGACCAGGGACGGTTCCTGCGCGACCGCTTCGGCGGCTCGTCGCTCGATCTGTGAAGCCGGAGGGCCGGCGGGTCACAGACGCGACTCGTACACCGCCCTGGCCTTCTCGACGAGGTCGAGGTGGTCGCGGAGCTGGGCCCGGGTGTGCAGCCGGGCCCGGTCCCTGATCAGCTCGTCGAGCAGGTCGAGCCAGCGCAGGCACCACCGGACGTCCTCCGGGCGGGCCACGCGCCGTCCCCGCACGTCGAGGTGGACCGGGCTGGTGTGGGCGTACACCCGGCCGCCGGAGGACCACGGACGGGCGCCGCCCCGGGCGACCGCGACCACGTAGTCCGGCGCGTCCACCGTCAGGGACGCGGTGATCTCGGAGCCCGGTCCCTCGGCCAGCACGCCGTCCGCGGTGCGGATCTCCAGGTGCTCCACCTCCGGCCCGGCGGCCCGCGCCCGGATCGTCGCCGTCTCGCCGCCGTCCAGGCCGAGCGTCTCCCCCGGGCCCCGACCGTCCACCGTGAGCTCCAGCCAGGGGCCGGTGGTGGCGAACGTGCGGCCCCGCCGTACGGCCTCGGCGAACGACTCGGCGCTGAGCGGGGCGTCCACGCGGGCGTAGACGCGCTCCCAGCCCGGCGGGCTGGAGACCGTGTCCTGGCGGGTGAACGAGAGCATGGTGTCGGTCCCGGCGAGCGCGGCGAGGCGGTTGCCCGCGCCGAGCAGCCTCCGGTAGACCTCGGCGGTCCCCGGCGTGGCCGACAGGTCGCTGAAGTGGAGCACCTCCATCCCGTCGACCAGGCCGAGCGCGGCGTCCACCACCAGGGCGCGGCCGGTGCAGTTCCTGACGCCGTCCGCGGCGACGTCCTCGGGCGAGGAGATCGGCCCATGGAAGGGGTGGGCGTATCCCAGCACGGCGCGCGGCTCCCGCAGGTCCCCGCAGACCGTCCCGTTGGGCGGCCAGTCGGCGTCCGCGCCGAAGCCGGTGTGGTAGACGGCGGGCGGCGCGGCCACCCCGAACACGTGGACGTGGCCGAACAGGTCGTTGCGATACTCCACCCCCATCCGGGCGACGTGCCCGGCGTCCGACCACGGCAGGTCACGACCGGCCCAGTGCCGCAAGGCCTCCAGGTCGTAGACCCGGTCGCCCGCGACGTTCCCGGCGACGAGGTTCAGCACGTGCAGGTCCTCGCCGTGCTGCGCCGCCGCCGCCTCGGCCGGAACCGCGACCAGGTCTCCCGCCCAGTTCAGGTGGACGTGCAGGTCCGCGCCGTACCAGCCCCGGGCGGCGGCGTCGTACAGCCGTTGCGGCGTGAGCCCGACCAGCGTCTCCTCCCCCTCTCTCGGGACCACCGTGGTCTCGGCCACGCCGTACTCCATGCCGCGGGTCACCCTGATCGCGACCGGCTCGGCGGGTACGGCGACGACAAGGTCGTCGCCGTGGAAGAACGGCACGTCGTCGTTGTCCCGCCGCTCGGGCGCCCCGTCCGGATACCACCCCTGGCCGTCGCGGGAGGTCACGCTCCAGCGGCAGGGAAAGCCCGCGCGCAGGCGCAGCCGCGCGGCCCGCGCCGGCCGGGTGAGCCCGGACAGGTCCACCGCCTCGCCGTCGACCGTCAGCGCGGTCGCGGTCGTGACGTCGAGAAGCCGGGCGCCGCCCGCGGCGATGGCGTACGGCACGCCGTCGGCCGTCAGCTCCGCCGGGCCGGGGAGCGCGGAGTCGGCCAGCAGGACGACGGGCACGGCCTCCTGGGCCAGCAGCGGCCGGGCCGGGCCGTGCTCCAGCCGGTGGCCGTCCGGGGTCAGCCGCAGCACCACCAGGCCCCGGGGCACCCCGCCGTCCAGAGCGTCCCGGAAGGCCGCGTCGAGGTCGGGCCCGTACGCCATTCGCTCGGCCACCATGGGAAACCGAAGGAATGGCATCATCCGGACGTATCCCAGCGCCGGCTCACCCCAGGTGATCCCGTGCGCGGACAGCAGCGCGCCGTACTCCCGCAGCGCCCGCTCCACCTGCGGCGGCATCATCGGATCGCGGGTCATCGCACCTCCCCGTAGTCGAAAGCGCCCACATCGTGACACGGTTTCGGCCGGAGAAAATGCGCACCAGAGCGTTCCCGGGCTTCCAGGTAGCGATCTGTCTCACCCGGGAGGAAAGGTGATGTCCCGAGTTGGCCCGCGGTCCTCCACCGGCTCCCGCGCTCGCCCCTCCGGTGGAGTCCGCGGCGGGTCCTCACGCGTCAGGCGGGCGGGGTCTCCGCGGCGGCGTCCGGTCCGGAGCCCGAGGTGCCGGGAGCGGCGGGCAGGAAGGCCGCCAGGATGCGGTCGGCGGCGAGGGCCGGGGTGAGGGTGCCGTCGAGGACCCGCCGCTCGATCTCCGGCGCGAGCGGCGCGACCGTCTCGCGCAGCATCGCCAGCAGGCGGTCGGTGACCAGCGCCCACGTCCACTCGACCTGCTGGCGGCTGCGCCGGGCGGCGAGGTCGGCGCCCTCCTGGTGACGCACCACGTGCGCCCACAGCTCCTCCAGGCCCGCACCGGTGAGCCCGCTGCAGGTCAGCACCGGCGTGGCCGAGCGCAGCAGCCGGAGCGCCCCGGACAGCTCCCGCGCGGCCCTGCGCGCCGCCATCTCGTGTTCGCCGTCGGCCTTGTTGACCGCGATCACGTCGGCGAGCTCCAGCACGCCCTTCTTGATCCCCTGGAGCTGGTCTCCCGTACGGGCGAGGGTGAGCAGCAGGAACGTGTCGACCATGTCGGCGACCGCGGTCTCCGACTGGCCGACGCCGACGGTCTCGACGAGCACGACGTCGTAGCCGGCCGCCTCCACCACGACCACGGCCTCCCTGGTGGCCTTCGCCACGCCGCCGAGGGTCCCGGCGGTCGGGGACGGCCGGATGAAGGCGTTCGGGTCGGCCGACAGCTTGGCCATCCGGGTCTTGTCCCCCAGGATGCTGCCGCCCGAGCGCCGCGACGAGGGATCGACGGCCAGCACGGCCACCCGGTGCCCCTGCCCGGTGAGATAGGTGCCGAGCGCCTCGATGAAGGTCGACTTGCCGACCCCCGGCACGCCCGACACGCCGACCCTGCGGGCCTTTCCGGCGTGCGGGGTGAGCTCGACCAGCAGCCGCTGCGCCAGCTCCCGGTGATCGGCCCTGGAGGACTCCACCAGCGTGATCGCCCGGGCGGTCCACCGGCGGTCGCCCGACAGCACGCCCTTGACGTAGTCCTCGATCGCCGATGCGGCCACCGGTGCGGTCACCCGTGACCCAGCCGTGCGGACAGCTCGCCCAGCAGCTCCAGCGCGGCGTCGGCGATCACCGTGCCGGGCAGGAAGATCGCGGAGGCGCCCGCGGCCCGGAGCTCCTCCACGTCGTCCGGCGGGATCACCCCGCCGACCACGATCATGATGTCCCCCGCGCCGAGGCCGGCGAGCGCCTCGCGCAGCGCGGGCACCAGCGTCAGGTGCCCGGCCGCGAGCGAGGAGACCCCGACCACGTGCACGTCGGCCTCGACGGCCTGCCGGGCGACCTCCTCGGGCGTCTGGAACAGCGGGCCGACGTCGACGTCGAAGCCGAGGTCGGCGAAGGCGCTCGCGATCACCTTCTGGCCCCGGTCGTGGCCGTCCTGGCCCATCTTCGCGACGAGGATCCGGGGCCTGCGGCCCTCCGCCTTCTCGAACTGCGCGCTCGCCTCGCGGACCCGGTCCGCGGCGCCGCCCACCTCCGCGCGGTACACCCCCGATATCGTACGGATCTGGGCGGCGTGCCGTCCGAAGACCTTCTCCAGCGCGTCGGAGATCTCCCCGACGGTCGCCTTGGCCCTGGCCGCGTTCACCGCCAGCTCCAGCAGGTTCTCCCCGCTCGCCGCGCCCTTCGTCAGCGCCTCCAGCGCCCCGGCGACCGCGTCGGCCGACCGCTCCTCACGGAGCCTGCGCAGCTTCTCGATCTGCTGCCCGCGCACCGCCGTGTTGTCGACCTTCAGCACCTCGATCGGCTCGTCGGCCTCGAGGCGGTACTTGTTGACGCCGATCACCGGCTGGCCGCCGGAGTCGATGCGGGCCTGCGTGCGGGCCGCCGCCTCCTCGATGCGCATCTTGGGCAGCCCCTGGTCGATGGCCTTCGCCATGCCGCCCGCCTGCTCGACCTCCTGGATGTGCGTCCAGGCCGCCTTCGCCAGCTCGCGGGTCAGCCACTCGACGTAGTGGGAGCCGCCCCACGGGTCGATCACCCGGCCGGTGCCCGACTCCTGCTGGAGCAGGAGCTGGGTGTTGCGCGCGATCCGGGCCGAGAAGTCGGTCGGCAGCGCGAGCGCCTCGTCCAGCGCGTTCGTGTGCAGCGACTGGGTGTGCCCCTGGGTGGCCGCCATCGCCTCCACGCAGGTCCGCACGACGTTGTTGAACACGTCCTGCGCGGTCAGCGACCAGCCCGAGGTCTGGCTGTGCGTGCGCAGCGACAGCGACTTGGGGTTCTCCGGCCCGAAGCCCTTCACCAGGCGGGCCCACAGCAGCCGGGCGGCGCGGAGCTTGGCCACCTCCATGAAGAAGTTCATGCCGATGCACCAGAAGAACGACAGCCGCGGCGCGAACTCGTCGATGCCGAGCCCGGCCCCGACGCCCGCCCGCAGATACTCCAGGCCGTCGGCCAGCGTGTACGCGAGCTCCAGGTCGCAGGTCGCCCCGGCCTCCTGGATGTGGTAGCCGGAGATCGAGATGGAGTTGAACTTCGGCATGTTCCGCGAGGTGTACTCGAAGATGTCGGAGATGATCCGCATCGACGGGCCCGGCGGGTAGATGTAGGTGTTGCGGACCATGAACTCCTTGAGGATGTCGTTCTGGATGGTCCCCGCCAGCTTGTCGGGCGAGACCCCCTGCTCCTCGGCGGCGACGATGTAGAGCGCCAGGATCGGCAGCACCGCCCCGTTCATGGTCATCGACACGCTCATCCGGTCGAGCGGGATCCCCTCGAAGAGCTGCCGCATGTCGTAGATCGAGTCGATCGCCACGCCCGCCATGCCGACGTCGCCGGCGACGCGGGGGTGGTCGGAGTCGTAGCCCCGGTGGGTCGCGAGGTCGAAGGCGACCGACAGGCCCTTCTGCCCGGCGGCGAGGTTGCGCCGGTAGAACGCGTTGGACGCCTCCGCGGTGGAGAACCCGGCGTACTGCCGGATGGTCCACGGCTGGGTGACGTACATCGTGGGGTACGGTCCGCGCAGGAACGGCGCGACGCCGGGATAGGTCCGCGGGGCGCCGTCCTCCCCGAGGTCGGCGGCCGTGTAGAACGGCTTCACCGCGATGCCCTCAGGGGTCTCCCACGCCGGCCCGCCGCCGGGGACCTCCGGCGCGGCCGCGCCCGATCCCAGATCGATCTCCGAGAAATCCGGAATCATCGGCTCACTCCCAGGTCGTCGAACGTCGCGCGGAGCACCCCGAGCGCGTCGCATCCGGCGTACACGTTGGCGTCCACCCCTTCATACTCGCCCTTCCCCGCCAGCCACACCTTCCGCGCCCCCGCCTCCCGGAGGGCCGCGGCGACCGCCGCCGCGTGCTCGCCGTACAGGCGGTCGCTGGAGCACAGGCACGCCACGGGGGCGCCGGACTCGCGGAAGGCCGCGGCGATGGCGGCCGGGTCGGCGCCCGGCCCGCCGCTGACGGTCGCGATGCCGCCCGCGGCGAACAGGTTCGCGGCGAACGTCGCCCTCGCGGTGTGCGCGGCGACCGGCCCGATCGTGGCGAGGAACACCGTGGGCCGGCTCGGCTGCGCGTCGGCGAGGTCGCGCAGCGCCTCGAACTCCTCGGCGTGGCGCACCAGCGGCAGCCCGTCGCCGGGCGTCCGGGCGAGGCCGGGGCCCGGCCTGCGGGTGACCGGCCGCTCCCCCAGGTCGGGAAACTCGCTGACCCCGGTGATCGGGTCCCGCCGGTGGGCGATGTTCACCGCCCGCGCGGCCCGCGTCTCCGCCAGGCGCTCGGGGACCAGCCGCTCCAGCGCCGCGGCCATCCCGCCGGACCGCTCGATCTCCTGGAACCACTCCCAGGCCCGGCGGGCGAGGTCGTCGGTGAGCCGCTCCACGTACCACGAGCCCCCGGCGGGGTCGGCGACCCGGGCGACGCCGGCCTCCTCCACCAGCAGCGCCTGCGTGTTGCGCGCGATGCGCCGGGCGAACGCGTCGGGCAGCCCGAGGCAGGCGTCGAACGGCTGCACGGTCACCGCGTCGGCCCCGCCCGTCCCGGCGGCGAAACAGGCCAGGGTCGTGCGCAGCATGTTCACCCAGGGGTCCCGGACGGTCATCATCGCCGAGGACGTGACGGCGTGCTGAAGCTGACGCCCCGGCCCTCCGGCGACCTCGGCCACCCGCGCCCACATCCGCCGCGCCGCCCGCAGCTTGGCGATCGTGAGGAACTGGTCGGCGGTCGCGGCGTACCGGAACTCGATCTGGCCCAGCGCCTGCTCCACCGGCAGCCCCGCGCCGGTCAGCGCGCGCAGGTAGGCCACCCCGGTCGCGATCGAGCAGCCGAGCTCGTCGGCGTCCGCGCCGCCCGCGTCGTGGTACGGCAGTGCGTCCACGGTGATCGCCCGCAGGCCGGGGTGATCCGCCGCGCAGCGGCGGGCGAGCGTCACCGCGTCGTCCAGGACGGGCGGCGTGCCGGTGCGGGCCGCCAGCCCGATCGGGTCGGCGCCGAGGTTCCCGCCGGGCAGCGCCACGCCCCCGGCCAGGCGCAGGAACGCCTCCGCCGCCTCCGCCGTACGGGGCCCGGCGTCGAGGACGACCGGGGCGAGGTCGAGCAGGACGCCGTCCAGCACGGCCGGCAGGGCGGCGGGGTCGATCGCGGTCAGGTCGAGCCAGAGAGAGGTGACTCCGTTCTCCAGGTCGGCGTGGATCGCCTCGCGGGTGACCGCCGGGTCGGGGTCGGCATGCCGCTGCCGCACGTCCCACACGCCGGGGCCGCGCACCACGCGCGGCGCGTCGGGCAGGTCGTCCGCGTCGTACAGCGGGGCGATCCGGACACCGTCGTAGGAGACGGTCGACAGGGCCTCCTCGGCCGCGTCGTCCGTCCCCTCCCAGCCGGTTTTGCGCAGCACCCCGAGCGCGAGCGCGCGCCACCGTTCCCGCGTTGCCTGCGGAAACCCTGCGGTGGGATCGGCGAGGTCGTCGAGTTCAACAGGCGGCACCGTCATGAACCGGATGCTATGGGCATTCTCACGTCCGCGGGGCGTCGGCCCCCCGAGTCTGGGGTCCCCGGGTCCCGAATCTGGGGACGGCGTTGGCCTTGCCCTCTCGGGTGTCCCGCCTGCGGACGTCTCCGCTGATCAGCCTTCCGGCGGGTCGAGCGACAGGTCCAGGTCGTCGAGACCGAACCACCGGCCGGACGGCGGCTGGTCGGCCAGGGGGTCGTCCCAGCGCAGCCGGACCCCTCCGGGGGCGGCCTCGACGATCCGGGCCCGCCGCCAGGCGGGGTCGTCACCGGCGCGGGCCCACCAGGGCTCGGCCAGGCAGGCCAGCCCCCGGTCGTGCAGGACGGCGACGGCCTCGTCGTGGCCGCCGGCGCGGCCGAGCGGCGCGCCGAAGACCGTCACGGCCTGCCAGCCTCCGGACGTCGGCACGACCCTGCCGAGGATCTCGCCGTCCTCGCGCCGCACCTCCTCGGGGCCGGGCAGCCCGGGCCACGTCTCGGTGATCGCCTGGACGATCCGCTCCGTGGACTCCCGTTGCCATCGCACGCCCTCACGCTCGGCCTCGCCGCCGGAGTAGGCGCCGTGATCGACGCGCCGGCCGAGCACCCAGACGTCGCGGATCCTCTCCGTCGCGGTGATGTCGGCCGCCGGGTCGCCGTCGACCAGCACGAGGTCGGCCCGGCGGCCCACGGCGATCTCGCCGCGGTCGGCCAGGCCGAAGACCCCGGCCGGAGCCGAGGTCGCGGCGGTCAGCGCCTCGGCCGGGGCGAGGCCCGCCTCGACCAGGTGCCACAGCTCCCGGTGCAGGCTCGCGCCGAACACCAGCCCCGGGTTGGGCACGTCCGTGCCGGCCAGGAGCCGCAGGCCCGACTCCAGCAGCGCCACGGTGTTGTATCGCTGCGCGGCGCCGTCCGGCGGCTCGGGCGGCATCCACCGGGTCGCCTGGCGCTCGACCACGCGACGCCATCGGGCGCCCAGCCGCCCGGCCAGACGCGGCCGGGCGAGCAGCGGCATGACGCCGTCCCTCCCCGGGAACCCGTCGAGGACGCCCAAGGTCGTGATGACGGCCACCCCGCACCGGGCCACGTCGCGGACCTGCCCGTCCGTCATGCGGTCGAACGGCACGTGCGCGAGGACGTCGACGCCGCACCGGGCCACCGTCACCGCCCCCGCCGAAGTGGAGGCGTGCGCCACGACCGGCAGCCCGTCGCCGTGCGCGGCGGCCACCAGTGCCTCGATCGTCCGTACGTCGAGGGCGGGGATGTCGAGCATCGCGCCCGAGCCGTCGTCGTAGATCACCTTGAGGTACGTCGCGCCCTCGGCGACCCGGTCCGCGACGAAGGACGCCGCGTCCCGCGGTCCCGTGACGTACGGGAAGGGCGCGTAGGCCACCGTCGGATGCCCGCCGGGCGCGGTCGCGCCGACGCCCGACGTCCGCATGTCCGCGCGCACCGGCCCCCGCCCCGCCTCCGACGCGGCGACCGCGGCCCGCTCCGGGACGATCGTCTCCGGTTTGCTGAACATGTCGAGAACCGTGGTCACGCCGAACCCGGCCGCCAGCCGGGTGCATCCGGGAAGCAGGTGGACGTGCGCGTCGACGAGGCCCGGCAGGAGGGTGGCGCCGGAACCGTCGACGAGGACGTCACCCGGGCGCGCCACGGAGGCGTCCCCGGCGCCGGCGATACGGCCGTCGCTGACGCGGACGTGCGTGACGCCGGGGAGCGGTCCGCCGCCGCCGAACACGCGGACGCCGGTGATGGTGAAGGGCTGATGGCTGTTGCTCACGGCGCCGACGCTAGAAGTTGACGCGACGAGAAGGTCCAGCCCGCTCCCCGGAGCGGGTGCGTAGGATCCCCGGCATGGCGCTGCGACCTGTCATGGTGAACATCAAGGCACGTGATCATTCGGCGGTCGGCCGCTTCTGGGCGGAGGCGCTCGGCTGGAACGCCACCGGCGGAGGATCCGGCGTGACCACCTATGTCGGGCCCGCCGGCGACTTCGTCTGGCCGGACCCGGTCTACGTCTGCGTCGACGTCGTCACCGTCCCGGAGCCCAAGACGACGGCGAAGAACCGGGTGCACCTCGATCTCGCCACCACCTCCGCGGCCCACCAGGCGGAGCTGGTAGTGCGCCTCAAGGATCTCGGTGCGACGCCGGCGGACGTCGGGCAGGGCGACGTGCCGTGGACGGTTCTGGCCGATCCGGAGGGCAACGAGTTCTGCGTGCTTGAACCGCGGGAGAAGTACCGGGACACCGGGCCGATCGCCGCGATCGTGGTCGACTGCGCTGACCCCCGGGCCATGGCCCGGTTCTGGGACGAGGCGATGGACTGGACCCTCCACGAGGTGAGCGACGACCAGGCGACGCTGCGCTCCGCCAAGGGCGTCGGGCCGTACCTGGAGTTCCTCCGCACGCCCGGCGTGACGACCGTGCCGGACCGCGTCCATCTCGACCTGCTGCCGTACCCCGGTGACGACAAGGCGGCGGAGGTGGCCCGGCTGCGGGCCCTCGGCGCCACCGACCTCGATGTCGGGCAGGGCGACGTCCCGTGGACGTGCCTCGCCGACCCGGAGGGCCACGAGTTCTGCGTCCTCGCCCTCTCCTGATGCCGCGCCACCCTTTATTGTGCGGGCGTGGAGCACTCGATCAGCGAGGTCGCCCGCGTGTCCGGCCTCACCCCGCGCACGCTGAGGCACTACGACGACATCGGGCTGCTGCGCCCCGCCCGGACCGCCGGAAACGGCTACCGCTGGTACGGACGCCGTGAGCTGCTGCGCCTGCAGCGGATCCTGCTGCTGCGGGAACTGGGCGTCCCGCTCGCGCGGATCGGCGAGATCCTCGACGGAGAGAGGGACGAGGTCGCCGCACTGCGGCGGCACCGCGAGGAGCTCGCCGCCCGCCGCGACCACATCGAGGAGGTCATCGCCACGGTCGACCGGACCATCGCCGACCTCACCGGGCAGGCGCATCTCAGCGAGGAGGAGTTCTTCAGCGGCCTGACGGCCCGGCGCGAGGCGTTACGGCGCGATCTGGAGGCGCGGTACGGGCCCGGCGTCGGGGAGCACTTCGCCGCGGCGGCCGAGGAGACCGGCCGGTGGACCCGCCAGGAGCACGAACAGGCCGCGGCACAGGGGCGGCGGCTCCTGCGGAGGCTCTCTCGGGCCCGGGCCGGCGGCCTGGCTCCCGGCAGCGCCGCTGTCCTGAACCTCATGGCCGATCACTACCGCGCCGTACGGCTGCTGTGGCCGGCCGACGCGGCCGCCTACCACGCCCTCGCGGACGTCGTGACCGCCGACCCCGGGCAGCGCGCCATGATCGAGGACGTCGACCCGCTCCTCCCACCCTGGCTCGCCGACGCGATCCGCGCCTACGCCACCCACAGGCTCGGCCACCTCCCCCCGGCGGCCCCCGCCGTACGGCCGCGAGCGGGCGCGTCGGCTCACGGCGAAGGCGCTACTCGGTGAACAACTCGTGGGCCGAGGTGACGGTGACGGCCCGGCGCACCCAGGTCCGCAACTGGTCCAGGTCCTGGCACCGGCGGATCCGCTCGCGTACGTCGTCGTGAACCTCCAGGCCCCGGGCCTCCAGCACGTTGGTGATCGCGTCGCTCTCACCTTTGGCGAGCCAGCGGGAGAAGTACTTCTCGCCGAGGTGCTCGAAGTCCTGAATGGTGGTCACCATCTCCTCCAGACGCTTGACGGTCACTGCGGGTAGTGAATCGAACACGTAGTCCAAATATGCCGTCGCCCGGTCCTCGTCAAGCGTCGCGAGCCCGGCCAGCAGGGCCTCCAGGGCGGGCCCGTCGTCCGCCTCCTCGGCGTGGGCCACGACCGACATGACCGCGAGCTCGGGGCTGGTGCGCGCGACGGTGGGGTCGGTGACCAGGGGGATGTCGCCGGGTTCGATCGCCAGCGGGGTGATGACGCCACCCGGGCCCAGCCCGATGACCTGCCGACACCAGCGAGCCATGGCCTGGTCGGGGCAGATGACCAGCAACGCGGTGTCGCATTGGTAGCGGGAGCGCACGGTTGCGACGCAGACCGGCCAGCTGAACCGTTTGGCCGAGTCGTGGCCGCGCCACACTTCGACGATGACGGCCATGGTCGCCTCGCCGGTCTCGTCGCGGACCACGACGACCGAGTCGGCGCGGCGTTCGACCGGCACCGGCTGGCCGCTGTCCACCGCTTCCACCCGGGCGGCCGTGAAGGACGGGATCGGAGCCCCGGTCGCGACGCGGAGGAGTTCCAGCGCGGTCTCCGGCCGGTTGCGGATGAGAGCGATGGGCATCTCGTGGTCGAGTCCAGGCATGACCCCGATGTTACAAGGAGTCGCTTCGTGATTACTTAGAGTCGCGATATTCTATAGCGCGTCGGCTGATCGAGGAAGTATTGAACGCTTCCGGCTCAGGGGTGGGGGATCCGGCTGCCGGGCCTGGCCTCCGGATGCGCGTGCCTTCTTTCGTACAACGCGGCCTGCAGCCGGGCGACGTCTTCGAGGTCCTTGGGACGGCGGGGCATTCCGGGAACCCAGGCCGGCATCATCCGCTTGATCTCGATCTGCGCGGCGGCGCTGATGATCGGGCACCGCAACCGGCCCAGCCGGCCGGGCGGCGCGTCGAGCATCCCGTCCGGCCATGGCTCCCCCTTCCACGGCCCGCCTCCGACCACCACCCGGCCGTCTTCGTCTCTTCCGAGAAGAGCGAAGCTCAGCTCCACGTCCCCACGGCCGAAGTCCAGTTGTTGCCCGGGCGGCGGGCCGGGCAGCGGCTCGTAGCCGCGCCCCGCCAGCTCCGCGGCCAGCTTGGGCGCGTCCTCCACCCAGGCGAACCAGTCGATGTCCCTGTGGTCGCGGGTGATCTCACCGAGGTAGAAGTCCATCGCCCAGCCCCCGCGCAGCCAGACCTGGACGCCGATCTCCTCCGCCAGGCCGACCACCTCGTCGATCGCGTGCAGGTGCCGGGCCGCGCGTTCCTCATCCACGTATGGGACGCTACGCCACGATCTTTCCGCGTGGGCGACGCCTTCTCCGGCGTATGCGTCAGCGACCGGATTCGAGATAGCCGGCCAGACAGGTGAGCGCCGCGGCGTCACCGCCGGGGCCGTGCGGCCGGCGCAGACCACCGGCGAAGGCGGCGATGTCGGCGAGCCGCCACCACAGGGGACAGAGAGCGAGGCCGGCCGCTGTGACGGCCCTGCCGGTGACGCCGGTGTAGCGCGCGAGCACGTCGCCGCCGTCACCCGTCTCGTCCTCGCCGAGCACGCGGGCGGGCACGCGCCGGCGCCGGGTCAGGACTTGGCGGCGAAGGCGGCGTCCCAGGTCTGCCTGCCGACGATCCCGTCCACGTCGAGGTGCTTGTCCTTCTGGAACCGGCGGCAGATCTCCTGGGAGTCCGGCCCGTACGCGCCGTCCACCGTGATGTCGTAGCCGAGCGTCTTCATCCGCGACTGCCAGGCGCGCACGTCGTCGCCGTGCATCACGGGCGGATACTTCAGGAGCCGCCCGGGCCACTTCTGGGTGGGCTGCGGCCCGGGCGGGGGATCGGGCAGGCTGGTGCCGCCGGGGCGGGGAGCGCCCTTCTTGACCCAGGCGTACAGGGCGTCGCCGGGGCAGTCGGTGGAGTAGCCGTCGCGGTGGCCCTTGATCTCCTTGCCCGCGCCGCCCTTCGTGCGGAGGTACTCCACCGCGTCGAGGATGGCGTGCAGGATCCCGTCGGTGGGCTGGACCAGCCCGGCGTTGCCGACCAGGCCGAGCACGGCGTAGTGACCGGAGTTCAGGCCGGGGCCGTTGGCGGCGGGGAGGTGGCCCGGCCCGCGGCCGACGAACACCTTCCGGTGCGGGCACGCGACCATCGAATAGCCGATGTCGAGCCAGCCGTTGCCGTCCATGTGGAAGTTCTGGATCGACTTGACCATGGCGACGCACTTGGCGTGGTCGCCGACGATGCCAGGGTCCACCCGGCCGCCGGTGTAGTGGACCTTCACGCCCCGGGTGGAGGCCAGCGAGGAGTACGAGCCCCTGGGCGGGCGCGCGCCCCAGGCGGCGCGGGACACGAGATCGATGGCCACAGTTCTCTCCGTAGAAACCGTACGACTGGACACCGAGGGTAGCGGCAACTCCTCAGCAACTACTGCCTTTTGCCGATAAGAAACCTCTTAAACAGCAAGCAAACTGAATAGAGTGATAAATCCGTCGACAATCCATGTCGAACGTCGAGATCATGACCGTATGTCCGTTGTCAGGGAGGTCGACTTCACTCCGCCGTCCATGCCCACGCCCCCACCGTCGCCGTCTGGACCCTCCGGACCGTCCGGGCCGTCGTCCGGACCGTCGGCACTGCCGATGCGGATCTGGCTCGACGACGCCGACACCCCGGCCGACGTGATCGACGCCCTCGCGCTGTCGCCGTTCGCCACCGGGGAGCAGCCCTGGTCGCGTACCACCAACCTCAGCCGGGTCCGCGCCGACGCCCCTCTCACGGCCGAGGGCGGTCGCCTGCTGCGCGTGGCGCAGCACACCGACGGGTACGAGACCCGGTTGTTCGCCGGTGAGGGGTGGACGCTGCGGGTGGTCCGCAACCTCAACCGGTCGGCGATGCTCACCGCCACCGCCGTCAGCGAGGAACTGGCCGGCACGGTTCTGGAGCAGGCGACCAAGGGCGCGGAGGAGGAGCCGCCCGGCGGCGACCACGTGCGGATGGGCTTCTGGTGGAGCTCGGGCCACGGCCCCCGCCGTTCCGCCAAGCCCATCACGACCTCGTCCTGGCAGGAGATCAGGCGCAACTACCCGGCGGCCGCCGCCGGTCGCCTCGACGCACTTATGGCGGTCAGCCCGCACGACGTGGCCGGCCGGCTGATCCTCCTGCACGGCCCGCCGGGGACCGGCAAGACGACGCTGCTGCGCACGCTCGCCCGCGAGTGGGCGTCCTGGTGCCAGGTCGACTGCGTGCTCGACCCCGAGTTGCTCTTCAACGACCCCGGCTACCTGATGGATGTCGCGGTCGGCTGGGACGGCCCGGACGACGACGACGAGGAGCCGCGCTGGCGGCTGCTCGTCCTGGAGGACTGCGACGAGCTGATCCGCGCCGAGGCCAAGCAGTCGACGGGCCAGGGCCTGTCGCGCCTGCTCAACCTGACCGACGGGCTGCTCGGCCAGGGCCGGGACGTGCTCGTGGCCATCACGACGAACGAGGACCTCAGCCGGCTCCACCCGGCCGTCGTACGGCCCGGCCGGTGCCTCGCCCAGATCGAGGTCGGCCGGTTCGACCGGCCCCAGGCGGCGGAGTGGCTGGGCGGCACGACGGCGACTCCCCCGGACGGCGCCACGCTCGCCGAGCTGTTCGCCCTGCGGGACGGCCGTCCGACGCCCCTTTCCGAGCCGCCCGCCACCACCGGCCAGTACCTCTGAAACGACAGGTCCCCGGCCCGCCGGGCCGGGGACCTGCGTCCGTCATCGAGTGCGAGGGCCGCTCGATCACGGACGCGGCTCTGGGGTGCCGAGGTCGCTCAGTTGTACGGGTTGTCGTAGGTGCCGGTGCTCTTGGTCCGCGACTTGTACTGGCCGTTCGAGCCGAACCACCCTCCGGTCACGTCGAACCGAACGTTCTGGACGGTGCTGCCGAAGTTGACCTCCGCGTTGTAGAGGTACACCTGCGAGCAGCCGGGGGCGCTCGAGTAGCCGGTCTGGGTCGGCCAGTTCGTGGTCGTGCCGTTGACGTTGATCAGGAAAGACGGCGCGGGGTAGGCGTGCTGCCAGCACAGGCTCAGCGAATAGCGGTACTTGGTGTTCCCGTCGTCGAACGCCACCGTGCCCTGCAGGACGGCCAGTTCGAGCCCCGTGCCGTCGTTGCTGATCAGCCCCAGATAGACCGGCTGGTCCGGGCCGTACGCGGCGTGGGCGGGGCTGAGCGGCGCGAGCGCGGCGGCCAGCGCCGCGATGGCCATGGCGATCGACGTCGTCAGGCGACGTCCCCTTGAGCGCGCGGTCAATTCACACCTCATCCTGTTCCAGGAGTACCGGGCGCTCGGAGGCTATTTCCGCATTTATGGACCCGTCCAGCGCCGCTTTCCCGGGCCGCGATTCGGCTGGGCGTTAATCCGGCACGCGGAACGCCCTTTCATTACCGCCCCCCGGTCGGCAGGGCGAAAGAACGGTGGGTGACCGATCACATTCGCGATGTGGCCGGTGAAAATTTCACTCCCACTGGTTCATGAAGGCGAGGCGGGCGGGGCCGCCCCGGCGCCCGTGAAGATAGACCGGCGCGGCCGGGCAGGCGGCGCACCCACCACAGAACCCGCCAGGGGACCTCCCAGCGCACGCCGCCGGGAGACAGGGGCGGCGAGAAGGGGCGCTCCCGGAATTCCGGCTTCGCCCCCTGTCGCGCGAATCAGGACAAAACATCACTGTCTCACCATTCTCCGCATCTGCCGATATCTACATATGTCCGCCTTTGGATATCGGCCCACCAGGGGTTTTGAACGTCGCGGCGAATTCCTTGCGCTGCGCCTGAATGAAGATCGGGTAGGCACGAATTCACACGCGTCAGAGCGATCGCGGGATTTCCCTTATAAGGCTCGATCTGATGCGACATGTCCAGATCGCATGCTCTGTGCGCATTCTCGGGAGAATTCGTGCGCTTTTACTCTCGCAAAACGTCCCTGGCCGCCTGTGCCCTCACCGTGGCGGCCCTGACCGGAGCCCTGGCCCAGACCTCGGCCGCGTCCGGTCAGACCGCGGCCGGATCCGCCAAGGGCGTCCCGGCCGCCGCGCTTCCGGCCCGGAGCGCGACGTGGGGCGCGCCCTGCGGGCCGCCGTTCGTGCAGGACGACAAGCTCCTCGGCCCGGTGTTCCTGCCGCACACCTTCCCGCTGGACAAGATCCTGGCCGGCTACCGGCGGTACGGCGGCCTCATCCCGGCCGACTTCCTGCGCCGCTACCTGAACCCGGTGACCAACTTCTACCGCTTCCCCCCGGACTCCGGCTTCGCGCACGCGGGCGGGTTCAGCAACGCGCGCGTGCTCGTCACGCAGGTCAAACTGCCGATCGGCTACCGGGTGGACCGCTTCGGCGGGGAGACCGGCGCGTTCCTCGCGCCCTACGGCACGCCGTTCCCCGCCCGGGCGCTCCCGCCGAGCAACCTCAACAACGTGCCGGGCGATCCCCACCTGTGCAACTACCACGTCTACCGGGTGATCCGGCCGTTCTACGTCGACGGCGGCCCGGCGGCCCCGGCCTTCCAGCAGCCCGGCCAGGGCGAGCAGTTCCACACGCTCGCCCGGTACATCCCCGGCGCGCCGGCCAACCCGGACGGCGAGGTCTCCATCGGCTGGCTGGTCGGCAACGGCTACCTCCTCCCGCTCAACTGAGCCGGCGTCATCCGGCGGCGACGAGGCGCAGGACCAGGCCGGCCACCTCGTCCGGGCGGGACAGGAACGGGTGGTGGCCCGCGTCGATCTCCACCACCCGGTCCGCCCGCGCCGCCTGGGCGCGCTGCAGGGACGGCGGCGTCCCGTTGTCGCGGGCGCAGACGAGGTAGGTCGACGGGATCTCCTTCCAGGCGGCGGCGCTGACCGGCCGCACGGTGACGGCGGCGGTCTGCCGCACGAGGCGGGCGTGCGCCCCCGCGACGGCCTCCTCGTCGCAGTCCTGCAGGAACGTCTCCGTCGCCGTCTCCGGGCGTACGCCGAACGTCCCGTCGGGGCCGAAGTCGAGATAGGGCGCGGGCCCGCCGTCCCCGAAGGACGACAGGCTCTCGCCCGGCTCGGGCAGGAAGCTCGTCACGAACAGCAGGTGCCGCACCGAGGGCAGCCCCGCGACGGCCTCGGCCACGACGACGCCCCCATAGCTGTGCGCCACCACCACGACCGGACCGGCGACGGACGCGAGATGCGCCCGAACCGCCGCCACGTCGTCGGGCAGCGACGGCCCGTCCGTGCCCGGGAGCCGCCCGCCGTCCTCATGGCCTCCCTCTCCGCAGCTCGGCAGGGGCGGCGCGCTGCTGGGGACGCCCTCGGGCTCCAGGATCGCGGCGGTGCGGTGCCACCACCACGCTCCGTCCCGTACGCAGGCTCCGTGGACGAACACGACATGCACGACGGCCTCCTCCGGCGACTGTAGGCTTATAAGCGTAATGCGTGTTACGTGAAAGGCGGCCGCGATGCCCCGGCGTCCCCAGCCGGAGATCAGGGCCAGGCTGCTCGACGCCTGCGCCGACCACCTCCTCGCCCACGGCCTGCCCGCGAGCCTGACCGCCCTCGCCACGAGCGCCGGCACCTCGCCGCGCATGCTGATCTATCACTTCGGCACCCGGGAGCGGTTGCTGCGCGAGGCGCTCCAGCAGGCGAGGACCCGTCAGCTCGCGTTCTTCCGGGAGGCCCTCGCGCTCCGCGACGAGCCGTACACGCGGACGCTGGAGCGCGCGTGGCGCACGCTGACCGGGCCGGAAGGCGCGCCGTTCCTCCGGCTGTTCGGCATGGTGCACGGCACGCCCGAGGGGGCCGCCCTGTGGCCGGACTTCCGCGAGGCCGCCACCACGGACTGGCTCGGCGTGCTGGAGGAGGGCCTGCGGCCCGAGCACGGCGAGGCGGCCCCCGCCCTGGCGACCGCGACTCTGGCGGTCGTACGCGGGCTGCTCCTGGACCGCGACGCCATGGGAGACGGCGGCCGTACGGACGCCGCTTTCGCCGCGTTCCTGCGCCTGCTCGGCCCGGACGGAGCACGGCGCGCGATGCCGTAGCGTCCGGTGTGTCGGATACGTAAACCATCCGATGCGCCAGGTCAGGGCGGAAACGACAATCGGCGAGGTGGTCACCCTGCTGTATGCCGAGCGGAGCCCCAGTTGAGCCTCGTCGTCCTGCACCGATGGTCCGTGGGCGGGCAGGAGAGCGGGACGGCGAAGTACCTGGACCCGTTCGCGCCCGGCGGTGAGCGGGAATGGCCCTACACCCGCTGGACCTCCGAGGAGCGGGAGATCGGCTTCCCGGCCACCGAACTCGTGCCGTCGTGGACGGCCGCCACGCCGCCCGGAGCGTGGCTGGAGATCGAGATGCGGGCCCGGACCGTGAGCGGCGCCCTGACCAAGTGGTACGTCATGGGCCGGTGGGCCGAGAGCGACGCCGACGTCCACCGCACATCCCTGCCGGGCCAGGGGGACGCCGACGGCGACGTGACGGTGGACACCCTCGTCGCGATTCGGCCCGTCACGTCGTACCGGGTGCGGGCCACCCTTTACGGCAGCGGCGGCCACGTGCGGTCCCTCGCCGTGATGGCCTCCTCCGTACGGCCGGGCGGACCGGGCGGCTCGGCGCCGGGGGCGCGGGGGATCGAACTGGATGTGCCGCGCCGGTCGCAGAAGGCGCACCTCGGGCACTACCCGCAGTGGGACGGCGGCGGCGAGTCGTGGTGCAGCCCCGCGTCGTTCACCATGGTGCTCGGCTACTGGGGACGCGGGCCCGCTCCGGCGGACCTCGCCTGGGTGACCCCCGGCGACCCGTGCCCGGCGGTCGACCACGCCGCCAGGGACATGTACGACCACAGCTACCAGGGCACGGGCAACTGGCCGTTCGGCGTCGCCTACGCGGGCCGTTACGGGCTGGACGGCTTCGTCACCCGGCTGCGCTCGCTGGCCGAACTGGAGCGTTTCATCGCCGCCGGGATCCCGGTGATCACCTCCCAGGCGTTCCGCGAGCACGAGCTGCCCGGCGCCGGATACTCCACCAGCGGTCACATCATGGTCGTCACCGGGTTCACGGCGGAGGGCGACGTGATCGCGAACGATCCGGCCGCGCCGGACGACGACGGCGTACGGCGGATCTACCCGCGCGCCGCCTTCGAGAGGGTCTGGCTGCGCGGCACGAGCAGTGGGGGGATCGTGCACATCGTCCACCCCCCGGGTACGACTCTTCCGGACTCGGGGGGGAACTGGTGACGATTCGGGCCGTGGACGTCGCGCGGGTGGACGACCGCCCGCTGTGGGTGGAGATCTCGGGCGACGAGGTCTGGTGGGACGAGCCCCGGCCGCACGAGGGCGGCCGGCGCTGCGTGGTGCGGCGCACGGCCGGGGGCGCGATCGAGGACGTGCTGCCGCAAGGCTGGAACGCCAGGAACCGGGTGATGGAGTACGGCGGGCGGTCCTGGCGTGCTCACGAGGGCCGGCTGGTGTTCACCAACTGGGCGGACGGCCGGATCTACCTGTGCTCCCCCGGCGAGGAGCCGGTCCCGCTCACCCCCGAGGGCCCCGCCCGCTACGCCGACCTGGTCGTGCGCGGCGACGAGATCTGGTGCGTGCGGGAGCGGGGCGGCCCCCGGAGCGCGGACCGCGACATCGTCGTGGTGCCGCTCGACGGCTCCCCCCTCCGCAGCGTGGTCGCGTCCCACCGCTTCCTGATGAACCCCCGGGTGTCGCCGGACGGCCGCACGCTCGCCTACATCGGCTGGAACCACCCCGACATGCCCTGGGACGCCACGGAACTGTGCGTGGCGCCCGTCGCCGGCGGCCCGCACCGCGTGCTGCTCTCCGGCGCGTCCACCTGCCAGGCCGAGTGGCGCGACGCCGAGAGCCTCTACGCCGTCACCGATCCGACCGGCTGGTGGAACATCCACCTCGTCGGGCTGGACGGCACGACGCGCGACCTCACCCCCGTCCCCCTGGAGTTCGGCGACGCCACCTGGAAGATCGGCGGCACGTTCTTCGCCGTCGCCGGCGGGCGGATCGCCGCCGTGTACGGCACCGCCGACGAACGGCGGCTCGGCGTGCTCGACCGGCCCCTGCCGAACGGCTCGGGCGGCGCCGCCATCCGCGACGTCGGCGGCGGCTACACATTCTGGGCGCCCACGCTGTCGGCGCGGGGCTCCTGCGTCGTCGGCGTCGCGGCCTCGCCGCACCGGCCGTACGAGGTGGTGCGGGTCGACCTGGAGACCGGGCGGCACGAGGTGCTCTCCCCCGGCAAGCCCGTGCCCGGCGACGCCGAACTGCCCACGCCCGAGGCCGTGACCGTCGACGGCGTCCACGCCCACCTGTACGCCCCGCCCGGCGGCGGGCCCGCGCCGTACGTGGTGTTCGTCCACGGCGGGCCGACCGGGTCGGCGGCGCCGGTGCTCGACCTGGAGATCGCCTACTTCACCAGCAGGGGCATCGGCGTCGCCGAGGTCAACTACGGCGGTTCCACCGGGTACGGCCGGGCCTACCGGGAGCGCCTGCGGCACAACTGGGGGGTCGTCGACGTACGCGACTGCGAGACCGTGGCGCGGTGGCTGCTGCGCACCGGGCGGGCGGAGAAGGTGGCGATCAGGGGCGGCAGCGCGGGTGGCTGGACCTCGATGGCCGCACTCGTCCACAGCGACGTCTTCTGCGGTGCGGTGTCCCACTACGGCATCTCCGACCCCGAGCGCTGGGCGGCGCAGACGCACGACCTGGAGTCGCACTACCTCGACGGGTTGATCGGCCCGCTGCCCGAGACCCGCGACCGGTATCTCGACCGGTCGCCGGAACGGCACGCCGCGCGGGCGTCGGGCCCGGCGCTGCTCCTGCACGGGCTGGAGGACAAGGTGGTCGATCCCGCCGAGTCCGAGCGCTTCGCCGCCGCGCTCGCCCGGCACGGCCACCGGTGGGCGTACCTCACCTTCGAGGGGGAACAGCACGGGTGGCGGCGGGAGGACACCATCGTCCGGGCGCTGGAGGCGGAGCTCGCGTTCTACGGGATCGTCTTCGGCTTTCCCACGCCCGAGGTCCCGCCGCTGACGCTGCACAACGGGGAGAAGGAATGACCGAGGTCGCGACGATCTGCTCGGAGCTGCTGAGGATCGACACCACCAACGACGGATCGGGTGACGGCCCGGGCGAACGGCGGGCCGCCGAATACGTGGCGTCACTGCTCGCCGAGGCCGGCATCGAGCCGGTCGTCTTCGAGTCGGCGCCGCGCCGCACCAGCGTGGTGGCCCGCATCCCCGGCGACAGCCCCGACGCGCTGCTCCTGCACGGGCACCTCGACGTCGTGCCCGCCGACCCCGCCGAGTGGCGTATGCACCCGTTCTCCGGGGAGATCGACGACGGCTGCGTACACGGCCGGGGCGCGGTCGACATGAAGGGCACGCTCGCGATGACCCTCGCCTGGGCCCGCGAGAACGCGCGCCGTGGCGTGCGGCCCCGGCGCGACCTGGTGCTGGCGTTCCTCGCCGACGAGGAGGCCACCGGGGAGTACGGCGCGGGGCACGCGATCGAGCGGCACCGCGACCTGTTCGAGGGCTGCACCGAGGCGATCAGCGAGTCCGGCGGTTTCTCCTGGTACGAGGGCGACGTGCGCGTCTATCCGGTGGCCGTCGGGGAACGCGGCACCGCGTGGATGCGGCTGACCGCCCGCGGCGTGCCGGGACACGGGTCCAAGCCCGCCGTGGACAACCCCGTCGCCGAGCTGGCCGCCGCCGTCGCCCGCGTCGCCGCCCACGACTGGCCCGTACGGCTCACGCCCGAGGTGGCCCGGCTGATCGAGGAGCTGTCGCGGGCGCTCGGCCGGCCGATCGACGTCGACCGGCTGGACGAGGAGATCGAGCGGATGCCCCGCGCGGCCGCCCTGTTCAAGGGGGTGCTGCGCAACTCGGCCAACCCGACGATGCTGAACGCGGGCTACAAGGTCAACGTCATCCCCGGCACGGCCGAGGCCCACGTCGACGGCCGTTTCCTGCCGGGACAGCGCGAGGAGTTCCTGGAGACGATCGACCGGCTGCTCGGCCCGAAGGTCGCCCGCGAGTTCGTCAGCTTCGAGGAGGCCGTCTCCTCCCCCGCCGACGGCCTGTTCGACGAGCTCACCGCCGCCCTGCTCGCCGAGGACCCCACCGGCAGGCCCGTGCCGTACGTGATGACCGGCGGCACGGACGCCAAGTGGTTCGCCAGGATCGGCATCCGGGGATACGGCTTCGCGCCGCTGCTGCTGCCCCCCGGCCTCGACTACTTCGGCATGTTCCACGGGCTGGACGAGCGGGTTCCCGTCGAGGGCCTGGAGTTCGGCGTCCGCGTCCTCGACCGCCTCCTCGTGGGCGATCAGCCGGCCGAACTACCGTGACAGATGCCTAGGCGCGCCGGTGGTCGCCGCTCGCGCCGTCGATGAGCTCGCGCACGATGTCCATGTGGCCGACGTGCCGGGCGGTCTCCTCGATCATGTGAATGAGCACCCAGCGCAGCGTCATCCTCTCGCCGCGCTCGTTGGTGCCGAGGTCCTCGAGGCCGAACTTCTCGATGACCCCGTCCGAGGAGGCGCGGGCGCGGGCGTAGAAGGCGAGGACGTCGGCCGTGGTCTCGCCGGGGTCGACGCGCAGGTCGGCGTCCTCGTCATCGTCGTCGAACGGGAGCTCCTCGTGCTCCTGCCCGAACGCGTCGGCGAACCACCAGTACTCGACGGCCGCCAGATGCTTGACCAGGCCCAGGAGGTTCGTCCCAGACGGGGTCATGGGGCGTCGCAGCGCCTCGTCGTCCAGGCCCTCGACCTTCCACAGCACCGCGTCGCGATGCCGGTCCATGCTGGCCTGGAGGCTTTCCTTCTCACCACCGGTGAATGGGACTCTTTTCATGCCCGGAACGTAACAGTTGCCCCGTCACTCGGGCCGCCTGACGACCTGCCCGCACCAGCAGCCGGTCAGCATTGGAATTAGGGTGGGCACTCCGAGCACGGCGCGGAGGACTGTGTTCAGCAGGCTGGATATCGGTAACCGATATGAGCGGGAGCGGCTCTCTCACAGCACCGGGGAGGGCGGCTTTTCCGGATCAACCAGCGTGGCATGGACGAGGTGCCCTATGGCATCGGAACCCTCGTAGCCGATGCTGTCCGCGAGGGCGGTCACCACGGCCAGGCCACGGCCGCGCTCGGCTGTGGCACGGAGGGACGTGCCGAATCGGGCGATGCCGCCCCAGCCGCAGTCGTGGACCGCGACACGGACGCTGTCCCGCGTGCGGGTGACCTCGACGATGAAGGTGCCGCCCTGCTTGCCGCTGCCGGTGTGCCGGACGGCGTTGCCGGCGAGTTCGGTGACAATAAGCGCGGCATCTTCCCGGCGCCACGCATCGGCCAGGAGGAACCGGACGAAGTGACGAGCATGTGGGATCTGGTCGAGCGTGCCCATGAAGGTACGCCGCCAGATCAGCCGGCCGGGTGGAATCTCCATCATCGCGTGTAGGTGCACGGGAGGCACTTCACCCGGAGTGGCCAGGGGAAAATCCTGCTCACACTGCGGCGGCACGAACGCGACAGCGGGCTTTTCGGTGACGGCGTCGATGAGACGGGCCTGGCGTGGCATGGGGCTCCTTCAGCGGGCTGCGAAATCGCAGGTGGCGGAGGTGCGTGAATGTCAGGTGAGGGTTACCGCGTGCTGCTTCGCACCCGCGCCCGAAGTACCCAACTGCGGGCGAAGCGATTCACCTGGGACCAGATCGCCGACGTCCTCGCACTCGATCACAATGTGAGCCCGCTGCGCCTCTACCGGCTCGCGCACGGCCGTACGGCCGCCGAGGTCGTGAGTCTGGTCAGCGATCTCGGCCCGGCGGGCACCGCCTCGGTACGTGAGGCCCGGCTGTACGACTTCGAAGCCTGGCCTGCCGGTGGGCGAAAACCGCCGGTGAGGATTGTGCAGACGGTGGCGGCCTTCGAGAAGCGCCTGTACTGGATCTCGCCCTCGATGCTGGATTCCAAGGCGGTCATGTCGCTGGTCCGGCTGCGGCAGCCGCGCGAGGCGGTCGCCGCTGCCCGGAGAACCCTCGCCGGGCTCGACCCCCGCTTCAAGGCCGACCGCGGGCTCGCCCTTGCCCAGTACGCCACCGCGCTGACACTCGCCCGGGAGATTCCGGAAGCCGTCGCGCGGCTGACGGAGGCGGCCGACATCGCCGCGCAGCACACCTCGGCCCGCCTCGCCCATCAGATCACCCATGCGCGGGCCGGCCTGCAGCCCTGGGCGGCCAGCGCCCACGTCAGGGCATTGGACACCACGTTGCGGGCCCACGGTCTCCCCATCACGTGAAGCCGGCGGCCGACACCGCGAGCCGGGTCCCCGTCCCTGGCCCGGAGTTCGGCGTCCGCGTCCTCGACCGCCTGCTGGTGGGCGATCAGCCCTGATAGAAGGCCATGTCCACGCCGGAGACGGTGTGCCGGACGAGGGTGAACCCGTCCGGACCGGCGTGCGCGCCGACCGCCTCGCTCAGGCAGACCAGCCCGGGAGCGGCGAGGTCCTGCGCCATCTTGGACGCCAGGTTCACCGGCGCGCCGGCCACGTCCCACCCGCCGCCGGGCGTCGGCCCGGCCAGCACCGGACCGGTGTCCACCCCGATCCGGCAGGTCATCCCGGCCTCGGCCAGGGCGGCCCGCAGGTCGCGGGCGAAGCGTGCCGCGGCGGTGGGCTCGTCGAACAGGTAGATGCCCAGCCGGCCGGCCACCTTGATCTCGACGGTGCCCACCGGTGGCAGGAGACGCAGCCCGGTTTCGCGCATGGCGACCGACAGGTCCAGCTCCCGCAGGATCGCGGCCTCGGAACCGCCGTCCCCGTCCCCGGTGCCGGCGGCGGACCCGTCCACGGACTGGGTCACGGACTGGGTCACGGATTCAGCCACGACGCCGCGGTCACCGGCTTCCGCTTCTCCGCGCTCGGCGAGGACCACCGTTCGCTCGCGAAGGTGCCGTTCGGCCAGTGTCGCGGCGAGCCCTGCGTTCTCCGGGTCGCGCTCCAGACCCAGCAGGTCCTCGTAGAAGGCGGCGGAATACGGGATCGGATACCGCTCCCCGTCATCGGGGACAGCCTCGGCGGCGGCCCGCGGGCCGTCGAGCACCCGGTAGACGGCCCGCAGCGGACCACCGGGGACACCCGGCACGTCCTTCCTGCGCAGGACGAACGAATGGCCCGCCGGCAGCCGCTCGGCGACCGCCTCGGTCACCGCGATCTCACCGCCTTCGGTGTGGTTCTCCGCGAGGATCTCGACGGCCTCGGCCTCCGCGCCGTGCAGGCCGCCGTCCAGGTCGTAGAAGTTCCCGTGGTGCACGCCGACGCCGATCCGGACCCGGCAGCGGCGGGCGATCTCGTCCTGCGTCCGCAGCAGGGCCGACAGCAGCACGTCGGCGCCGGTCGAGGCAGGATGGAACATCTGCGCGTTGTCCGCCGCCCAGACGCCGACCGCCCGGCCTCCCGCCGCCGTTCCGTACGCGTGCAGGAGGCGTTTCGGGCCGTCGATGAGCGCCAGCACCTCCAGCAGGCCGAGGGTCCGGCTCATCTTGGTCAACCCGGCCGAGTCGGAGACGACGGCGTATCCGGTGGTCACGTGCTCGCCGAGCAGCCGCCGCGCATCGGCGACGGTCCTGCCGCCCGCGCGCCAGCGCTCGACCAGCGTCACCGGCAGGCCCGGGGCCGCGTCCCTGGCGAGGTCGAAGGCCCCCGGCTCGTAACCGGGCTTTGGAGTGTCAGGGCTCACACGCGAACGCTACTATCCGCGCACGGATAGTAGCGTTCGGTTGCCTGGTCCAAGTTGGAGCTGCCGGCCCGAGCGGGGTCAGGGGCTGGTGCAGGTGGCGTTGGGGGTGGCCGCGTTGCCGTTGGCGGTGAAGCCGAAGGTCGTGGAGCCGCCCGCCGCGATCGAGCCGTTGTAGGACTCGTTGGTGACGGTCACCGAGGAACCGGACGTGCTCTGCCGGCCGTTCCACAGGCTGCTGATGCTCTGGCCGCTCGGCCAGGTCCACTTCACGGTCCAGCCGTTGACCGCCGAGCTGCCCGCCTGCACCGTCACCTCGGACTGGAACCCGCCACCCCAGCTGTTGACCGTCCTGATCGTCGCTGAGCACGCCCCGGGCGGCGGAGTCGGCGAGCTACTCGGAGAAGGCGAGGGCGAGGCGCTGGGAGAGGGTGACGGCGAGCTGCTCGGGGAGGGTGACGGGGACGGAGACGAGCCGTCGGGGGGCAGGAGAGTGATGGTGAAGGTGTCGTCGACGGCGGTGTGCGGCAGGTTGACGGTCGTGCCGTTGTTCGACAGGGTCACCACCGTGTTCTGCACGGTCACCGGGCCGGTGACGGCGCCGCCGCCGTTGTAGGGGACGCGCTCGACGAGCACGCGCACCTGGTTGTTCTGAATCAGACCGCTGGTGGTGTCGAGCCGCTGCAGGTTGACCGCCACGTTCCCGGTGGTGCGGCCGCCCCCGACCAGGATCTTGGCGGTCCCGCTCGCCTTGGTGGCGAAGGCGTCGTAGTTCGAGCTGGGGGTGACCGAGGCGATCTGCCCGGTCTGGGAGCCGTAGAAGCGGTAGACCCACCACTCGCCCTTCGGCGAGTACTGACCGGCGGAGTTGTGGGTCAGGAGATTGGCCAGGTCGTTGTGCAGGTTGCTGCCGCCGGCCCAGTTGGCCCGCAGGCCGTCGGCCCCCGCCCGCTCCAGCCGGGCGATGTACCACGCGCCGTCGGCCGGGTTCTGCTCGTTCGACGCGCCGTACTCGTTGATCTGGTACGGGCGCGGATGCGCGATGCCCCGCGAGCCGAGGCTGGTGTTCGCGGTGGCCACGTTCGCCACCGGGTCGCCGGGCAGCGAGTGCCAGCTGACGATGTCGGGAACGACGTTGTTGGCCTTGACGTAGTCGAGGTACTGCGTCCACCAGCCGCCCGTGGACGGCACGCCCGCGAAGCTCGGCCCCACGATCAGGTGGGACGGGAACGCGGCCCGGATGCGCTGGTAGGCCCGCTTCCACATCTCGAAGTACTGCGACTGCGTACGGTTCCAGAACAGGGTGATGTTCGGCTCGTTCCACAGATCCCACTGCACCGGGACACCGGTCGCCCGCACGTCGTTGATCAGGCGGGTCAGGAAGTTGTCGTAGTCGGTCCAGTTGCCGTTGTCGCCCGGGAAGCGGGAGATCGCGTAGCCGTCGGCGCCCCACAGGTCGTGCACCAGCAGCACGAACTCCCCGCCCAGCGACCTGGTGCGCAGGAGCTGCGCCCGGGTGGCGTTCCACCGCCGGTCGTACTTGCCCGACACCCACCCGCCCGGACCGTCCAGCTGGGCACCACCCGCCCGCATGTACCGGTACTTCACGTCCGTGAAGAAGTGGTCGGGCGGGTTGGCGCCGTTCTCCGTCATGCCATAGATCCACCCCGACGCCCGATACGTGGGGGAACCACTCCCGGCGGAGAAGTTGACCGTGATCGACTCGTCCGCCGCCTGGGCCGGCCCGGCGGTCGCGACGACGGACGCGGCGACGAGCGCCGCGGCCGACAGCAGCGCGGCCAGGCCGCGGCGGCGCCTGTGCCGCCGGCTGAATCCGATGTTCACTCGTGGCTCCTTCGACGGAAGGGGTGGGGATGGCGGGACAGGCCGTGTCCTGGAAACCGCAGCGTCTCCGCCGGTCTCATTGAATCGATTCGAGACGGAAACCTGTCAAGGAGATCGCGAACCGTTTCGACGGCCAGGGCCAGGGCTTCGTGGCTGTGGGCCTGCGGTAACGGACGACCTGCGGCCGGATCGACTCACCGGCAGAGGATGAAATGTTCATCGACGGGCGCAGGAACCGATTCGACTATAATCCGGCACACGAAAGAGCCCGCAGTATCGGACGCTCCCGACCCACCGCGGCCGGCACCCCTAACGTCCCCCCTAAAGCTCCACAGGCCCGGCGACGGGGAACGGCCACATCCTTACAGTGAAGATATGTCTGGTGAAATGACGCCCGGTCGGGGCGAGCTGCGCGCGTCTGACAAGGATCGAGAGCAGGTCGTGGAGCTGCTACGAGTCGCCGCCGGAGACGGCCGGTTGAGCGCGGGCGAGCTGGACGCACGGCTCGAAGCGGCGCTGACGGCGCGTACGTACGGGGAGCTCGACGCGCTGCTCACGGACCTTCCAGGGGCCGGACCGGCGTTGGCGCGTGGTGTCGCGGCCACTCTTCCGAAGGAGTTGACGCGGATCGCGGTCGGCAGCGCGAGCGCGAAGCGCGACGGCGATTGGGTGGTGCCGCAGCGCATGCAGGTCGAGTGCAAGAGCGGATCCGTCGTTCTCGACTTCACCGGTGCCGTCATCACGTCACCCACGTTGGAGATCGAGGCGTCGGTGGGCAGCGGATCGGTGACGCTGGTGGTTCCGCCGGACGTCCTCGTGGATGTCGAGGATGTGGCGGTGGGCAGTGGCAGCGTACAGAATCGCACGCGTGTCGCCCCCGGCACGCCGGTTCGGCTGCGCGTCCACGTAACGGGGAAGGTCGGCCCGGGCAGCATCACCGTGCGATAGCCAGGGCCCCCGCCGCAGTTTCCGGCAATGGATGCTGCGGCGTCCGAGGCCGGACAACCCACTCCCCCGCTGACGATTCGGGCAGCCCTCGGGCATGCGGGCCTTTTCCGGGGCCCGGGTCCCGGGGCTCGCCCGAGCGGTCGGTGCCGGGCGGTGTGCGGTGCCGGCTCGCGCGCCGTGCGCCACGAGTCGGCGCAGGCGCGCGTCGGCGCAGGCGGGGGTCGGCGTAGGCACGGGTCAGCGGAGGCGGGGGTCGAGGGCGTCGCGGACGACGTCGCCGAGCATGAGGAAGCTCAGCACGGTCGTGGTGAGGAACAGCGCCGGGAAGACCAGCAGGTGCGGGTGCTCGGCGAAGAACGTCTGCGCGGTGTTGAGCTGCAGGCCCCACGACACGTCGGGGTACTGCAGGCCGACGCCGAGGTAGTCGAGCGTCGCCTCGCCCGCGATCACGTTGCCGACGTTCAGCATCGCGACCACGAAGACCGGCGCGACCGCGTTGGGCAGGATGTGCCGGACCATCAGCCTGCGGTCGCTCGCGCCCAGCATGCGGGCGGCGGCGACGTAGTCCATGTGCTTGATCGCGATGACCTGGCCGCGCATCAGGCGGGTCATCGTCGTCCAGCCGAGCAGGACGAGGACCAGCGTCATCGCCCACATCCCGTGGTCGGGGAAGGCCACCAGCACGACCGTCGCCCCCAGCACGAAGGGGATGCCGAAGAACACGTCGGTGGTCCGGGAGATCAGCGCGTCGGCGAGGCCCCCGTAGAACCCGCCCACGAGCCCGAGCACGATGGCGATCAGCAGGGCGAACACGGTCACCGCGACGCCGACCACGATGGACGCCCGGGTGCCGTGCACGACCTGCGACCAGTAGTCGCAGCCCTGCAGGTCGTACCCGAACAGCGCGCCGCTCTGCGGGCCGCGCTTCGACATGCGCAGGTCGCAGCGCTCGTTCGGGCCCAGGGCGGCGAACAGGCCGGGGAAGGCCGCCATCACCGACGCGACCAGCAGGACGGCGGCGGAGAGCCAGAAGACCACCCGGCCGCGCAGTTCCAGCCAGGCGTCACGCGCGAGCACGGCGGATCCTCGGGTCGAGCACGCCGTACAGCAAATCGACGGCGAGGTTGGCGGCGATGAAGACCATGACGAGCAGGGTGACGACGCCGACGACGACCGGGCCCTCCTGGAGCTGGATCGACTGGAACACCTGCTGGCCGATCCCGGGCAGGTTGAAGATGCCCTCTGTGACGACCGCGCCCGCCATGAGGTTGCCGAAGTCGACGCCGAGGAAGGTCACGACCGGGATCAGCGAGTTGCGCAGCGCGTGCAGCCCGACGACCCGCCGCCGGACCATCCCCTTCGCGGTCGCCGTACGGACGTAGTCGGCGCGCAGGTTCTCCACCAGCGAGGTGCGGGTGAGCCGGGCGACGTACGCCAGGCCGAACGAGCCGAGCACCATGCCGGGCAGCAGGTAGCTCCCCGGCCAGCCGTCGTCGGTCCCCGCGGTCGGAAACAGCCCCAGGTTGAGGCCCAGCACGATCTGGGCCGTGTAGCCGACCACGAACACCGGGACCGCGATGACGAACGTGGTGCCGGCGAGGACCGCCGTGTCGGCGGCCCCGCCCCGGCGCAGGCCGGCCAGGACGCCGAGGCCGATCCCCACAAGGAGCTCGAAGACCCAGGCGGTCAGCGCGAGCTGCGCGGTGACCGCCCACCGGTCCTGGAGCAGCTCGCTCACCGGCTGCCCGGTGAAGGTCTCCCCCAGGTCGCCGTGGAACACCCCGAGCATGTAGTGGCCGTACTGCACGAGCAGCGGCTCGTCGAGGTGGTAGCGCTGCCGCATGACGGCGAGGACCTGCTCGGGCACCGGCTTGTCGCCCGCGAGCGCCAGCATCGGGTCGCCGGGCAGCGCGAACACCATCGTGTAGATCAGGAAGGTGGTCACGACGAAGACCGGGACCGCCTGCGCCAGCCGCCGCGCGGCGTACCTCACTCCCCCGTCACCCCTGCTTCACGCTGATCGCGTAGAGGTTCTTGCTGTACGGGGTCACGTTCACGCCGCTGATCCGGGTGGAGTAGCCGACCTGGTTCTGCCAGTTCCACAGCGGGATCATCGGCATCTCGGCGAGCGCGACGTCCTCGGCCTTCTGGTAGAGCGGCAGGCTGGCGTCGAGGCCGGGCGCCGAGTTGGCCTGCTTGATGAGGTCGTCGAACTCCTTGTTCTCCCAGCCCATGCGGTTGCCCGCGCCCCACATGTACTCCAGGTAGTCCTGCGGGCTGGGGTAGTCCATGACCCAGTTGTTCCGGTACGGGCCGTCCTCCTTGCGCTCGCGCAGCGACGACAGGTAGTCGGAGGCTGGGACCTTGCGCAGCTTGATGTCGGAGATGCCGAGGTTCTGCTTGAGCTGGTTGGCGACGGCGGTCATCCACTGCTCGTAGCTGGGGTCGGCGTTGGAGAACCACAGGGTCAGCGTGCCGCTGAACCCGCCGGCCTGGTCGAACAGCGCCTTGGCCTTCGCCGGGTCGTACGCGCAGGCCTCGCCGCAGGCGTTCTCCCGGTAGCCGGGCACCAGCGGCGCGAGCAGCGACGCCATCGGCTTGAACGCGCCGTCGTAGACGGCGTCCACGATGGCCTTCCGGTCGATCGCCATCGAGAACGCCCGGCGCAGGTCGCGGTTGGCGAACCGCTTGTCGAACGTCGGGAAGCCGAGGTAGTCCATCGTGCCGTCGGGGGTCCGCAGGAACCGGTCGCCGAGCAGCCGCTGCGCCTCGGCCGTGCTGGCCGGCGGGATCGTGGTCAGCAGGTCCACCCGGCCGGCCCGCAGGTCGGTGTAGGCGGTGTCGCGGCCGGCGTAGATCCTGAAGGTGACCGCGCCGGCCTTCGCCCTGCGCTCGCCGTTGTAGGCCGGCGAGCGCTTCACCTTGATCTGCCGGTCGTGCTCCCACGCGCCGTCGAGGACGAACGGCCCGTTGCCGACGGGCGCCTGGTCGTACGCCTTGAGGTCGGCGAACGCCGCCTTGGGCATCGGCGCGAACGCGATGTACGCGAGCGTGATCGGGAACTGGCTGAACGGCGCGGTGAGCGTGACCTCCAGGGTGTGGTCGTCCACCACCTTGAGGCCGCTCAGCTTGTCGGTGGACGGGTCGCCCTTCTCAGGGTTGAGCTTGTCGTAGCCCTCGATGTTGGCGAAGTAGTAGTTGTTGGTCCAGCCGTTCGGGCCGTACGCGGTGGCGTTCCAGGAGTCGGCGAAGCTCTGGGCGGTGACGGGCTCGCCGTTGCCGAACGCGCCCCCCTGCCTGATCTTGATCGTCCAGACCTTCTGGTCGGTGCTGGTCACCGACTCGGCCGCGCGCATCACCGGCTTGCCGCTGGCGGCGTCGATGGAGACCGGGGTCTCGAAGAGCGTGTCGAGCACGGTGATCGAGTAGTCGCTGGACGTGTTGCCGGGAGTGAGGTGGTCGGGCTCGGTCAGCGCGACGGAGAAACGGTCGGCGTCCGCGCCCTTCGCGCCGCCGGACGAGGATCCCCCGCAGCCGCCGCTCAGCATGACCGCGGCCGCGGCGAGGGCGGCCGCCCGGCTTCTCGTGACCCGCACTGTGCTCCGCCTCTCCGTGGTGTTGCGGGTGAGGGTAGGAAACGGGGCCGCCGTCGGCATCGGAGACTTTACGTATTGCTCGCGGGATCTTTACCGGGCAGTCTGAGCGTGGAGGGATCGATGAACCCAATCAGCCTCAGCGCGCGCGGCCTGCACGCGGTCGCCGAGCTGGGCTTCCAGGTGGCCCGGCAGGGGGCGCACGGGGCGATGACCGCGCTGGGCGAGGTCATTCCCGTGGAGGCCTACGAGTTCGTCGCGTTCGACCCGGCGACCGGCCGGCACCGCTCGCTGGTCTCGGCCGGCTACACCCGCGTGGACGACGACGCGGCCGAGGAGTACGCCGGGCTCGACGCCTACCGCCGGGCGATGTCCGCACGGGCACCGGTCGTCATGGGCTCTCCCGGCACCGAACGCTACTTCCGCCGTCATCTGGAGCCGTACGGCTGGCGCTCGGGGATCACGACGCCGCTGTTCCTGACCGGCGGTCGCTACACCGGCCTGTTGCACGTCGGCTCGCGCGCGGACCTGCCGCCCGAGGCGCCCGCGGTGATCAGCGCGGTGTCGCCCGCCCTGGCCCACCTCACCGACGTGACCCGCTGCGTGGTCGATCCCCTCGGCCTGCCGCCGGGCTTCCACGCGCTGTCGTTCGAGCGCGGCGGCCGGCGGCGCGACGTGGCGGGCTGGCCGCCCTCACGGGCCCTCGCCGCCGAGCCGGCCATGGCGGACCTCGCGCGGGAGTTCATCGACTCACGGGAGCTGTCCCGCCGCGGGCTGTGGCTCGACGGCACGGGCCAGTGGCGGGAGATGCGCCTGCACCGGGCCGGCGTCGGCTTCCACGGCTCGATCCAGGGCGCGGTCGTCGCCGAGCGCCCCTGCGTGCTGCCGTACGACCTGACCACCCGGGAGGTCGAGGTGCTGACCCGGGTCGCGCGGGGCGACTCCAACCCCCAGATCGCCGCCGCGCTCGTGCTGAGCGTGCGCACCGTGACCACCCATCTGGAGCACATCTTCGCGAAGCTGGGCTGCGACAGCCGTACGCGTCTGACGACCAAGGTTCTCGCTGAAGGATTGGGCCGGCTCGACATCGCATAATGATCGCCCTGGCGGGACGCGCCGGGGCCAGGTCCGACATTATTGGCGCATGTCGGTTCACGAGCGTCGGCGGCTCCCCACGGGTCTGGAGCTGCTGTTCGGCGACGGCGGCGACGGCCGGGTGCTGTCCGCCGACCTGCCGTCGGGGTCCCTCGTGTGGCCGGACCCCGACTACGACAGGATGCGCACCCATCACCGCCCGTCGTTCTGGCTGAGCGACGAGCCGGTGCCCGCCGGGCTGTGGGCCCGGCTGCGCGCCGAGCACCCCCGATCGGGCCTGTGGCCGGTGCTGCTGGAGGACGGTGTGCAGCCCTGGGCGGCCGGGCAGATCGCCCCCGACTCGCCCGACCAGGTCGACTACTTCAGCGCGGCCGGGTTCATGGCCGAGGCGTGGCAGGACCTGCTGCTGGGCCACGAGGCTTACCTCGCGCCGTACGGGGCCGAGTGCCCGGGGCCCGCGCCGCCCGCCGCGCCGGTGGCCGACCCCGACGTGGTGGCCGACTGGTACGCCGACGTGATCGCCGAGCGCATGACGCTCCTGGGCCTGACCGCGGTGGGCCGCGGCGCCGACGCGATGGTCGCGATCGGCTGGCAGGGGGCGCTGCACCACAACGAGTGGACCGTGCCGCTGGCCGCCGTCGTGCGCAGCTGGGAGGAACGATTCGGGGCGCGGGTCGTCGGCATGGGGTTCAACACGCTCGATCTCAGCGTCGCCGCGCCGCCCGCGACTCCGGCGCACGCGTTGCACGTCGCGGCGGAGCACTGGACGTTCTGCCCCGACAGCGTCCTGCAGGGGCCGGGAACACTGGCCGACTACGCCGAACAGCTCGTGGGTAGCAACGCCTGGTCATTCTGGTGGGATTAAAGGTTTTCGCGGTTTTCCAGAGTGATCGGCATCCGACACAACGAACTTACCGGAATAATCAATCTTGGTTGATCCGGAGCGAGGGAGGCCGAGTGGACGGCGCGGAACTGGGTGGCCCGGACTCGGGCGGCCCAGACATGGCTGGCGCTGACATGGGTGGCGCGGGCTCAGGGGGCCGGGAACCGGACGACTCGTGGACCGCCAAGGTGGCGGGCCTCGACCCCAGCCGGGCCAACATCGCGCGGATGAGCGACTACCTGCTCGGGGGCAAGGACAACTTCGCCGCCGACCGGGAGTTCGCCGAGAGCCTGATGGCCATCGCCCCCGAGGTGAAGACGATGGCCGTGGACACCCGGACGTTCCTCGAACGGGTGGTCCGCTTCCTGGTCGACCAGGGTGTGCGGCAGTTCCTCAACGTGGCGTCGGGGCTGCCGACCCGCCGCAACACCCACGAGGTCGCCCAGGAGCTCGCGCCGGACGCGCGGGTGGTGTACGTGGACGACGACCCGGTGGTGCTCAGCCACGCCCGCGCCCTGCTCGCCCGCACCCCCGGCACCGGGGTGGTCAAGGGCTCGATCCTGCGCCCGGCGGAGATGCTGGCCGACCCCGAGATGCTCAGGCTCGTCGACTTCCGGCAGCCGGTCGGGCTGCTGATCCCCGCCCGGCTGCAGTATCTCCCGGACTCCGCCGAGCCGTACAAGTGCGTGGCGTACCTGCGCGACCACCTCGCCCCCGGCAGTTACCTCGCCGTCGGCCACGCCGTCTTCGACACCCGTCCCGAGCTGGCCGGACCGCTCGTGGAGCTGTTCCGCCAGATCGTGGCCCGGGCCGACGAGGTGCCGCGGACCAGGGAGAAGGTGCTGCGCTTCTTCGACGGGACCGAGCTCGTCGAGCCCGGCCTCGTCTACATCCGCCAGTGGCGGCCGGAGGCGAAGGAGAGCGTCGCAAGGGCCCAGCGGGTGTGGATCGTCGGCGGCGTCGGCCGCGTCCCCTGACCGTCCCGCCCGCCGGGGCCGGTCAGCGGACGAGCACGCACGAGGGGGTGCCCACGGCCAGCGCCTGGCCTCCGTGCTCCGGCAGCCCTTCCTTCAGCCCCAGCGCGACGACCACGTCCGACCGCTGGCAGGCCACGTAGAGACGGTCGCCGTCGATCGCGAAGTGCCGCGGCCACCGGCCCCCCGCGGGCGCCTCGGCCACCATCGTGAGCCGGGGCCCGTCGACGGCGAAGACGGCGACGGTGTCGGGCCCCCGGTTGGCGACGTACAGGTGACAGCCGTCGGCAGACAGGGCGAGGTGGGACGGCAGGTTCTCCCCCTCGGCGCCGCTCGCGCGGACCGTCCCCGCCTCCCGCCAGGAGGCGTCGTAGACGCGCACGGTCCCGTCGAGCTCGCCGGTGACGTACCAGTGACCCTCGTGGTGCAGGAAGTGCCGGGGGCCGCTGCCGGAGGCCAGCCGTACGGAACCCTCGGGGTGCGGGCGCATGCCGGGCAGGAAGCGGCGGACCTCGTCGGTGCCGAGGTCGGTCACATACAGCACGCCGTCGGGACCGAAGACGGCCATGTGGGCGTGCGGGCCCTCCTGCCGCTCGGGGTGGGGGCCCCGGCCCTCGTGCGGGAACGTCAGCGGGCCGGGCTCGGGCATGCCGTCCTCCCCCAGCCGGTACGCCGTGACGGTCCCGTCGCCGTAGTTGGCGATCGCGAGCCACTCGGCCCGGTCGTCGAGCGCGAGATGGCACGGCAGCGACCCGCCGCTCGGGTGCTCGGCCAGCAGGCGCGGAGCGGCCCGGTCCTCACCGGCGGCGAGGACCGCGAGCCCGCCCTCTCCTTCGCGTTCGAGCACGGCGTAGAGCAGCGGCAGGCGGGGGTGCCCGGTGACGAAGGACGGCCCGGACACGGCCGTCTCGGCCACCGGCTCCAGCCGCCCCTCCGCGTCCGGCCGGGCCACCGTCAGGCCGGGGCCCGATCCCTCCGTGTCGGGCGTGTATCCACCGATCACCAGGTCGCCGGGTCGGGGCATCGTCACTCCAGGGGGATGAGTCGGGCCAATAAGTGATCGAATGCTATCGGCGCGGCGGCCCTCGTCCGTCAGGAACCCGTCAGGCGGCGGGTCAGATATCCCGTCAGGGGCCCTGTCAGGCGGCCCCGAGAGCCTGTCAGGCGGCGGGCAGGCGGAGCACGAAACGGGCGCCGCCCGACGGCGCCTCCTCGACCTCGACGCTGCCCCGGTGGGCCTCGGCGATGACCCGGGTGATCACAAGTCCGAGCCCGCCGCCGTCGTGGTCGCGGTGGCCGCCGAGCCGGGTGAACCGCTGGAACACCCGCCTCCGGTCGGCCTCGGGGACGCCGTCCCCGTCGTCGTCCACGAGCATCCGCGCCATGCCGTCATGCCGAGACACCTCCACCACCACGCCGCGGCGGGCGTACCGCTGGGCGTTGTCCAGCAGGTTGGTGAGCACCTGGCGCATCTGCTCGCGCACGGCGCTGACGTTGACCTGGCCGGACAGGCGCACCGTGACCGGGAAGGGATCGCGGCGCGAGGCGACCTCCCGGCCGACGAGGTCGCCCAGGTCGACCAGTTCGCGCCCCTCGTCACCCGCCTGCCGCCCGGTCAGCAGGAGCATGCTCGTGACCACCGCCTCCGCCCGGTCGAGGCTGGGCAGCAGGCGCTCGGTCAGCGACACGACGTCGGCTTCGGCGTCCTGGGCCGCGTCCTCCAGTTCGAGCCGTACGGCCGTGAGCGGGGTGCGTAGCTCGTGTGACAGGTCGGCGGCGAACCAGCGCAGCCGGTCGCACTCGGCCGCGAGAGCCTTCCGCGCGCGTCGTTCCATCATCGTGGCGGCGGCCGCGTACACCAGCAGGCCCGCACCCGCGTAGACCGAGATTCGCTTAGTCAGCATCAGAACGCCCCGTACCCCTATCTCTTCTTTAGACATATACGACAAGAAGGGTTATGGGGTTGCAGCGACGTATCTTTTACCTAAATGGCGACAGAGATGACGAAAACGGCAAGATTCCCGCGCTCAAGAGTGAGCCTGCCTCGCATCGGCGCCGTAGCGGAGCCCGTCGACGAGCAGCCCGACCATGCGCCGGCTGAAAGCCGCTCCCTCGCCCGCCATGGGCAGGCACAGGTTGGCGACGGCATGGAGAAGGTCCTCGGGGCCGACGCCGGTGCGGATCTCGCCGCTCGCCGTGGCGGCGTCGAGCAGGGACCCGAGTGCGGGCCCCAGCCGTCCCATGAAGTAGCCCGGCAGGGCGTCGAACGCCGGATCGCCCGAGTGGAGGGCGGCGGCGAGGCCTCGCTTGGTCGCGACGAACTCGGTGTACCGGTGGAGCCACCGGGCGAGCGCCTCTCCCGGCCCGTGTTCCGCCATCAGCGCCGGGGCCGCCTCGGCGCAGGCGTCCACCTCGCGCTGGAACACGGCCTTGACCAGGTCGGAACGCTGCGGGAAGTGCCGATACAGCGTGCCGACTCCGACCCCGGCCAGGTCGGCGATCTCCTTCGCGGGCGCGTCCACGCCCGAGGTGGCGAAGACGGATTTCGCCGCCGTGAGCAAAGAGTCGACGTTGCGCTGTGCGTCGGCGCGCAGCCGGCGCGGCGCGCGCCCGGGCGCGCCGCCCGTGCCGGTGGCGTCAGTGGCGCCCGCCCTGCCGGCACTGCTCGTACCATCCGTGCCGCTCGTGCCGCTCGTGGCGCCCGAGCAGCCCGTGCCGCCGGTCGAGCCGGCGGCCGCCACCGCGTTCCCCGGCACAGCGTTCTCCGTCACGGCCCTCCTTCGCTTGCATAACCGGAAAGCCGTTCCGTATAGTCGTTTCCGGAAAGTCGTTCCGCTTCGTCTCAGGATACGGCACGCCCCGGCGTCCCGCACTCCGGCCTTCACACCCCCGTGCCCGCACGACCGGCGGCCCCTGCCTGGTCACCGCCCGGTCACCGTCACCACTCGTCGTCAGGAGTTCCCGCATGCGTTACCGACCCCTGGGCCGCACCGGCATCAAGGTCAGCCCCTTCGCCCTCGGCGCGATGATGTTCGCCACGTCCTTCGGCAACCCCGACCCCGACGACTCGATCCGCATCATCCACAAGGCGCTGGACGCGGGGATCAACTTCATCGACACCGCCGACGTCTACGGCGACTCCGAAGAGGTCGTGGGCAGAGCGCTCCGGGGACGTCGCGACAACGTCGTCCTGGCGACCAAGATGGGCCGCCCGATGGGCGACGACCCCAACCGGCAGGGCGCCTCGCGGCGCTGGGTCATGACCGCGGTCGAGAACTCGCTGCGCCGGCTGGGGACGGACCACATCGACCTCTTCCAGATCCACCGGCCGGACCCCGACACCGACGTCGAGGAGACGCTCTCCGCGCTCACCGACCTGATCCGCAGCGGAAAGGTCCGCGCGATCGGATCGTCCACGATGCCCGCCTCCGACATCGTCGAGGCGCAGTGGGTCGCCGAGCGGCGCGGCCTCGAACGGTTCCACACCGAGCAGCCGCCCTACTCGATCCTCAACCGCGGCATCGAGAGCGAGGTGCTGCCGGTCGCGCAGCGCTTCGGGATGGGCACGCTGGTGTGGAGCCCGCTCGCGCAGGGGCTGCTCACCGGCCGCGTCCGCAGGGGGCAGCACAACGACCTGCGCCGCGCGGGCCTCTTCCGGCACCTGAACGACGAGCGCCGGCTCGACGCCGTCGAGCGGCTCATCCCGGTCGCCGAGAAGGCGGGCCTGCCGATGACCCACCTCGCGATGGCGTTCGCGATCGCTCATCCCGGCGTGACCAGCGCGATCATCGGGCCGCGCACGATGGAGCACTTCGACGACCTGCTCGCCGGCGTCGACGTCACACTCACGGACGAGATCCTCGACCAGATCGACGAGATCGTCCCGCCCGGCACCGACGTCGGCGCGCTCGACCAGGCCTACCGGCCCCCGGCGCTTCTGCGCCCGGACCTCCGCCGCCGGCCGGTCACCGAACGCTCCGCCGCCTGAACGCCCCCCGCCACCGATCCCGCCCGCCGGTCCCGCCCGGCGCCCAGCTCAAGGAGTCTCGTATGAGCACGCCGTTCACCGAAGCCGCCGGCATTCCCGTCGGCGATCCCACCCCTGTCACGACCTTCAGCCCTGTCGTGCTGCCGGTCCCGGGCCGGGCCGTCGATCTGCGGATCAAGGTCTCCGCGCCCGCGACCGGGGGCGACCTGCCCGTGATCCTCCTGTCGCACGGCCACGGGCCGTCGAACTTCGTCTCCTCCCTGCACGGCTACGGGCCCCTCGCGGACTTCTGGGCCGCCCACGGTTTCGTCGTGATCCAGCCCACCCACCTGGACTCGATGACGCTGGGGCTGCGCGAAGCGGACGACCCGGAGGCGCCGGTGTACTGGCGGTCCCGGGCCGAGGACATGCGCCACATCCTCGATCACCTCGATCGGATCGAGGCCGCCGTACCGGGCCTCGGGGGACGCCTGGACCACAGCCGGATCGCCGCGGCCGGGCACTCGATGGGCGGCCACACAGTAGGACTGCTGTGCGGCCAGGGGGTCGCCGATCCGGCCGACGGGACGCCGGTGGACCTCTCCGACGCCCGCGTCGGGGCGGGCGTGCTCCTCGCTCCGCCGGGCGGAGGTGAGGACCTCGCCGCGTTCGCGTCCGAGCACCTCTCCGTCCTGAAGACCACGGACTTCGCCTCGATGACCACGCCCGCCCTCGTCGTCGTCGGCGAGAACGACCACAACCCGGCGTTCTCCGACCGGAAGGACTGGCACGCCGACGCCTACCACCTCAGCCCCGGCCCCAAGAGCCTGCTGACGCTGTTCGGGGCCGAGCACGGCCTCGGCGGCGTGGCCATGTACGACGGTGCGGAGACGACCGACGAGAACCCCGAGCGCGTCGCCGCGCTGCGGGCGCTCGTCTGGGCCTATCTCCGCACCACGCTCTACCCCGGCGACTCCGCCTGGGCCGAGGCGACCGCCGCGCTGAACGCCATGCCCGAACCGTTGGGGGCGGTGGAGTCGAAGTGAACCGGTGGGTGCCGGGCCGTAACGGTCGTTTCGCGGGTAATTTCCCTTCCCCTGCTTCCCCAAGGCGCATGCCTCGCCCCAATAGTGCGGGTACGGAACATATGTCGCTTGTGCCCACTTAGTGCCGGATTTGTAGGAGGTTCTCCGGTGGTGCCTCTCCGCGCGGAAGCTCTCCGATCCGAACCTGCCCCGCCGGTCCTGCGCCTCGGCGTGGCCGCGCTGCTGGCCGCCGCGGCGGCCGCGGTCACCCTGGCCGCACCGCCTCCGGCGGACGCCGCGACGGCGCACCGCCATCGGCCGCGCGCCGTCGCGGCCAAACCCGGTCCGGGCGTACGGCAGGTGGCCCGGGGCTCCCGGACCCACGCGAGGGCCTACCGGTCCGGCAACGGCCGGTACAACCAGAATCTCGTCGGCGTCTACACGCCGTCCTTCCTGGGCGGCCCGCAGCAGAGCACCGTCACCAACGCCGGGCAGAACAACGTGCAGAACGCCTCCGGTGGCGGTGACGTCTGCCAGTTCATGCGCTGATCAAGGCCGGTGACCGCCTCACCGGCCTCACTGATCCCGCGGTGAGACCGGTCAGATCCGATGCCTGCGCCACCGCTGGTCGGCGTCGGCCCAGGCGGCGTCCCACGCCTGGTAGCGGGCGCGGTCCAGCCGCCGCCGCGCGAGGACGAGACCGGCGGCGGCCAGTGCGAGGGCACCGGCCATGACGCCGAAGGCGGCGAGCCCCGCCCGGGCGGTCATCTCGGCGCGATGCGGCGGCGGCGTTACCGGTCGGCCCTCGCCGTCGATCCACAGCCGGGCCCGGGGCCCGTCCCGCAGCAGGAGGGCCGCCGGCACCATGCCTTCGCGGACCCCGCCGTCCGGCAGCGGCCAGCGCGCCGCCGTCGCCCCCAGCAGGACGTGCGCGTCGGCCGCGCTCGCGGTGGCCCCGCCCGTCAGCGTCGCCTCGACCAGGTGCCGCGCCCCCGGCCCCGCCGCCGCGTGCCCGCCGCCGTACGCCGCGCGGGCGGCCAGCACGGCGGGCCACACCGCGAGCAGGACCGCGACCAGCACGGCCGCCACGAGCCCCGCCTCGATCCGGTCCGACCGGCGGCGCAGCGGGTTCCGGTCGGGCCGGTAGCGGCGCAGCCCCGCCACGACCCAGCGGGCGATCGATCTCATGGCACACCTCCCACGCATGGTCCACGCCACCGTCAGCCCCCAGAGCAAGCCCCCAGAGTGAGCCTTGAAGGGTCGCTGCCGGAGGTCCGGCCGACCGGACGGCGTGGGCGGGACCTCGGGCGGGCCGGCGGTCCGTCTCCACTGCCCACGGCTCCGCCTTCCACGCACGCGCAGACCACACGAAAGCGAGGAAATCCGGCCGATAGCACTCAGGCCGTGCATACTCGCCCGATCCGCAGAGGCGCGCCGCTCGCGGCGGGCAGCGGGGTGCGGCGTACCCGGCAGTTGGCACCCGACACGCGGCACGCGCCGCCCAGCACCCGGCACGCGCCGCCCGGCACGCGGCAGGCGGCGGCACGCGGTGGAGGCTTACTCCAGGACGTCGGAAGGGGTGCGCCGGACGCTCTCGCTCTCGTCGAGGACGAAGCCCATTCTCATGATCATCTGAGGCGCCTCGCCGGAGCACAGGTGCCTGCGGATGAACTCGCGCAGCTCGCACATCTCCAGCGCCTGGGTGTGGAAGGCGACGCTCACCCCGTACGCGGAGGCGTGCAGCAGCATCCGCTGCAGTCCCTCCCCCGCGGTCAGCCAGTCCTCCCGGGCGTCGCCCGGCGTGCTGAGCAGCGCCACGAGGCCGGTCGAGGTGGACACCCGCTCCTCGGGTGCCGCCCCCCACTCGTGCCCCCTGCTGTAGTCGCGGGACGCGAAGTGCTGCGGGTAGGTCCGCCGGGGATCGGTCGGGTAGCCCGCCACCGGCACGCCGTCCCGCCGCACACTGCCCGGAGGCCGGGCCCAGCGCGTGAGTTCGAGCACGAACTGCCGGTCCTGCGCCTGCACGTCCTGGGCCGCCCCGGTGAGTGCGGCGAGCACCCGTGCCGGAGCCTCCGACCTGACGGGCGCGAGGTGCGCCCCCTCGGCCGCGGCCTCCCGTACGAGCGCGTCGGTCAGCGGGTCGGGCATGGGCAGTGCGGTGAACCCGGCCCGGTGGGTGCGGCGGCGCTGGACCTCGCCGTACAGCAGGCGGGTGTGCTCGCCCGCTTCGCGTCCCGGCCGCACCCGAACGGTGGCCAGCAGCATCGGGCCCTCCGGATTCGGCAGCCGGCGCACCTCGGGCTCGTACCCGAGCGCCATCAGCGTGATCCGTACGTTGAACAGCGCGGCGCCGCAACTGATGGTCATCTGACGGCCGGTGGGATCGGAGACGCGCAGCCTCCGGTCCGGGTCGGCACGCAGGCTGATCTCGTCGCCGGAGACGGCGAACGACCAGGGCTGGGTGTTGTGGATCGAGGGCGCCCACAGGGCGGCCTCCACGGCCTCCCGCGCCGCCTGCGCGATCCCTTCAGATGTGCGAGTGTTCACGGTCTTTCCCCCTCGCAGGGCGCGTACCGGCCCCGCCGCCGTAGCGTGCCGCGCTACAGCAGCGGCGGCGCGATGAGCAGGTCGTCGACGAGGAAGGCGAGGTCGTCGGCGTCGACCTCCACGACGCCCTCGACCCGGCGTACGGCATGCAGCAGCGGCTTCACGACAGATCTGCGGGGCACCTGCCCCTTGATCGTGACCACTCCGCCGGAGACGGCGACGTCGAGGTCGCCGAGGTCGAGATCCATCCGGCCGGCGACCCGCTCGATCTCGGCCCGGATCTCCGCCGCGGGCCGTGCGAAGACGCGCAGCAGGTCGCCCTGGTGGACGGTGCCCACGATGCGGCCGCTCATGGCGTCGATCACCGGGAGCTGCTTGACGCGGTTGCGGTGCATCAGCCGGGCCGCGTCGCGCACGGGAGTGCCGCCGGTCACCGTGATCGCCGGTCGCGTCATGATCTCGCCGGCGTTCGTGCCCGCCGCCTTGCGCTGCTCCACACGCCGGCGCGGACCGCCGAAGACGCGCTCGCCCAGGTCGATCTCCTTCAGCAGCATGTCGTCCTCGGAGACCACTCCCACCGGGCGCCGGTCGGCGTCGATGACCGTGACCGCCCCCACGCCGAACCGCCGCATGGTGGCGACGAGATCCGCGAACGACGCGTCCATCCGCACCGCGATGGCCACCTTGCCCATGACATCCTTCACCTTCGCCGTCATGACGACGCCTCCCGTCTCTCCATGCCAGCGTGCCCCGCCGGCGTTCCCCCGGGTGAGCGGTGAAGGTCCCGAGTGGGCGGGACTTTCGGCCACCGCTCCCTCCGGGGGCGGGCACGCCCGCACCGGGGTTGGTGGCGAAGGGCCCGCACCGGGGTGGTGGCGAAGGGCCCGGCCAGGAGGGTCGTCGGTCCCTTCGCGCCGGGTCCGCGGCGCGGTGCGATGGGAGATGAAGGACCACGTCCGGAAGGAGCCGATCATGCACATGAAGGTGCGGGACGTCATGACGAGTGAGGTCGCCTCCGTCAATGGCAGCACGCCGTTCCGCGACGTGGCCGAGATCATGATCGCCCATGGGGTCAGCGCGGTGCCCGTCGTGGACGGCGAGGGCCACGTCATCGGCCTGGTCTCCGAAGCCGACCTGCTGCGCAAGGAGGAGTTCCGCGAGCAGTTCTACCGTGAGGGCTACCGGCCGCCCCTGCGCGCCCGGCTCCGCGAGGCCGTGGGGCACGGGACCGTACGGACCCAGGAGCGGGCCCGGGGCGTGACCGCGGCCGAGCTCATGTCCGCGCCCGCGTTCACCACCCGGCCGTACACCAGCGTGGTCAGCGCGGCCCGCCTGATGAGCGAGCACGGGGTGAAGCGCCTGCCGGTCGTGGACGACGAGGACGTGCTCGTCGGCATCATCAGCCGGCACGACCTGCTCAAGGTCCTCGCCCGCGGCGACGCCGACATCGCCCGCGAGATTCGCGACGACGTCGTCGGCACCTGCCTGTGGGCCGACCTGTCGGGCGTCGAGGTGTCGGTCGAGAACGGGGTGGTGACCCTCACCGGCTCCGTCGGACGCCGCTCGCAGGCCCGCGTCCTCACCCGGATGGTCGAGCGGACCAACGGAGTGCTGGGCGTGGCCGACCGCCTCGAATGGAAAGAGGACGACCTCGGCCCCTGGGAAGGACACTGACGAATTTTTCCGCCGGGGTTCCGTACCGCGGCGGGCACCGTTCACCTGGGCCGATGCGGACGGAGAACGGGTGCGGGGAAGACGCGGATGCCCGTGTTTTTGCGCGGAAGTGGTTTTCGCCGGCCGATCGGCGGTAGCCAGACAAGGACCGATAAAGCGAGAGACAAGGAGAAGCGCGTGATCACTCACGAGCAGATCCCCATGGTGCTCGACCACCCGGTCCACGACTCGAACGGCGACAAGATCGGCGATGTCGCGCACGTCTTCCTGGACGACGCGACCGGCCTGCCGAAGTGGCTCTGCCTGAAGACCGGCCTGCTGCACACCAAGCAGGCTTTCGTTCCCCTCCACGAGGCGAACGTGACGGCCGACGGGATCGAGGTCCCGTACGACAAGGAGCACGTCAAGAACGCCCCCGACGTCGACCTGGAGGAGGGCGGGCACCTGTCCGCCGAGCAGGAGCGCCTGCTCTACCGCCACTACGACATGGGCTGGGACGAGGCCTGGGAACGCGCCAACGAGCCCGGCAGCCTGACCGGCTGGGCCGACAGCGTCGGGCGGCGCGAGCGTGAGCGCCTGGGCCGCCCCGGCGAGACCGCGGACGGCACCGTCGATGACACCGTCGACGCGGGTACGGGGACGGACTACGCGGTGACCCACCGCGGGGAGCGGTACGGCACCGACGACCCGTCGCTCGGCTCCATGGACCGGCTGGACGCCGAGATCCCCGGTACGCGGCCCGGTGAGCCGCTCGCGCCGCGCGACCCGGCCACCCGTTCCGGCGAGCTCTTCGGCGGCGGCGACACCGGCGTCACCTCGAGCGAGCCGTACGACATGGACGATCCGGCGAGCAGGTCACAGGAGCGGTTCGAGGACGGCGACCCGGTGAGCGGTTCCGGGGAACGGTTCGCCGGCGACGCCGACACCCGCGCCGAGAAGCGTTTCGACGCCACTCCGGACATCCGCGCCGGGCAGCGTTTCGGCACCGACGCGAAGAACCGCGACCGTTACGAGGATCCGGACGCCGAGCGGGACCGCGACCATCGGGGCCCCGGCCTCTGATCCCGGTTCCGGCACGGGCGTTCGCCCGTAACCAGCCCCGTTGCCCCGGTGTGCCTCCGCCGCCGGGGCAGCGGCGTGTCCGGACCCCGTCCGCTCCACGCGTCGACGCATCCGGGGCCGGGCCGCGGCGGCGAGGCGTCCTGGGCCGGGGCTCGGGTCAGTGCGAGCGGTTGTCGCCGGGGGTCGAGAGGGGGTCCTCCTCGATCACCTCGCCGCGCACCACCCGGCCGCGGGAGCCGTCCCCGCGCCCGGACCGCGCCCGACCGGTTGCCGCCGGGTCCGGCTCCACCTGGCCGAACAGCGGCGCGTACGGCGAGCGGGCGGCGAGCGACCGTACGCGGCGGCCGAGGAACCACGACAGCCACCGGCGGGCGATCGGCCGGGTGAACGGGAGGATCAGGAAGAACCCGAACACGTCGCTCAGGAAGCCGGGGGTCATCAGCAGGGTGCCGCCGGCCACGATCATCGCGCCGTCGGCGAGCTCGCGGTCGGGCATCCGTCCCGACTCGACGGCGCCGCGCAGCGCGGCCCACGCCCGGCGTCCCTCACGGCGCACCAGCCAGGCTCCGACGAGGCTGTCGGCGATGAGCAGGGCGACCGTCTGCCACCCGCCGATCACGCTGCCCACCTGGATCAGAAACCAGATCTCCAGGACGGGCACCAGGAGGAACCCCAGGAACAGCCCGATCCGCACCATTTCTCGCCCCACTCACCCCGGCACCCGTACGTTGCGGTCAACGTCCCCGCGCCCGCCGGGGTTCCTGTGGATCGCCTTCGCGCTTATCGCCGTGGGCGAAACCGCTCCCCCAGGCCGGCGATGCCCCAGAGGGCGACGCGCCAGAACGCCTCAAGGATGATCTTACGGCTCATCTTGCTGCTGCCCACGGTGCGCTCGACGAACGTGATCGGCGCCTCCTTGACCCGCAGGCCCTGCCGTACGGTCCGGAGCGTGAGGTCCACCTGGAAGCAGTAGCCCTGCGACTCGACGCCGTCCAGCTCGATCTTCTCCAGGGTGGCCGCGCGGTAGGCGCGGAAGCCCGCCGTGGCGTCGCGGACCGGGATGCCGAGCACCAGCCGCACGTAGGTGTTCGCGCCCCGGGACAGGAACTCGCGTGAGACCGGCCAGTTGACGGTCTTGCCGCCGGGCACCCAGCGCGAGCCGATGGCGAGGTCGGCGCCGTCGGCCACCAGGTCGAGCAGCTTGTGCAGCTCCTCGGGCTGGTGGGAGCCGTCGGCGTCCATCTCCACCAGCACGTCGTAGCCCTCGGCGAGGCCCCACCGGAACCCGGCGATGTAGGCCGCGCCCAGCCCCTGCTTGCTCGTCCGGTGCATGACGTGCACGTGGTCGTCCCGCTCCGCCAGCTCGTCGGCGATGCGGCCGGTGCCGTCCGGGCTGTTGTCGTCGGCGACGAGGAGGTGGACGTCGGGCAGCGCCTCCCGGAGCCGCCGCGTGATCAGCGGGAGGTTCTCCCGCTCGTTGTACGTGGGGACGATAACGAGCACCCGCCCTGGGGTCCGCTCCATCAGCTTCTCCTCCGCCCAGAGATGGCCCCAGAGATGGCCGCCACCGTCGCTCCGGCTCCCATGAGTACCAAAACCCACTCCGGTAGCGCACCTACCCGCGCCGCCACCGTCTTCTGTGTCCTGACCGGCACATCCAGCACGTTCATGCCCGCCACGAGCTCACCGGTCCGCCAGCCGACCCGGCCGTCCGGGCCGACGTACGCGGAGATCCCCGTGGTCGCGGCGGTGACCACCGCGCGGTTGAACTCCACCGCGCGCAGCTGCGACATCGCGAGCTGCTGCGGGGGCAGGTTGGTGAGCGCGTAGCTGGCGTTGTTGGTCTGCACCACCAGCGGTGTGCCGCCCGCCAGCACCGTGTCGCGCACCGTGCCGTCGAACGCGACCTCGTAGCACTCCACCGCGCCGATCGTGACCGGCCCCATCCGCAGCGCGCCCGGCCGGTCGCCCGAGACGGACTGCCGGCCGACCAGGTTGGCCCGCGACGACAGGGCCAGGAACAGATCCTTGAACGGGGTGTACTCCCCGAACGGCACGAGCCGCCGCTTGTCGTAGTACGCGCCGGGCCCGGTGACCGGGTCCCAGACCACCCCGCGGGTGGCGCGGTTCTCGGCCCCGATCTTGACGACCGCGCCGACCAGGATCGGCACGCCGATGTCCTTGGCCGCCGAGTCGATGACCTCCCGGGCGTACGCGTTGTCGTAGGGGTCGATGTCGGTGGAGTTCTCCGGCCAGACCACGATGTCGGGGCGCGTGAGCGTGCCGGCGCGCACGGCCTGCGCCATGCGGTGCGTCTCGTCGGCGTGGTTGCGCAGCACGACGGCGGGTTCGTCGCCGAGGAAGTTCATCCCCCGCCCAGGGACGTTGCCCTGGATGACCCCGATCCGCACAGTCCTGCCCTCGTCGCCGGGCCGGGGCACGACAAGCCCCAGCACAGGTACGGCTATCGCGGCGAGGAACGTTCCGGCAACCACCCGGTCGGCGCGCCACCTCTGCGGACGCCCCCTGACCAGCGCGGCGAGCAGTGCGCCGGTGAGGGCCACGGTGAAACTTACAAGCGGGGCGCCGCCCAGCGCGGCGAAGCCCGTGTACGGCGACTCGCCCTGGCTGAAGGCCAGCCGCGCCCAGGGGAAACCCCCGACGGGGAACAGCCCCCTGGCCCATTCCTGCGCCACCCACAGGCAGGCGACCCACAGCGGCCACAGGCGCAGCCGCATCACGAGCACGGCCGCGACGGCCAGCCCGGCCCAGAACAGGCTCTCGACGCCCACCAGGGCCAGCCAGGCGTCGTCCCCGATGGGGCGGACCCACGCCAGCGTGGGCAGCAGGAACGCGAGCCCTCCCGCGTACCCGATCCAGGCGGCCCGGCGGAGGCGGGCGCCGCGCAGCGCGAGGGCGAGCAGCGCCACGCCCAGCGGGGCGCAGAACCACCAGCCGGACGGCGGGAAGGCCAGGTAGAGCAGTACGCCGCCAACGACGGATGCGGCGAGGCGGGCCGGCGCCTCCGGCGCCCGCCACGAGCCCGCGCGGGAGGCGGCCGACGCCGGCTCCTGCGCCGTCTTCAATGCCACGGAGCGGTCTCTCCTCGCCTCTTCCGAGCACCGGTGCGTCTGTTGGAAGCCCGATGACCTGCCGCGAGCCGGTGCCACGCCTGCCCCGTACTCACCGAGGTCCAGGGTCGCAGACGACTCCGGAGCCCGCCAAACCGAGCCCCGGCCACTCTACGGCCGCCGCAGTGGTGATCTTCGCGAAGAGGAGAGGGGGAAAGGGGTCCCGGGCGCCCTTCGGACCGGTTCCGTCCCGTCGGCGGCGGGCGCGGAGCTCCGTTGTCTACTGGGCGCCCGGGCCCCTCCTGGGTCCAACCCCCCGGCCGGCTGGGGTGCCCCGCCTAGGCGGGACGCGGCTCTGCGCCTGGTGTGCTGACGGAGGTGTTCCCAGGTCAGGCCCGGGAGCCACGCTCCGTCATCGACGCAGGAGCCGACGGCGCCACAGTACGGCCAACCGGTCAGTCCCGTGCTGGACTGCGCAGCAAACTACCGACCTCAGCGCAGTTGTCAACCACCCTCCGACCAGCGCAAACACCACGTTTCCGCAGGTAGGAGGGGTGTCCGGCTCAGCGCCGTCCCAGGCCCTCCAGAACCTCCGGCAGCTCACCCCTGTGGACGACTCCGAGGCGGCTCGTGGCGCGGGTGAGGGCGACGTAGAGGTCGCTCGGCCCACGGGACGACTCGCGCAGGATCAGCCCCGGCTCGACCACGATCACCGCGTCGAACTCCAGCCCCTTGGCCTCGGCGACCGGCAGCACCGCGACCGGCGCGTCCAGCGCCGCCGGGCCCGTCCCGACCGCGGCGCCCGGCACCGCCGACCGGACGATGTCCCCGATCTCCGCCGCCATGCCCGCCGGGACGATCACCACGACGCGGCCCTCCTCGACCACCTCCGCGGCGGCCAGCGGGCCCGTCTCGGCCAGGGAGGCGACCGGCAGGGCCCACGGCCGCTCCCCGGTCTCCCGCACCGACTCCGGCGCCTTGAGGTCGGGGCCGACGAGCTGGAGCACGCGGGCGGCGACCTCCATCAGCTCGGCGGGGGTGCGGTAGTTGACGGTGAGGCGCTCCTCACGCCACCGGCCCGCGACGTACGGGTCGAGGACCCGGCCCCAGCTCGCGGCGCCCGCGGCCGACCCGGTCTGCGCGATGTCCCCGACGATCGTCATCGACCGGCTCGGGCAGCGGCGCATCACCATCCGCCAGGCCATCTCCGACAGCTCCTGCGCCTCGTCCACGATCACGTGGCCGAAGGCCCACGTACGGTCCCTGGCGGCCCGCTCGGCGGTCGTGAGGTAGGGGTCGTCGGCCTGGTGCCGCTCGGCGAAGCGCTCGGCGTCCATCACGTCGGCGAGGCCGGTCAGCTCCAGCACCTCACGGGCGTAGGCGATGCGCTCCTCGCGCTCCTGCTCGGCCCTGCGGGCCGCGCGCAGCACGCCCTCGTCGATGTCCCCGAGCAGCTCGGCGGCCTCGTCGAGCAGCGGCACGTCGGCCTCGCTCCACCAGTTCTCCCCCTGCTTGTCGCCGGGCCTCTCGCCCGGCCTGGGGGGCTCGCGCAGCAGCAAATCGCACTCCCGCGCGTCCAGCCCCGCCGCGGTCATCCGGCCGCGGTCGGTGAACAGGCCGATCAGCAGCTGCTGGGGCGTGAGGTACGGCCACAGCCGGTTGAGCGCCACCCGCACCGGTTCCTCGGTGCGCAGCTCCTCGCGCAGGTCGGCGAAGTCGGCCTCGTCGAGCGAGGCCCGCCCGAGGTGCCGGGCCGCCTGCCGGGTGAGCGCGGTCAGCAGGTGCCGGACGAACACGGCCCTGGCCTGGTTGTGCGGCCGGCGCGAGCGGCCGGCCTTAGAGCGGGCCGCCTCCAGCGTCTGCCGGTCGAGGGTGAGGGTGAACTTGTCGAGCCTGATCTGCACGGGCGTGCGCGGCATCCGCTGGCGCTCCCGCACGGCCCGCTCGATCACCCGGGCCATCGCGCCCCGGCCCTTGACCGCGGCGGCCTCGGCGGGCTCCCGCCTGCCCGGGGTGACCCCCGGATACAGCTCGCCGGCCGTGGACAGCAGCACGTCGGTCTCGCCGAGGGACGGCAGCACCTGCTCGATGTAGCGCAGGAACGTCGGGTTGGGCCCGAGGATCAGCACGCCGCGCCGTTCCAGCCGCTCCCGGTAGGTGTAGAGCAGGTAGGCCGCGCGGTGCAGGGCCACCACGGTCTTGCCGGTGCCCGGCCCGCCCTGGACGACGAGCACGCCGTTCAGGTCGCTTCGGATGATCTTGTCCTGCTCGGCCTGGATCGTCGCGACGATGTCGCGCATGCGGCCGGTGCGCTTCTCGCCGAGCGCGGCCAGCAGGGCCGCCTCGCCGTTCAGCGTGGCCCGGTCGGCCTCGCTGATGCGGTCGAGGTCGAGCAGGTCGTCGTCGATCGAGGTGACCGTACGGCCACGGCTGTGCAGGTGGCGCCGCCGGGTGACGCCCATCGGGGCGGCCGGGGTGGCCCGGTAGAACGGCTGCGCGACCGGGGCCCGCCAGTCGATCAGCAGCCGCTGCTGGTCGTCGTCGGACAGGCCGATGCGGCCGATGTAGAGCCGCTTCTCGTCGACCTGGTCCTGGCCGGTCTGGTCCTCGCCGGCGTGGCTCTCCTCCGCCCGGCTCTCCTCCGGCTCGCCGTCGTCGGCGAGGTCGAGGCGGCCGAAGCACAGGCCGTGCTCCACGGCCCACAGACGGGCGAGACGCTGGGCGTACATGCCGGCGAACGAGTCGCGCTCCGAACGGTTCTGGTGGGTGCCGGAGGCCCCCTGGGCCAGCACGGCGTCGAGCTGCCCGCGCGTGCGTTCCCGCAGCACGTCGAGGCGCTCGTACAGCGTCGCGACGTACTTCTGCTCCCGGGCCAGCTCGCCCGTCGAAGATGGTGGCATAGGCCGCCAGATTCTACGTGCCGTCCCGCCCTTCCCCATCATCGGGCGTGACGAAGTCACATATGCGTCCCCTGGTGGGACGTTTGCCCGCTTTGGTTAGGTCACCCCTCGGCGGCGCCCACGTCCGGTTCCCTTCCGAGCACCGGGGAGCGGTAGTCGTACGGCGTGCTGAGGACGACCGTCGTGCGGGTGCTGACGTTCGCGGAGGCGCGGATCTGCTGGAGCAGTTCCTCCAGGGCGAGCGGCGAGGCGACGCGAACCTTGAGGATGTAACTTTCATCCCCCGCGACGCTGTGGCAGGCCTCGATCGCGGTCAGATGGCTGAGCCGCACCGGGGCGTCGTCCGGCGCGGAGGGGTCGTTCGGCTTGATCGAGACGAACGCCGTCAGGGGCAGACCGATCTCGTCGTAGTCGACGAGCGCGGCGTATCCACGGATCACTCCGCGCTTTTCGAGCCTGCGTACGCGCTGGTGAACGGCGGAGACCGACAGCCCGGTCTCCTTGGCCAGATCGGTGAAGCTCATCCGGCCGTCCGCCGCCAGCAGCGTGACGATGCGGCGATCTATCTCCTCCACCCCTGCAACGGTAGCGGCGGCGGGACCCGGCCGGGGAATCGCCGCCGGACCCCGGTGACGGTGGAACGATCTCACTCCCGGGCCCTCACCGGCGCGGCCTCACTGCGCCTCCTGATAGAGGGGCTAACGGTGATCGCTAGGAAGGAGCGGGCGGGTATCGACGCCTACGGCCCTCCCGGGGTTGGAACCCTTCTCTGAGACTGCAGCGCGTCCGTCCCATAACCCCTGGCGATCACCGTTGGTTGTGATGGAAGTTCGTGTCCGGAGCCGCCTGCAGGGCTATCTCTGCCGTTGCGTGAGCCGGTGAGCTCTTGATCGAAACGGGGGACCCTGCGGTCTGCTGGGGTCGTGAACGGCTTGTGGGAGGTCGGGCCAAGAGCCCTGCTATTAGGACGCACGCCTGCCCCCGTACGGCTTCGACCAGCAGTTATGCCGAACAGAAGGGGAGAAGTCGGACATCACCTGCGGGATCGACTGGGCCGAAACCCATCACGACGTCGCGTTGGTCGACGCCGCGGGCACGCGCGTGGCCAAGTTACGCATCAGCGACGACGCCGCCGGCTTCGCCGCCCTGCTGACGCTGCTGGCCCAGCATGGCGACACACCGGACGATCCGATACCGGTCGCCATCGAGACCTCACGAGGGCGGCTGGTGGCCTGCCTGCGCGCGACCGGCCGCCCGGTGCAAGCGATCAACCCGCTCGCGGTCGCCCGCTACCGCGAGCCCTACTCGATGGCGCCTAAGAAGTCCGACGCGGGGGACGCGATGCTGCTGGCCAACATCCTGCGCACGGATGCCGCCGCGCACCGGCGGCTTCCCGACGACTCCGAGCAGGTTCAGGCGATCCGTGTCCTGGCCCGCGCCCAGCAAGACGCCGTGTGGGATCGCACCCAGCTCCTGCTGCGGCTGCGCAGCCTGCTGCGCGAGTACTTCCCCGCGTTCTTGCAGGCGTTCGGCAAGGCCGACGAAGGCCTGGCCGTTGCGGTCCCCCGCACGCTGCTGGAAGCCGCCCCCGACCCAGCCGCCGCCGCAGCCCTGACGCCCGAGCAGATCGCCGACCTGCTCATCAAGGCCGGACGGCAGCGCTTCATCACCAGGACCGCTCAACGCCTGCATGAGCTGTTCCAGGCGCCGCAGATGCGGCAGCCACAAGCGGTCGAGCGGGCGTTCGGCCGGCAAGCGCTGGCCCTGCTGCGCCAGTTCAACGCCGCCATCACCAGCTGCGACGAACTCGCCGCCGCCACCGTGGAGGCGTTCGAACAGCACCCCGACGCGCAGATCATCGCGCCTTCCCACCGGGCCACAACCATCAGCACGAGCAGGTCCCGCCCCGGACCCGCCGGCACCCATCGCTTACGGTCACCTCGTGACCGCCCCCGCCTGGCAGCAGATCAAGCCGGAACGCTACGAGGACTTCTGGGCGCCCTTCGACGCCCGGTTCAGCTTCCGGCCCGGCTACGAGCAGAACGGCGAACCCGCACTCAACGAGCCGATCCCGTCGGTGACCATCAACCTGGCCCCCATCTTCACCGGCGAGCCGGCCCAGTTCGCCGCCGCCGGAGACGCCATCAACGCGCTCGGCCTGCTTGCCATGACTCGCGCCTTGCCCGCCTCACAACGGCTGCTCGTGCTCGACTGGCAGCACCCCAGCTGGTGGTTTTGGCCCCACCGTCAGGCCCTCGACCCCGAACCACGCTGGCCAGTGGAGGTCTTCCCCAACGGGGACTACTACGTCTTCCTGTCCGAAGACATGACCACCGGCACCTTCGGCCACCCATGGGAACAGACCCTGTGCATCTTCGGCGACCCGCTGGTCAACGCTTTGGCGCCGCTCCTGACGTCATGGCTGCCGACCAAACGCGTCAAACCATGACGTCACCACCATCGCAGGGGGCTCCGCCCCCTGCACCCCCGGCCCTCGGACGGAGATGCGCTTGACAGCCAACCCCTGTGGGAGGTCTCAGAGGGGGATGTTGCCGTGCTTGCGGGGAGGCGGCTGCCGGCGCTTGTTGCGCAGCATCGCGAGCCCCCGCGCGACCGCCGCCCGGGTGTCCGCCGGATCGATCACGTCGTCGACCAGCCCCCGCTCCGCCGCGAAGTACGGATGCATGAGCTGCGCCGTGTATTCCGCGACGAGCTCGGACCGCAGCCCGTCGGGATCGGCGGCGGCGGCCAGTTCCCTGCGGTGGATGACGTTCACGGCGCCCTCGGCCCCCATCACCGCGATCTCGTTGGTGGGCCAGGCGAGCGAGAGGTCGCCGCCGATGGACCGCGAGTCCATGACGATGTACGCCCCGCCGTACGCCTTGCGCACGATCACCTGGACGCGCGGCACCGTCGCCTCGCAGTAGGCGTACAGGAGCTTGGCGCCGTGCCGGATGATCCCCGCGTGCTCCTGGTCGGTTCCCGGCAGGAAGCCCGGCACGTCGACCAGCGTCACCAGCGGGATCCCGAAGGCGTCGCAGAAGCGCACGAACCGGGCCGCCTTCTGGGCGGCGTCCGCGTCGAGCACCCCGGCCAGCACCATCGGCTGGTTGCCGACGGCTCCGATCACCTCCCCGTCGACGCGGCCCAGGGCGCAGACGACGTTCCGCGCCCAGCCCTCGTACACCTCCAGGAACTCCCCGTCGTCCACGATCTCGGCGAGCACCGTCCGCATGTCGTACGGCTTGCTCGCCTCCACGGGCACGATCTCCGGGAGCCGCGGGCGCACGTCCGTCGTCGCGCCGCACGGCGGCAGGGCCGGCGAGGGTTCCATGTTGTTGCCCGGCAGCAGCGAGACGAGGTAACGCACGTCCTCCAGGCAGCTCTCCTCGTCGTCGTGGACGAACGCGGCCACCCCCGTGCGCCTGCCGTGGACGTCGGCGCCGCCGAGTTCGTCGTGGCCGACCTCCTGCCCGGTGACGGCCCGTACGACGTCGGGGCCGGTGAGGTACATCCGCGCGACGTCGCGCACCATGAAGGTGAAGTCGGCGAGCGCCGGGGAGTAGGCCGCTCCCCCGGCGCAGGGCCCGAGGATGACGCTGATCTGCGGCACGACCCCCGACGCCTGCACGTTGCGGCGGAAGATGCCGCCGTAGCCGTCGAGGGACATGACCCCTTCCTGGATGCGCGCCCCGCCGCTGTCGTTGATCCCGATGAGCGGCGCGCCGTTCTCGACGGCCAGGTCCATCACCTTGTGGATCTTCTCCGCGTGCGCCTCGCCGAGCGAGCCGCCGAAGACGGTGAAGTCCTGGGCGTAGACGAAGACCCGGCGGCCGCCGATCGTCCCGGAGCCCGCCACGACGCCGTCGGTGTGCGGGCGCTGCTCGGCCATGCCCAGGGTGTGGGCCCGGTGCCGCCGGTAGATGTCGACCTCCACGAACGACCCCTCGTCGAGCAGGAGGTCCAGCCGTTCGCGTGCCGTGCGCTTGCCGAGGGAGTGCTGCCGGTCGACCTGTTCGCGCCGCCCGGCCAGGATGCGCCGCCGCAGCCGCCCGTGCTCCTCGCGGAGCACGGGCATCGGCCGCGCCTGGTCCGCCGGCTCGGGCACCCGGCCGCCGGCGGGAGGGCGTCCGTCCCGGCTCCCGCCGCCCTGACGGGGCACCGCCACCGGGAGGAATTCAGTCCGCGGAGTCGCCACCGCCTCTCCCCTCCTCGCTCGTCGTTTTCGCCGTCCTCGCCGTATCGTCGCTTTTTCCGGCCGGGCCGGGCATCTCCTGAATTGCGCACAGAACAGCAGGTGAAACGCCGGAATTCGCGGCTCCGCATTCTCGGATATGCGGGCCGGTACGCCCGGTGGAACGATGCGAGAACGCGGGAATTCATTTACGGGCGTTTTCCGCGTGGCCGGACCGGCCCGGCGCCGACCGGCCGCTCGCGCAGAAAGGCGAAAGGGAACAGCGATGACCAGTACACGCCCCACAGCCGGGACCCCCGCGGCGCCGGCCGTGACCGTGAGTCAGGACGACGCGGCGGCCGTGCTCTCGGTGATGCGGTCCCTGTCCGGCGCGTGGGCCGGGCACGACGCCGAGACCATGGCGAAGCTCTACACCGACGACGCCACCCTGATCCTGCCCGGCGTCACCTACCTCAAGGGCCGCGCCGCGATCAGCGACTACATGGACGCCGCCTTCGCGGGGAAGTGGAAGGGCACCCGGGTGGCCGGTGTCCCCCTGGAGCTCAGGTACGCCGCCGACGACGTGATCGTGCTGGTCTCGCAGGGCGGGGCCTACCGGCCGGGGTCGGCCGAGGTCACGGCGGAGGACGCCATCAGGGGGATGTGGCTCTTCACCAGGCGGGACGGGCAGTGGGCCATCAGCGGCTACGTCAACACGCCGCTGGGCGCCGCGGTCCCGCTCCCCGACACAGCCGGCTGAGACACGGCCGGACACGAGGAAGGGCGGAGGCGCCGGTCACCCGGCGCCTCCGCCCTTCTCCGTCACTTCATGCACTTCACTTCATGCACTTCATGAGACGTCACTTCGTGGAACTCACCCGGCGAGCCCGGCGAACCCGGCGGCGGGACGGGTGCGCCTCCGGTCGATCCACCACTGCACGACGACGAGGTTCACGACCCAGCCCAGCCAGCGGGCGGCCTCGATGAGGTAGACCGGGTCGACGGCGACCGGCAGGTGGGTCCCCACCACCACGATGGCCAGGCCCGTGTAGTTGATGCCGGCCACGATCGCGAAGTTGTAGAGCATCCAGCGGCGGTGCTCGGCGAACCGGCGGCGCCGCGCCATGCGATACCCCATCACCGTCGTGACCAGCCAGAGGACGGCCGCCGTGGAGACGCCGACGCGGCCGGGCACGGGCGTGAACGGCAGCATGACGACCGCCGCCACCGCGCTCGGGATCGCACCGGCGAAGACGTACACGCGTCCGGACCACCGGTGGACCGCCGGATGGCGCCGGCGCAGCCACGGCCACATCTGCAGGAAGATCGTCACCTGCGCGACGGTGCCGAAGACGATGTGCCCGATCAGCACGGCGTACTTCGGCGGAAAGGCCGCGGGCAGGACGACCCGGGCCCGGGCCGGGTCCAGCGTCAGGTACGGCGGCAGCTCGTAGGCGAGGAAGGCCGCGACCACGATCCCCAACGGGATGATCCACGGCCTGCGCCACCAGGCGCGGGGCCGCCGCGCCGCGGGGGCGGGCGGGCGGCCGCCGGGCCGCCCCTCCGGCCGCCGGACCGGCGTCGCCCGCGGCGCCGTCCTCTCCGTGTCCGGAATCACCGTCGGTTCCTCCTGTCGGCATCGGTGCGTCGCCGCCGGGACGGCCGGGGGCGCGGATCAGATGTAGAGCGTGTTCGGTTCGAGCCCGCACAGGACGCGCCCGTACAGCTCGTAGTTGGTGTCGGGGTGCAGGATGGCGTGCAGGTTGAGCGTCTGGGCGTCCCGCGCGATCCGCTGCATCGGCACCGAGGTGTAGACGGAGGAGGCCCCGCTCGCGGAGTTGTAGACGTCCACGGCCTCCTTGGCCCGCTCGTAGGCGCAGCCCAGGTCGAGCCGGATGCGGGCCCGCTCCTCGATCTCCCACTCCTCCCCCGCGGCGCTCTTGTGGTCCAGCAGCGCGGCCGCGCGGTGGGCGTGGAACTCGGCCTCGTCGATCAGCGCGGCGGCCTTGGCCACCTTCAGATGGGTGATCGGCGCCTCACGCTGGCTCTCGTAGGCGGTGTAGGTGATCTTCCGTCCGGGCAGCCGCTCGAAGAAGACCTCCCGCGCGGCCCGGGCGAGGCCGAGCACGGTGCCGACGGTGGAGGTGGCGGCGGTCGGCAGCATCGGCGTGCGGTAGACCGGCGTCGCGGCGTTCCGCTCGGACGCGTAGTGCTCCTGAAGCACCGGGCCCATCGGCAGGACCCGCCGCATCGGCACGAACAGGTCCCTGGCCACGGTCGTCACGCTGCCGGACGCCCGGAGCCCGGAGGTGTGCCAGTCGTCGACGATCTCCAGGTCGGACACCGGGACCAGGGCCAGGACCGGCCACTGACCGGCGCCGTCCGGGGTGGGCGCCATCGCGACGATCGAGTTCCACTCGCTGTGCAGCGCACCGGTGTTGAAGGCCCATCTGCCGTTCACCGTGAGGCCGCCGTCGGCGGGGGTCGCGGCGCCGCCCGGGCTGAGCAGCCCGGACACCCGCACATCGGGGGTGGCGAAGACCTCGTCCTGGACCTCGTCGGGGAACAGGCCGGTCAGCCAGGAGCAGATCGACCAGACCGCGAAGGTCCAGCCGGTGGACGCGTCTCCCCGCGCCAGCTCGGTCACGACGTCGACGACGGTGCGCGTGTCGCACTCGTAGCCGCCGTACCGGGCGGGCACGCGCAGCCGGAGCAGGCCGGCGTCCGCGATCGCCTCGACGACCTCGTCGGGCAGCCGTCTGTTCTCCTCCGCCCAGCTCGCGTGCTTCTGGAGCAGCGGCACCAGTTCCGAGGCGCGACGAACCAGTTCGTCCCTCGTCGGTGCTGTTGCGATGTCCATGGAGCGCTCCTCGTGAAGGCAGCCCCGCCGGTGCCGCGCACCGCCGAGGTCGTCGACGTCCTGGCCGGGCCACGCCGCCGGAACCCGCACGTCGGCGGTGGCGGCGCGGTCGCATATCCGACCCTCGCCCATTCGTTTCTCGCGGCGCTTCTTCTGGATTGCACTCACAGCGCAATCGATGAGAAGCCCTCGCATCGGCCGGTGGAGAAGCATTCATGGTGGCGGTGCGCCGGCTCGCCCGAAGGCGTCCGGCGGCCCGGGCCGGTCGCCGTACGGCGCCGCGGCTTTCCGCGTGCGGCGTCCTGCGGAAAGCGCCGCGGAAACGGTGCGCAAACAGCGCGGAAGCAGTGCCGCACGGAAATCGCGCCGCGCGGAGACAGGCCCTTTTCCTTATCGAGCGTTCGAGGAGATGACCGCAATGGGCAACCGGGTCGCGGACCGAGTGGTGCTGCTGGGCGGGAGCATGTGCGGCCTGCTGGCGGCCAGGGTGCTCGCCGACGCGTTCGCCGAGGTCGTGATCGTGGACCGGGACGACCTGACGGACGTCACCGGCCCCCGGCGGGGCGTGCCGCACGGCCGCCACGCGCACGGCCTCGTCGCGCGCGGCCACCAGATCCTGGAAGGGCAGTTTCCCGGCCTCACCGAGCAGATGCGCGCGGCGGGCGTCGAACCGGGCGACTTCAACGGCGACATCCGCTGGTACGTCAACGGGCGGAGGCTCAAGCCGTCCCGGTCAGGGCTCGTCTCCGTGCCCGCCACCCGGCCGGTCCTGGAGCACCACGTCCGCCTGCGGGTACGGAACATCCCCAACGTGGTCTTCATGGAGGGGTACGACGTCGCCGGACTGGCGACGACCCCGGACGGGGACACGGTGACCGGGGCCCGGATCCAGCGGCGGGCGGAGGGCTCGCGGGAGGAGGTGCTGGACGCCGACCTCGTGATCGACGCCACCGGCCGGGGGTCGCGCGCCCCGGCGTGGCTGGCCGACCTGGGCTACGCGCGGCCGGAGGAGGAACGGGTCACGATCGGGCTGGCCTACACCACCCGCCACTACCGGCTGCGTTCCGACCCGTTCGGCGACGACCTGGCGATCATCCCGGCCCCGACGCCGGATCATCCGCGCGGCGCGTTCTTCTACAAGCTCCCCGGCTACGGCGGGCGGATCGAACTGTCGCTCACCGGGATGCTGGGCGACCACCCGCCGGCCGACCCCGAGGGGTTCGAGGCCTTCGCGCGGTCGCTTCCGGTGCCCGAGATCTACGAGGCGATCCGGGACGCCGAACCGCTGGACGACCCGGTGACGTTCCGGTTCCCGGCGAGCGTCTGGCGGCACTACGAGCGCCTCGGCCGCTTCCCCGAGCGCCTGCTCGTCATGGGCGACGCGGTGTGCAGCTTCAACCCCCTGTACGCCCAGGGGATGACCGTCACGGCGCTGGAGTCGCTGACGCTGCGGCGGCACCTCGCCTCCGGCCGGCTGCCCCGGCCCGCGGCGTTCCTCCGCGACGTCGCCGCGAACGTGCGCGGGCCGTGGGAGTTCTCCGCCGGGGCCGACCTCGGCTACCCGGGTGCCGAGGGGCGGCGCACGCCGCGGACCCGGCTCGCGAACGCGTACGTGGCCCGCCTGCAGAGCGCGGCGGTGCACGACGCACGGCTCGGCGACGCCTTCATCCGGGCGGCCGGGCTCATCGACCCCCCGCAGGCCCTCCTACGTCCCGCCAACGTGGCGCGCGTCCTGCGGCACATGTGGCGACGGCCCGCCGAGGACGACCCCGAGACGCGGGCGGTACGGCGGAGCGACGCGGTCGCCGACGTGTGACCCGGGCCCGTCACGCACAACCGTGACCCAGAGCCGTGATCCAGAGCCGTGACCACGGCAGACGACGAACCCACGAGGTGGTGTCCATGCGCCAGTTCCATATCGACATCCCGGAAGCCGACCTCGACGACCTCCATCGGCGGCTGGCCGCCACCCGGTGGCCCGGGGAGGCGCCGGGCGGCGGGTACGCCGGCTGGGACCGCGGGGTCCCCCTCGACTACCTGAAGAGCCTCGCCGGCTACTGGCGGACGGGCTTCGACTGGCGGGCCGCGGAGGCGCGGCTCAACCTCCTGCCCCAGTTCGTCACCGAGATCGACGGGGTCGACGTGCACTTCGCGCACGTGAGGTCCCCCGAGCCGGACGCCCTGCCGCTGGTCGTCACGCACGGCTGGCCGGGCTCCTTCGCCGAGTTCGCGGGGATCGCCGGGCCGCTGACCGACCCGGCCGCGCACGGCGGAGACCCCGCCGACGCCTTCCACCTGGTGATCCCCTCCATGCCCGGCTACGGCTTCTCCGGCCATCCCCGGGAGGAGGGGTGGTCCACCGACCGGGTGGCGCGGGCCTGGGCGGAGCTGATGCGGCGGCTCGGCTACGACCGGTACGTCGCCCAGGGCGGCGACTGGGGCATGCCGGTCTCCCTGCGGCTCGGCCTGGCCGACCCCGCCGGAGTAGCGGGCGTGCACCTCAACATGTTCGCCGCGTTCCCGCCCGAGGACCCGGCCACCTGGGGCGAGCTGAGCCCGTCCGACCTGGAGCGGCTGGACTTCGCCCGTCGCTTCGAGGAGGACGGGTCGGGCTGGCGCAAGATCCAGTCGACCCGCCCGCAGACCCTCGCGTACGCGCTGACCGACTCGCCCGCCGGTCAGCTCGCCTGGATCGTGGAGAAGTTCTTCGAGTGGACGGACTCCGCCAGGGCGCCGGAGGACGCGGTCGACCGCGACCAGATGCTGACCATCGCCGCCCTCTACTGGTTCACGCGGTCGGCCGGCTCCAGCGCCCAGCTCTACTACGAGTCCAGCCACCACGACGCGGACTTCGTACGGACCTGGGGCGGGCCGTGGTCGCTCCGCGCGCCGGTCGGCGTCGCGTGCTTCCCGGCCGACGCGGTGCGGCCGGTCCGCTCCTTCGCCGAGCGGGTCCTGCCGTCGCTGGCGCGGTGGACCGAGTTCGACCGGGGCGGCCACTTCGCGGCGATGGAGCAGCCCGCGCTCCTGGTGTCCGACATCCGCGAGTTCGCCCGCACGCTCCGCGATCCAGGCAGGTGACGACGCCGCCCGGTGAGCGGCACAGCCGGCCGGTGTGGCGACCGGCCGGCTGTCACGCGTCCGGGCCGTACTCGTCGTGGCGGCGGACCCAGGACATGAAGGGGCCGTCGCCGCGGCCCGGGGGCGACTCCCAGTCCTCCTGCCGCCCGAGCGCGGTGAGGTCCAGCCAGTTGTAGGTCGCCGTGAGCAGGTCGGTGCCGCGCGCGTACGTCGAGTAGGTGTGGAAGACCGCGCCGTCCCGCCGGTCGCGGAGGAACACGCTGACGCCGTGGATCTCCCGTAGCTCCGCGCCGGTGTACCAGGGCTCGCCGGCCCGCTCGTGCTCCGCCTTCGTGCGGTAGTTGTAGAAGATCGGGGCGACCGACTCGTCCACGGTGACGTGGAAGTCGTGGTTGAAGTCGCCGCCGTAGGACGAGTACCAGGGGATCTGCCAGCCCATCCTGGCCCGGTACGCCTCGATCGCGCCGAAGGGGGCGCGGGACACCAGGGCCAGCGTGGTGTCGCGGGCGTGCAGATGGGCCAGGTGGCCGATGCCGTCGACCGTCAGCGAACAGCTCCGGCAGCCGGCGTCCCAGCCAGGGTCGAACATGAAGTGGTAGACGATCAGCTGGCGGCGGCCCTCGAACAGGTCGGGCAGCCTCGCCTCTCCGTGCGGCCCGGTGAAGAGATACTCCTTGCCGATCCTGACCATCGGCAGCGACCGGCGCCGCGTGTTGACGGCGTCGCGGGCGCGGGTGAGCGCCTTCTCCTCGGCCAGCAGTTCGACGCGGGCGGCCAGCCACTCGTCCCGCGACGCCACGCGGGGCAGGTTCACGTTCCTGTCCGGTTCTGTCGTGCCCGGTTCCATGCGGTTCCTCCGGGTTCGTCTCAGGCTTCTTCCGGTCGTGCGACGGCCCCGGTGCCGTAGGGCACCGGGGCGCGGGAGAGGATAGCCGATCCGGTTACGTACCGCACACCCCCTGTCACTCTTCGCCCGGACCGCTCTTCGCACGGGCGCGGTCTCCTACCCGTTCGCCGCGTCCAGGGCCGCGAACTGGCCCGGCGTACGGCCCTCACCGGCCGGCCCGCGGTAGGCCTGGGCGATGCCGAGCCACCGTTCGGCGTCGGGGCCGACGGCGGTCAGCGCGAGGTCGTCAGGGTGCCGCCGCCGGGTCACCAGCAGGCAGAAGTCGGCGGCGGGGCCGCTGATCCGCTGCTCGGCGTCCGGCGGGCCGAAGGCCCACACCTCGCCCGACGGTGCGGTCAGCTCGTAACGGAACAGCACATCCGGCCGGGTCAGGCCACGCGACTGGTAGCCGAAGTCCCACACCATGACCGCGAACCCGACCAGGTGCCTGATCCGGTCGGTCCACTCGCGCCGTACGCCGAGGGCGTCGTAGACGTCCTGGCCGTGCGCGACGACCTCCATGAGCCCGGCGCAGGCGAGCACGGACGGCGGCAGCGGCCGCACCAGCCAGGGCACCGTCCGGTCCGGCGGGACCGCGGCCAGCGCGCCGATCGCGGAGGTGCGCTCGGCCCGCCAGCGGGCGAGCAGCTCCGGCGGCTCGGCCAGGTACCGCTCGACGGCGGCGTTCACCGCGCCGTTGAAGTCGCGCGAGGCGGCGCTGGTCATCGTGGTGAACGCCTCGGCGTCCGAGGCGGCCGTACCGGCGAGGTTGAAGATGAAGGCGAGGTGCGCGATCTGGTGCGCGACCGTCCACCCGGGCGCGGGAGTGGGCAGCGCCCACTGCGCGGGTTCCAGGTCGGCGACCAGCTTGTCGAGTTCGTCGCTCTCCGCGGCCAGATCGCGGAAGACGTCCGGCGAGTCCGTCATCTGTCCGTCCTTTCGGCGGTGGATTCTCGGGTTGATTCCGGTGGTCGAGCAGGTTCGCGGGCTCCGCGGCGGCGGCGTCACCGCCTGGTCAGGCCGCCGGCCAGGGAGGCCACTCCGCGCCGCCCGCTGGTGGAGCCGTCGGGCGCGGGCGCGCCGTACCTGACCGGGACGCCCCGCTCCCGCGCCGCCTCGACGATGGCGGGCATGGCCCGCTCGGCGAGCGCGGCGATGGTCATCGCGGGGTTGACCGTCAGCGCCCCAGGCACGGCCGAGCCGTCGGTGACGAAGATGCCGGGATGTCCGCGCAGTTCGTGGCGGTCGTCCAGCGCGGAGCTCGCGGGGTCGTCGCCGATGCGGCAGGACGCCAGCGGGTGCACGGTGTAGGCGCCGACCACGTCGTTGGTCCACGGCATGACCTCGGCCAGCCCGTCGCGCTCCAGGATGTCGCGCACCGCGGCGTCCGCCTCGCTCCAGCCGCGCAGCGTGTTGGCGGTGGGGTGGTAGCTCAGGTTGCCGCGGCCCAGCATCTGCTGGGAGAGGCGCATCGCGTTCCCGGTGGCCGGAGGCGGCCCGAAGACGCCTTCGTTGTCGTCCTCGACCATGATGAAGACGGTCAGCCACGACTGCCAGCGCCGCAGGATCTCCTTCTTCTCCACGCCGAACCACGCGGGCCCGGTCGCGCCGGGCGCCTGGGCGAGGATCGTGCCCAGCCCCGGCGGGAAGTACAGCTGCTCCAGGGAGAACCGGGAGTGCTCGGGCAGCGACGGGTCGAGCCGGTCCCAGTTCGCCACGACCGGGCCGCGGCCGATCTGGTTGGCGGCGTACGCCAGGCCGTCGCCGCGCTCCAGGCCGAGAACCTCCCGCACCCGATCTTCGTCGACGATCGCGGTGTTGAGCCGTTCGCCGTTGCCGGAGAAGTAGCGGCCCACCGCGTACGGCATCGGGCCCAGGGCAGGCTCGGAGCGTTGCAGGATCACCGGCGTCGCGCCGGCTCCGGCCGCCAGCACCACCAGCTTGGCGTCGATGACGCCGCTGGAGTCGTGCACCCGGTAGTCCTCGCCGTCGACGACGTTGTAGTGGACCCGGTAGCCGCCGTCGTCGGTGCGCGACAGGTGCTGCACCTCGTGCAGCGGCCGGATCTCGGTGCCGTGCGCGATCGCGGCGGGCAGGTAGTTCAGCAGCAGGGACCTCTTGGCGTCGAACCTGCAGCCGGCCATCATCCAGTTGCAGTTGGTGCACCTGTCGTTGTCCACCGCGACGGGCACCGGGTTGGCCGTGCCGCCCGCGTGCGCGCACGCCGCCGCCCACAGGCCGCCCGCGTACGTCACGTCCGGCCAGTCCTGCCGGCTGACGGGCAGCGCCTCGGCGACGCGGTCGTACCAGGGGTCCAGGGTGTCCCGGGTCAGGGCCGCGGGCCACATCCGCCTGCCGATGCTGCCCCTGCGCTCGAAGACGAACCCCGGCGCGCGGGGCATCGCCGCGAAGTAGACGACGCTGCCGCCGCCCACGCAGTTGCCGCCGAGCACGCTCATCCCGTCGCCGACGACGAAGTCGAAGATCCTGGTGTAGGAGGAGCCGAGCTTGAAGTCGTGGTCGAAGTCCTCGCCCTTGAGCCAGGGGCCGCGTTCGAGCAGCACGACCTTGGCGCCGCCCGCGGCGAGATGATAGGCGGCGATCGCCCCGCCGAAGCCGCTGCCGATGACGAGGACGTCGGTGCGCTCCGTGGCACTTCCGGTGCCGCCTCCGGTGCCGCTCATGCCGGGCTCCCCGATGCCGTGGTGCCGGGATGACGCCGCGCCAGCGGCCGGCCGTACGAGTACTCGGGGAAGCGCCACAGCCCGTCGGAGTCCGGCGCGGCGAGGTTCATGGCGGCCAGCCCCGGATGTCCCGCCGCGATGGCGTCGAGGGTGTGCATGTGCGCCGCGGTGTCGAACGCCATGTTGCTGAACAGCGCCAGGCTGATCCACAGCTCCTTCTCCGGATGGCCGGGGGCGGTGAGCGTCTGGACCAGGGCGACCCGGTCGTCGAACGGCAGGGCGACGAACCCGGGCAGCGCGGGATCGAGGGAGAGCCCCTCGCGGGCCGCGTGCTCCCGCGCCCGCTCGTTCAGGGTCGTGACATACCAGTCCAGCCCCTGCGACAGCCCGGCCGCCGGCGTCTCGATCAGTTCGACGGCCCCCGCCGCCACGGCTCCGGGGCCGGACGCGGCGCCCGCGACCGCCCGGTCGCCGGGGAACCGCTTCTCGCCCGGGACGATCGTGTCCGCGAACGCTTCGAGCGTCAGCACTCTGACCTTCACATCGTCGTTTTCCTCCGGCCGCACGATATTCACCTCCTGTTGCCGCGTCCGTTCGATTTCTCGCGGATTTCGACCGCGTCCTTTCGGCACGTCCTTTTCCGCGCATCCTTTTCGGCGCATCCTTTTCGGGGCGCTCTCGGATATACCGGCCGGACATCCGCCAATCCATCGTCCGAGCCCGGCCGGGCGCCGCGCATCTTTCAAAATGTCATCCCGATGTCGCCCCGCGGCGGCGGCCGCCGATATGCCCGGCCGTACGGCGAGGGCGGGGGCGCCTGCGACGCGCGGTCCAGGATGCCGCGGCGCGAGACCGAACTTGACGCGTTTGCCCTCCTTTGTGCGGGGTAGCCAGGACATCGCCTCGACGTTTCGCAAGGAGCGGAGAGGATCGGCGCGACCAGGTGAGAAAGAGCGGACGACCGGCCGAGGTCCCCGCTCCGCGCTCGCATGCGCGCGCGAATGTTTGACAAAACGGCCTGGCCCGTCGCCTGCCCGGCGGCTCGCCCACCAGGTCCTCTCGGAAGTCCGGCTCGTGCGCGGAAGGGAGGAGTGCTGGACGATGGGATCGCGAGCGCGCCCCGGAGGGTCGGAGACCCACGTCGTCGCGGTCGACGCGCTGATGCCGGGGTTCTCACCGCGACACGTCGAGGACCGGGCCCACGCGCAGCGGCTGGCGCAGACGGAGACACCGCTTCCCCCGATCCTGGTGCACCGGGACACGATGCGGGTGATCGACGGAATGCACCGGCTCAGGGCCGCGCGGTTGAACGGCCGCCGGCACATCGAGGTGACCTTCTTCGACGGGAGCGAGGAGGACGCCTTCGTCCGTGCGGTCGAGGAGAACGTCGCGCACGGCCTGCCGCTGTCACTGGCCGACCGCAAGGACGCCGCGCTGCGGATCCTCGCCGCCTATCCGCAGTGGTCGGACCGGGCGATCGCCACGCGCACCGGCCTGGCCGCCAAGACCGTGGGCGCGCTGCGCGACTGTTCGTCCGGCGAAACGCCCCAGTCGAACACCCGGCTCGGCTCCGACGGGCGCGTGCGCCCGCTGAGCGCGACGGAGGGCAGGAAGCGGGCGGCCGAGGCGATCAGCGAGCTGCCGGAGACGTCGCTGCGGGAGATCGCGAAGATCGCCGGAGTCTCCCTCGGCACGGCCCACGACGTCAGGGCCCGGCTGCGGCGCGGCGACGCCCCTGTTCCGGCCGGCCGCCGGGGCGGCGGGCGGCGGGGGCAGGAGCCGTCCCGCCCTACCGCGGGTGCGGGCGGGCGCGCCGTACGCGCGGCCACCGCCCGGGACAACTCGGCTCTGCTGCGGAGGCTGATGCGGGACCCGGCGCTGCGGCACACCGACCCGGGCCGGCAACTGCTCCGGCTTCTGCAGGGCCGGTCCATCGCCGTCGAGGACTGGGCCCGGCTGGTCGACGCCGTTCCCGCGCACTGCGCGGAGGCCGTCGCGGAGATCGCCCGGCGGTGCGCCGCCAGCTGGGCCGAGTTCGCCCGCGAGCTGGAACGCCGCCGCGTCGCGGAGCGGGACCCGGCGACCGAATAGGCGCCCGGCGTCGCGCGCCGAATTCAGGCGGAATTCGCCCGCCACATCGTGTGCCGATGACGGCTGCCCGTTTTCCGGACCGGTCCGTCTTTCCGCCTGCCGTTTATCGCGGTGTGCCGATCGCGTGACCGCCTGCCGCGCTTCACGGGCGGGTCGCGTTCAAACGCGGCCGATTGACTGAGAATACGCAGCTGCTAGCCTTGATTCATGCGCTTGACAACCTTGACAACACCTGCTCCGGGCTGCGGCGCATATCGGAGTGCGACCGGCCGGCCCGCAGGTCGGAGAACGACCGGGCCTGGGCGCTGACAGGCACCGTGCCGGGGCTCGCGCTCCTCCCTTCATCTCGGATCTGCTGATCCCGACTGCTACAGGAATTACGCCGTCCTGCCGTCGTGTCTCTCGCGGCGGGACGGCGGCACCCCGCGACTCCGGGAAGGAATTCGATGAACGACGGCAGAGAACAGGCCGTGCGGCGCGCGGTCAGATCCATCAGGGAGAATTTCGGCGAACCACTCACCATCGACGACCTTGCCCGCGCGGCGATGTTCAGCAAGTTTCACTTCACCCGCGTTTTCCAGCAGGTGACGGGCGTGTCCCCGGGGCGGTTCCTGTCCGCCATCCGGCTGCAGGAGGCGAAGCGGCTCCTGCTCTCGACCACGCTGAGCGTCACGGAGATCAGCAACCGGGTCGGCTACACCAGCGTGGGCACCTTCAGTTCGCGGTTCAAGAGCAGCGTGGGCCTCTGCCCCAGCACCTACCGCCAGGTCGGCGGGGTCGCCTCCCGTATCCCGACGGAGGAGCGCCGCCCCGGCTCCCACCGGGTGGCCCTCCGCGGGGAGATCTCCTCGCCGCAGGTCCCCGGGCAACGCACGATCTTCGTCGGCCTGTTCCCCGACGCCATCCCGCAGGGGCGGCCGGTCCGGTGCCGGGTCCTGCACCACCCCCAGCCGTTCGTGCTGGAGGACGTCCCGCAGGGCTCGTGGCACCTGCTGGCCCAGTCCGTCACCGGCGGGCGCGAGGAGTACATCGACGACCTGCCGCCCTTCGTCGCCGCCTATGGGCCGATCACCGTGCGGCCGGGCGTGAGCATGGCGCCGGTGCGCCTGAGACTGCGGCCCATGCGCGACCTCGATCCTCCCGTGCTGCTGGCCCTTCTCGACGCCCGCCGGACGGCGCTCCAGGCCACCGCCGGCTGAGCCCGTGTGACTCCGCGCCCAGAACACCGCCGAGAACACGTGACGACGACCCCGGGCCGGGGGTCGTCGTCACGTGTGTGAAGCGGCCGGTCTCCCGTCAGCCCCGGCTCTTCGCCCGTGAGTCCCGGGAGGCGGCGTGCACGGTCATCGGCAGCCCGCCGCGTACGCGCAGGGAGAGCATCGGCTCGGGCACCACCGCGTGGCCCGGCAGCCCGGTCAGCCGGAGGTCCCGGGCCACCATGGCGACCACGAAGACGGCCTCCATCATGCCGAGGTGGTTGCCCACGCAGAACCGGGGGCCCGCGCCGAACGGGATGTAGGCGTAGCGCGGCCGGTCGTCGCGCCGTTCGGGGTCGAAGCGGCCGGGATCGAACCGCTCCGGCGCGTCCCAGAACGCCGGATGCCGGTGCAGCGTGTACGGGCAGACCAGCACGTCGGAGCCGGCCGGCACGTGGTAGCCGCCGATCTCGTCGTCCTGGAGCACCTGCCGGGTGAGGATCCACACCGGCGGGTAGAGCCGGATGGCCTCCTCCACGACCATGGCGGTGTACCGCAGCCGGTGCAGGTCCTCGTACTCCGGCAGCCGGTCGCCGAGGACGTCCCGCGCCTCGGCGTGCACCCGGTCCCTGACCTCGGGATGCCGGTCCAGCAGGTGGAATGTCCAGCCGAGCGTGCTCGCCGTCGTCTCGTGCCCGGCGAGCAGCAACGTGACCAGTTCGTCCCGCAGCCGCTTGCGGCCGACCCGGGGATCGGCCTCCTCCCGGGCGGAGACGATCAGGCGGGACAGGGCGTCTTCACCGCCGGCCGGGCCGGTCGAGCGGTCGGCGACCAGCCGGTCGACGACCCGCTGCAACTCGGCGCGGGCCCGGCGGAACCGCAACTGCTTGGGCAGCGGCACCCACGTCGGCACCATGCCCTGCGACACCATCTCGAACATCGCCTGGTCCTGCACGGTCTCGAACGCGTGCCCGAGCGAGCGGAACGGGCCGAGGTCGGCGTCGAGCAGCGTGCGTCCCAGGACGCCGAGGGTGAGGCCGGTCATCTCCCGCAGCACGTCCACCGGCCCGCGGCCCTCGCGGGCGCGCAGCCGGCCCACCAGGGCCGCGGCCTCCGCCGCGACGGCCCCGGCCTGCAGGGCGATCCGCCGGTTCTGGAACGCGGGCTGGACCGTCCTGCGCTGCTCGCGCCACAGCTCGCCCTCGCTCGTCAGCAGCCCGTCGCCGAGCGCTCGCTTGGCCTGCGTCAGGCCGATGCCCTTGTGGTAGTTGGCGCTGTTGTCGGCGAGCACGTGCTTGGCGTGGTCGGGATGGTTGAAGAAGTAGAGCGAGCGCGGCCCGATGCGCAACCGGACCGCGTCGCCGTAGCGGGCCGCCGTGGTCATCAGCGCGAGCCGGTCCACGGCCAGTTTCCGCAGCAGGCCGGGCGTCGCCCACAGGGACGGCCCCGGCGGCGTACGGCCCGGAGGGGCGCCCGCGGGCGCGCCCTGCCGGTGACCGTGCTGGAGGCGGGTCGTGGCGGTCATGCGGTCACCTCGCTGTGCTCGGGCATCAGCCGGCGGAAACGGCCCCCCAGGAACAGCAGCGCGTCACGGTCGCCGGTTCCGTCGAGGGACAGCACGTTTCCCAGGAAGATCGTGTGGTCGCCGCCGTCGTAGCTGCGCCACAGCGCGCACTCGAACCGGGCGAGCGCGCCGGAGATCAGCGGCACCCGCGTGCGCGGGCCCGGCAGGCACTCCGCGGCGTCGAACGGGGCGCCGCCCAGCGAACGCCAGTGGTTGGCGAAGTGCCGCGCCAGGTCCTCCTGGTGCGCGGCCAGCACCGACACGCCGAAGAAGCGCGCTGCGGCGAGGCGCTCGTGCATGACGGCGTCGCGGCGGACGCAGACCAGCACCAGCGGTGGGTCGAGCGACACCGAGGTGAAGGAGTTCGCCGTCATGCCGTGCGGGTGCGGGCCGCCGACCGTCACGACGGTGACGCCGGTGGCGAAGGTGCCGAGGGCCTCACGCAGCCCCCTGCCGTCCGCCCCGCGCGGGGACGGCGCGGTCTCGCGGCGCGGGGACGGCATGGTCTCGCGGCTCATGAGGCCCTCCCCGCCAGCGCCGGCGCCGGCGCCGGGTGCGCGTACGGGTCGAGCGCCCGGGTGAGCGACTCGGGCACCCGGGAGGGCACGGTGCGGCTGTTGGGCCCGCGCATGCAGGCCACCCGCTGCCGGCCCCGGGCGACCAGCGTCTCCCCGCCGCCCGGGTCCTGCCGTACGTAGTCGAAGGCGAACTCGAGCTGGGTCTGCGCCAGATCGACCAGGCGCATCCTGATGGAGAGCTCGTCGAAGGCCGTGATCTCGGCGAAGAACTCGCAGTCGACCCTGAGCGTGAACAGCTTGAGGTCGTCGCGCAGCTCCTCCAGGACCGCCGGGGCGCGTTCCTTCAGGAACATCTCCCGGCAGCGGCCCTGCCAGCGCAGATAGTTGACGTAGTACACGTTCCCGACGAGGTTGGTCTCCTCGAAGCCGACCGTGTGCCGGTACTCGAAGTAGGTCTCCATCCCGTTCCCCTTGTCGTCGTCCATCGCTATCTCCGCCCTTCGGCGAGCACCGCGAACACGACCGGGCCGGGCTCGCCGCGCAGGGTGGTGACGAGCGTCCCGATCCGCAGGCCGCCGGAGACGAGGACCGTCCAGTCCGGCGCCTCCGGCGGCGCCAGGGTGAGCGGCGCGTCCGCGGGCAGGCCCGCCTTGCGCAGGCACTCCGCGGCGGCCCACACGCGGGTGGCGGCGGCGTCGCGCCCCTCCCCCGTCTCGTCGGCGACCAGCCCCGCCAGGCGCCCGTACGGGCCGAGCAGGGCCTGCCATTCCTCCGCGGGCCGCTCCGCCACCGGTTCGACGTCGCAGGCCACGGTGGCCGCCGGACCGTCCCCGGCGACGCAGAGGGTGACGTCGGCCCCATGGGAGGCCGAGATCGCCGGGCCGCCGGTCTCGCCGCCGAGCTCCGGCCGGCCGTCGGGGCGGTGGCGCACCTCCGCCCGGCGGCCGAGGACCCGGCCCGCCGCCAGCTCGGTGAAGGCCCCGCGGCCGGTGCCGTCGCCGTTGGCGCTCGCGCTTCCGTTGGCGCTGCCGTTTCCGTTTCCGTTGGCGGTCCCGTTGCCGTTTCCGTTGGCGTTGGCCTGCTCGCGCGGCGGGTCCGGCTCGACGGCCACCGCCGCCGCGACGCCGAGCAGCTCTTCGGCGGTGCGCTCCAGGTAGGGGCCGAGCAGCGGCGCCGGCCACGGGCCGCGCCCGTCTCCCTTGCGCACCGCCCGCAGGCGCAGCCCCTCCCAGCGCTCGACGACCTCGCCGGCGTCCGTGCGGACCGCGACGTCGTAGACGTACAGGTCGCCGTCCCGGTAGCGCTCGGCGGCGCGCAGCCGCAGCCTGCCGCCGGTGGGCACCTCGCCGAGCGGATGGATGCGGTCCACCCCGGCGGGCAGCAGCGTGGCGTGCGGGACGCACACCTGCAGGCCGTGCATCAGCGCGTCGCGCAGGCCGGGGTCGCCGAGCAGCAGGTCGCCGGAGAGGAACCCGGCGAACCAGTCCTGCGCCGCCACGGCCGCCACGTCGGCGTCGACGTCGTGCGCCGCGGCCCGGTGGTAACCGAGCAGCCGCTGGAACCTGCGGCCCTGGAACAGCAGGCCGCCGTACAGGTCGCCCGCCGGGTCCAGCCGCACCTCGGGCACGTCGTCCCCGACCGGGTACGGCGGGCCGTCCGGGACCGGCTCCCCGGTGAACAGCAGCCGGGCGCGGAAGTGGTCGGCGGCGAAGCCGGTCTCCTCGCTGCGGATCACCGCCTCGACGACGTCGTCACCGGTGGCCGCGACGGCGATGCGGATCTTCGTCGACCCGCCGGGCGGCACCACGACGGGCCGGAGGAACTCCGCGTCCTCGATCACCGGTGTGGTGGTCCGGCCGGTCGCGGCGGCGGCGTTCTGGGCCATGGCCTCCATCCCGAAGACCGCCGGGAACAGCATGTTGCCGTCGAGCAGGTGGTCGTCGAGGTAGGGATCGGTGCCGGAGCTCAGCTCCGTCTCGGTGACCAGCTCGACGCCGTGGTAGCGGACGAGCGGCCGGTCCACGAAGCGCAGCAGGGGCAGCGGCGGCAGGTCGTACCGTACGGTGCGGATGCCCTCGGTGCGGCCGCTGATCACCACCACCGGCGGCGCGGCGGGGTCGGCCACCAGCCTGCGCAGGATCTCGACGCCCTGCGTCGGCGGGATAGGGGTGATGCCGTCGCGCGACAGTGACTCGACGACCGACAGCCTCTCCCCCATGCCCACGCCGGACCAGACCGACCATTCCAGGCAGAGGGCCCGGCAGCCGGGGTGCCGCTCGGCCAGGTCCTCGGTGAGGGCGGCCAGCCACTCGTTGGCCGTGGAGTAGTGCGCCTCGCCGCGCAGCCCGGCCCGGCCGATGATGCTGCCGAAGGTCACCAGCAGCCGCAGGCGCCCGGCGTCCACCACGTCCAGCACCGCCTTGAGGCCGTCCACCTTGGGGGCCAGGGCGTCGCGGAAGGCGGTCATGTCCAGGCCGGTGAGCGCGGCGGGCTCGTTGCGTCCGGCGCCGTGCAGCACCGCGGTCACCGGGCCGAGCGCCCGCTCGGCCTCCGCGACCGCCGCCCGCACCTCGCCGGGGTCGGTGACGTCGGCCCGGCCGTACCAGACGGTCACGCCGGCCTCGGTCATGCGGCTCAGGTTGGCGGCCAGCTCGTGGTCCTGCTCGGGGTCGGAGCGGCCGATCAGCGCCAGGCGGGCGCCGCTGCCGGTGGCCAGGGCCAGGGCGCACTCCGCGGTGATGCCCTTGCCGCCGCCGGTCACGAGCAGCACGTCGCCGTCGCCGATCGGGTGCCGTACGGCCTCGGACCTCACCGGCATGGCCCGCAGCGTGGGCACCCGCCGGGTTCCGCCCGCGTCGTAGCAGACCTCCGTGAAGTCCGTCGTCGCCGCCACCTCGGTGACGATCCGATCCGTCAGAGTGCCGTCCACCGGAACGCCGTCCGCCGCGTGGTGGCCCGTCTCGTGGTCGTCCGGGAGGCGCACGACGGTGACGCGCAGGTGGGGCGCCTCCAGCCGGAGCGTCTTCGCCAGCCCGGTCGCGCCGCGCCGGCCCTGCTGGACCAGCACGAACCGGCCGCCGGACGGGCCGGCCAGGGCCGCCCGCGCGCCCTCCAGCGCCGCTTCGAGGTGCTCCTCCGCGCAGTCCGGCGGCAGGCACACCAGGGCGCCGGCGCCGGCTCCCGCACCTTCCAGAGCGCGGCCGAGGGAGGCGGCGAAGGGGTGCCCCTCCGGCGCGTGGACCGTCCACGGGCCGTCCGCCTCGCGGGCCGGGCGGGCCGGCGGCTCCGCCGGGTCGAAATCGACGGCGAAGGGCCGGATCCAGGGCGCGGCCCCCGCCACGATCGGCGCCGGCCGCGCGTCGCTCTCCTGGCCCGTTCCGGCGAGCTCGTCGAGGGCCTCGGCGAGCTCCCTGACGGTCGCGGTGGCGAAGTTGGTCGGCATCGCGACCGGGGGCATACCCAGTCGTTTGGCGGCCTGGTTGACGATCTGGCCCACGGTGATCGAGCTCAGGTGCAGGTCGTCGAGCAGGCGGCTGTCGTCTCCCACGGCGTCCGGCGGCAGTTCGGCGCGCTCGGCCGCGAGGGAGCGCAGCAGGCCGGCGCTCGACTCCGAGGGGTCGGCGGGTTCGCCGTCGCCGCCGGTCGCGTCCTCGCCGCTCGCGTCGGCGGAGGACGGCCGGGGGCTCTCCGGGACGCCGACCGTGGGAGCCTGCTCGCACGGGCTGGCGAAGAACGTGAACTCCGCGCCGATCTCCAGCGGGCGGACCAGGCGGCCCTCGAACAGCGCTCCGTGGACGACGGGGGCGCCGGTCACGTAGGCGGCGCCCGCCACCCCGAGCAGCGTGCCCAGCGACTCGTCGTCGGTGTCCAGCGCGACCGCCGGGACGTCCGTGATCGCCGAGGCCAGCCCGCTGAGCACCCGGCCGGGACCGACCTCGACGAGCAGGTCGACGTCCCGCACCGACGCGAGCGCCTGCGCGAACCGCACAGGGCTGGTGATCTGGCGGCGCAGCAGCGGCGCGACCTCGGTGTCACGCGGCAGCGCCTCGCCGGTGACGGTCGAGACGACCGTACGCGTGACCGGCCCGAACTCCGCTCCGGCGAGCCACTCGGCGAACGCGTCGGCCGCCGGCGCCACCAGCGGGGAGTGGAACGCGTGCGAGACGGGCAGGCGCGTGCAGGTCACCCCGGCGCGCTCGGCGGCCCGCCCGAACGCCTCGACGGCCTCGACGGAGCCCGCGACCACGGTCTGGCCCGGCCCGTTGTATCCGGCGATCACCACGGGGATGCCGCCCGCCAGGCCCTCGACCACGTCGCCGGGGGCGGCCACGCCCGCCATGGTGCCCTCGGCGCTGTGCTCGGCCATGGCCCCGCCACGGGCGCGGGCCACCCTCAGCAGGGTCTCCTCGTCCATGGCGCCGGCCCAGTGCAGCGCCGTGATCTCCCCGAGGCTGTGGCCGACCGCGGCGACCGCGTCCACGCCGAGGACCGACAGCGCCCGCAGGCCCGCGGCCGACCCGGTCACGATCCGGGGCTGGGCCACCGCCGTCGCCACCGTGTCGCCGGTCGCGGGCAGCGCCGCCCTGCCGTACAGCTCGTCCACCTCGGCGAACCGCCGCCGCAGCGCACCGCCGCCGGTTCCGGTGCCCGAGCCCTGGCCGGGGAACAGGTACCCGACCCGCGCGGGGCCGTCCACCCGGCCGAGGAAGGTGCGGCCGTCCGAGGCGTACAGGGACGTCTGACCCGCGTAGAGGGCCTCGCGCACCCGCCGCAGCCGGCGCTCGGCGTCCTCCGGCGAGGAGACGACGACCGCCGCGCGGTACGGCAGGTCGCGCAGCTCGCCCTGGAGCACGGCGGCGAGGTCGGCGAGCTGGGCGTAGGACAGCCCCGGCACGAAGTCGATCAGACGGGTCAGCCGGTCGCCCAGTTCCTCCGCCGAGGAGCCGTCCACGAGCAGCAGTTCCGCGTCCTGGATCGAGGCCGCCACGGCCCGGGTGAGGGAGTCGAAGCCGGAGCGGCGGCGCGGGCCGTTCTCTTCGGGAACGCCGTCGCCGTCCAGGACCAGGTGGGTGTTGATGCCGCCGAAGCCCATGGCCGTGACCCCGGCGCGCAGGTGCGCGTCCTCGGGCCAGGGCTCGGCCGCGCGCAGGGCGCGCAGCGCCGCGCCCTCCTCGGTGAGCAGTTCGTGCGGCTCCAGGCAGCCCACGGCCGGCGGCAGCACCCGGTGGTGCACCGCCATCGCGGCCTTGATCAGGCCCGCCACCCCGGCCGCCGCCTTGGTGTGGCCGATCATCCCCTTGACCGAGCCGATCGCGGCGGGCGGGGCCGCCGGGTCGGCGTCCGTCCTGGCCGTCGACAGGGCCTTCAGCTCGGTCGCGTCGCCGACCGCCGTGCCCGTGCCGTGGCCCTCGAACAGCGCCGCCGTCTCGACGCCGAAGCCCGCGCGCTCGTAGGCGCGGCGCAGCGCCAGCCGGTATCCGTCGAGCTCCGGGCGGGTGATGCCGCCCCGGCCGTCGGACGACACGCCCCAGCCCGCGATCGTGGCGTAGACGCGGTGCCCCGCCTCCAGGGCGTCCCGCTCCCGCATCAGCACGACCATGCCGCAGCCCTCGCCCGGCCAGAAGCCGTTGGAGCGGCGGTCGTACACCCGCATCTCCTCGCGGGCGAGGGCTCCGGTCTTGGCGAACCCGATGATCTCGAAGGGGTCGATGGACAGGTCGACGCCCCCGGCGACGGCGATGTCGATCTCGCCTTCGAGCAGCGACCTCGCGGCGGTCACCACCGACAGCAGCGAGGAGGAGCACGCGCCGTCGACGGTGTAGCCGCCGCCCTTGAGGTCGAAGTGGTTGCAGACGCGGCCGGCGATCGTGTTGGACAGGCCGCCCGCGAGGGTGTCCTCGTCCACCGGCGGGAACGGCCTCTTGTACGCCGCCTCGAACTCGCCGAGGAACCCCGCGAGCCGGTCGTCGTCCCAGCTCTGCTCCTTCAGCGCCGCGGCGAGCAGACGGCGCACGTACGGCCAGCGCAGGCGCATCTGGTTGGCGCGGACGAACTCGCCGGTGAGCGTGTTGCCCACCACCACCCCGGTGCGTTCGCGGGCCAGCCCCTCGGCGGCGGGGAACCCGGCGTCGGCCAGCGCCGCGCCGGCCACGTCGAGCGCGAGCCAGTGCGTCAGGTCGGTGGACCGGTACGTGCTGCCCGCGATCTTGTGAGCCACCCGGTCGAAGGCGTAGCCCTCGATGACCGCGGCGTTGCGGGCGTAGAACCGGTCCGGGGCCGCGGGGTCGGGGTCCCAGTAGTCCTCCAGCCGCATCCGCACGTCGGGCAGGCGGCGGAAGGCGCGGCGTCCGGCCACCGCGTTGTCCCACAGCTCGTCCGGGGAGGTGGCGTCGGGATAGCGGCAGGCCATCCCGACGATCGCGATCCTCGTCATGCCGGCACCGCCTTCCGGCCGTTGGCGACGGGCTGCTTGGCGTCGGGCTGCAGGGTGCCGGGCGTCACGCTCGGGACGGCCGGCTCGGCGGCCGCGCGCTCCTGCGCCTCCCGCCGGAGCCTGGCCCGCTCGGAGACGTGCAGCGCCCACAGGTACGTGCCGCGGACGAGGCAGACCGCCGCGGTGGCGAAGAACAGGCCGTACGCGATGTGGATCGCGGTCAGGATCCCGTAGACGGTCGCGACCCCCGCCCCGAAGGCGAACTGCGCGGCGGGCCGCGACGGCGTGGTGCCGGGGTCGGTGATCATGTAGTTGGTGTAGAGGACGAACGCGACCCCGGTGACCACCGCGAGCGCGCCGGGGATCGCCGTGCCGAAGACGAGACCGCGGACGACCGCCTGCAGGGCGAAGAAGCTCACCCAACCGGCGACCAGCCACATGCGGCCGGTCAGCTTCGCGTTGATCATCGTGCCCGCGACCAGGATGATGGCCGGGATCAGCCAGTCGAACGGGGCGCCGACACGCTCGGTGAAGTGGTAGCCCGGCGCGATGCTGGCCCACGGGAACAGCAGCAGGATGACCGCGATGCCGAGGTTGGAGGGGTTCATGAAGTGGCGCAGCCTGCCGCGCACGGGCGCCCGCAGCACCCACTTCGCGCCGACGGCGACGACCACCCCGAACATCATCACCTGGACCTGGTCGTTGACGTAGATCAGCATGTTCACGGCGAGGCTGGTGATGTGCGCCGGATAGAGGAACTCGACCAGGCCGCGCACGCCGTTCCCGGCGAAGCGGGGCCGGCGTCCCTCGGCCCGGGCGCCGAGCGTCTCCAGCGTGATCTCGACCGTGTAGCCGGTGGCGAGGGCGATGAAGGGCCACAACCATGGCTGCTCGAAGCCGAGGACGGTGTAGCCCAGGGCGTTGAACACCGAGATCGAGATGGCGAAGCGCCGCAGCGCCGTGATGACCTTCGGATCGTGCCGGGGTGGTGTGCTGGTCTGGGTGGTCATGCCGCCTGCCTCTCCTTCGCCTGCGTGCCGAGGCGCAGCGAGTGCCATCCCGGCCGCAGCCACAGCTCCTGTTCGCGTATCTCGCCGGTGCCGTCGCGCCAGCACAGCCGCACCTGCACGGGCTCCCAGACGTTCTGGCCCAGGCCCACGTGCACCTCGCTGCTGCGCTTGCCCGAGTGCCCGCTGCCGCCGTCGACCCGGGAGACGAGCCTGCGGCCGTCGGGCGTGGTCACGGTCACCTGCGTCCCGACCGCCGGCGTCCCCGGGCCGTCCGGCGTCCCCTGCGCGGACCCGGCGGAGCCCGGCGCGGGGTCGCGGGTCAGCCGCAGCCCGAGGAACGAGCCTGTGGAGGGGCTCTGGTTGTGGTAGAACACGGGCTCGCCCCACTGCCGCGCGACGGCGAAGTCGAGCCGGCCGTCGCCGTCGGCGTCCCCGGTGGCGATGCCCCTGGTCGGCGTCGGCACGGCCAGGCCGAGATCCCCGGCCACGTTGGCGTACCCGCCGTCGTCGCGCCTGGCGAAGAAGTTCAGCGTCTGGTGGCCGGCGATGTCGTCGTTCGCCCTGACGTTCGGCCACAGCCAGGGGTGCTCCACCACCAGGTCGTTGGCCGCGGCCAGCTCCTGCAGCTGCGGCCACCGGTCGGTCTGGCCCTTGACGAACCCGTCCGCCTGCACGATGGCGAGCCGGCCGCTGTTGTCGAAGTCGGCCATCTTGACGTCCCAGCCCCAGCCCGACCAGGCCGTGCCCATCTCGGCGCTGCGGTCCTCCCACGGCGCCGTGCCGCCGGCCAGGTCCGCCCGTACGGCGGAGGTGTCACGGGCGGTCGACATGTACTGGAAGTTGCTCTCCTGCACGCCGTAGGAGGTGGTGATGTTGCTGACGAACATGTCGTAGACGCCGTCGCCGTTGAGATCGCCGAAGTCGACGCCCATGCCCTTGAACGAGTCGGCGCCGATCCGCTTGGACTTGGGGGTCATCGGCGTGCGCACGCCCGACACCGGAGTGAACTGGATCTTCCCCGGGGTGGACTGGTTGTGGAGCAGGGCGTCCCTGCCGTGGTCCTGGGCGAGGTACAGCTCCGGCCGCATGTCGCCGTCGAGGTCGTTGGCTCCGGCGGCGAGCACCCAGCCCTTGGAGACGTCCTCGGGCAGGACGTTCTCGACGCACTGGAAGGAGACCGACGGGCGGGAGCCGCCGGTGGCTCCGGTCCACCGCAGGACGAAGTCCGCGCCGCCGTTCATCGCGTTGGACAGCGACCGGTTCATCGACACGCCACCGCTGACGGTGTCGTCGAGCACCGGCCCGTCGGGGAAGTAGTTGCCGATGTAGATGTCGTCGTGGCCGTCACCGTCGAAGTCGTCCACGACGGCCGTGTTGGAGTTCCACTGCGGTCCCGTGTACGTGCCCGTGCCCGAGCCGGGGACCAGCTCGACCGGCACGTACGCCTGGGCGGTCAGCGCGTCCGCGCCGGCCTTCGCGCCGGCCGTGACCGTCTTGGCATCGGCCTTGGCGCCGGTCTTCGCGTCGGCGCCGGTCTGGGCGCCGGCCTTGGCAAGGTAGACGATCGGGGTGCGGCCCCACATGTAGACGAGCAGGTCCATCCTGCCGTCCTCGTTGAAGTCGCCGGGGACGCAGCCCATCGGGGCCATCGCGTGGTTCATCGGCAGCGGGCGCGGGTCCAGCGCGAACGGCGCGTACCGGCCGGAGCGCGCTCCCGGGACGGGGGTGACGACCACCTGGTCGATGCGCGGGTCGGTGACGCACAGGTCGTTGGCGAGGCCGTCGCCGTCGAGGTCGTTCATCGCTATCCCGGCCCCGACGGAGGAGATCCAGGCGTCGATGTCGGCGTAGTCCTTGTTCACCTTGCGGATCGTCTGCTCGGGATATCCGCTCGGCATCCCGATCGACATCGGCGCGAAGGCGTACCTCTGCGCCACGCTCGCCGTCTCGGCGGCGGAGGGCACGGGCGGGCGGACCACCAGGAAGCCGACGACCATGACGGCCAGCGCGACGATTCCCGGCAGTTGCCCGCGCAGCCGGCTGAGTGTCCCTGTCATCGTGAAACCCTTCCGGACTCGGCGAAGCTGTCCGCGACCCGCCGGCGCCACATCTCGTAGGCCGCGGGATCCCGCCTGGCCTCGTCGTCACCGGGGCGCGCCACACGGGAGACGCGGGCCGCCTCCTCCGGCGTCGTGTCGCAGAACACCGCCGTGGCGACGCCCGTGTGGGGCACGATCAGACCGGCGCGGATCCGGGCCTCGGCCGCGAACGCGGAACCCTGGGCGACCTGGGGCCGGTACTCCCCGGCGCGCCACGCCAGCGAGCGCAGCTCCGCCTCGTCGGCGCCGCCCGCGTACGTGGCCGCGAGCCCGGTGCCGCTGTACAGGTCGGCCCGCCGGTGCTCGGGGAACCTCTCGATGAGCGTGGCGACCTGGTCGACGTCGGTGCCGCCCACGAACCACAGCGCCCGTCCGATGCCCTGGTCGATCGCGTGCGGGGCGTACGCCCGGCCGGCTCCCCCGGGCCAGGGGAACCGCGGGTCCTGGTACTGCTCGTGGACGTACCTGCGCGTGTGGAAGTAGGCCTGGTGGAAGCCGTAGCCGTCGAGCGCGAGCCACTTCAGCAGAGGGTCCATCTCCTCCGCGTGCGGCCAGCGGAACCTCGGGACCCGCGCCATCGCCCATCCGACGCCGACGTAGACCATGTAGTCGTGGTCGCGCCCGCGTCCTTCCAGGAAGCGGGCGATCCGCCGGCCGCCCAGGGGGGACAGCGCGTCGACGACGGCGAACCCCATCGCGGCGCCTTCGTAGGCGAATCCCCGGAACCGGTCCGGAATCTCTTCCAGTCGAATTTCCGCGTCCGCCGGATAACGCGCCTCGGCGGCGTCCGCGAAACCTGTGAGAAACACCCGGCCGATCGTCTCCAGAAGATCGCGGGCGGCTGGGTTTTTCTCGTGAAAACCGCGTATGTCGAGTCTTGTGGCCGAAACGTTCGGCGTCAGCATGCGACGCCTCAGGGCCCGTGCTGCCTTGGTCAACTCGTCCTCCCGCCATCCTCTGATTTCCGGCGTGCAGATTCTCGTAATCCACGTCAGCGTAAGCAGAGCGGCCGAACCGCTGTCATCTCCGAATGTGCGGAGGGCCGGGACGGCATATTAAACGTGAGATGGCTGTCGAGCACGCCGGAAGAATGTATTCAGTCGCAACCGGTAATCCGGATGACCCTTTTCCGGGCGGTTTCCGGGCGTGGCGGAGCGGCACCGAGGTCCGGCCCGGAGACGCGGGCACGGCGATGCGGGGACGGCGATCGGGAAAGCATCGATCCCGCCCGCGCCGTCAGGGCGTACGCCGTTCGTAGGGCACGCCGTGATATCCGCCCTGGGGCTCGCCGGTGGGCATTCGCCGGGGGATTCGCTGGGAAAGGACCCGCGCGGACCGCGCCGGGGTAGTTCGTCCGCCGGCGGACCCGGCGATGCGACCGGCGTCCCGGGGCGGACCCGGGACGCCGGTCACATCGAGCCGCGTTGCCCACACCTGGGCGTGGCGCCGACATCTCGGTGCCGGTGCCTGGGCGCCGGTCCGGAGACTCCGTCAGGAGACGTCACGAGACTCACGAGACCTGGGGCGAGACCTCAGGACGCGGACCGGGAGACGCCGGCGGGGGCGGCGAAGTGGTGGCGCACCCCGCGCCGCCACAGCTCGTACGAGGGCACCTCGCCCTTGGTGCCGGGATCGACGGCGCAGTCGTCGGCGAGGGCGACGGCTCTCTCGACCGAGAGCCCGGCGAAGGCCTCGGCGGCCGCCGCCGTGTGCGCGGGGACGCACCCCGAGTAGTGGCGGGCCTTGAGGGCGAAGACCGCTCCCTGGGCCAGGTCGGCGTGGTGTTCGGCGGACAGCCGCCGCACCTGCGCCAGGCCGGCCGGGTCGCATCCGCCCGCGAACGCCGCGGCGAGCCCGACGCCGCTCCACAGATCGGCCCGCCTGCCGGAGGCGAAGCGGCCCACGGCCACGGCCACCTCCGTGGCGACGGCGCCGTGGATGAACCACAGCGCCCGGCCGATGCCCTGGTCCACCGCCCGCGGGAAGTAGCCGGGCGAGCCCTCCCACGCATAGGGGGCCGGTCTCTCCTGGCGGTCGACCCAGCGCCGGGTGTCGAAGTAGGCGCGGTCGAACCCGAAACCGTCCACCGCGAGCCAGCTCATCGTGGGGTGGTACGGAGACCCGGTCAGGTCCGGGACCGCCTTCTTCCAGAGCTGCCTCGGCAGGCGCGCCATGGCGAACCCGATGCCGATGTAGGCGAGGAAGATGTGCGGCCGTCCCGGCCCCAGAAGCAGGCGGCGCGTACGGTCGCCACGCCGCGGGCCCATCGCGTCGAGGATCGTGAAGGCCATCGTCGCGCCTTCGTACGCGAAGCCGCGCATCTCGGGCTCCACCAGGTCGAGCCGGCGCTCGACCTCCCACTGGTCCTGCGCGTCGATCCCCCACTCGAAGCCGCAGACGACCGACTGCGGGACGGCCTCGAGCCGCCGGGTCGCGTCCGTGGCCGTGACCGGGAATCCACGCCGTTCGAAGGTGACGTCCCGAAGCGACGGCGTCAGCAGAAGCCTGCGCAGCGAGCCGAAAGCGGTCGGCATCGGTCCTCCCTCATCCTCTGTCCTTGACGGAAAGTGACGTTCTCATCCTTGTCCGTGCTGATTTGGGGCGCATCTCCCGGATTGCCCTGTTGCCGGATCACCGTCAGGCCCAGGGAGCGGTGGGGTACCACGGGATGACCCCACGCCCGGCGAGAAGCCTGACGTCCCAGTACAGGAAGGTGAAGACACCCGCGACGATCAGCAGCGCCGCCGTCACGACCGCGAGCCGGTACGGCGTGGCGGTCAGCCACCGGTTCAACCGGCCTCCGGCGAAGTAGACCAGGATCAGGAACAGCAGGGCCATGACGGCGATGTTCCCGATCGACTGCAGGGCGAAGGCCAGCGCGCCGTACAGCGGGTTGCCGCTCTCCGCCGCGTCCCTGAACAGGTGCCGGAACAGCGGGAACGGCCGCCCGATCAGGAAGCCGCCGACGAGCGCTCCCATGAAGACCACCCGCGCCTGGGGGAAACGCCGGGAGATCCGATCGAAGGGGTCGGGCACGATGCCGAGCGCGGCGAGCCCGAGGTAGGTCATCGACAGGCCGATCAGACCGAAGATGACCATCGACTGGATGGTCCGGGCCGACAGCCCGCCCGCCGCGTTCTGCGTGGTCGAGAACTGCGGCATCCGCGTGCCCACGAACCCGACGACCGCGCCGTAGCAGGCCGAGACGGTCAGCATGCCCGCCGCCAGCCATCCCAGCGGCCTGAGCGCGAGCAGCAGGCGGCGCCTCCGGCCGCCGGCCCCGTCCAGCATCGGCGCCAAAGCGCCGAAGACGGCCACGTTGCAGGCGGTGAACGTGCCGGCCAGGCCGGAGACGAAGGCGAAGACCGTCCCGGCCACCACCCCCGTGATCGGCGTCTCCAGCGCCGGATGGCCCAGCAGCGAGCCGGCCACGTTGCCGCCGATGGTCCGGTCGACGAACTCGGCCGACCAGACCACGGTCAGCAGGAAGCCGGCCAGGCCGCTCAGCACGGCGACCAGTGCCCGCGAGGGCGGGAACCGGCCTCCGGCCGGTGCGGGGGTCGCCGCCGGTGCGGCGGCCCGGAGCGGATCATGCGTGATGCCGCTACGCGCCATCGTCGTCTCCTCGTCACGGTCTCGCGGTGATCAGGGCACTCCCGGACCGGCGAACGCCATCCGCACCGCCTCGGGCGGGCCGGGCACAGGCCCGGGCAGAGGCCCGGGCAGAGGCCCGAAACACAGTGCCGGGACCTCGGGCCGGTCCCTGTGGGCACACGTCCGGGCAGAGCTCCGGGCACGCATCCGGACACAGTCCGGGACACAGGTCCGGAACACGGTGCCGGAACACGGTGCCGGAACACGGTGCCGGAACACTCAGGCCGGTCCCTGCGGGCACAGGTCCGGACACTGCGTGGAAGGACGTCGCCGCCGACCTGGTGGGATCGGCGTCGCGACCACCCACGTCCTCAGGATGACCGCCCGCGCCCGCCCCGGGCCTCTTCTGAAGTGCGGCCCTCCCCGCCCACATCGCCCGCCCGGGGACCGGTCCCCGTCCGACGGCCGCCCCGCGTCCCGCTCCGGGGTCTGGCCGGAGCGCCGATGCGGCCGAAGCGACGGCCTGGCGAACGTCGTCGTCCGGCACGGTCACTCCGGCGCGAAGTGACATGGCCCACCGGAGCGAGCGCGTGGCACTCGCTTTCACGCGGGCGGTTTCGGCTGTGCAAGACCGCAATTCAGGAGATGCGCCCCCACAACGTAAATGATCATGATGGTGCCGCGACGGCACGCCGCGTTCGTGCCGTCCCGTGCGAGTGAGGCGGCTCCAGGAGGCGCCCGTCTGGACGCGCTGCCGGGAGGCGCCGCGGAGAGGAGACAGGCTGTGGAGGGTTTGGGACGTCGTGCTTTCCTGACCGGCGCCACCGTCGGCGGAGCCGCCGCGCTCATGTCGGCGGCGGGCGTGCCCGCCGTGGCACGCCCGGCGCGGGCCGCCCCGCCCGCGGACGGATGTGAACGGCCCTTCGGACCGGTCGTCATCGGCCCCGGCGATCCCCGCTACGACAGTCTGCTGCTCAGCCACAACCGGCGTTTCCGGGGCCGGCCCCAATCCGTGCAGGTGGTGGGCTCGGCCGAGCAGGTCGCCGAGGTGGTCGGCCGGGCGGTGGCGACGGGCCGGCGGATCGCCGTACGGAGCGGCGGGCACTGCCTGGAGAACTTCACCGCGTCGCCGGAGGTCGAGACGCTGATCGACCTGTCGCCCATGTCCGGCGTCACCTACGACGAGCGGCGCAGGGCCTTCGCCGTAGGAGCGGGCGCCACCCTGGGACAGGTTTACAAGGCGCTCTTCACGGGCTGGGGCGTGACGATCCCCGCGGGCTCCTGCCCCTCGGTCGGGGTCGGCGGCCACATCACGGGCGGCGGCTACGGCTTCCTCTCCCGCAGGTACGGCCTGGCCGCCGATCACCTGTACGCCGTGGAGGTCGTGGTCGTCGACGCCTCCGGCCGGGCCCGGGTGGTCGTGGCGACGCGCGACGCCGGGGACCCCGAGCGGGACCTGTGGTGGGCGCACACCGGCGGAGGCGGCGGCAACTTCGGCGTCGTGACGCGATTCTGGCTGCGCTCCCCAGACGGCGCCCCAGACGGCGCCCCAGACGGCGCCCCAGACGGCTCCCCGGGCGCCGACGGCACGGACCCGGCGCGCCTGCTGCCGAAGGCCCCGGCCGCCATGCGCAGGAGGATCGTCATGTGGCCGTGGGAGTCGATGGACGAGAAGACCTTCTCCCGGCTCCTGCGCAACTACTGCGACTGGTACGAGGCGAACAGCGCGCCGAGCTCACCGTACGCCGCTCTCTGGGGGGTGCTCCTGGCGAGCCACCGCTCCGCCGGGCAGCTCGGCTTCATCGTGGGCGGCGACGCCGGCGTCGCGGGCGTGGAGAGCCTGATGGCCGCGCACGCCAAGGCGGTGACGGCGGGCATCGGCATCGAGCCGGCGTCCGACACGCTGGAGCTGCTCCCCTACCTGGACGAGGCGAACTGGGTGAACGAACCCGCGGGCCGGTCCAAGAACAAGGCCGCCGACCTGCGCAAGGGCTTCACCGACCGCCAGATCGCCGCCGTCTACCGGCATCTCAGCCGCGAGGACTACACCAACCCGGGCGCCAACCTGAGCCTCACCGGCTACGGCGGGCGGATCAACGCGGTGGCCTCCGACGCGACGGCGACCGCCACCCGCGACGCGATCCTCCGCGCCTACTTCACCACCGGCGGCTGGGCCTCACCGGACGACGACGCCCGGCACATCGGCTGGATGCGGGACTTCTACCGGGACGTGTACGCCGACTCCGGCGGCGTGCCCGTGGACGGACCGGTGAACGCCGGCAGCTACATCAACTACGCGGACGCCGACCTGGCGGACCCGAAGTGGAACACGTCGGGCATCTCCTGGGAGACCCTCTACTACAAGGGCAACCACCCCCGGCTGCAGAAGATCAAGAAGCGCTACGACCCCCGCGACGTCTTCCGGCACACCCTGTCGGTCCGGCTCCCCAAGTGACCCCGGCCCAGGCGGCCCCGGCCGGATGACCGGGGAGACGTGAGGGCGGCGGCCGGCCGGTCGGCCGGGCGCCGCCCTCTTCTGTGCCGCCGACGTGGGGTCACAGCACGTCGGTCATAGCACGTCGAAGTAGTCGCCGATCCACAGCCCCCGCTTGGCGTCCACCGTACGGAGAGTGGAGGGGTTGTAGTCCGACAGCCGGATGCACCGGAAGTCGAAGCTCACCCGGGTCGACCCCGTCTCGTTGATCTTGTTTCCGTGGCTCCAGTCGACCGAGTCGAACACCAGCACCTGACCGGGGTCCAGCGTCATCGGGCGGTAGTCCCCCGATCCCAGCTCCCGCTCGATCCAGACGGAGTTCGTGTCGTAGGCCGGGGTGAACGGAACCCAGAAGTTCACCTCGCCGTCTCCGTGGTTGTAGTCGCGGTCCCGGTGGAAGTCGCCCACCGCCACATTGCCGGGGAAGTGCACCCGGAACGTCGGGACCCGCTGGAAGCAGAACTCCTCGGTGCCGAGGACGCCGGGGACGAACGCCGCGACGAACTCCCGGTAGAGGGGCTTCAGCTCCGCCTCGAACGCCTCGTAGAACTTCGCGTGGAAGTCGGTCGACTGGTCGGTCCTCCAGGTCATGACCTCGAGCTCGCCCTCCGGGCGGAGACGGGCCAGGTCGTCGACGTCGTAGATCTTCCGGAGGATGTCCCCGAAATCGAAGCGCGCCGCGTCGTAGTCGTAAATCACGGGCTCGTGAACTACGGGGTGCATCTCGTCGCCTCCCGAACTGGTTCGCCGGCATTTCCAGCCGGCCGTCTCCGCCGTTTCCGGGAACGGCCGGCTTGTTTCCCACTATTCGCAGCGCCGGCCCGGTGCGGCTACTTCTGACGTGCCGTTCCGGCCCGGACCTCGCCCTGAAACGGTCCGCCGCGCGGGCGGTGCGCATTCTGGAAGATGCGCGGCCGGACACCTCCGGAAAATCGTGGAACAACGTGCCCGTTTTTCGGGCCGAGGGCCACCCGCCCGTCACCAGGCCCGCTCGTCTCCAGGAAGGACCGACATGCGCGTTCTCTTCGCCACCGCCCCCTTCCGGTCGCATCTGTTCGTGCAGGCGCCGCTGGCCTGGGCCCTGCGTACGGCGGGACACGACGTGCGCGTCGCCGCCCAGCCGGACATGGCCGACGACATCATGCGCTGCGGGCTGACGGCCGTACCGGTCGGCCGGGGCGTGGACCTGAACACGCAGATGTCGGCCGCCGAGCCGCAGGAGAACCCGGCGGACCCGAGGAACCCGGGTCCCGGGCTGCCGGTGCAGACCGACTACGCCCGCGACGACCCGCTGGCGGAGCTCGGCGCCCACGTGGGGGGATGCCGGGCGCTGTTCAACCCCGAAGCGGTGATCGAGGAACTCGTCGAGTTCGCCCGCGACTGGGAGCCCGACCTCGTCGTCTGGGACACCTTCGCCTTCGCCGGCGTCGTCGCCGCGCGGGCGTGCGGCGCGGCCCACGCCCGGATGCTGTTCGGCGCGGACGGCCTGGGGCAGTTGCGCGCCGCCTGCCGTCCGATCTGGGACGGGCAGCCGCCGCAGGCCCGCACCGACCCCCTGCGCGAGTGGCTGGAGCCGGTCCTGGCGCGGTACGGCTGCGCCTTCGACGAGGAGACCGCCCTCGGCCAGTGGACGATCTTCCCCATGCCGACCTGGGTCTGGCGGCCCCCGGGCATCCACTACCTCCCGATGCGGCACATGGCCTTCAACGGCCCGTCGTCGGTGCCGAAGTGGCTGCACCGGCCGCCCACGCGTCCGCGCGTCTGCGTGACGCTCGGCCTCTCCCACCGTGAGCGCGACTTCGGCGTCGTCGCCTCGGCCGCGGACCTGTTCGCGGCGGTCGACGGCCTCGACGTCGAAGTGATCGCCGCACTCGACGCCACGCAACTGCGGTCGGTCACCCACGTGCCCGAGAACGTGCGGGTCCACGACTTCGTGCCCCTGAACGTGCTGCTGCCCACCTGCTCGGCCATCGTGCACAGCGGCGGCGCCGGCACCTTCGCCTCCGCGCTGGAGCACGGGGTGCCGCAGCTCATCGTGCCCAACATCTACTGGGCGGAGAAGTGGTGGGGGCCGGTGCTCATGGCCAACGGGCTGGAGGACCAGGGGGCGGGCGTGTACGTCGCCGACGCCGACCACCTGACCGCCGGCACGCTGCGCGACCGGCTGGTCCGGGTGCTTGAGGACCCGTCGTTCGCCGGCAACGCGGAACGGCTGCGGCGGGAGACGCTGGGGATGCCCACGCCCAACGACGTCGTGCCGATCCTGGAAAGGCTCACCGCGGCCCAGCACGGCCGGTCCAAGTGACGGGGCGGAGACGACGATGACGACCACCCGCAGGTACGGCCAGAGCCCGCTCTGGGAGAGCAACAACAGGATCCAGGTGACCGAGAGCGCCGTCGCCGATCTCCGGGGCTTCAAGTCCGGCACGGTCAACTTCAAGCTGGCGCTGTGGGACCCCCGCACCAACGGCATGCGCTACCTCAAGACGCTGATCTTCAACCTCGCCGCCGGGCTGAGTGAGGCCAACCGGGCGCGGCTCCGCCGCATCCGCAACCGCGACGTGGGCGACCCCATCACGGTCAGGTACGACGGCGAGGACGTCTGCATGGACTACCTCCAGTCCGTTCTGGAGCTCGACTTCATGAGCCGGGCCGTCCCCCTGGACGGCCTCCGGGTGCTGGAGATCGGCGCCGGGTACGGCCGCACCTGCCACGCCCTGATGTCCAACCACGACCTCGTCTCCTACGACATCGTCGATCTGGACAACGCCCTGCGCCTGTCCCGCGCCTACCTCGGCGCCGTCCTCGACCCCGGCCAGTTCGCGAAGATCCGGTTCCACTCCGTGGACGAGGTGGACGCGCTGCCCGCGGACCAGCGGTTCGACCTGTGCGTGAACGTCGACTCGTTCGCGGAGATGAACGCCGAGACGGTGCGGGCCTACCTGGACCTCGTGGCCGGACGCTGCCGCCACCTGTACGTGAACAACCCGGTGGGCAAATATCTGGACCCGTCCCTGGACGGCCACGCCCAGGGCGCGGAGGTCGTGGCGCTGGCCCTGCGCACCGGCCCCCTGCTGGACGTCATCGACATCCACGACAACCACGCGGTGGAGGCGCAGTCGCGCAGGTTCCTCGCCGCCTACCGGCCCGCCGACGACTGGACCTGCGTCGCCGACGCCCGGGCCGTGCCGTGGACCTTCTACTGGCAGGCCGTCTACGAGAAGAACGCCCCCGGGAAGGGCGGCCGCGAGCAGACGGACGCCCGATCGTGAACCGGCCGGGCACCACGCCGGGCGGCGGCCCTCCGCTGGTCGCCGTGCTCGGCGCGTCCGGCCTGGTGGGCTCGGCCGTCACCGCCCGGCTCGCGCGCCTGCCGGTCGCCGTACGCGCGGTCTCCCGCCGCCCCGCCGCGACGGGCACGGCTGAGTCGGGCACGGGCGGCGCGGGCGGGGTGGAGGTGCTGGCCGCCGATCTCACCGTGCCCGCGAACCTGGAGCGTGCGGTGGCCGGGGCGAGCGCGGTGATCCACCTGGTCCTGCACTCCGGCGGCTGGCGGGGAGCCGACGAAGACCCGGCGGCCAGCGAACGGGTGAACGTGGGCGTCATGCGCGACCTCGTCGGCCTGCTGCGGTCACGCCCCCGGAGTGGTCCCGCGCCGCTGGTGGTGTTCGCCGGCTCGGCCTCCCAGGCCGGCCCGGGCTCCGGCACGCCGATCGACGGCACCGTGCCCGACCACCCGGTGACGGCGTACGACCTGCAGAAGCAGGCGGCCGAAGACCTGCTCAAGCGGGCCACCTCGGAAGGGGTCCTGCGCGGAGTCTCCCTGCGCCTGCCGACGGTCTTCGGGCCGGCCCCGTGCGGCGCCGCCGACCGGGGGGTGGTGAGCGCGATGGCCCGCAGGGCGCTCGCCGGAGAGCCGCTCACCATGTGGCACGACGGCACGATCGCGCGTGAGCTGCTGTACGTCGGCGACGTCGCGGACGCCTTCCTGGCGGCCCTCGACCGGCCGGAGGCGCTGGCGGGCCGGCACTGGCCGCTCGGCCACGGCCGCGGCGAGCCGCTCGGCGACGTCTTCCGGAGGATCGCCCTGCTCGTCGCCGAACGGACCGGACGGCCTCCGGTGCCGGTCGTGCCGGTCCCTCCGCCCGCGAGCGCCCGGCCGGGCGACTTCGACAGCGTGGTGATCGACTCCTCCGCGTTCCGGGCGGCCACCGGATGGCGCCCGCGGGTTCCGCTCGACGAGGCCCTGCGCCGGACCGTCGCCGCTCTCGACACCCACGCTCTCGGCACCCCCGCTCTCGACACCTGCGGCACGCGCCCCCGGGAGTCGTGACTCCCTCACCCCCCACTTCGCCCGTGGCCGGGCCGTTCAGACGCGGCTGCCCGCCTCGATCTCGGCGCACACCCGGTAGTCCGGCAGGAGGCCGGCCGCTCTCGCCTCCTCCAGGCGGGGGGCCGCCCGGTCCCGCTCCGACAGGATCGGCGTGAGGTCCCCCGGGACGGGCAGGTCCAGCCCCGGGTCCAGGGGGGAGATCGCCAGCTCGTCGGCGGCCACGTACTCCCGCGACAGCAGGTACGACATCACGGTGTCGTCCTCCAGAGCCACGAACAGGTGCGCGACCCCCAGTGGGAAGTACACGGCCCGGAAGTCGAGGGAGTCGAGCACGACGCTGTCCCAGACGCCGAACGTGGGAGAGCCGACGCGGACGTCGAGGACGACGTCGAGGGCCCGGCCGCGCGGGCAGTGGACGTACTTCGCCGTGCCCGGCGGCGTCGCCGTGTAGTGCAGCCCCCGCACCACTCCCCTGCGCGAGACGCTGCTGCTCGCCTGCGCCACGGGGAAGAGCGGGCGTCCCACGGCGTCGCCGAACACCGATTCCTGGTAGTGCGACAGGAACCGCCCCCGGTCGTCGGGGAACTCCTCGGGCGTGAAGACGTACGCGCCCTCGACCGCCAGGCCGTTCACCCGCATGGCTCACACCACCCGGACGTCCGGCACGTAGAGGATCCACCGGCCGCCGGCGTCGCGGAACTCCTGCTCCTTCGCCATGATCTCCTCGGCGTGGTTCCAGGCGAACAACAGCGCGTAGTCGGGGTAGCCGCCGTCGGACGAGGCCGGGGAGAACCGTTCCGGCGGCACGACCGGCAGGTGGGCTCCAGGGGTCAGCAGCCCCTGTTTCTGCGGGGTGGTGTCGCACACCCACTCGACCAGTCCGGCGTCGAGACCGCAGAAGTTGGTCACGGTCGCGCTCTTGGCGGTCGCGCCGTACGCGACGACCCGCCGCCCCTCCTCCCGCAGCCGGCGCAGCAGCGCCGTCAGGTCGTCCCGTACGCGTTCCACGTCGGCGGCGAAGCGGCGCAGCGTGTCCGGAGCGGTCAGGCCGCGGGCCCGTTCCCGCTCGACGGTCTCCGCGACGGCCGCCGCGGGCGTGGCGGCGCCGCGGCGGGCGATCGTGTAACGCAGTTCGCCGCCGTGGACGGACAGCCGTTCCACGTCGACCAGTTCGAAGCCGAACCGCTCGGCGGCCGCCCGGACCGAACTCGCCGTGAAGAAGTAGAAGTGCTCGTCGTAGATCTGGTCGAACGACGTCTTCTCCACGATGTCCCCCCAGTAGGGATCCTCGAAGACGAACCGGCCGCCGGGGGCGAGCAGCGCGTCGACGCCGCGGAAGATCGACTCCAGATAGGGGATGTGGCAGATCGTGTTGGCCGCGTAGATCACGTCCGCGGGCCCCTCGGCCGCGCGCACCTCGGCCGCCGTCGGCTCCTCGAAGAAGTCGGTGCGCACCCGCACGCCGCGGCGCCGCGCCACCTCGGCCACCTTCCCCGAGGGCTCGAACCCGAGATGCCGCACGCCGGCGTCGCGCACCGCGCCGAGCATCACCCCGTCGTTGCTGCCGATCTCCACCACGAACGGGTCCGGCCCGGCGTACGCCGACTCCAGGAAGCCGTGCGCGGTCCGCGCGAAGTGCTCCCGCATCACCGACGAGCCCGACGAGTGGTACGGATAGTCCTCGCGGAACATCAGCTCACGCGGGACCTCCTCCATCAGCTGCACCATCCCGCACGACGCGCAGGCGCCGACGGCGAGCCGGTAGAAGAACTCGCCGGGAATCTCCCGCTCGGTCAGGAAACGGTCGGACAGCGGCTGCCGCCCGAGGTCCAGGAACTCGCCGAGCGGCCCGCGGCACACCCGGCACGTCGTCTCGCCGACTGGGGTCGTCATCGATCTTCTCCTCCGGATCGTACGTGTCGGGGTGGGAGGGCGGGGCGCGGCGCGCTCTCACAGGGTCGTCAGGACCTCGCGGAGCGCCTCGATCACCCGGTCCTGCGTGTCCGGCGGAAGCGACGGGTACATCGGCAGCGAGAAGATCTCGCGGGCCAGCCGCTCGGTGACCGGCAGCGACCCCTCCGCGTAGCCCAGCCGCTCGAAGCCGGTCATCGTGTGCACCGGCCAGGGATAGCTGATGTTCAGGTGGATGTCGTACGCCCTGAGCCGCTCGATGATCTCGTCGCGGCGCGGGTGGCGGACCACGTAGACGTAGTAGACGTGGTCGTTTCCCTCCGTCACGGACGGCAGCCGCAGCCCGGACGGCCCCGCGACGCCGGCCAGCCCCTCGGCGTAACGATCGGCCACCTCTCGGCGCCGCTCGATGTAGTCGTCCAGGCGGCCGAGCTTGCGGCGCAGGATCTCCGCCTGCACCTCGTCGAGACGGCAGTTGTGCCCGGGGGTGCGGACGACGTAGTACCGCTCCTCCATGCCGTAGTACCGCAGCCGCCGCAGGTTGCCGTCGACCGTGTCGTCGCCGGTCAGCACCGCCCCGCCGTCGCCGTACGCCCCGAGGACCTTGGTGGGGTAGAAGGAGAAGGCGGCGGCGTGCCCCATCGTGCCGGCCAGGCGGCCGTGGTGCCGGGCGCCGTGCGCCTGGGCGCAGTCCTCCAGGACGGCCAGGCCGTGCTCGGCGGCGAGCCGGGTCAGCGGCGCCATGTCGGCGCACTGGCCGTAGAGGTGGACCGGCACCAGCGCGCGGGTGCGGGGGGTGATCGCGGCGGCCACCTGTTCGGGGTCGACGAGGTGGTCGTCCTCGCGCACGTCGGCGAAGACCGGCGTCGCGCCGACCGAGTCGATCGCCACGACGGTCGGGGCGGCGGTGTTGGAGACGGTGACGACCTCGTCCCCCGGGCCGACCCCCAGCGCCTGCAGGCCGAGTTTGATGGCGTTGGTCCCGTTGTCCACGCCCGTGCAGTGTCTCGTCCGGTGGTAGGCGGCGAACTCCTCCTCGAAGCGCCGGACGCTCTCCCCGAGGATGAGCTGCCCGGATTCGAAGACCTTCTCGACCGCGTCGAGGACGTCCGTCCTCTCCTTCTCGTACTCCGGCAGGTAGTCCCATACGCGAATAGCCATGCGCGCCTTCTCCGATGCTCGCTCCGCACGTCACTGCCGGGCTCGGGGGCCGAGCGCCCGGAAGCTCATGTAGTCGTTGTCCCGTTCGAGGCCCAGGGCCTGCCCGCTGAGGTAGTCGACGCCGTCCACGTACGTGTAGGGCTGCATGAACCACCCGGCCCGCACGTCCCGGGAGAGGCGGGCCAGCGGGTGGTCCGCCGAGTAGGCGGCGCCGCCGGCCAGCGTGAGGCAGTCGTTGACGATGCCGAGCGCGAGCGTGTTGACCGTCATCTTCGCGCACTGGAAGGGGGTCATCATCGCCCTCCCGCGCTCGGCGGGGTCACCGCCGCGGTCGGCGGACCAGATGTCGGCGTTGACCAGGGCGGCGCCGGCCGTCGCCCGGAGGGCGTAGAGACGGGCGTCGGTCTCCGCGACCAGGGTGCGCACCGCCGCCGGGGGCGGGCCGGGGCGGCGGGCGGCCGCGCCGGTCGCGATGTCCCTGGCCGCCTGGGCCACCCCCGCGTAGATCCCGAGCATCGTGATCGAACTGACCGTCTGCCCGGCCAGGACCGCGTCGTCGCGGGCGTTGACCCGGCTGCGCTCCAGGACGTCGCCGGCCGCGACGGGGCAGGCGTCGAAGGCGATGTCGGCGGTGCCCGAGGCGCGCATGCCGAGGCCGTCCCAGGTGTCCAGCACGCGCAGCCCCCGGCTGTCCCGCCGCACGAGCGGGACGACCAGGCCGGCCGGCCGCCCGTCGGCCCGCCGCTGGGCGTGCACGAAGAAGTGCGTCCCGATCGGGGCCAGGCTCACCAGGGTCTTGCGGCCGGACAGCAGCCAGCCGCCCGACCCGTCGGGGACGAGTTCGGTGACGACGCCGGGAGAGTCCTTGAGCGCCCCGCAGACCACGGCCTCGCCGGTGGCCATCGAGCGCAGCAACCGCTCGGCCAGCGCCCGCGCCGAGGGCGAGCCGTGCCGCCACTCGTAGGTCAGCGTCAGGCCACGGCTGAACTGCACGTGCAGCGCCAGCGCGGCCGAGGCGTCCGCCTCCGCCAGCGTCCGGAGCGCCACCGCCACGTCGTACAACCGGCCGACCCCGAGGCCGCCGAGTTCGGCGGGGACCGTGCCGCCCAGCACGCCGTCCTTCGCGAAGCCGTCGAACGTCTCGTACGGGAACGCGCCCGCGCGGTCGTTCACGCCGGCCTCGTCCCGGACCCGCTCGACGTATCCGGCCAGCAGATCGGCGAGGACCCGGCCCTGCGGCGTGACCGGGGCGCCCAGGTCCGCCGCCCGCTGCGAATGCGCGCCGTCGTGCGCGCCGTCTGCAGACATCGCCCGCTCCCGTTCTCCGTTGCGGTCCGTTCGCGAACCCGTTTTCCCGGCCCGCGCGAGAGTGCCGGCAATTCGCCTTCCATCCGTTTTCCGGCCACGGTCATCGTAACTACCGGTCATTCCCGGGCCGCATCTCCCAAATTGCCCTGAACGAATTGCGGACCCCTGTCCGGCCGCCTCACGTCGGGCGCGGCGAAACGGCGGCCGCCGGTCGGCACGTTTTCCCGGCAGGGGCGGCACGCCGAAAGATGCGGCGGCGATCCGGTGATGAGACATTGCGATGAGCGAAATCGGCGGTATCACCAGTCGAGGGGAAAGCGGAATGAAGGCATTGGTGTTGTCGGGCGGGTCGGGCACCCGCCTGCGTCCTTTCAGCCATTCCATGCCCAAGCAACTGATCCCGGTGGCCGGCGAGCCGGTGCTCGCGCACGCGCTCGGCGCCGTCGCCCGCCTCGGGGTGACCGACGTCGGCGTCGTCATCGGCGGGTGGGAACGCGAGATAGCCGAGGCGATCGGCGACGGCTCCCGTTTCGGGGTCCGTGTCACCTATCTCCGGCAGGAGCGCCCCGACGGCCTCGCCAGCTGCGTGGCCCTGGCCCGGCCGTTCCTGGGCGACGACGACTTCGTCATGTATCTCGGCGACAACGTGCTCCCCGACGGCATCCACGGGCTCGCGGCGGAGTTCCGGGCCCGGCGCCCCGCCGCCCACATCGCCGTGCAGAAGGTCGAGGACCCGCGCGCCTTCGGCATCGCCGAGCTCGCCTCGGACGGCTCGGTGGTCCGCCTCGTGGAGAAGCCCGAGCCGCCCTGCGGCGACCTCGCCGTGATCGGCGTGTACTTCTTCACCGCCGCGGTGCACGCCGCCGTGGCCGCGATCCGGCCCAGCGCCCGCGGGGAGCTGGAGATCACCGACGCGCTCCAGTGGCTGCTCGACCAGGGCGCGCGGGTCACGGCCGGCGAGTACGCCGGCTACTGGAAGGACACCGGGCGTCCGGAGGACGTCCTCGCGTGCAACCGCCGCCTGCTCGGCGACCTGTGCCGGGAGGTCCGCGGCGACGTGGACGCCGCCAGCACGCTGTCCGGTCCCGTCCTGGTCGAGCCGGGCGCCCGGGTGGTGCGGTCGCGGATCGACGGCCCGGCGATCATCGGCGCGGGGGCGGTGGTGAAGGACAGCCACGTCGGCCCGCACACCTCCGTCGGGCGCGACTGCCTGCTGAACGCCGCCGGCGTCGCCGACTCCGTCCTCCTGGACGGCGCCACCATAGCGGCGGTCCCGGACCTGCGCGGCTGCATCGTCGGCCGGTCCGCCACGGTCACCGGAGGCGCCCGGCGCGTCCACCATCGCCTGATGGTCGGCGACCACGCCTCCGTCGAACTGCCGGGATGACCCGCGCACGGGTGCGGCCCGCGCGGCGCTCCGCGCGGGCCGGCCGGTGGCCCGTGTCGGTACGGGGCGCCGTCAGTACCGGACGACGGCGCGGAAGCGCACGGCGCCCTTGTCGACGGCCTCGACGGCGTCGGCGACGTCCTCCTTGGGGAACTCCTCCACCATCGGCGTCACCCTGCCCTCCGCCACGAGCCGGAACGCCTCGGCGAGCCGGTCCGGGCCGTCGTGGGTGACGCCGGTGACCCGCAGGCGCTTCGCCCAGACCAGGCTGGACGGCCCGAGCTCCAGCGCGCCCACCGGGTCGATCGTGGCCAGGGCGACCCGCCCGCCGGGCCGCATGCCCTGCAGGGCCTCCGTGGCGGCGGCGTACGACGTGTTCGTGACGAGGAGCACGTCCGCGCCGCCGGCGTCCCGCAGGCCCGCACCGCCGGACACGACGGCCCCGGCGCCGAGTGACGTCGCGAGTTCGCGCTTGTCGGGCGACCGGGTGACGGCGACGGTCTCGAACCCGCAGGCCCGCGCGAACTGCAGCGCGAGGTGCCCCAGGCCGCCGACGCCCAGCACGGCGACCCGGTCGCCCGGGGCCGGCTCCGCCGCCCGCAGGGCGCTCCACGCGGTGTAGCCGGCGCAGAGCACGGGCGCTGCGGCCTCGTACGACACACCGCCGGGGAGCAGGACCGTGCTGCTCGCCTCCACCGCCACGTACTCGGCGTGGCCGCCGGGGGCGGTCATGCCGGTCAGCACCGGCGCCGCGCAGCACATGGCCGTCTGGCCGGTGGGCGGCAGACCACGCGCGCAGTAGTCGCACCGGCTGCACCCCCGCTGCACCCAGGTGGCGCCGACCCGGTCGCCCACCTCGCGGGTGGTCACCCCCGGGCCCACCTCGACGACCTCCCCGGCCGCCTCGTGCCCGACGATCACCGGGTCGAGCGGCGGGAAGTCGTACACACCGTTGGTCAGCCACACGTCGTTGTGGCAGACGCCGCAGGCCCGCACGCGGATCAGCACCTGGCCCGGACCGGGCCGCGGCACCGGGACCTCCCCGAGTTCCCACCGGGCGCCGGGCGCGGGGACGACCGCCGCCTTCATCGTGCTCACGACGCGCCCCCGCCCTTCAGCAGGACCGGCAGGTTCCGCAGGCCGTTCATGATGAAGGTGCCCTGTGGCTCGATCCGGTCGGCGGGCACGGCCGGCCTCATCCCGGGGAAGCGCTCGAACAGCGCGGGCAGCGCGATCTCGGCCTCCATCAGGGCGAGCGGCTTGCCGATGCACCGGTAGATGCCGGCTCCGAAGGACAGGTGCTCCCTGTCGGCCCGCCCGGGGTCGAAGACGTCGGCGTCGGGGCCGTACCGGTCGGGGTCGCGGCCCGCCGCCGCGAAGTTCATCAGCACCGGATCGCCCTTGGCGATGGTGACGCCGCCGATCTCGACGTCCTCCGTCGCGAACCTGAACGGCAGGTGCGCGACCGGCGCCTCCACGCGGACGGCCTCCTGGATCACGTCCGGCCAGCTCAGCTCTCCCCGCGCGACCCGCGCGAGGTGGTCCGGATGGGTGAGCAGCAGGAGCACCGTGTTGGCGATGAGGTTCTTCACCGGCTCGGTCCCGGTGGCGAGCATGATGTGCAGGGTGCCCACCATCTCGGAGTCGCTCAGCGGCGAGCCGTCCTCGTCGCGGGCGGCGACCAGGTCGGTGGTCAGGTCGTCGCCGGGGTGGTCGCGCTTGGACCGGACGAAGTCGAGCATCAGCCGCTGCCACGCCGCGACGTTCGCGGCGGCCTCCTCGGGCGTGATGCCGGTGTCGACGTTGACCTCACCGCCGTGCAGCATGGCCTGGCGGTCGGCCGCCGGGACGCCGAACAGGTCGCAGATCACCGCGGCGGGCAGGGGCTTGGCGAACTCCGCCTTGAGGTCGACGGCCTCGCCCGGGGCCACCTCGTCGAGGCGGCCGAGGAGCTCGTCGGTGACCTTCTGCACGCTCCCGCGCAGGGCCTCCACCCGGCGCGGCGTGAACGCCTGGGCGCACGGCCGCCGCAGCCGCGTGTGGTCGTGCCCGTACGCGGTGGTGAGGTTCTCCATGAGGACCCAGCCGATCATCGGGAAGTCGTCGCCGATGCGGCCTTCGACGAAGTCGGTCCAGTGCTTGCGGGGGTCCTTCGAGAACCGGTGGTCGCCGAGCACCTGCCTGGCCACGTCGTGGCCGGTGACCGACCAGGCCATGACCCCGCCGGGGAGCACCACCCGGGAGACCGGTCCGCCGGCTCGGATGCGGGCTCCCTCGGCGTGGATGTCGTGTCCGGCCGGGTCGAGGACGACAGGGCGGATCGTCATGGATCCTCCTAGGCGTGAGGCGCGTGGGTTCCGGACCGCGGAGAACCCGTCCGGCCGGTCACGCCCGCCGGCGACGGCCCCGGCGCGTGGCGCGGGGCCCGTCCTCCGGAAATCCGCTCAGTCCGACGATGGCACCCGGCCGGCCGGCCGCGCATCTTCGATGGTGCGCTCAGGAGGCCCGTCCTGGCCCGCCTCCTGGGCCGTGTCAGGGGCCGCCTCAGAAGCCGCCGCCTCCGGGGCCTCCTCTGGGGCCTGCCGCAGGGCGTAGGCCGCGAGCACGGCGAGCGCCAGGCACAGCAGCGCGGCGAACGCGGCGACCACGTGCAGCCCGGAGGTGAAGGCCGCGTGCGCGGCCGACAGCAGCTCGTCCGAACGCTCGGCGGGCAGGTCCCGCGCGGCCGGGGCCGCGCCCGCGATGCTGTCGGCGGCCGGTCCTGCCGGCCCGCGATAGGTGTCGGCGAGAGCGTGCCGGTAGACCAGGGCGGCGATGCTGCCGAACACGGCCACGCCCAGCGCGATGCCGAAGTCGCCGCCGGTCTGGGAGACCGACGCCGCGGAGCCCGCCTTGGCCGGCGGCGCGGAGCTCACGATGAGGTTCTGGGTCAGCGAGGCCACCGGGCCGATGCCGAAGAAGACGACGACGGCGCCGGCCACCAACACGGGCAGCCCGCCGGGAACCGCGCGGGTGAGCAGCAGGTAGCCGATCGCGGTGACGGCCATGCCGGCCGCGACCGTGGGCCCCGGGCGCAGGAGCCGGGCGGCGTGCGGAGCCAGCAGGGAGCCCGCGACCATGGCCAGCGACCCCGGCATCAGCCACAGCCCCGTCGCCACCGGCGACAGCCCCTCGACGATCTGCATCTGCTGGGTGACCACCAGCATGATCCCGCCCTGGGTGGCCACGGCGAACATCAGGACGACCAGCGCGGCGGTGAAGGCCCGGCGGCGGAACAGCCGCAGGTCCAGCAGCGGGGTGTCCAGGCCGCCCTGCCTGCGGACGAACGCCGCGCCGAAGGCCAGCCCGGCGACGATCGCCAGGATGGCGACGACTCCGGGGCCGTTCCTGGTCAGCTCCTTCAGTCCGTACACGACGGGCAGCGCGGTGGCGAGGAACAGCAGGGTGCTCGGCAGGTCGAGGCGGCCGGCGGAGTCGTCGCGATACTCGGGGAGCAGCCAGGGGCCGACGGCCAGCAGCAGGACCATCACCGGTACGGCCAGCAGGAACACCGAGCCCCACCAGAACGCCTCCAGCAGCAGCCCGCCGACCACCGGGCCGATCGCGGCGCCGCCCATGAAGCAGCTCACCCAGACGGCGACCGCCGTGGTGCGCTGCCTCTCGTCGGCGAACATGTTGCGGATCAGCGCCAGCGTCGACGGCGCCAGGGTGGCGCCCGCGACACCCAGCAGCGCCCGGGCGGCGATGAGGGTCTCGGCGGTCGGCGCGTACGCGGCCAGCAGGGAGGCGACGCCGAACGCAGCCGCGCCCGTCATCAGCAGCCTGCGCCGCCCGACGCGGTCGCCGAGGGTGCCCATGGTGACCAGGAACCCGGCGACCATGAACCCGTAGATGTCGGTGATCCACAGCTGCTGCACCGAGTCGGCTCCGAGATCGTCGCTGATGTGCGGCAGAGCCAGGTACAGCACGCTCAGATCCAGTGCGAGCAGCAGGGTGGGCAGGGCCAGCACCGCCAGCCCGATCCACTCTCTGCGTCCGGCGCGGGGCGGCGCCGCGGTCCTCGTCTCCATCGGGCCCCCTCCTGTCCGTTCTCGGTTCGGGTCAGGCGCGTCGAGTCAGGCGCGTCGGGTCAGGCGCGGGAGGTCTCCCGCTCCAGGTGCGCCGCGAGCGTCTCCAGCCAGTCGCGGGTGCCCTGCTCGCGCCATTCCGGACGGTCGTGCCCGTCGAGGAAGGCGACCTGCTCCGTCAGCTCCAGGCGGGTGCCGCCGTCGGCGGGGGCGAACTGGACGGTGGTCACCGACACCGACGCGAGCGTCGAGCCGACGTACAGGTCGTAGGCGTAGACGATGCGCTCCGGCGGGACGATCTCGTGATAGCGGGCGTCGAAGGTGATGACGGGGCCGCCGCCCTGGCTGCCGCGGTTGACCTCCCTGCCGCCGACCCGGAAGTCGAGGCGGTAGTCGTCCCCGCCGCCGGCGAACCAGTCGGCCTTGGCCTTCTCCTCCGCCCAGGCGGTGAACACCCGCTCGGGCGAGGCGGCGTAGGCGCGCTCGATGGTGAAGTTGGCGTGTTCCACGCGACGATCGGTCATTTCTCGTCCTCCGTATCCCACTCGTCGGGCTGCTCGGCGAGGTAGTCGCCGAGCCGGTCGAGGCGGTGCTCCCAGGTCCTGCGGCGCTCGCCGGCCCACTGTTCCACCGCCGTGAGCGCCCGCGGCTCCAGATGGCACGCGCGCACCCGGCCGACCTTCTCCGACCGGACCAGCCCGCAGGCCTCCAGCACCTTCAGATGCTGGACGATCGCGGCCAGCGACATGGCGAAGGGCCGCGCGAGCTCGCTCACCGACGCGGGCCCGCGGCTCAGCCGCTCGACCATGCTCCGCCTGGTGGGGTCGGCCAGCGCCTGGAACACCCGGTCAAGCGAAGCAGCTTCGTTAAGCATGTTCTTAACCGTACGACGCCAAGACGGGAAAGTAAAGCAACTTCTTAAGTATTGTGCGGCCGGCGAGGGGGTCACAGCTCGGCGGCCCGGCTGTTCAGCACCGCGAGCAGGGTGCGGGCCTGCACGTTCACGTAGTGGCTGTGCCGCGCCAGTGAGTTCAACTGCCCGGGAGTGACCCACATGAACCCCGGTGGAGGGTCCGCCGCCGCGGTCCGCTCGTCGGCGTCCACCAGCAGATAGCGGCTCTGCGCCCGGTAGAAGCGGCCGCCCTCCTCCGCGTGCACGGCCTCGTAGCGGATCCGGCCCGGATCGGCGCCGAGGACGGTCGCGAGGAAGCGGGGCCTGCGCGACACCGGAAGATGGACGTAGGACTCGGGGGTGCACTGCACGGTCGGTCCCAGTTCGACCGTGCCGAGGAACCCGCCCTCGACCCGGGCGCGCACCAGCAGGTGCGGCACCCCGCCGAACCTGCGCACCAGGAACGCGGCGACGCCCGCCCCCAGCGGCTCGAACAGCGGCTGGGTCCACCGGTGGACCTCCCGGCTCCCCGCCTCGGCCGACACGGCGATCACCCGGAAGTACCTGTCGCGCTCGTGGTCGATGGACCACTCCCCCGTCGTCCAGCCCGACACCTCGTCGAGCGGGACGAGCCGGGTGCGCACCTCATGCCGGCTGCGCTCCGCGGTGAACCACGACACCAGTTCGGTGTCCGACAGCGCCGCCCCCGCCTCGGGCGGCGCGGCGGGCGCGCAGGCCAGGACCGTGCGCGCGTCCATGTTCACGACGTTGTCGCGGCGCAGCAGGCGGCCGATCTGCCCGAGGGTCAGCCAGCAGAAGTCGTCGCCCACCTCGACGTTGTCGCGGGTCTCGACGATCATGTTCCGGTTCGACTTGCGGAAGAACCAGGAGCCGTGCTCCGACTGCAGCACGTCGACGAGCACCCGGCCGCGTTCCTGGCCGCGCTCCTGGCCGCGCTCCTGGCCGGTGAAGTAGCCGAGGTATCTGACCGGTGCGCCGCCGTGCACCCGCGTGTAGTTGCTGCGGGTCGCCTGCACCGTCGGCGAAAGCTGCACCAGCCTCGGGTTGCCCGGCTCCATCTTGGCCTGCATGAGGAAGTGCAGCACGCCGTTGAACTCCTTGGCCAGGATGCCGAGGACGCCGATCTCGGGCTGCACGATGATGGGCTGGCGCCACTCGGGCACCGGGTCCTCGCCGGCGACGATGTGCAGCCCCTCGACGCTGAAGAAGCGGCCGCTGCGGTGCGCCAGGTTGCCTCCCGGCCCGAACGACCACCCGTCCAGCAGGCCGAAGGGGATCCGCTCGACCCGGAACCGGTGCGCCCCGGCCCGCCGGGCGAGCCAGCCCGCCACCTCCGGCGTCGACATCCACACGCCCGCCGTCTCGGCCGCCGACCGGGCCAGGCGGTCCTGCACATCGACGTCATCACGCGGCCGTAATCGCATGCCGGGCACCTCCGGATCCCGCTGACCCGTACACCGCCCGACCCTCGCATCCCCCGCGCGCCGCCCGCATCTCCTGGAATGCGGGGGTGCCGCCGCGCTCATCCCACCCGCATCCCACCTGGGCATACGCGGGAGTTCGGGACCGCTCACCGCACGGCGATCACACGACGACGAGCTCCCTGGTGGTGCCGTTCAGGCGCTCGCCCGCCGTCTCACCGCAGACGACGATGTCCTCGATCCGGGCGCCGTGACGCCCCGGCAGGTAGATGCCGGGCTCGACGGAGAACGCGAACCCCGGCCGCATCTCCTCGGTGTTGCCCGCCACGATGTACGGCTCCTCGTGGGTCTCCAGGCCGATGCCGTGGCCGGTGCGGTGGACGAAGTACTCGCCGTACCCCGCCTCGGCGATCACCTCGCGGGCGGCGGCGTCCACGGACTCGCAGGTCACCCCGGGCCGCACGTGGGCGCAGGCGGCCTCCTGGGCCGCCCTGAGCACCTCGTAGTACGCCGCGAAGTCGGCCGGCGGCTCACCCACGCAGTACACCCGGGTGGAGTCGGAGCAGTAACCGCTCGGCATCGTGCCGCCGATGTCCACCACGATCGGCTCGCCCGGCCGGATCACCCGGTCGGTCAGCTCGGCGTGCGGGCTCGCGCCGTTCGGGCCGGAGCCCACGATCACGAAGTCGACCCGGGCGTGCCCCGCCCCGACGATCGCCTCCGCGATGTCCCTGCCGACCTCGCGCTCGGTGCGGCCCGCCTTGAGCAGCCCGGGGACGAGGGCGTGCACGGCGTCGATGGCCGCCCCCGCCTCCGCGAGCGCCGCCTTCTCGGCGGGCGACTTGCGCATCCGCAGCTCGCGCAGCACGTCGCCGGCCAGCGTCTGCTCGGCGCCGGGCATCGCCGCGCGGAACCGCAGCGACTGCAGCGCCCACATGCGGTCGGCCAGCCCGACCCGGGCGACCGGGCCCAGGCGGCGGGCCACCTCGGCGAACGGGTCGTCGGTCTCGTCCCAGGCGACGAACTCGACGCCGAGCCGGGAGGCGGGCGAGTGCTCCGCGGCCGGCAGTTCGAGGCGCGGCACCATCAGGAACGGCTCGCCGGACGCCGGCACGACGAGACAGGTCAGCCGTTCGAGCGGCATCGCGTCGTACCCGGTGACGTAGCGGAGATCCGGGCCGGGCGTCAGCAGCAGCGCGTCGAGACCGGCGCGGCCGGCGGCCTCGCGCACGGCGGCGGGACGGGTCGTGGGATACAGGTCGGAGGCATCCGGGGACGTCGTTGTCACGGTGCCCAATCTAACGAGATCCGGCCCCGATGGCGCACACCGGCGGTGCCCGCAGGACACATAGCACAGACGCCGCGCGGGCATGCCGCGAGAGGCATTGGCTTATTCCACGCGGTAGAAGAAAACTAACCCCCGGGACAAGAACTACTGCTACGCTCCGCGTCAGGACGATCACGAACCGTCCCTACGACAGTGCAAGAGCGGCATCGAGAGCGAGACAAATGGTCGGCGTAGTGGGCGGCGCGATGCCCGCCCTTCCCCCCGCGGACGGCCCGGACGTGGCTCCCGTCGCCGCCCCCGTCGGCGTCCTTCCCGCCGGGGCGCCCCCGGGCGCCGCCCCGCCCGAGCCGGAGCCCGCCGGGTACGCGTCCCCGCCGGCGTTGCCGGCGTCCGTCCCCGAGCGGGTGCCGGAGACGGTCGCGGACGCCGGCGGGCGGCGGTGGGCGGAGATGGTGGTGAGCGAGTCCAGGCGGCAGGCGCAGGAGGCGCGTGAGCGCGCCGCCGAGGAGCGGCGCGAGGAACGGCGCGAGGAACGGCGCGTCACGCTGGCGCTGCGGGAGGCGATCCTGCCCGAACCCGGCGCCTCGATCGAGCTTCCGTACGCCCGGATCGCGGTCCGGTACGTCCCGGCCGGCCGGGAGTCGAGCCTCGGGGGCGACTGGTACGACGCGGCCCCGCTCCCCGACGGGCGCATGTTCCTCGCCGTCGGCGACGTGTCGGGGCACGGCCTGCCCGCGATCGCGGAGATGGCGCAACTGCGGCACGCCCTGCTCGGCCTGAGCATGACCGGGGCCTCCCCCGGCATGCTGCTGTCGTGGCTGAACGCCCTGGTGCTCACGCGCCTGGACGACACCACCGCCACGGCGGTGTGCGGCCACTTCGACCCGGCGTCCCGCCTTTTCACGTGGGCACAGGCGGGGCATCCCGCGCCGATCCTGGTGCGCCGCGGGGGCGTGCGCCAGCTCGGAGCGCCCCGGGGAGTCGTGCTCGGGGCGACGTCGAGCCAGCCGTACGGAGTGGCCGACGTCCGCCTCGAGCCCGGCGACCTGCTGCTGATGTTCACCGACGGGCTGGTGGAGCGCCGGTCGCGCGACATCGAGGCCGGGGTGTCGCTCGTCATGCGGGCGGCCGCCTCGACCGGCGCGACCGGAGCCGACCTCGACGCGAGCCTCGACCGCCTGCTGGAGGCGATCGGCGGCCCCAACCCCGAGGACGACACCTGCCTGCTGGCGGTGGCGGTGACCGGAGACGGCCCGCGCACGGCCTGACAGGCGTGACAATGGTCGGGTGCTGATGCTTCTCGACACCCCGTCGCTGTACTTCCGTGCCTTCTACGGGGTTCCGGACTCGGTGACCTCGCCGGACGGCATGCCGGTGAACGCGGTGCGCGGGCTCCTCGACATGATCGCCACCCTCGTCCGGCAGCACTCGCCCCGGGAGATCGTCGCGTGCATGGACGCCGACTGGCGTCCCGCGTTCCGGGTGGCGGCGATCCCGTCGTACAAGGCCCACCGGGTGGCGAGCGGCGACCAGGAGGAGGTGCCCGACACGCTGGCCCCGCAGGTGCCGGTCATCGAGGAGGTCCTGGACGCGCTCGGCATCGCCCGCGTCGGGGTCGACGGCTACGAGGCCGACGACGTCATCGGCACGTTCGCGATCGCCGCGACCACGGCCGTGGACATCGTCACCGGCGACCGGGACCTGTTCCAGCTTGTGGACGATGACAAGCCGTGCCGGGCCCTTTACACAGTAAGGGGAATCCGGAACCTGCAGGTCGTCGACGAGTCCTTCGTCCGGGAGAAGTACGGCATCCCCGGCCGGGCGTACGCCGACTTCGCGACGCTGCGCGGCGACCCGAGCGACGGCCTGCCCGGCGTCCCCGGCATCGGGGAGAAGACGGCCGCCGCGCTCATCACCCGCTTCGGCTCCCTCCCGGCCCTGCTCGCCGCGCTGGACGAGGGCGGCGCGGACGGTTTCCCGGCGGGCGCCCGGAACAGGCTCGCCGCCGCCCGCGACTACCTGGAGGTCGCCCCCGCCGTGGTCAGGGTGGCCCACGACGTGCCGCTGCCGGACGTCGACGTGAGCCTCCCCGCCGCGCCCCGCGACCCCGAGCGGCTGGTCGCGCTGTCGCAGAAGTACGGCCTGGACAGCCCGCTCAACCGCCTGCTCACCACCCTGGGATAGGCGCGGCGGCTGGTACGGCCCCCGGCGGCCGGTCCGGCGGGCGACGTGCGCGTACCGGCTGTGTCGCGCACCGATCGCTAGCCGGGGGTCCCGTCGCCGCGAGGTAGTCCTCGATCACGTCATCGGTGCCGTTCACGTCGCCGAGCATCGGAATCAGGACATCGGAGAGCATGTCGCCCGCGACGAGAACCCCTCGTTCTTCGATCAGCAGCGCCGCGTGGCCCGGGGCATGCGCCTGATGCTCGATGATCCGGACGTGAGGGCCGTCCCAGGGGATCCGCGCGGTTTCGGCGGGCAGGCCGGTGATGAGGCCGAGCAGGTCCAGCGGTACCTGCCCGGCGATTTCCGTCTCCAGCAGGTGCGCGGCGATGCGGGCCTTCGCACCCGCGTCCGACAACTGACCTCGGACGTTGGCCGCGCAGCGCGCCGTGCCGTAACGGGGCACCTCGCCGAGCCGGGCGTGCCAGAGCAGGTGGTCCCAATGCGGATGTGTGGAGAACCCCGCCGCAACGGGCCGGCCCGGCTCGTGAAGGTCGTTCGCGAGGCAGTCGAGCTCGGACCCGGTCACCCCGGGGTCGATGAGCAGCACACCGGCCCGGCCCTGTACGACGACGGCGTTGCTCTGCACGAACTCGCTCTGGTGGATCAGCACACCCTCTGCGACCTGCCTCAGCACGGGCACACCTCGCGGTCCGGGAACGTGACGTCGTCGGCGGGCGTGGCGTCCCCGGGGTGGCGGGTGAGCATGGAGATCGGTCTTTTCCAGGCCTGCGGCTCGGTGTCGTTCATTCGTCGCCTCCTGCGATCTGCTTGCCGGTTCGTACCCGGCGGGTCACTCAGCCTGGCAGGAATTGGTACACGCCGGTAAGGTCCGATCCCGTGGGGCGCTTGGGGACCAATTCCGGGCCGGCCGAGGAGCTGTTCATCACGCTGGACCGCGACGCCGGGGTGCCGTTGCACCGGCAGATCGAGACGTCCATCCGCGCCCGCATCCGGGCCGGCCTGATACGGGCGGGCGCGTCGCTGCCACCCACCCGCACCCTCGCGACGGGGCTCGGGGTCTCCCGCGGGGTCGTGGTGGAGGCCTATCAGCAGCTCGTCGCCGAGGGCTACCTCGTCAGCCGGTCGGGCGGTTACACCCAGGTCGCCGCGTCGATGCCGCCGGCCGCCGCGGCGTCGACGGCGCGGCCGGCCACACGCGGTGCCGATTCCAGGGCCGGCTCCGGGGCCGGTAGCCGGGTCGACTTCGGGTACGGGCGCACCGACGTCTCACAGTTCCCGCGGGCCGCATGGCTGCGCTCGGTCCGCACCGTGCTCACCACCACGCCCAACGAGCGGTTCGGCTATCTCGACGGGCGTGGCGTGCCGGAACTGCACGAGGCCCTGTGCGACTACCTCAACCGGGTGCGCGGCACCTCGGCCGTCCCCGGCGACATGGTGATCTGCAACGGCTACGGGCAGGGCATCTCCCTGCTGATCCAGGTGCTCGTCCGGCGCGGTGCCAGGCGGATCGCCCTGGAGGACCCGTCGTCCAACGACGACGCCCGGGTGCTGGCCGGCGCCGCCGGTCTAGACGTGGTCGGCATCCCGGTGGGGCCGGACGGCGTTCAGGTCGACGCGCTCCACCGGGCCGACGCCGATGCGGTCGTGCTCACGCCGTCACACCAGTGGCCCACGGGGGGAGTGCTGTCGGCCGCGGCGCGGGCCGAGGTGATCCGCTGGGCGGAACGCCGCGGCGCGATCGTGGTCGAGGACGACTACGACGCGGAGTACCGCTACGACCGGTCGCCGGTAGGCGCCATGCAGGGCCTGGCGCCCGATCACGTCGTCTACTGCGGTACGGCCAGCAAGACGCTCGCGCCGGGGTTGCGGCTCGGCTGGCTGGTGGTGCCTCCCCATCTGGTCGCCGACGTCGCCGCGGCGAAGGTGCTCGCCGACCGCGGTTCGCCGGTGATCGACCAGTTGGCGTTCGCCGACTTCCTCGCACGCGGCGAGTTCGACCGGCATCTGCGCCGGATGCGTCCGGTGTACCGCCGCCGCCGCGACGCGCTGCTGGGCGCCCTGCGCGCCCATCTGCCCGATCTGGAACCGGCCGGAATCGCCGCCGGGCAGCATGTGGTCGCCTGGCTCCCGCCCGATCTCGACGAGGACGCGGTGGTGACGGCCGCCGCCCGGCACGGGCTCGCCGTCCGCGGCGTCGGCCCCTACCGGATCACCGGCACCGGACCGGGCGGCCTCATCTTCGGCTACGCCACGCTCGGAGAGACCGCCATTGCCGAGGGGGTCGCGCTGCTGGCGGCGGCCGTCCGGGACGTACGGGGACCCTGATCCTCCGCAGGCGCTCCGCCGGCGGCTCGTCCGGGACACGCGCGTCAGCACGCCGGGCGGATGTTCTGGTTCAGATGGAACACGTTGCCCGGGTCGTACGCGGTCTTCACCGCGGTGAGCCGGGCCAGCTTCGCGGCCGGATACGCCCGCCGTACGCCGCGCTGCCCGTCGGCCAGCTCGTCGGCCGTCAACATGTTGACGTACACCCCACTCGCGTACGGCTCGAGCGCCGCACCGGCGGCGCGGGCGGCGCCCATCCTGGCGTCGTCCTCGACCGGGTCGCTCCAGCGTGAGCCGGCGCCGAACTCGAACATCGTGTCGCGGTGACCGAACGCCGCGTCCGCTTCCGGGACGTCGGCGATCGCGCCGCCGTGCGCCTGCAGGCCGACGCCCGGCAGGTCCGGGCTCGCGCTCAGGTCGGCGGCGCCGCGCAGCAGGAACGCCTCGATCGCCGCGGTGGGAAAGCTCCGCAGGTAGTGCCCCTTGGAATAGCGGCGGTAGGCGTGGCCGCCGGTGGAGTCGTCACGCCGCTGAAGTTCGAGGTACGACGGCGTGGTGACGCGGGAGGCGACGGGACGCCCGAGCGCCCGCATCGCGGGGAGCAGCCGGCGGCCCTCGGCCGGGTCGCCGACCCACACGAACCCCAGCGTGGCGATCGGGCCGGCGGGACCGCTGCCCACGTCGGCGGTGAACGTCGCCTGCCGGGGCGCGACGGCGTTCAGGTCCCGCCAGCCCTCGATGACCGGGACGGCGTCCTCGGCGCGGAAGTCGAACTCGGCGACCAGCGTCCGCGTGCCGGCGCGATGCAACTGGAACTCGAACTCGGTGACGATGCCGAAGTTCCCACCCCCGCCGCGCAGGCCCCAGAACAGGTCGGGGTTCTCGGCGCGGCTCGCGGTCACCACCTCCCCCTCGGCGGTGACCACCGTGTAGGAGACGACGTTGTCGCAGGCCAGGCCGTACTGGCGGGCCAGCCAGCCCATGCCGCCGCCGAGCGTGAGCCCGCCGACGCCGGTGTGCGAGACGTTGCCCGCGGTGGTCGCCAGGCCGTACGCCTGGGACGCCCGGTCCAGCGCGCCGAGCAGCGCGCCGCCCTGCACCCGGGCCCGGCGACGGGCCGGGTCGATCCGCACGCCCCCCATGAGCGTCAGGTCGATCATGAGACCACCGTCGGGCACGGCGAAGCCGGCGACGTTGTGGCCGCCGCAGCGCACGCCGATCTCCAGGTCCAGTTCCCGGGCCATCCGGACGGCGGCGACCACCTCGGAGACGCTCACCGGGCGGACGATCATGCGTGGACGCCGGTCGACCATGGCGTTCCAGACGGTGCGGGCGGCGTCGTAGCCGGCGTCGCCAGGCGTGAGGAGCCGGCCGTCGAAGCGGGTCGATGTCGTTGTCATGCCACTCAGCCTGACGGCAATCGGTACACCCGATAAGGTCCGATCTCGTGGTCGAATCGAGGACCAATTCAGGGCCGGCCGAGGACCTGCTCGTCGCGTTCGCACGACCACCTGACCGGCTGCGCCGCCGTCATGCGCCCGGTTACCGTGATAGGCATGGCGCTCTCTCGCGAGCCGGCGACCGCAGCCTGACGTGCGGTGCCGAACAGAGACACGGGGAGAGGAGCGGCAATGGAACAAGGCACCCGCGGCGAGCTCGTCAGCCAGCTGGCCGAGGCGGTCAGGTCCGTCACGGCCGCGCACCCGTTGCGGGTGGCCATCGACGGGCCGCCCGCCTCCGGCAAGACCACGCTGGCCGACGAGCTCGCCGTCGTCCTGCGCGCGCAGGACCGCGACGTCATCCGCGCGACCATCGACGACTTCCTCGTCCCGCATGCACAGCGCTACCGACGCGGCCGGTACTCGGCCGAAGGCTGCTACTTCGACGCCCACGACCACGCCGCGCTGTGCCGGGTCCTGCTCGATCCGCTGGGGCCAGGCGGAGACCGGAGGTTCCGGCACGCGGTCTACGACAGAGACACCGAGACCCCGTCGTCCCCGCCGGCCAGGACCGCACCAGCGGACGCCGTACTGCTCTTCGACGGCGTCTTCCTCCTGCGCCCGGAACTCATCGACCGGTGGGACCTGCGCATCTTCGTGTCCGTCCCCTTCGAGAAGACGGTGGCTCGCGCCCGGGACCGAAACGCAGCACCGGCCGGGCCCACCGCCGACACCGCCGAAATCGAACGGTCCTGGCGCGACCGCTACATCCCCTCCCAAAAGCTCTACTTCGCCACGGTCCGCCCAACCGACCACGCCGACGTCATCGTGTACAACGACCAGCTCCAACGGCCGGCCTGGGAGGTCCGGCACAGGATCTGACGATCGCGCGCCACCGGGTCGGGTCCAAGGGGAGGCGGCGTGACCTCTGCAGGTCGTTTACGGCCTGTTATGTCCGCTCCCGGGTAGGTTGATCGCGTGCCGTACATGACGATCCGCCTCCGGGACACCGCGAACGGCCTCCGCGACGGGTTCGCCCGCATTCGCGGCGACTACGACCTCCCTGACGGCTTCCCCGAGCCGGTGCAGGAGGAGGCCGAACGGGCCGCGAAGGCTCCGGACGTACCCGCCGGGGATCACACCGGCCTGCCGCTGGTGACGATCGACCCGCCCGGCTCGATGGACCTCGACCAGGCGCTGTGCATCGAGCGGCGCGGGCCGGGCTACCGGGTCTGGTACGCGATCGCCGACGTCGGAGCGTTCGTCCGGCCGGAGAGCGCGATCGACGGCGAGGCGCGCAACCGTGGCGAGACCGTCTACATGGCGGACGGACGGGTGCCGCTGCATCCCCCGGTCCTGTCGGAGGGCGCGGCCAGTCTGCTCCCCGGGCAGACCCGTCCCGCCGTGCTGTGGCGGCTCGACCTCGACGCCGGAGGCGAGATCGAGGCCGTCGACCTGCGCAGGGCGCTGGTCCGCAGCCGCGACCGGCTCGACTACGAGACGGTCCAGGCCACCGTGGACGCCGGCCGGGCGGAGGGCACGCTCGCCCTGCTCGCCGAGGTGGGACCGCTCCGGCTGGAACGGGAGCGGGCCCGGGGCGGGCTGTCGCTGCCGACGCCCGACCAGGAGGTGGTCGCCGACGGCGCGGGCGGCTACCGCCTGGAGTTCCGCGGCAACCAACCCTGCGAGGCGTGGAACGCGCAGATCTCCCTGCTCACCGGCATCGCCGCCGCGCGGATCATGCTGGAGGCGGGCGTCGGCGTGCTGCGGGTGCTCCCCCAGGCCGGCCCCGAGGACGTCGAGAAGGTCCGCCTTGTGGCCGCCGCGCTCGGAGTGCCCTGGCCGGACGGCGCGACGTACGCCGACGTCGTGCACGGCCTCGATCCCGCGCTCCCCGGGCACGCGGCGTTCCTGCACGAGTCGACGGTGCTGCTGCGCGGCGCGGCCTACACCGCCTTCGACGGCGGCCCGCCCGGGCAGTCGCTGCACTCCGCCGTCGGCGCGCCGTACGCGCACGTGACCGCGCCGCTGCGGCGCCTGGTCGACCGGTACGGCACGGAGGTCTGCCTGGCGGCGACGGCGGACCGGCCGGTCCCCGAAGACGTCGCGCGGGCGCTGCCCGACCTGCCCGGCCGGATGGCCGAGGGCGGCAGACGGGCCGCCGGGGTCGGGCGGGCCTGCGTCGACCTCGTCGAGGCGGCCGTGCTGCGGCCCCGGATCGGCCAGGTCTTCGAAGCGGTCGTCATCGACGTCACCGACGGCAAACCGGGCGGGCAGGTCCAGGTGGCGGACCCCGCCGTCATCGCCCGCTGCGACGGCGACCGGCTTCCGCTCGGCGAGCGCATCCCCGTACGGCTGACCCGCGCCGACCCCGCCACCCGCGAGGTCCGCTTCACCGCCGTCTGACCGGAAGCAGGCGTATTCCGGCGAATCGCCGCTGGGCAGAGCCGCCGTCGTTATCCTGCCGGTGCGGGCCATCGGCGGAGGATGCATGACGACGGACGATTCCGCGCGGGAAGCGGGCCGCGGCCCCCGCCCCTGGAGCGAGTACGCGCTCATGGTCGCCGGGCTCGCGGTCCTGTGGGGCGCCTCCCAGTGGCTGAAGGAGAACTGCGAGCCGCCGGACGCCGTGTGGGCGGCGGGCATCCCCGCCGTCGTCCGGTTCTTCAGCGCCAATCCGCTGCGGGCTCTCGGGTACGTCGCCGAAGGCCTCCGGATGACCACCGCCCCGGCCGTGCTGTTCATCTGCCAGGAGCTGCGGGCCACCCGCCCGCTGCGGCAGTACCTCGCGCTGTCCCTCACGCTGCTCGGGGTCGCGCTGCTCACGGGGGTGACCGGCTCCCTGCTCGCGGCGGACGTCGTCGCCCACCAGATCGTCTACCACGTCGCCATGGGCCTGCTGCTCGGCACGGCCCTGCCGGGCGCCGCCGGGCTCGTCCACGTCACATTCGCCCGGCTCAGGGACCGGAAGTCGGGCCGCTGAGGGGTCGCCTCGGCGGCGCCGCTCTCGGCGCGGACCTCCGCGTCCAGGTCGGCCTCGACCATCATGGCGACCAGCTCCTCGAACCCCACCTCCGGCTTCCAGCCCAGGACGTACTTGGCCTTGCTCCAGTCGCCGACGAGCAGGTCGACCTCGGCGGGCCGGACGAAACGCGCCGAGGTGCGCACGTACGGGGACCAGTCGTCCACGCCGATGTACGCGAACGCGGCGTCGAGGAACTCGCGCACGGAGTGGGCCTCTCCGCTCGCGATGACGTAGTCGTCCGGCGAATCCTGTTGCAGCATGAGGTGCATCGCCTTCACGTAGTCGCCGGCGAACCCCCAGTCGCGCCTGGCGTCCAGGTTGCCGAGGACCAGCTCGTGCTGCGTGCCCAGCGCGATCCGCGCCACCGCGCGCGAGATCTTGCGCGTGACGAACTCGGGGCCGCGGCGCGGCGACTCGTGGTTGAACAGGATGCCCGAGCTGGCGTGCATGCCGTAGGTCTCGCGATAGTTGACGGTCATGTGGTGGCCGAAGACCTTCGCGACCCCGTACGGCGAGCGCGGCCACAGCAGGGTGGTCTCGTTCTGCGGGACGGCCTGCGCCTTGCCGAACATCTCCGAGCTCGACGCCTGGTAGAAACGCACCTGCCGGCCGCTCCGCTCCTGCTGGAGGCGGACCGCCTCCAGCATGTTCAGCACCCCGCCCCCGGTAACGTCCGCGACCATGCGGGCGTTCTCCCAGGAGTAGGCGACGAAGGAGATGGCGCCCAGGTTGTACACCTCGTCGGGATCGGCGCGGGCGAAGGCGCGGATGAGGCCGGGCAGGTCGAGCAGGTCGCCGGTGAGGACGCGCACGTCGGGCAACTCGCGCTCCAACCAGGCGGCCTTGGGGTTGTTCTGGCCGCGTAGCAGCCCGAACACCTCATAGCCCTTGGCGAGCAGCAGCTCCGCGAGATAGGACCCGTCCTGACCGGTGATTCCGGTGATCAAGGCTCTGCGCACGGTAGTTCAGCACCCTCTCTCGACGAGGCCCCACTGGCCGGTAGCGGTCATTCCCGCGGCTCCTTCGCGTCCCGCCCGCCGGGCGGCGGGCTCCACCAGTGCCGCCGGTCCGCCCACGGATAGGGCGGCAGGTCGACATGGCGTCCCGTGGGATACAGGACGTCCCACCGCACGTCCACACCGCGGCAGTACAGCCGTCCGAGCGCGTCCAGCACCGACGTGCCGGGGTCGTCCGCGCCGGGATCGGGGCCGGGCGGCACGCGGACCGGGCCGATCTCCACGACGCCGTGCCGGCCGTCCCGCGCCAGTCCGGACGCCGCGGCGGCGAGCGCGGCCGGGTCGTCGTAACGGCGCAGCGCGGACGGGCCGCCCTCGTCCGGGAGGCCGACGTCCGGGCCGTCGTCCGCCAGCACCGACTTGATCGTGTCTTCCAGCGATCGCCCGCCGACGAGGTGACGAGCGGCCGGCACGCCCAGCCCCGTGCACAGCACCAGGGCCGGTTCGCCGGTCAGCGACCGCCACCAGCTTCCCAGGGCGATCTGCGCCAGCACGGTGAGCGCCCGCGCCGCCGCCGGGTCGTACGGCGCTCCGCCCGGCCCCAGGACGGGACGGCCGGATCGGTGGGCGGCGGCGAGCTCCGCCCAGTCGGCGGCCGCCGGATCGACACCGGTCTCGGCGGCCACCAGGGGCGCCGCCTCGGCGAGGAGCCGGCGGACCGGTTCGCCGCGGGCGAGGGAGGCCATGACCGGCCAGTCGGCTCCGGCGCCCAGGCACCACGCGGTGCGCACGGCGACGGAGGCCCGCCCCGCCCGCGCGGCGGGCCCGCTCCGGCCCTCGGCGAGCCGGCGCAGCGCCGTGACGAGGTCTCCGGCCGTGCGGCCGGTCACCGCCCCCCGGTGCGCGTGGTGCGAACGCCGCCGCGCAGCCGTGTACGCCACGTCGGCCGGGGTGATCCCGGGGCCGCCGCGTTCCAGCAGGTCCGCGAGCCCGGCTGCCAGCGCGCGCGAGGCCGCCTCGTCGTGGGCCGACACCGGGACCAGAACCGGGCGCAGGCCGTCGTCCGCCGCGGGCCCGCCGCCGGTCGCGGCCCCGGCCGGCGGGTCGGTCACGACCAGGTGGGCGTTGCTGCCGCCGGCGGCGAACGCGCTGACACCGGCGACCCGCCGCTCGCCGCCCCGAGGCCACTGGCGCGCGGCGCCGGGGATGACGATCGCCGGGGGAAGCGGGCCGAGGTCGGGATGCGGCCGGGTGAAGTGCAGGTTTCCCGGGATCTCCCCGTGGTGCAGGCACAGCACGGTCTTGATGAGTCCGATGACGCCCGACGCGGCGAACAGGTGTGACACGTTGGTCTTGACGGCGCCCACCACGAGCGGCCGGTCGGCCGGGCGGCCGGGGAGCAGCTCCGCGGCGAGCGCGCGCAACTCGGCCGCGTCGCCCATGGGGGTGCCGGTGCCGTGGCTCTCCACGTACGTCGCGCTCCACGCCGGGACCCCGGCGTCCTCGTAGGCCGCGCGGATGACCTCGCGCTGGGCGGAGACGGCCGGGACGCCGTACCCGGGCCCGCCGCCGTTGTGGTTGACCGCGCTGCCGCTCAGCACGGCGAGCACCCGGTCGCCGTCCCTTTCCGCGTCCGCGAGGCGTTTGAGCACCACCACGCCGCAGCCCTCGCCGATCCCGTAGCCGTCCGCCCCGGCGTCGAACGTGCGGCAGCGGCCGTCCGGCGACAGCGAGCCCGCCTCGGCGATGCCGGCGCCCGAGGACTCGGCCATCATCAGGTTCACCGCCCCGACCAGCGCCGCGTCGCACTCGCCCGTCCGCAGGCTCCGGGCCGCCAGGTGGGTCGCGAGCAGGGCCGACGAACAGCCGGCGTCGACGGTCAGGCTCGGGCCCCGTACGCCCAGCAGGTGCGACATCCGGGCGCAGGCGGTGCTGTGGGAGTTGTTGAGCACGGCGTGGTCGTGCCGCGGCGCGGTGCCGAGCCGGGAGACGCCCACCTGCCAGTAGTCGTGGGTGCCGAGGGTCAGGAAGACGCCGGTCACGCTGCCCCGTACCGTCTCGCGCGGCATGCCCGCGTGCTCGAGCGCGTCCCAGGCCGTCTCCAGCAGGAGCCGCTGCTGGGGGTCCATGACGGCCGCCTCGCCCGGCGGGATGCCGAAGAACTCGTCGTCGAACCGGTCGACGTCGTCGAGGTAGGCGCCCGGCAGGCCGGTCACGTACCCGCCGGGCGAGGCGCCGGCCTCGGCCGTCCGCCGATCGAGCGCGCCGACCAGATCGGCGCCGTCCCGCAGGGCACGCCAGAACTCGGCGGCGCCCCGGATCCGGCCGGGCAGGCGGCAGCCGACCCCCACCACGGCGATCGGCGCGGCGATCGGCGCGGCGCGGTCCCGCTCCGCCCGCCGGAGGCGGGCCTCCAGATCCTCGATGGTCGCCAGCGCGCGGCCGAGCAAGACCCGGTGCGCCGGATCGATGTCCATACGGTCCCTTCCCTCATCGCGCGGTCACGGACGCGGGCGGTCAGCGGAGCAGCTCCAGCTTCTCGGCCAGCCGCCTGATCAGCTCGTCCTGTTCCTCCAGCGGGTCGTGCCCGTACGGCGCCGCTTCCGCCTCGGCGGCGTGGGGCGGGTCCGCCGGCGAGGGCAGGTCCGCCCGCAGGGGCGCGCCCGCGGCGGCCGCCGGTCCGCCGTCGCCTCCGGCGGAGCCGGGACGGCCGGCGGGGACAGGACGGGCGGAGAAGGGGGCCGGCTGCCCGGCCATATCCCCTGCCACGCCTCCCGCTGTAATCCCCGCCACGCCTCCCGCCGTGTTCCCCGCCACGTCACCCGCCGTGTCTCCGGACAGGGCGACGGCCAGTTCCTCGATGGTCGGGAACTCGAAGACGAGGGTCGGCGGCACCTCGCGGCCGAGGCGCCGCTCGATCCGGGCGCGCAGCTCGACGCTCATCACCGAGTCGAGCCCGAGCTCGAACAGGCCGACCCGGGGGTCGATCTCCGCCGGATCTTCGACCCGCAGGACGGCGGCGAGCTCCGCGCGCAGCATCCCGCGCATGCCGTCCACGTCGTTCAGGGCGTTCAAGGCGTTCAAGGCGTTCACGGCGTCCACGGCGTCCGGGCGGGGCGCGGCCTGGGCTTCCGGAGTCCCGTCCGCGCCGCCGGGGACGGCCGCCCGCGGTGTGGCGGCCTGCGGTGCGGCGGCCTGCGGTGCGGCGGCCCGAACGCCGTCGTCGCGGACCGGCGCCGGGCTCCCCTCCGCCGGCTCGGCCGCCCGAGGCTCGGCCGTGGCCGGCCGGGCCGCGCCCGCGACCGTGTCGAGCACGGGCACCGCACGGCCGGACCGGTAGGCGCCCGCGAGCACCGGCCAGTCGACCGCCGCCACCGCGCGGTGGGTCGCGTCTCCGGTCAGCAGCGAGCCGAGGATCGCCAGGCAGTCGCCGGGCGGCATGAGACGGAACCCGTCGTCGCCGACCAGGTCGACGTCGGGCGAGTCCGGCATGTCCCAGGCGCCCCAGCCGACGCTCAGCGTCGGCTCCCCGGCGCGGGTGCGCTCGTGCGCCAGGGCGTCCAGGAAGCCGTTGGCCGCGGCGTAGTGCCCGCCCGATCGCCATCCCAGGCACGCCACGGCGGAGGAGAAGAAGACGAGACGGGACACGCCGCGGCCGTCGCACAGCCGGTGCAGCAGCCAGCCCCCGCGCACCTTCGCCGCCAGCCTCGCGTGCGCGTCCTCGGCGCGGGTGGTGGCGAGGCGGCCGATCCCCCGGCTCGTGGCCAGGTGATACACCTCGCGCAGCGGCGGCAGGTCCCGCCCGAAGCGCTCGAACAGCGCCGTCATCGCGGCCTCGTCGGCGACGTCCGCCCGCACCGTCGTGACCTCGACACCGAGGTCGGCCAGGGCCCGCAGCCCGGCCTGGTGCCGGGGGCCGGGGCCGGTGCGTCCGGTCAGGACCAGGTGGCGGGCGCCGCGCCCGGCGAGCCACCGCGCGACCTCCGTCCCGAGCCGGCCCAGGCCGCCGCAGACCAGGTAGGCGCCCTCGGGGTCGGCGTCCGGGGCGGCACCGGGCCGGGCGGGCTCGGCGGCGGTGAGCCGGGCGACGAAGCGCCTCCCCTCCCGGTAGGCCACCTCGTCCTCCGGCCCCGCGGCGAGCAGTTCGTCGGCCAGGCAGCGTGCCACCAGCGCGGGGTCGTCGGCGCCGACGTCCAGCAGGCCGCCCCACAGGCCGGGGTGCTCCAGCCGCACCGTCCGGGCCAGGCTCCAGAGCGCCGCCGACGCCACGTCGACCGGTTCGCCCCGCCCGGACACGGGCTGGGCGCCCCGGGTGACCCACCAGGCGCGCGCCCGGTCGCCGAGCCCCGCCGCAGTCAGGCCGGCGACCAGCGCGGTGGTCCGCGCCAGACGCCGTTCGGCGAGGTCCGGCGGGATCGTCTCGTGGTCCTCCTGGGTGTCGGTGAGGGCGCGCAGGTCGACGACGAGCCAGGGCTGCTCCCCCTCGCGCAGGCGCCGCAGCACGTGCTCGTCGAGCCGGTCCGGCCGGACGAGGAGGCATCGCCGTCCGCGCCGGGCCAGCTCGACGACGACCGCCGTGCCGTACGGGCCGTCGTCGCTCAGCACCAGCCAGCCGTCGTCACGGGCGGCGGGCGCCGCGGGCGGCGGTGCCGGGTGCCACGTCACGCTGTACTGCCCGGGCGGCGAGGCCGGAGGCCGGGTCGCCGCGGACGAGCCCGGCGACCCCGCCGGCTCCGGCGCGGCGGTCGCGGCCGAGGCCGGACCGGCGGGGCTGCGCTCCTGCGGGGTGAACCAGTACGGCCGGTGCTGCCAGGGATAGGACGGCAGCGGGACGATCTCGCCCCGCGGGTAGCGGGCCGACCAGTCCACCGCGACGCCCCGGCAGTGCAGCTCGGCCAGCGTCGCGAGCAGCGACTCCCACGACGGCACGTCACGCCGGACGGAGGACAGGACGGCCGGCCGCGCGGACCCTCCTGCGGGCAGCGTGCGGTCGATCGAGTGGACCAGCACCGGATGCGTGCTGATCTCCAGGAACACACCGAACCCACGCGCGGCCAGGTCCTCGACCGCGGGCCGGAAGTGCACGGTCCGCCGCAGGTTGCGTAACCAGTAGGCGGTGTCGGCGACCGGGTTCCACACCCCGGTGTCCACGGTGGACACGAACGGGACGGCCGGCGTCCGCGGCGTGATGCCGCTCAGCTGTTCCCCCAGCTCGGCCAGGATGGGTTCGACCAGCTCCGAGTGGCCGGCCACCCGGGTGGTGAGGCGGCGGAAGCGGACGCCCTCGGCCTCGCACCGCTCGCCCAGCGCGGCCAGCGCCTCGTCCGGTCCGGACACGACGACCTGTCCGGGCGCCGCGTCGACGGCGATCGCGAGGCCGCCGCCGGAGTCCCGGAGCGCCCGCTCGTACGGCAGGTCCACCGCCATCATGGCGCCGCGGCCGGTGAGCGTCTGCAGCAGCCGGGCCCGCCGGCAGATCACCCGGGTGGCGTCGGGCAGGTCCAGCGCGCCCGCGACGTACGCGGCCGCGACCTCGCCCGCGCTGTGCCCCACGACGGCGTCGGGCGTGACACCGGCGGACCGCCACCAGGCCGCCAGAGCGACCTGCACGGCGAAGGCCGCCGGCAGCAGCACGTCCAGCCGGTCTTCCGGCGCGGTCGCGCGTTCCCGCAGGATGTCGCGGACGTCGAAACCGGCCTCCTCGGCGATCAGCGGCGCGACCTGGTCGATGGTGTCCCTGAACGGGCCGGGCACGGCGTACAGGGCCCGGCCGGCCTCGCCCGGGTCTCCGGCGTACCCGGCGAAGCACCACGCCACCATCGGCGCGACACCGCGGGCCAGCCCGGCCCGCACCCCGGCCGGATGACCGCCGTCGGCGAAGGCGCGCAGCCCGGCCGCCAGCTCCTCCCGGCTGTGCCCGGCCACGGCGAGGCGGTGCTCCAGGTGGGTCCGGCGCCGGGCCGCGGTGAAGCACAGGTCGCCCAGTGACGCCTCGAGTTCGACGGTCTCGGCCAGCCGCCGGGCGGACCGCGCCAGCGCACCGGCGTCGCGGGCCGACGCCACCAGGACGTGCGGCCTGCCGTCCGCCGGGTCCGGGTCTGCGGGGACCTGCGGCGTCTCGGCGTTCGCCACCACGACGTGCGCGTTGGTGCCGCCGAAGCCGAAGCTGCTGACTCCGGCGACCCTCCGGGGGAAGGCGGCGGGCCAGTCGGTCACGGCGGTGGGCACGAAGAAGGGCGTCCCCTCAAGCGGGATCCGCGGGTTGGGCCGCCGGAAGTGCAGGTTGCCGGGGATCCTGCCGCGCTGCACGCACAGTGCCGCCTTGACCAGCCCGACGAGCCCGGCGGCCGCCTCCAGATGCCCCATGTTGGTCTTCACCGATCCGAGCGCGCAGCGGACGCCCTCGTCGCCGAACACCTCGGCGAGCGCGGCGACCTCGATCGGATCGCCGAGCCGGGTGCCGGGGCCGTGGGTCTCCACCAGGCCGACGTCGGCGGGCGTGACGCCCGCCTCCCGCCAGGCGCTGCGTACGACGTCGGCCTGCGCGGCGGCGCTTGGCGCGGTCAGGCCGTTCGTCCGCCCGTCCTGGTTGATCGCGCTGCCGCGCAGCACCGCGATGACCGGGTCGCCGTGCCGTACGGCGTCGGAGAGCCGTTCCAGCAGGACGACGGCCACCCCCTCGCCCCTGACGATGCCGTCGGCGTCGGCGTCGAAGGCCCGGCATCGCCCGGTCGGCGAGATCCCGCCGAGGAGGCCGTAGTTGAGCCCGATGACCGGGGACAGCGCGAGGCTCACCCCGCCCACGAGCACGGCGTCGCTCTCTCTGTTGCGCAGGCTCTGCGCGGCCAGATGCACGGCCACCAGCGACGACGAGCAGGCGGTGTCCACCGACAGGCTCGGTCCGCGCAGGTCGAAGGCGTACGACAGCCGGTTCGCGGCGATGCTCAACGCGCTGCCGGTGCTGGTGTAGGCCCCGATTCCGGCGCCCTCCGCGTCCTGCATCCGGCCGTAGTCGTAGTTGGCGATCCCGACGAAGACCCCGGTCCGGCCGGTGCGCAGACGGTCCAGCGGCACGGCCGCCCGGTCGATCGCCTCCCAGGCGACCTCGAGCAGCAGCCGCTGCTGGGGATCCATCGCGACGGCCTCGCGTGGCGAGATGCCGAAGAACCCGGCGTCGAACTCGTCGACCCGCTCCAGCAGCGCCCCCCAGCGGCACGCGGCCGGATCCGCGCCCGCCCGCCGGACGGCCTCGGCGTCCAGCGACCAGCGCTCCGGCGGCGTCTCGCGCACGGCGTCGGCTCCGTCGCACAGCAGCCGCCAGAAGCCGTCCGGGGAGTCGACGCCGCCGGGGAGCCGCAGCCCGATGCCGACGACCGCGATCGGCTCGGCGACCGGCCCGGCGTGCGGCCCGTGCGGCCCTGCGCCGTCCGCCGCCGCGGGGCCGTGCCCGGCGGCGGACACGCCCCGCGCGCCGGCGGCGGAGTCCCCGCCGAGGAACCGCGCCAGCCGCGCCGGGCTGCCGTGCTCCCAGACGACCTCCGCCGGCACCGTACGGCCGAGCCTGTCCTCCAGGGCTCCGTGCAGCGAGACCAGCGCCCGCGACGACAGCCCCAGGTCCCGGAAACTCGCCTCCGGGTCCACCTCGTCCGGCGCGATCCCGGCGGCCGCCGCGATCTGCTCGGCGAACCACGCCTGCAACGCCACCGAACTGAGCCGCCCGGCGGGCGCGGCCTCCGGGCCGCCGATCGATTCCCCGTTCGCCATCAGATCCCCATCCCCGATGCGGCGGCCCTCTCCGGGCCGCCGACCGATTGAATGCTCGCCATCAGTTCCCAACCGGCGCGGCCGCCGGCTCCGCGACTACCAGATCGGCGGCGAACGCGCCGTCCGCGTAGAGCCGCCGGCTCTGGCGCCGCTGCAGTTTCCCGCTGGTCGTGCGTGGCAGTGCGCCGCGGCGGACCAGCACGACGTCATACGGCGACACGCCGTGACGGTCGGCGAGCGCCCGGCGCACCGCCGCGCGCACCGCCGCCGGCGTGAAGCCGGGGGCGCGCCGGTCGACCTCGGCGAGCACCACGAGGGCCTCCCCTTCGGCCGTGTCCGCGGGGATCGCCGCGACACCCCCGACGACGACGGCCGGATGCGCCTGTCCGGCGGTCTCCTCGACGTCCGCCGCGTGGTGGTTGCGTCCGTCGACGATGATCAGATCCTTCAGCCGTCCCACGACGAAGATCTCGCCCTGGTCGAGAAATCCCAGGTCTCCCGTACGCAGCCAGGGACCGGGCCCTGCCTCGTGGCGGGTGAGGAACGCGCCGGCGGTGCGTTCCGGCCGCCGGAAGTAGCCGGCGGTGACGTTCGGGCCGGACACCCACAGCTCGCCGACCCGGCCCGGCGGGCACACCTTCCCGGTGCCCGGGTCGACCACCCGGACCTCCTGGTCGGCCGGGACGCCGCAACCGACCAGGACGGTGGTGCGCTCCGCCCCGTCGTCCCCGGGCGAACCCGGCCCGGCGGGCCGGACCTCGCCGCGGCCGAGCGCCGCGCGGTCGACCGGCAACCGCCGGGGCGGCCCCGACGCCCGGAACCCGGACACCAGCACGGTCGCCTCGGCCAGGCCGTAGCTGGGGCGGAAGGCCGCCGGGTCGAACCCCTGGCCGGCGAACGCCTCGGCGAACAGGTCGAGGGTCCGCGGCCGGACCGGCTCGCTGCCGTTCCCGGCGATCCGCCAGCCGCGCAGGTCCAGGCCGGCCCGCTGCGGCGGGGCGATCCGCTGCACACAGTGCCGGTAGCCGAAGTCGGGCGCCATGGCGTTGGCGTCGGCCTGCTGGGAGATCAGCTCGAGCCAGCGGCGGGGATGGCGGATGAACGTCCCGGGCGTCAGGTGGATCGAGCGGATCCCGGACAGCGCCGGCAGCACCACCATGGTCAGCAGGCCCATGTCGTGGAACAGCGGGAGCCAGTTGACCAGGACGCTGTCGGAGGACACGGCGTAGGCGCGCCGGATCTGGCCGACGTTGGCCACCAGGTTGCGGTGGGTGACGACCACCCCCGCCGGGTCGCCGGTGGAGCCGGAGGTGTACTGCAGCAGCGCGGGCTCGTCACCCCGTGCCGTCATGGGCTCCGCGTGCAGCGGTCCCGGCGTGCGGACCTCGTCGATGAGCGCCAGCCGCGGCGTGCGCAGGACGCCGCCGTCCAGCCAGTCGCGCACCGCCCGGCGGTGCCGGGCCGAGGTCAGGACGAGGGCCGGATCCGCGTCGCGGACCACCGCGTTCAGGCGGGCGGCCGTCCGCTGGGCGTCGGGCGGATACAGGGGAACGGCGACGACTCCGGCGTACAGGCAGGCGAAGAAGGCGACCGGGAACTCCAGCCCGGACTCCTGCAGGATGGCCACCCGGTCCCCGGCCGTGGTGTGCCGCCTGATCTCGGCGGCCAGCGCGGTGGCCCGCGCGTCGAGATCGGCGAAGGTGAGGCGCTCGGGGGGCAGGTCGGCGCGCTCGCCCGCGAGCTCGAAGACGGTGACACCGGGCATCCGGCGGACGTGCCGGCGCAGCAGCTCGACCGGTCCGGGCGAGGTCTCAGCGGCCACCGCGGGCACCTCCCATCGCCAGCGGCCCGGCCGGGGCCGCGGACCGTCCGAGGCCGTGCGGCGCGACCGGGAGGGAGTTCAGGCCCCGCAGCGTGATGCTGGGATGCCAGGTCAGCTCGTGCCGGGGCACGGCCGGCTCCATACGGGGGTAGCGCCGCAGCAGCTCGCCGATGGCGATCCGGCTCTGCAGCCGTGCCAGCGGCGCCCCGACGCAGTAGTGGATCCCCGCGCCGAACCCCAGATGGGGGACGGACGGCCGGGTGACGTCGAGCCGCTGCGGATCGGCGAACCGGTCGGGGTCGCGGTCCGCCGCGGCCACCACGGCCATCACCAGCTCCCCCTCCGGGATCAGCACCCCGGCGAGCTCGACGGGCTCGCCGGTGACCCGCAGGCTGCAGATCATGACCGATCCCTCGTAGCGGACCAGTTCCTCGATCGCGCCGGGGAGCAGGTCCGGCCGGCGGCGGAGCAGCTCGGCCTGGTCCGGGTGGTCCAGCAGCGCCAGCGTGGCGTTCCCGATGAAGTTGACGGTCGTCTCGTGCCCGGCGATCAGCAGCAGCAGCGCCATCGCGATGAGCTCCGGCTCGCTCAGACGCCCGTCGCCGTCGCGGGCCTCGATCAACGCGCTCAGCAGGTCGGACGTGGGCCGGGCACGCTTGTGCCGGATCAGCGCGCCGAGATACTCGCTCAGCTGGTCCAGCGCGGCCCGCCGACCGGCCGCGAGCTCCTCGGTCGACCGGGCGGGCCCGTGGTCGGAGACCAGCGGGAGCGACCACCGCCGGAAGTCCTTGCGCTCGGCCGCGGGGATGCCCAGCATCTCGCAGATCACGGTGGTCCCGATGGGCACCGCGAACCGGCCGACGAGGTCGATCTCGTCGCACGCGTCGAACTGCTTGAGCAGTTCGTCCACCACGGTCCTGATCATCGGCTCGTATCCCGCCACCCTGCGGGGCGTGAAGGTCGCCGACACCAGCCGGCGAAGCCGGGTGTGGCGCGGCGGATCCGAATAGAGCAGGTGCTTGCCGACGAAGCGGTTGAGGCCCCCCAGCCCGGGGTCGGCCTCCTCGATCGGCACGGGCCAGCGCGCCGGTTCCTTGACGAAGCGCGCGTCGGTGAGGACCAGCCGGACCTCGTCGTAGCTGGTGACCAGCCATACGGGCACGCCGGCCCGGTACACCCGCCGGACGGGCCCCGTCCGGCGCAGATAGTCGTACGCGGCGTACGGGTCACTCACGAATTCCCGTGAGTAGAAACCGGGAAGTGCGGAACCTGATTGCGACATTGGCATTCCCCTGGCAGCTTCGGCGTCCGGGGTGACACGCCGGACGCCGCCGGCAGACCTCACGAGGTCCCGATGTCCCCATATTCGCCACCCATCCCCGCGAATCAAACTCCTAAGGGCGGCGGCGGCACCCCTGTCACCCATCGGCGGATTCAAGGGTTGCCCTCCCCATTTCCCCCGCGAAGCGGCGGACTAGCATATCCGCCCAGGCCAGACGGCTTATATCCCTGGTCGTCGCGGACCGGAGGGCTAGGGGTTGCCGAACCTTCTGACCCCGCTTAACGTGCCAAATGTGGCCAATTCGGGAATGCGCATCACACCAGATCGGCGCCCCATCCTCTTCGCCGCGGCGGCACACTCCGGGTTGCTGAATCCACTTGTCTCAATCGCCGGAGAACTGTCCCGCCGGAATACTCCGGATCTGCATTTCGCCTCCGAGGAGGACGCCCGGCGGCCGGTGGACGCGGCGGGCGCGGGCAGCCCGATCTCGTTCCATTCCTGCGGCGAAAAGATGATCAAAGTCGACGGCGCGATGTACGCCGCCATGACCCGGGGCCCGCGGACCACCGCCGGCACGGTGGCACTGGCGCGGCTGGTGCGTGACAGGGCGGTGCTGCGGACGTTCTTCCGGCACACCCTGGAGCAGATCGACCGGATCCGTCCCCGTCTGATGGTGATCGACAACCTGAACGTCGGCGCGATCGACGCGGCCTGCGCGCGCGGGGTGCCGTACGTGCTGAGCATCGCCTTCCCCCCGAGCGGGGTGTACCTCGGGCGGCTGCCGTGGAGCTACCCGACCCCGACGTCCGGCCTGCCACTCCGGCTGAGCGGCACCCAGCGGATCGCCAACGTCGCGTTCCGGATCCGGATGCGGGCGGCGATGGTGCGCTGCGCCGACCTCACGGCCGCCCGCGAGCGGCGGGCACACGGCATCGCCAACGTCTTCGCCGACCCGGAACGGCACAGCGACGACGCCGTCGCGGTGCTCGGCTACTCCGTCTTCGGGCTGGAACATCCCTTCCCTGCTCCCCCGCACCTGCACATGGTGGGCGCCGTGATCCCGCCGGCGCCGGCCCAGGCGGACCGGGACGACGAGCTGAGCGGCTGGCTCGACCGGCACGAGTCCGTCGTGTACGTGAACATGGGCACCCTGATCAAGCTGTCCGCCGACCGGCTGCGGGAGTTCACCGAGGCGCTGCGGCGGATCGGCCCCGGCAACCAGGTGCTGTGGAAACTGCCCGCCGACCAGCGGGCGCTGCTGCCCGCCGAACTGCCGGCCAACGTCCGTACGGTCGAGTGGGTGCCGGACCACTTCGGGGTGCTCACCCACCCGCACGTGCGCGCCGTCGTCTGCCACGGCGGCAACAACATCTTCCACGAGGCCCTCTACTGCGGGCAGCCCATGCTGGTCATGCCGTTCTGGCTGGACTGCTACGACCTGGCGGCCCGCGCCGTGGACTCCGGCGTCGGGCTCGCCCTGGACAGGCCGCCCGCCTTCGACGCCGCCGAGGTCTCCGCCAAGCTGCTCCGGCTGCTGTCCGGCGATTCCCACCGGCGGCGCAGCCGGCACTGGGGCGACCGGCTCCGGCAGGCCGGGGGCGTCGCGCGGGCCGCCGACATCGTCCTGCGGGCGGCCCGCCTCACACCCGGCGACCGGCTGACCGCGGTACGGCCACAGGACGCCGCGGTCGCGGTAGCACCGGACGCATGAGACCGATGACGACGACAAGGAGGTGACCAGGATGGACCTGCAGTCCGCCCTGGCATGGCTCATGGGCCCCGAGGGGATCGAGGATCCCTACCCGGCGTATCAGGCGTTGCACGAGCACGGCCCGGTCGTGCAGGTGACCGACAGCATGTTCGTCGTGGTCGGCTACGACGCGGCCAACCAGATCCTGCGCGACCCCTCCATCTCCGTGGTGAACGAGGCGCGCCTGGACCGTGACTGGCCGGCCTGGCGGACGAACCGGGCCGCGACGCTGCTGACCGAGACGGTGCTGCTGACCGACCCTCCGGACCACGGCCGCGTCCGCCCCCTGCTCGCCGGCTGGTTCAGCGCGCGACGGGTGGCGGACCTGCGCGGCTTCGTCCGCGAGCAGTCGGACCGGCTGGCCGACGGCGTCGCCGGACGATGCGCCGACGACGGCGTCGCCGACCTCGTGAAGGACTTCGCGCTGCCCCTGCCGGTGTGGATCATGTGTCACATCCTCGGCGTGCCGCCTTCCGACCACCGCTGGTTCGAGGAGCGCGCCGGAGACCTGCTGATCGTGATGGAGGCGTCTCCGCAGCCCGAGGAGCTGGAGCGGGGGAACCGGACGACGCGGGAGATCGAGGCGTACATGACCGACCTCGTCGCCGCCCGGCGCCGCAGGCCGGCGGACGACCTGCCGAGCGCGCTCATCGCCGCCCACGACCGCGACCGGACGGCCCTCACCGCCCAGGAGATCCTGTCCCACCTGGTGCTGCTGATGGCCGCCGCGCTCGACTCGACCGCGTACCTGCTGGCGAACGGCCTGCTGCACCTGCTCCGGCACCCGGAGCACGCGGCCCGGCTGCGCGCGGACGACGGGTTCGCGCAGCCGTACGTCGAGGAGCTGCTGCGCTGGGACGCGCCGTCGCAGTTCACCGTGCGCCGGGCGACCTCCACGATGCAGGTCGCCGGCACAACGCTGCCGCCGGACGCCGAGATCCTGATCCTCCTCGGCGCGGTGAACCGCGACCCCCGGCGCTTCGACTCGCCCCAGGAGTTCCGGCCCGACCGGCCCGGCAACCACTCGCTCTCCTTCAGCGCGGGCCCGCACTTCTGCTTCGGGGCCCCGCTGGCCCGGCTGGAGGCGCAGATCGCCCTTCCGGCGGTCCTGCGCCGGCTGCCGGACCTCACGCTCGCGGGCGAGCCCACCCGGCTGAACCGGCGGGCCATCCGCTGGTACGGCCGCGTCCCCGCGACCGTCCCCGCGACCGCCACACAGACCACCACGGGGGCCGTACCGCAGACTGTCAGCGTGGCGTGACGCGGCGGCGCCGGGCCCGGCGCAGTGATCAGCTCACGGAGGAGTAGGCGACGACTCCGCGGCGCATGGCGTCGACGGCCTTGCCGGCGTTCTCCGCGACCTTGCCACCCCGGGGAGCGGCCTCCCTGATCTGCCCGAGCAGGTCGAGCAGCTGCTTGATCCAGCGGACGAAGTCGCCCGCCGCGAGGTCGCAGTCGGTCAGCACGGCATCGAGGCTGTGGCCCTTGGCCCACCGGAAGGCCGCCCAGGCGAAGCCGACGTCGGGCTCGCGGACGAACGACAGGCCGTGGTCCTGCTCGATGCCCTCCAGCTCGCCGAACAGGCGCACCATCTCCGCGAGCGCGTCCCGGGCCGCGCCGGCCGGGATCTTGGGGCTGCGCATGTCGTCGGACTGCCGCGACTCGTAGACCAGCGCCGACACGCAGGCGGCCAGCTCGGCGGGGTCGAGCCGGTCCCACACTCCGGACCGCAGGCACTCGGAGGTGAGCAGGTCGAGCTCGGTGTAGAGGGAGGCGAGCCTGCGGCCCTCCTGGGTGACGGTCTCGCCCTCCAGGTAGCCGAGCTGGTCGAGCACCCCGCAGACCCGGTCGAAGGTCCGCGCGATGACGTGGGAGCGTCCCTCGACCCGGCGGCGCAGGCCCTCGGTCTCGCGGAGCAGCTTGTAGTAGCGCTCGGCCCAGCGGGCGTGGTCCTCCCGCTGGTCGCAGCCGTGACAAGGATGCTGCCGCAGCTCGCGGCGCAGCTGGAGGATCTCCTCGTCCTCCGCCGCGTGGTCGCGGGCCCGGGGCGGCTTGCCGAGGTCGCGGTCGCCCAGCTTCGCGTGCACGGTCGAGACGAGGTTGGCCCGCTCCTTGGGCGAGCGGGGGTTGAAGCCCTTGGGGATCCTGATCGTGTCGACGGGCTCCACCGGCACCGGGAAGTCGGCCGCCGACAGCCGCTTCACCTGCTTGCCGATCGTCAGCACGAGCGGCGCCGGCCCCTCGTGACCCCGGGCGTTGGTGCCCGGGTCGAGCACGACCGCGATGCCCGCGCGCCGCCCGCCCGGCACCCGGATGACGTCCCCGGGCTTGAGCTCCTCAAGGGACTGCACGGCCTGGGCCCGCCGTGCCGCGCCCCGCTGGCGCGACAGCTCCGCCTCACGGTCCGAGAGCCGCCTGCGCATCGCCGCGTACTCCTGGAAGTCGCCGAGATGGCAGGTCATCGCCTCGGAGTAGCCCTCCAGGGCGTGCTCCGCCTTGCGGAGCTGGCGGGCCAGCCCGACCACGGCCCTGTCGGCCTGGAACTGGGCGAAGGAGTCCTCGAGCAGCGTCCGCGCCCGCTCCCGGCCGACCTGCCCGACGAGGTTGACCGCCATGTTGTACGAGGGCTTGAAGCTGGAGCGCAGCGGATAGGTGCGGGTGCCCGCGAGGCCGGCGACCGCGAGGGGGTCCATCCCGGGCTGCCAGACCACCACCGCGTGGCCCTCGATGTCGATGCCGCGCCGCCCGGCCCGGCCGGTGAGCTGGGTGTACTCCCCCGGAGTGAGGTCGGCGTGGGTCTCGCCGTTCCACTTGTCCAGCTTCTCGATCACCACCGACCTGGCCGGCATGTTGATGCCGAGCGCCAGCGTCTCGGTCGCGAAGACCGCCTTCACCAGGCCCTTCGTGAACAGCTCCTCGACGACCTCCTTGAACGCGGGGAGCATGCCCGCGTGGTGGGCCGCGAGGCCGCGCTCCAGGCAGTCGCGCCATTCGAGGTAGCCGAGCACCGCGAGGTCCTCGTCGGGCAGGTGGGCCGTCCGCTCGTCCACGATCTGGCGGATCTCGTGGCTCTCGGGCTGGGTGGTGAGGCGCAGCCCGGAGTAGAGACACTGCATGACCGCGGCGTCGCAGCCGTTGCGGGAGAAGATGAAGGTGATCGCCGGAAGCAGGCCCTCGGCGTCGAGCTTCTCGATCACGTCGGAGCGGCTCGGGGTCGTGCCCCGGCCGGGCCGCGAATAGCCCCGCCTGCCCCGGGCCTGCGCCAGCCGCATCTCGTCACGGGAGATCCGCATCAGGGACGGGTTCACCCGCAGGACGCCGTCGCCCTCGTTGACGAACAGGTCGTACATCCGGTTGCCGACCAGCATGTGCTGCCACAGCGGCACCGGCCGGTGCTCGTCGACGATGACCGTGGTGTCGCCACGCACCTCGCCCAGCCACTCGCCGAACTCCTCGGCGTTGCTGACCGTCGCCGACAGGGCCACCACCCGCACCGACTCCGGCAGGTGGATGATGACCTCCTCCCACACCGCGCCGCGGAACCGGTCGGCGAGGTAGTGCACCTCGTCCATCACGACGTACGCGAGACCGGTCAGCGTGTTCGACCCCGCGTACAACATGTTGCGCAGGACCTCGGTGGTCATCACGACGATCGGGGCCTCGCCGTTGACGCTGTTGTCACCGGTGAGGAGGCCGACCTTGCGCGCGCCGTACCGCCGGACCAGGTCGTTGTACTTCTGGTTGGACAACGCCTTGATCGGCGTGGTGTAGAAGCACTTGCGGCCCTGCTCCAGGGCCAGATGGACGGCGAACTCCCCCACCACCGTCTTGCCCGACCCGGTGGGCGCGGCCACCAGCACGCCGTCCCCCGCCTCCAGCGCCTGGCAGGCGTCGATCTGGAACTCGTCGAGCTCGAAGTCGTAAAGTTCGCGGAACGAGGCGAGAGCCGGCCCGGCACCGGACTGCCCCTCACGGAAAGCGGCGTAGCGTTCCGCTGGCGTACTCATACGTCAACCCTACCGATACCCGCTACACCGCCGGGGAGCGTGCTTCCCGCTTCACCATCGGGGCGCTCACTTCCGCCATGTCGTGCCGGAGGCGCGCCATAAGCGCTTCCCTCGTCGCTCGTCCCTCGCTCCTCAGTCCAGATCGGCGGCGCGCCCCTCCGGTTCGCTCCAGTCTTGCGGTCTTTACGTTGTAGATTCGGGGGTCAGGACGTGGAGGGCGGCGGGCTCGACCGCGCAGCTGAGGGGGACCGGGCCGATCCGCTCGCCGTCCGCGTACGCGACGGTGTCCGGGGCCTCGATCTCCACCCGGCGGGCCCGCCGCAGGGTCACCGCGGGGTGGCCGACGTGGGTGCCCCGGTAGACCCGGGGGAACGTGCGGAGGAACTCCCCCTTGGGGATCGCTCCGAGCACGAGCACGTCGAGCAGGCCGTCGTCGGGCCGGGCGTCTGGACACACCCGCATCCCGGCGCCGTACGAGCGGGTGTTGGCCACCGCCACGAGCATCGCCTCGCGTTCGACGGTCTCGCCGTCGAGGGTGATCCGGAACGGGATCGGCGTGAACGAGCGCAGTTCCCGCGCGAGCGCGACAAGATACTTGGCCATTCCGGGCGGCCACGTCATGACGTTGGCCCGTTCGTTGACGCGGGAGTCGAACCCGCAGGCGAGGACCCCCGCGAACCACTCCCCCGTGCCGGTCCTGCCCGCGTCCACGGCCCTGGACGCGCCGCGGGTCACGACGTCCGCCGCGGCGAGGAGGTCCCGGCGGGGCACGCCGAGGGCGGCGGCGATGTCGTTGCCGGTGCCCGCGGGCACGATGCCGAGCGGAACGGACGTTCCCGCCACAGCCTGTACGGCGAGGTGGACCAGGCCGTCGCCGCCGAAGGCGACGAGTGCGGCGGGGCCGGCCGCGACGGCGGCGCGGGCCCGGTCGAGCGCGTCGGCCGCCGAGGTCCCGACGACCACCGAGACCGGCCGGCCTCCCGCGCGCAGCCGGCGCAGCACCGGGGCGAGCAGGCGCAGCGTACGGCCGCCCCGGGCGGCGGGGTTCACCAGGACGACGAGCTCATCGCGCACAGGCGGAACCTACCGCCGCCCACGCGGCGGCACCAGAGGAATCCTCGGTCAGTCCCGGGCGTCGACCGAGGCCGAGTCCGCGGTGGCGGACGGCCCGTCGAGCTCCTCTTCGATGGCACGTGCGTGCGCCGCGTCGGCGGCGTCGCGCCTCTTGTCGTGGAAGTACATGAAGGCCATCGCGACGAAGAACAACGCGATCATCGGGAGCGCCAGGGCAAGCATGGTGATGGGGTCCTGGCTCGGCGTCGCGACGGCCGCGAAGACGAACATCAGGAACACGACCATGCGGGTGTGCTTCGACACCATCCGATAGCGCACGACGCCGATGACGTTGAGGAACACCAGCAGCAGCGGCATCAGGAAGGAGATACCGAAGATGATGAGCATCGCCAGCGCGAAGCTGAGGTACTCGTTGATGCTCACCAGGGTCAGCGTGCCGTCGGGCGCGAAGCCGAGCAGCAGCGCCAGGCCCTTGTCCATGGTGATGTAGGCCAGGGCCGCTCCGGCCGTGAACAGCGGCACGGAGAGGCCGAGGAACGCCACGGTGTACCGGCGCTCGTTCTGGTACAGGCCCGGGGTCACGAAGGCCCAGAGCTGGTAGATCCAGAACACCGCCGACACCACCAGGCCGAACATCACCGCGACCTTGAGGTTCACGAAGAACGAGTCGAAGACTCCGTTCACCACAAGGATGCACTGGTCCTTGTTGAACTGGTGGGCCTGCGGCAGGCGGCAGTACGGCTGCTTGAGGAAGTTCCAGATCGGGTCGAAGTAGATGAACCCGACAGCGGTTCCGACGACCACCGCCAGGATGGCCTTGACCAGCCGGTTGCGCAGCTCGCGGAGATGCTCCATGAGCGTCATCCGCCCGTCCTCCGACGTGGACGTGACGGGGGTCGACCGTTTCAGCAGCGCCATCTAGCTCGTCCTGGGATCGATGGGGGTGTGCGGCGTGGCTAGTTGGAACGCGGCTCGTTCTGCGAGCTCACCGGCTGCTGCGTCTCGCGCAGCTTCCGGTTCTCCTCCTCCAGCGCGCGCAGCCGCTCCTCGACCGACGGGGTGGCCGGCGGGATCTGCGCCGGCGGCGGGGCGACGGTCTCGGCCTCGGCCCGCACCGTGGCCTGCTTCGCCTCGTCCTCGTCGCTCAGCTTGCTGGTCTCCTTCTTGAACAGGCGCAGCGACTGCCCCAGAGCCTTCGCGGTGTCGGGGAGCTTCTTGGCGCCGAAAAGAAGGATCAGAACCAGGAGGATCAGGATCCATTCCATGGGTCCGAGGTTGGGCATGTCGTGTCCTTACCGCGAGGGCCGTACCTACTCCACCGATCGTACGCGCAGAACGGCCTGAAGTTCACCTGCTGTCCGGATCGGCTGTTGGGCTGATCTTGGAAAACGCCTCCTCCCGGGCCCGGACGCGGCTTCTGGCCAGGTCGACCTCGGCCCGCAGCGCCCGCGCCGCGGCGAACACCCGGGCGGCCGGCCAGGCGAGGACGGCGAGCCCGGCCACGGCCGCCCCGGTGAGGGCGAAGATCCAGGTCATGCCGGTCCTCTCGCAGGTCAGACGGGGTGCCGAGGTCAGACGGCCGTCTCGTAGGCGGCCAGCGCCTCTGTGGCGGCGGCCGACACCCGATCGGCCAGCGACGCCGGGGACACCACCCGGCCGCTGTCGCCCAGCCGGAGCGCGAGCCGTACGAGCCAGGACTGGTCACGACCCCGCAACGATACGCGCAGGCGGCCCTCCCCCAGCTCGGCGACCTCCTCGCACGGGTAGTACTCCGCGACCCAGCGCCCGGCGGGGGTGAGCTCCAGCTCCACCACCTCGTCGCCGTCCGACGGCCGGAAGACGCCCCGGGTGACGTCCATCGGCTCCGCCTCGGCCGGTGGGTCGGCGGCGACGTCAAGCACCTCGACGTCCATGATCCGGTCGACGCGGAACATCCGCATCGCCTCCGCGCGGTAACACCAGCCCTCCAGGTAGTGCTGCCCGTCCACGAGCACCACCCGCAGCGGGTCGACCTCCCTGGGGGTGATCTCGTCACGGCCCGGCACGTAGTAGCGCAGCGAGAGCCTCCGGCCCCGCCGGGCGGCGTCGGTGATGACCGCGTGGGCGTCCGGGGCCGCGCCGATCTCCACCTGGACCTGGCTGCTCACCGTGGCGGCGCCCTCGCCGGCCGCCTGCTCCAGCTTCGCGATGACCCGTCCGAGCACGTCGCGGTCCTGGAACTCGGGCAGCTCGTCGAGCATGCGCAGCGCGACGAGCAGGGCACTCGCCTCGTCCACGCCGAGCTTCAGCGGGCGGGCGATCGCGTCGGCGTTGTCGATGAGGATCTCGCCGCCGTCCCACGAGACGTCGATCAGGTCGCCCGGGGTGTGCCCGGGCAGGCCGCACATCCAGACGAGCTGGAGGTCGTCGACGAGCTGCTTCTCCGACAGGCCGAACAGGCGCGCCACCTCGGGCACCTGCGCGCCCGGGTGCGACATCAGGTACGGCACGAGCGCGAGCAGCCGCGGCAGCCGGTCCGAGCTCACTGCAGGGCCCCCTTCAGACGGCGGATCACGGCCTCGCGGGCGTCCGGCGGCTCGACCACCACGGCGTTGCGGCCGAGGCTCGCGAGCCAGCCCGCCAGGCGCTCGGGGTCGGCGAAGGTCACCTCGGCCTCGTCCCACTCCTCCGGCCCGGTCCGTACGGCCTGGGCGGCGTGGCGCAGCCCGAGACAGGTCCCCTTGCGCACGCGCACCAGCGCGACCCGCTCCGTGGGCAGGTCCTGGTAGCCCACCATCGACCGCAGGTCGAGCTCCTCGGGGACGGTGAAGGCGCCCGGCCGCCCGAGAGTGGAGACGGCCCCGGTGATCCGGCTGAGGCGGAAGACCCGGGGCGCGCCGCGGTCGCGGTCGTGGCCGACGAGATACCACCTGCCGCGCCGGCTGACGACGCCCCACGGCTCGACCGTGCGCCGGAGCACCGACTCGCTGCCGGCCGAGCGGTAGTCGAACGTCACGGCCCGCCTGTCCCGCACGGCCTCCCACAGGGCGGGGAACGCCGGGTCGCGGGTGTCCACCCGCAGCTCCAGGGGGCTCTCCGGGAGGTCGGCGTGCACGCCTCCGGCCGTGAGCTTCAGCAGGGCTCCGCTGGCGGCCTCCGCCAGGCTGGCCCGCTGCCACACCTGGGCGGCCAGGCCGATGACGGCCGCCTCGTCCGGCTCCAGCGTGATCTCGGGCAGCTCGTAGGACTCGCGGCTGATCCGGTAGCCGGGGTCGTCCTCCCACGGGTCCTTGTGGACCTCGATCGGGATGCCGATCTCGCGCAGTTCGTTCTTGTCGCGCTCGAACATGCGCTGGAAGGCCTCGTCGTTGTCCGGGTCGTACCCAGGCACGGCCTGCCGGATCTGCTCCGCGCTCAGCGGCCGCCGCGTCGCGAGCAGGCAGATCACCAGATTGAGCAGCCGCTCGGTCTTCCGCCGCGACATCGGGCCTCCCTTCCGTCGGAAACGCTACCCTTTCCGGCGTGATCAGATGGCGCAAGGGCGAGGTGGTGCGGGTTCGGCGCGAGTGGCCGGGGGCGGTGGAACTCGACGTCGCCGTCGCCGAAGGCGAGTGCCGGGCACTCGCCTATCCCCCGCTCGTCGGACGCCCTGAGGTGGGCGACACCGTCCTGCTCAACACGACCGCCCTCGCCATGGGCCTCGGTACGGGAGGGTACGCCATGGTGGTGGCCGTCCCGGACCGTTTGCCGCAAGATCCTTCCGGCCCCGGCCACCTTGTGAAGGCACGCTACACCCCCCTGCAGGCCACCGTGCTCGGCGCGGACGAGCAGGGCTCCCCCCACCACGAGGCGCTGCGCGAGGCCGACTCCGTCGACGGCATGCCGGTCGTGGTCGCCGACCTGCACTCCGCGCTGCCGGCGATCCTGTGCGGCCTGTACGCGGGCTCCCTCCCGGACACCCCGGCGGGCTCACCGGGGATCAGGGTGGCGTACGTGATGCAGGACGGCGGGGCGCTGCCGGCCTGGTTCTCCATGTCGTGCGCGAAGCTGCGGGAGGTGGAGTGGCTGTGCGGGGTCGTGACGACCGGCCAGTCGTTCGGCGGTGACGTCGAGGCGGTCACGCTGCACACCGGTCTCCTCGCGGCCCGCCACGTGCTCCACGCCGACGTCGCGGTGGTGGCGCAGGGCCCGGGCAACCTCGGCACCGGCACCCGCTGGGGGTTCTCCGGCGTCTCCGCGGGCGAGGCGGTGAACGCCGCCGCCGTGCTGTCCGGGCGGCCCGTGGCCGCGCTCAGGGTGAGTGAGGGCGACCTGCGCGAGCGGCACGTCGGGGTGTCGCACCACTCGATCACCGCGTACGGCCGCGTGGCGCTGGTCCCGGCCCAGGTCGTCGTGCCCGACCTGCCCGGCGCGTTCGGGGTGACCGTACGCGAGCAGGCCACGGCCCTCGCCGGCCGGCACGAGATCGTCACGGTGCCGGTGGACGGCCTGCACGAGGCGCTGAAGGCGTCACCCGTGCGGCTGTCGACGATGGGCCGCGGCCTGGAGGAGGACCTCGCCTACTTCCTCACCTCCGCCGCCGCCGGGCGGCACGCCGCCTCGCTGCTCCCGTAGAACTCACGGAACGTGAACGCCTCCGGGCCCGCCCCTTCGGCCCGGAGGACGCTCAGGCGTGCCATGGCCTCGTCGACTGTCGGAAGGTGCCCCTCGGGCACCCACCACAGCACCAGGTACGGCTCGGCCATCCGGTGGAACCACTCCCGGCGGCGCCGCATCACCTCCAGATGGGCGCTGCGGTAGGCGAAGTTCCACAACGTCTCGCGGGACTCCCAGACCGAGAGGTTCACGAGCAGCAGCCGGTCGTTCTCGTACTGGATCAGGTCCGTGGCCAGATTGCCCTCCTGCATGCGCCAGACGAAGCCGGGCGCCGAGTCCGACACCTGGTAGATCGGTTCCAGGGCCTCGAGGAAGCCGGTCAGCGCGGGCGAGTCGATGGGCTCCCGTAAACGGGCGATGTTGAGCTGGGCGAGATGCATGCCCCGATTCTAAATCAATCTTCATTGTTTTTAGAAGAGGCGGCGCTCTGGGAGATGGCGCCCGGGCCGAAGGCGACGCAGCACTCCTCCGGGCGGGGGTCGAGCATCGCGGTGATCCCCGTCTCGCCCAGCCCGGCCAGTAGTCCCCGGCACAGCGCGAGGTTCATCGAGCAAACGAGCACCGGATGGGTCTCCGCCAGCACGTGGAATGGACAGTTGCGCAGCCGGATCCGCCCCTCCTCCTCGTACGGCTCGTAACCCCGCTCCCGCAGCACCTCCACGAGATCTCCGGCCTCGCCGGAGGCGTCCCCGGAGGGCGCCACGGAGGCCAGGCGCTCCCCGGCCCGGCGGGCGGCCTCCTCGGCCTTCTCCTCACCACCCAGGAGGTCGACGGTCTCGGCCAGCACGAGCGCGAGCGTGCGGTAGTCGCGGGGCGGCAGGCTCACGGACCGCTCCTCCCGCGCCCGCCGGTAGACCTTGGCCGGGCGCCCGCTGCCCGGCCCAGTCCGGCCGGTGAGCCGCCTGAAGCCCGCCTCCAGCAGGCCCGCCTCCACCAGTTTGTCGAGATGGAAGGCCGCCAGCGTGCGCTGGATCCCGACGGCCTCGGCCGCCTCGTTGCGGCCCACGTCCCGCCCCCGCTCGCTCACGAACCGGTACAGCGCCCGCCGCACCGGATCGCCCAGCGCGCTCATCGACTCCAGGTCGTCGCTCACCACAGCGGGAGTCTAGGTCGTAAGCTGCGGATCTCCCGCGGCCGTACCGGCGCGGGCGGAGATCGGAGCGACACGCGTGAAATCCCCCCTCATCAGGCCTGTCCCCCGGCGGGCGGTGCTGCTGCCGGCCCTCGCGGCCGTCACCGCACTCGCGGCCGTCGCCCCCGCGACGGCGGCGCCGGGCGCGCACGCGGCGCCCGGCCCGGGCGCGTCCCCCGGGCCCGCCCTGTCGATCACCGTACGGCCCGCGCCGACCGGCCTCACGGACACGAGAAAGAAGGAGATCGCGATGGAGCTCGTCTCCAGCGCGGAGAACTCGTCACTCGACTGGAAAGCGCAGTACGCGTACATCGAGGACATCGACGACGGGCGCGGCTACACGGCGGGGATCATCGGGTTCTGCTCCGGCACCGGTGACATGCTCGGCCTGGTCGTCCTCTACACCAGGCGCAGGCCCGGGAACCCGCTCGCGGGATATCTGCCGGCGCTGCGGCAGGTGAACGGCACCGACTCGCACCGGGGACTCGGCCCCGGCTTCGTGAAGGCCTGGCGCGCCGCCGCGGCCGACCCGGTCTTCCGGCGGGCTCAGGACGACGAACGCGACCGGGTCTACTTCGGCCCGGCCGTCGCGCGGGCCGAGGCCGACGGCCTGCGCGCCCTCGGCCAGTTCGTCTACTACGACGCGATGGTCATGCACGGTCCCGGCGCCGACCCGGTCAGCTTCGGCGGCATCCGGGCGACGGCCATGAGAAAGGCGAGGACCCCCGCCCAGGGCGGCGACGAGGTGACCTATCTCAACGCGTTCCTCGACGCCCGGAAGGCGGCGATGAGGACCGAGGAGGCGCACGCCGACACCAGCCGGGTCGACACGGCCCAGCGGGTGTTCCTCAGGAGCGGCAACCTCGACCTCGACCCTCCGCTGCGCTGGAAGGTCTACGGCGACGCCTACGAGATCGCCCGCTGATCCGTCGCTGATCCGACGGCCACGTGCCCGGACCTGGCGGGGGCGCCGGGTGCCTCCGGCGAGGCGAAGGCACCCACGCGGCCGGCTCCCATCCGGCGTCCCGCCCGGCGAGCGGGCGGGGCCGGGGCGGGGTGCGGTCAGGCGGCGCCGAGAACGTCGACGACGAAGACGAGGGTGTCGGTGCCCTTGATGCCGCCCTGCTCGTTGCCCTTCTTGCCGTAGCCGAGGTCCGGCGGGATCGTCAGGAGCACGCGGCTGCCGACCGGGACGCCGGTCAGGCCCTGCGCCCAGCCCTTGACGACCTGGTTGAGGGCGAACGTCGCGGGCTGGCCGCGGTCCCAGCTGGAGTCGAACTTCTTGTCGGTGCCCCAGATCTTGCCGACGTAGTGGGCGAGGACCGTCTGGTCGGCCTTCACCTCCGGGCCGCCGCCCTTGATCACGGTCTTGACCGTGAGCTTCTTCGGGGCCTTCTCGCTGGTCTTGGTGGTCAGGCCGGGGGCCTTGTCGCCGGCGGAGCCGTCCAGCTTGACGCCGGTGACCCCCGGGTCGACCGCGGTGCCCTGGACCGACTTCAGCGTGGCCGAGACGACGTCGATGACCAGCACCTGGGAGGTGCTGTCGAAGTCCTGGCCCTGCTGCTTGGCCTGGGTGACCTGGTCGGCGGAGAGGTTGTCCTTGGCGACCACGGCCATCACCCGGCCGCCGGGCTTGGCGCCGACCAGCGCCTCGTGCAGCGCCTTGGGCAGCTGCGGGCTGACCGTCACGAACTCCGACTTGCCCTGGTCGTAGTCGGAACCGGCCGCCTTGTTCTCCTTGCCGTCCCAGTTGTAGACCGTGACCTTCGCGGTGAGGACGTCACCGTCCACGGCGGGCGTCCCCTGACCCTCGAGGACCTTGATAGAGGCCGAGGTGAGAGAGGGCTTGCCCGAGGGGAAGGTCAGGGTCGGCTTCTGGCCGGCCTCACCGGTCACCTTGATGGCCGAGGCGGCCGCCTGGCCGCTGGAGGCGGGGCTCGCGGTGGACGTGCTCTTCTGCGCGGTTCCGCAGGCGGCGGCGAGCAGGAGAGGCAGGGCGGCGACGAGTGCCGTACGACGGCGCATATGGGAATCCTCAAACAGACAGCGGGTCCGGGCCAGGCTACCCGAACCCGCCGTCAGAGCGGTGTAAGAGATCACATACCCGCGATGAGCTTGTCGACCCTCTCGTCCACGCTGCGGAACGGATCCTTGCACAGCACCGTCCGCTGGGCCTGGTCGTTGAGCTTCAGGTGGACCCAGTCAACGGTGAAGTCACGCCGCTTCTCCTGCGCCTTGCGGATGAACTCTCCGCGCAGCTTGGCCCGCGTGGTCTGCGGCGGAACCGATTTGGCCTCGAAGATCCGGACGTCGTCGGCCACCCTCTCGACCGCTCCCCTCTTCTGCAGGAGGTAGAACAGGCCGCGCTTGCGGTGGACGTCGTGGTAGGCGAGGTCGAGCTGCGCCACCCTGGGCGAGGACAGCGGCAGGTCGTACTTCTGCCTGTAACGTTCAATCATCTGGTACTTGGTGACCCAGTCGATCTCCCGCGAGACGAGGTCGAGGTCGCCGGTCTCGACCGCGCGCAGCGTGCGTTCCCACAGCTCCAGCACCCGCTTGGCGGTCTCGTCCCCGCCTCGGCGGTCGACGAAGTCGCGCGCCTTGGTGAGGTACTCCTGCTGGATCTCCAGGGACGACGCCTCCCTGCCGTTGGCGAGGCGCACCCGGCGCCGCCCGGTCATGTCGTGGGACACCTCCCGGATCGCCCTGATCGGGTTCTCCAGGGACAGGTCCCGCATCACGATTCCGGCCTCGATCATGCGCAGCACCAGGTCGGTGGCGCCGACCTTGAGCAGCATGGTGGTCTCGCTCATGTTCGAGTCGCCCACGATGACGTGCAGGCGGCGGAACCGCTCGGCGTCCGCGTGCGGCTCGTCGCGGGTGTTGATGATCGGCCGGGACCGGGTGGTCGCCGAGGAGACGCCCTCCCAGATGTGCTCGGCCCGCTGGGAGACGCAGTAGACGGCTCCGCGCGGGGTCTGCAGCACCTTGCCCGCGCCGCAGATGATCTGCCGCGTCACCAGGTAAGGGATCAGGACGTCGGCCAGCCGCCCGAACTCCCCGTGCCGGCCCACGAGGTAGTTCTCGTGGCAGCCGTAGGAGTTGCCGGCCGAGTCGGTGTTGTTCTTGAACAGGTAGATGTCTCCCGCGATGCCCTCCTCGCGGAGCCGCTTCTCGGCGTCTACGAGGAGACCCTCCAGGATCCGCTCCCCCGCCTTGTCGTGGGTCACCAGCTCCACGACGTTGTCACACTCAGGGGTGGCGTACTCGGGATGGCTGCCCACGTCCAGGTAGAGACGTGCGCCGTTGCGTAGGAAGACGTTGCTCGATCGGCCCCAGGACACCACTCGCCGGAACAGGTACCGCGCCACCTCGTCCGGCGACAGCCTCCGCTGCCCGCGGAACGTACAGGTGACGCCGTACTCGTTCTCCAGCCCGAATATGCGTCGATCCATCACCTCACCCTATTCCCCGGAACCGGCGGCCGAACAGTGATCAGGCGGGGGAATGCGGCGGCGACGGGCTCAGGGGGCGTAAATCTCCACCACCTTGACGATCTGACTCCTCCGCACCGTGATGAGTGCCCGCAGGTCACCGGCGTCGGCCCGGAGGATCAGCTTGTCCCGGGAGCAGTGCTGCGTGCCCAGATAACGGCTGTTGATCGTCTGGTCGTTCCCCTTGCATCCGACGGCGCTGAGGAACACGACGTCCTTCGCGAGGGGCGCGGCGAAGGCCATCACGTCGCCCTCGGGCGGCCCTTCGAAGTGGCCGTTCGTGCTGCCGCCGACCTCCGGCACGAACTTGATCGGCCGGTACTCCGCCACGTTCTCGTCCTGCATGGTGACCAGTTGCCCGCGCAGCACGCCGTCCCTGCTCGGGCTGAGGCCCTTGGTGAAGTCGTGCCCGGGGTCCGACTGGAAGGTCTCGCCGAAGATGCCGGGCGTCGCGGCGGTGATCGGCGGGCCGGCCTTCTCCGTCGTCCGGGGCGCGGGGGTGGTGGCTTCTGGGGTGTCCGATGTGCCGGGGCTCTGCGAGGCCTCCGGGGTGCTACCGGACGGCTCCGCCGGGGAGGCCGGGGCCGTCACGGTCACCGTGGCGGTGGCCGTGGCCGTGGCGCCGGAGGAGCCGGAGCAGGCGGTCAGCGACAGGAGGGCGACGGCGGCGGCCGGGAGGCCCGCACGCCGGAAAAGATCAAATGTCGTCACAACCGGGTGAGACTACCGAAACAGGGCTTTGGTTGAGCCGGAATCCCTGAGGCCGCCCGATCCCCGAGGCGGCTGGAGACGCGGCGGCGCCGCGCCCCCGGGGAGGGGACGCGGCGCCGGCGCGCGTACGGCGAGGAGGAACCCTACTCGCCGGAACCCGTGTCGATGTCGCCCTCGGGGGCGATCGGCGGAGCCGTGGGCGGCGGCACCGCGGGAGTGGTGTCGGGGGCGTGCTCGGCGGTGGCGTCGTCCGCGGGCGTCTCGCCCGCGGCGCCTCCGCCGCCCTCCCGGCCCTCCCGCAGGATCCGCTCCAGGCGCGGGGGGGTCAGGCGCAGGAACTTGCGGTGCTCCCGGGCCCGGTCGAGCACGGCGACCTCGAGCTGCGTCGCGGGCGGACGCTCGCCGCCGGGCTCGGTGAGGGCGGCCAGTGCGGCGTCGAGCGCCCGCGGCAGCGGCAGCCCCTCCTGGTAGCGCTCCTTGAGCCGCCCCGCCACGGCTTCGGCCTGGCCGCCGATCACGGCCATGCCCTGCTCGTCGAAGACCGAGCCGTCGAAGGTGAGCCGGTAGATCTGGTCGTCCTCGGGCCCGTCGCCGACCTCGGCCACGACGATCTCGACCTCGAGCGACTTGATCGACTCGGTGAAGATCATGCCGAGGTGCTGGGCGTACAGGTTGGCCAGGCCGCGCCCGGTGACGTCGCTGCGGTTGAAGGTGTAGCCGTTGATGTCGGCGTAACGGATGCCGGCGAGCCGCAGCGACTCGAACTCGTTGTACCGCCCGACCGCGGCGAAGCCGATGCGGTCGTAGATCTCACTGATCTTGTGCAGCGCCCTGGACGGGTTGGGCGCCACGAACAGGATGCCGTCGGCGTACTGCATGACGACCACGCTGCGGCCTCGGGCGATGCCCTTGCGGGCGTACTCCGCCCTGTCCCGCATGATCTGCTCGGGTGAGGCATATCCTCCGAAGGGGATGGACACCGGGGGTGATCCTCTCTTGGGTTAGCGCAGCGGGGCGGTCGGGCCTTCTGGAGCCGCCATCCGCGTCTCCAGCATCGACTCGACGAACTCGGCGACCTCGTCGTCCGGCAGGCGGCGGAAGCCGTCGGCGGTGATCACCGACACGACGGGCCAGATCCGCCGCGTGACGTCGGGCCCGCCCGTCGCGGAGTCGTCGTCCGCCGCGTCGTACAGCGCGTGCAGGCAGGCCAGGACGGCGTCCTGCGCGCTGCTGTTCTCCCGGTACAGCTTCTTCAGCGAGCCCCGGGCGAAGATCGAGCCCGAGCCGATCGAGTGGTAGCCGAACTGCTCGTACGGCCCGCCGCCCACGTCGTAGCTGAAGATCCGGCCGCCGTCGCGGGCCGGGTCGTAGGCCGCGAACAGCGGCACGACCGCCAGGCCCTGCATCGCCATCGCCAGGTTCTCGCGGATCATGGTGGCCAGGCGGTGCGCCTTGCCCTCCGTGGACAGCGAGCGGCCTTCCCGCTTCTCGTAGTGCTCAAGCTCCACCCGGTAGAGGCGGGCCACCTCGATGCCGAGGCTCGCCGTGCCCGCGATGCCCATGCAGGAGTAGTCGTCGGTGCGGAACACCTTCTCGATGTCCCGCTGCGAGATGATGTTCCCGGAGGTCGCCCGCCTGTCGCCCGCCATCACCACGCCGCCCTCGCAGGTCGCCGCGACGATGGTGGTCGCGTGCGGGATCTGCTCGCCCACCGGGGCCGCCAGCGTCTGCGCGCGGGTCGGCAGCAGGTTCGGCGCGTGCGCGCCGAGGAACTCGGTGAACGACGACGACCCCGTATCTATGAAGAGGCTGTTCATCCAGGCTGGCTGAGATGCCACGCGACTCCCTCCAAGCATGCGTTGTTACGCCCGACCCTACTCAGGTAGGCGCACTGGTTGCACTCTTCCCGATCAGCTCAGCGCGAACCGAGATCAACCGGCGCGCCGGTCCACGACCCCGGCTCGTTCGCCGGACCCTCTCTTTACGCGGTGGCGCTCGTCCGCCTGGACCGGCGTGTCCGCACGTCAGGGCGTACGGGAAGGGCGTGCGGGAGGGGCGTGCCGGAGGAGCGCGCGGGGAGGGTGAGGTTGTGCGCCGCCGCCGGTGGGGAAGGTGCAGGGGCACGGGACGCCGGACGTCGGACACGGGACGTCAGACACGGGACGCCGAGCCGGGGAGGGTGACGACGTGGAGACGGTGAAGGTGGGCATCGCCGGGCTGGGGGTGATCGCGCAGGCCGTCTACCTGCCCCTGCTGGCGCGGCGGCGTGACCTGTTCCGGATCGCCGCCGTCTGCGACCTCGACCGCGACCTCGCGAAGGCCGTCGGCCGGGAGGCCGGCGCACCGGCGTACGACGACCCGGCGAGGATGCTCGACGACGGTGGGTCCGGCGGGTTCGACGCGGTGCTCGTGCTGACGCCGGGGTCCCATGGGCTGCTCGTGCGGGCCGCGCTCGAACGCGGCCTGTGGGTGCTGGCCGAGAAACCGCTCGCCTACAGCCGCGCCGAGCTGGACGGCCTGCCCGGCGACCGCCTGATGGTCGCCTACATGAAGCAGTACGACCCCGCCTCTCAGCGGCTCCTTGAGGCGCTGCACGAGGCGGGCGGGCCGGACGTCGTCCGACACCTGGACGCCACTGTGCTGCATCCGTCGGAGGACTCCCAGCTGTTGTTCGCCCGCGTGCGCCGCGGACGGCCCGGGCCCGAGCGGGCCGCCCCCTACGCCGAGGCCGACGAGGCGGCGCTGACCGCCGCGCTCGGCACGTCGTCGGAGCGGCTGCGGCGGCTGTACGCCGAGGTCGTGCTCGGCAGCCTCTGTCACGAACTGTCGCTCATGCGGCTGTTCACCGGGTCGCCCGACACCGTGGACCACGTCGCCGTGTGGCCTCCCGACGTCTTCCCGCCGTCGGTCGAGCTGAGCGGGACCCTGCCCGCCGGGAGTTCCGGCAGGTACGGCGTCCGCTGGCACTACCTGCCGAGCTACCCCGCCTATCACGAGATCGTGACGTTGCACCACGAGCACGGCTCGATGGAGCTGCGCTTCCCCTCGCCGTACCTGCTGAACGCGCCCACCCGCCTGACGGTCGCCTGCCGGGTCGGGACCACCGAGCGGACGATCGTCCACGAGGACGTCGCGGAGTCCTTCGAGCGGCAGCTTCTCGCCTTCCACCGGTTCGTCACCCAGGACGAACGTCCACTCACCGGACTGGACGGGGCCCTGGAAGATATCGTCACGGCGCAGCGGATCGTCCACCGGTACGCCCGGTGGGCGGGTATCCCCATCGCCGGGGAGTGCGCGGGCGAGACCACGGGCGCTCCGCCGGAGGCGACCGCCGGGGGCGCCGACAGCAGCGACGCCGAGGAGGGCGCGAGTGGAGCCGGTCACGCCGAGGAGCGCGTCAGCCGACCCTGAACCCCCCGCCGCCCCCGCTCCCACCGATGCCGCGCCAGAGTTCGCGAACGCGGACGAATCCGCCCCCGCTCCCACCCACGCCGACCTCCGGCCCGCGAACGGGAACGCGGACGAGCCCCTGCCCGCCCCAGCCGCCACCGGCTCCGAGCCGCGGCCCGCGAGCACGGGCCACCCCGAACCCCCGGCCGTCCCCGCCACGGACGGTGCGGCGGAGCCCGTGCCCTCAGGGAACGGATCGGGCGCGGACCCGGAGATCGTGGTGGTTCCGCACACGCACTGGGACCGCGAGTGGTATCTGCCCTTCCAGCGGTTCCGGGCCGGCCTGGTGCGCGTGCTCGACGAGGTCCTGGACGCCATGGCGGCCGATCCCGCCTACCGGTTCACGATGGACGGCCAGTTGGCGGCTATCGAGGACTACCTGGAGCTCCGGCCGTCGCGGCGCGGCGACGTCGCGCGTCTCGTGGCCGAGGGGCGGCTGGCCGCCGGGCCCTGGCTGATCCTCGCCGACGAGTTCCTGTGCTCGGGCGAGACCCTGCTGCGCAACCTGGAATACGGCATGCGGGGCGCCGCCGCGCTCGGCGGGGCGATGCCGGTCGGCTACCTGCCCGACCAGTTCGGCCACTGCGCGCAGATGCCGCAGATCCTGGCGCTGGCCGGGCTGCGCCGGGCCTGCCTGTGGCGCGGTGTGCCGGCCCGCGTGGACCGCGACGTCTTCGACTGGACCGGCGCCGACGGCACGACGATCAGGACGAGATATCTGCCCGGCGGGTACGGCAACGCGTCCGGCCTGTTCACCGGCCCAGCGGAAGGCCTCCCCGACCGGGTGGCCGCCTTCGCCGCCTCCATGGAGGGCTGGGCGACGGGAGGAAGCCTGCTCGCGATGTGCGGCGGCGACCACTCTGCCCCCGTCCGGGAGGTCACCACGTCCGGCCTGCGCGTCGCGACCCTCACCGAGGCTCTCACCGCCGACGGCCTCGCACCGGAGCACAACCACGGCCGGGCCGGTGGAAACGGCCCGGCGGTGCCGCGGGTCCGGGGTGAGCTGCGCTCGCACGCGCGGGCGAACATCCTGCCCGGCGTGATCTCGGCGCGTGTACCGCTCAAACAGGCCATGGCGCGGGCCGAGCGGACCCTCGTCCGCTACGCCGAGCCGCTGTCCGCGCTGTGGCTCGCGAGGCCGTCGTCCCGGCGGCACGCCGCCGGGAATGCTCCCGGGGGACGGCCGCCCGGGTCCGCCGTACGCGCGCACCCCCTCGGCCCCGGCCACGAACCTCCCGGCGACGCCCCCGTACAGCGGCTGCTGGACATGGCGTGGCAGGCGGTGATCGCCTCCAGCGGGCACGACTCCGTCACGGGATGCTGCTCCGACGAGACCGCCCTCCAGGTGGCGGCGAGGATCGCGGAGGCCGGGCAGACGGCCCAGGCGGTCGTGGACCTCGTTTCCGCCGCGCTCGCAGGGGCCGCCCCGAAGGGCTCCCTCGTGGTCGTCAACCCCTCGCCGTTCGAGCGGACCGGCCTGGTGCTCGCCGACCTGCCGGAAAGCCGCGCCCGGCTGGTGGACGCGGCGGGGCGCCCGGTGCCGCTCCAGCGGCTCGGGCACGCGCCCACGTTGCTCGACGAGACGGTCATGGACGACCTGCGGCTGCTCCTCGGGCGGATCCACGAGCGTGAGCTCTACGGCCACCAGATCGTCTCCTGGGACGCGGCGGACGGCGTCTTCACCGTGACCGTGAGCCGTCACGCCTCCGGCCACTACTCCTATGAGGACCTGCGGCGGGCGATCCTGGAGGCGGGCCCGGGGTTCTGGGTCGTCCGCACGGTGGCCGAACCCGTCGTCACCGTGGCGGCGCTCGTCACCGTGCCCCCGCTCGGCCGCGCCGTCCTCGCCTCCGGCTCTCCCGCGCCCGCGGGGCCGGCTGCCGTGGCGCATCCCCTGCGGGTCGATCCGTACGGCTTCGAGCCGGTGCTCGACAACGGGCTGCTGCGGGTGTGTGTGGCCGGCGACGGCACGCTCTCGCTGCGCGCCGCCGACGGCACCGAGGTTCACGGGGTCGGGCGGGTCGTCCACGGCGGGGACGTCGGAGACACCTACAACTACGCCCCGCCGCCGATCGACCGGCTGCTCGACCGGCCCGTGGACGTCTCCGTCGAGGAGATCTGCTCGGGCCCGCTCACCGGTGTGTACGAGATCGCCCGGACGTACGACTGGCCGGCCGTGATCGGGGACGGCCCCGAGCGGTCCGGCGGCACTGACCAGTCCGGCGGCGAGGACGTCCGTACGGTCGTGACCACGCGGGTGGAACTGCGGGCGGGCGAGCCGTTCGCGCGGTGCGAGGTCAGCATGGACGTGCGCTGCCGCGACCACCGTGTCCGCTGGCACGCGCCGCTGCCGCGTCCGGCGGCGGAGTCGCACGCGGAGGGGCAGTTCGCGGTGGTGCGGCGGGGCCTGACCGCCGAGGGCGGCGGCGGCGAGCGGCCGGTCCCGGTCTTCCCCGCGGAGTCGTTCGCCGCCGCGGGCGGCCTGGCCGTGCTGCTCGACCACGTCGGCGAGTACGAGATCACCGGGGACGGGACGGAGATGGCGGTGACGCTGGTCCGGTCCGTCGGCTATCTGTCCAGGAACCGCAACCCCTACCGGGACGAGCCGGCGGGCCCCGAGATGCCGGCTCCGGCCGCCCAGTGCCAGGGGCCGCTGTCGGTGCGCTTCGGCGTCCTTCCGTACGCGGGCGAGTGGCACGAGGCGGGGCTGCCGAGGCTCGCGGAGGAGTTCCGCCACGATCTGCTCGCCGTACCGGGCAGCGGCGCCGGCGCCGCGTCCCCGCCGGGCCGTGAACCGGCGCTTTCGGTGTCAGGAGAGGGGGTGGTGATGGCGGCGCTGCGCGAGCGGGACGGACGGCTGGAGGCCCGCCTGGTGGCCGAGCACCCCACGGCCACCGAGGCGGTCGTACGGGGCGATTTCACCGCCGCCTGGACGGCCGACGCTTTGGGCTTCCCCGTGGACCCGCTGCCGGTGCGGGACGAATGCGTACGGCTCCGCCTGCGGCCCTTCGAAATCGCCACGATCCACCTGTCGGAGAGCTGAGCAGCCGTACTCGCTCGTACTGCGGTTTTTCTTCCGGCCCGGCCCGGGTAGTGGAGATATTCACTCGCCTTGAGGCACCGACGAGCACCAGTGGGGCAGGAGGAGGGCATGCTGGACCGGTCGCACCGCCTGGAGCCGGGCCGTCTGGAACGCTTCGCTCTCCGCGACGCGCCGGGACTGGCCGTGCTGACCCTGGCGGGCACCGGTTTCGCACTGCTGGCCGGTCTGGTGGCCGGCCGGTGGGAGCCGTTGTACGCCGCCGACCGGGCCGTGACCGACGACCTCAACCATTTGGTGGCCGGTGACACGCTCGTCCTGGACGTCCTCGGGACGCTCACCGACTTCGGCGGCGGCACCGTACTGACCTGTGTGCTGGCCTTGGCCACCGCGTTCCTGCTCGTCCGGCGCGAGGTACGGCCGGCCGCCTACGTCGTGGCCACGTCGCTGGGCGCGTTGATCCTCTACCCCGTGCTGAAGCTGCTGATCGGCAGGCTGCGTCCCGTCGTGGCCGAGCCCGTGGCCACGGCGACCGGGATGAGCTTCCCCAGCGGCCATTCCATGAGCTCCCTGGTCTCCTACGGTGTGCTCCTGCTGGTCTTCGCGCCGCTCGCGCCCCGGCGGGCACGCGCCCTCGCCGTCGCAGCCGTCGCCGCCCTCGTCGTGCTCGTCGGCTTCACCCGCGTCGCTCTCGGCGTACACCATCTGAGCGACGTGATCGGCGGCTGGCTTCTCGGGCTGGTCTGGCTCTGGGTCACCGCCGCGGCCTTCCGGCCCTGGCGACCGGAGGCGGTGCCCGGGGCGCAACCGGGTGCGGGACCGGTTTCCTGTCCCGAGCCGCAGATGCCACCTCAGCGGAGCGAAGGACCGCTGTCCCACCCCTGGCGCGTCGCGGCGGAGGCGCTGACGGCCTGGGTGCTCGTCCTCGGGGCGCTGTTCGGGACCGGGTTGCTGCTCACCAAGGCGTCCGGGAGCACGGCCCTGGCCGTCGCCGATCGCACGGTCATCCGGTGGGTCGCCGGCCTGCGAACCCCGGTGCTCGACGCGGTGGCCGCGTTCGGCGGCCGGATCGTCGGCGTTCCGTGGATCCTCGCCGGCACCCTCGCGGCCTGCGCTCTCGCCCTGGCCGTGCTGCGGCGCCCACGGCCGGCGGTGTTCCTGCTCGTGGTGACGGTGGGGCAGCTGGCCCTGTTCCTCACCGCCTCGGCGGCGGTCGGCCGTTCCCATCCCGCCACGCCCGTCAAGCTGCCCGGCGACCTGACGATCGTCCCGCCCACCAGCCCGCCGGTCGCGCCACCCGGCGATCCGGCGGCCGACCTGGCGATCGCCGTACACGAGTCATGGCCGCCGCTCGCGTCAGGTTTTCCCTCCAGCCAGGTCGCCGGCGTGGTGGCCCTCTTCACGGCGATCATGGTCCTGGTCCGGCGCGCTACAACACGCCGTGGATGGCGACTGGCAGCGGGCGCGGCGGCGGTGCTCGTCCCGCTGCTGTGCGCCCTGTCGCAGATCTATCGTGGAACGCAGCACCCTGTAGGCGTGCTCGCGAGCGCGCTGCTGGCGCTTCCGTGGGTCACCGTGGCGTGGTGGGTGCTGCTCCGCGACCGGCCGCACCGGCCGCTCGACACCGCCCGCCCGGCACCGCTCGACAGCCGGCGCCAGTAACGGGCCGCTGCTCCATATCGCCCGCCCGCTAACGCCCTATAGCCGACGCCTGTGACCGGCCGGGCTCTCGCCCGGCCGGCACATCGGGAGCGCGGCGGCCGGCGCACCGGATCGCTCCGGGCGCCGCCACCGGCCCAGACGTCTCCCCCCTGGGTTACTGTCCGCCCTTCTGCACGTAGGAGCGAACGAACTCCTCCGCGTTCTCCTCCAGGACCTCGTCGATCTCGTCCAGGATCGCGTCGACATCGTCAGTGAGCTTCTCGTGGCGCTCCTGCACGTCCGAAGACGCTTGCGCCTCGACTTCCTCGACCTCGTTCTCCTGGCGGCCAGTCTGCTTCTGGCCGCCGCCGGTTTCCTTGGTCGCCATCCCTGACACCTCCGCTGCTCGGGGGGACGCCTCTCCCCATATCTTCCCCGAACCGACCGACAATGCGCGCGCCGGGGCACGCGATCTTTGGAACGGTGTCCGCGACGGGCGTGCCGGCCCTCGGCGCGGGCCTTCTCGACATCGGATCGTTATCGACGTCACACTCTTCGTGGCCGCCTTTCGGCGTCGTACCCCCACCCGCGGGACGACAATGGGGGATCACGGATCTGGGCTGGCTCTAGCGCACGGGTGGTCGATGGCATCGCACGCACGGCAACTGCTGGCGGATCGGTACAAGCTGCTGACACCCTTCCGGCGGGACGGCGGAGGGATCATGTGGAAGGCCCATGATCTTCGCCTCAAGCGCGATGTCGCGATCAAGGAAGTGCAGCCGCCGTACCGTGTGGACGTGGCGGACCTGCCCGCCGCCCGCAGACAGGCGTTGCGGGAGGCCCGCTCGGCGGCCCGGCTGAGCCATCCGGCCGTGATCACGGTGCACGACCTCCTGGAGGACAAGGGCCGGCTCTGGATCGTCACCGAACTGCTCCAGGGGCTCACCCTCGGGGACACCGTGCGGCATCTCGGGCGGCTGCCGGTCCACTGGGCCACCTGGGTCGGTTTCCAGCTTCTCTCGGGCGTACGGCACGCGCACGCGATGGGCGTGGTCCACGGGGACATCCGGCCGGGCAACGTGACGCTGACCGAGGACCGGGTGGTGCTGACCGACTTCGGCATCGCCGCCTTCGACCGGGACCCGACGGGACCGACGACGGTGCCGGTGACGCGGTCGGGGGCCTATCTCGCGCCCGAGCGCCTCCGGGGCGAGGCCCTCACCCCCTCCGCCGACCTGTGGTCGTTCGGCGCCACGCTGTACTGCGGTGTGGAGGGCAGGCCGCCGTACCCGAGCATGGGCCCGCTGTCGGCCGGGATGATGTCCGGCCGCGAGCCGGACCCGCCGCGCCGTGCGGGCCCGCTGCGGCCGTTGATCGAGGGCCTGCTGCGACGCGACCCGCTGGAACGGTTCACGATCGCGCAGGCCATGGACATGCTCGTGGAGATGCTGGGGCGGCAGGGCATCCCCGCAGCGGCGCCGGGCCGGACCTCCGGCGAACTGCCCAGCCGCGCCCGGACGAACCCGTACGGGCACTCCCCCGCCATCGGCGCGCCCCCGCGGCAGCCAGAGCTGACCACCGGGTCCTCGTACGGCGAGAGCCGCCAGCGTGGGAGCGCCCCGCGCTGGCCCGCGCCCCCAAGCCGTCCACGCCGTCACGCCGGTCCGGGCAGTCCGAGCGGTCTGGGCAGTCCGGGCAGTCCGGGCAGTCCGGGCAGTCCGGGCAGTCCGGGCTATCCCCCGAATCTCGGTGGAGGTCACCCGGACGGCCCGCGCCCGCCGGCCGCCCCTCTATGACGCATGCCGTCCAGGCGGTCCGGGTGGCCGGAATCCACCTGCTCGGTCAGCTGTGGTGGCTGCGGAACTTGACGATCCGTCCGGTGGCGATCGAGACGTAGACCCGGTACTCCCGGTGGCCCCTGCGCAGCTCGACCTTCCAGGTACGGTGGCCGTGCTCCCACTCCCGCTCGACCTTGGTCACCCGCGCGCCGGGCACCCGCCTCTTCGCGATGATGATCGCCTCCCGCCGGGTGAACCGGGATCTGGAGACGACCGAACGTGCCGGGGTCGCGGAGGACAGGGCCGGGGTGTGGGCGCGCGCCTGAACAGGGGCGGCCTGGACGGAAGCAGGCGCCTGGACCGGGGCGGAGGCCGAGGCGACCGCCGTTCCCCCGGCGGCCAGGGCGGCGATGGTGGCGGCGGCTGCGATGGCGATGCTCGTTGTCTTTCTCATGACCCCACCGTCGCAGCGATCATGCTAGAGCCGCGCTAAGCGATCCCTAAAAGGAGGCGCACCTCCGCGCCGCCCAGATCGGAGTCTCCAAGAGATAGGCGCCCCCCCGACTGCTCCGCCACGCGGCGAGCGATGTCGAGGCCGAGCCCGGTCGACCCCGCTCCGCTCTCCCCGCGCCGCGACGGGTCACCGGGGCCGAAGCCCGGCCCGGCGTCCGACACCGTCAGCAGGACCCCGCCGCCCCGGCCGCCGTCCATGCCGTCCATGCCGTCCGCGCCGGTCGTCCCGCCGGCGGCCAGGCGGACCCGGAACGACGCGCCGTCCGGGGTGTGGGCGAAGACGTTGCCCACCAGCGCGTCCACACAGGCGGCGAGGTCGTCGGCGGAGGCCGCCACCCGCAGCGGGCCGGCCGCCAGGTCGAGCGTGACGGTCCTCGCCTGGTCCTCGGCGAGCACCGACCAGAACGCCACCCGGTCGCGCACCACCGGGACGGCGTCGCAGGAGGCCCGCTCCCGGGAGCGACGGCGGACGTCGTTGATCACGACCGTCACCGCCCGCTCCAGCGCGTCCACGCGGGCCTCGATCCTCGCCGCCTCATCGGGGTCCGACAGCGACTCCGCCTCCAGCCGCAGGCCGGTCAGGGGGGTGCGCAGCCGGTGGGAGACGTCCGCGACCATCTCGCGCTCCTCGGCGAGCAGGTCGGAGATCCGCTCCGCGAGGTGGTTCAGCGCGAGACCCGCCGTACGCACCTCAGGCGGGCCCTGGGGGCGCGCCCTGGCCGTCAGGTCACCCGTGGCGAGGTGATGGGAGACCTCGGCGAGGGCCGTGGTCGGCCCGACGATCGCACGCGCGAGCCGGTCGGCCACCAGCATCCCCACGCCGACCAGGACGATCCCGAGGACCAGCAGCGCGAGCCACGTCCGGTGGACGCCCTCGTCGAGATCCTCGTCGGCGAGGAAGGCGCGGATGACGGCGGTGCCGCCCGGCGCGCCCTGCACCGCCACCAGGATCTCCCGCCCACCCGGCGCCGACGCGGTGAGACTGCGCCCCCGGGCGGCGAGTTCCACGGCGGGAGTGCGGGCGGCGGAAGCCCCGAGCACCCGGCCGTCCGCGAGGAACACGGTGACCGGATGGCCGCTCGACGCGCCCGCCTGCTCGGCGGTCAACCGCAGCGTGTCCTCGTCGACCGCCCCGACGGCCACCGCGACCGACTCCGCCGCCCGGGTCGCGGAGCCGATCGCCTCGCTCCGCGCCACCGACCGCACCAGCAGGGCGAGCGGCACCAGCAGCGACACCAGGACGAGCGACGTGGTCGCCGCGACGAGGGCCGCGAGCCAGCGCCTCATCGCCCCCCTCCCAGGCGGACGACTGTCGCAAGGCCCCGCTCAGGGCCGATTAGGACACCGATCACCACGCGGGTCACGAGGCGGGCCGCCGGGCCGCTCCATGGGCAGATCACCGTGACGCTCGGTAGGCCGCTCCCCGAGCCGGTTACCGGGCCGAGCACGGCCCCGGTCACGATGCCGGTCACCACGCGGGTCACGAGGCGGGCCGCCGGGCCGATCGGTAGGCCGCTCACCGAGCCGGTTGCCGGGCCGGTCATGAGGGGGCGGCGAGGCGTACGCCCACGCCTCGCACGGTGTGGAGGTAGCGCGGCTGCTGGGCGGTCTCGCCCAGCTTGCGGCGGAGCCAGGAGAGGTGGACGTCGACCGTCTTGTCCGTGCCTCCGTAGGGGATCCGCCAGACCTCGGTGAGCAGCTCACGCTTGGTGACGACCTGCCCGGCCCGCGCCGCCAGATAGTGCAGCAGGTCGAACTCGCGCGGCGTCAGGTCCAGCGCCGCACCGTCCAGCGTGGCCTCGCGCGTCGCGGGGTCCACCCGCAGCGTCCCGACCGTCAGCGAGGTGTCCGTACGGCCGGTGTCCACCCGGCGCAGCACCGCGCGGATGCGGGCGTCGAGCTGCGCGGCGCTGTACGGCTTGACCACGTAGTCGTCGGCGCCGGCGTCGAGCAGGCGGACCATGTCCGCCTCCCCGTCCCTGGCGGTGGCCACGATGACCGGGACACGGCTCACGGCGCGGAGCATTCGTAACAGGTCGGCGCCGTCCATGTCGGGCAGGCCGAGATCGAGCACGATGAGGTCGGGGCGGTCCTCCATGGCCGACCGGAGGCCGTCGAGGGCGGTGGAGGCGGAGGAGACGGCATGGCCGCGATCGCGCAGGCCCCGGGTGAGGGAGGTGCGGATGGGGGCGTCGTCTTCGACGAGGAGCACGCTTGGCATTTGCCCGTCACGGTATCCGCCGGATCGGATGCGACATAAGTCCGTTATCCGGGTCTTAGCGATCCCTTAGCGTCCGGCGTTGCCGGAGCGGAAGCGGCATGAGTCCGTTATCCGGACCTTAGCGATCCCTTAGCGTTCGCGGTGGGAGAGTGGCGGCGTGCACAGCCGTCTCGTACTCGCCGTCGCCGGATGGCTTCTGGCCGCCGCGCTCGCCACCGGCGCGGGCGTCGCGGTGCTGGGCCTGCTCGGACGGCCGCCGGGCGGCCCGGCGGAGCGGCCGATGGCCGCCGAGGAGATCCGCCTGGCGCTCGCCCGGGCCACGCCTCACCCGGACGCGTCCGGCGCCCCGGCCCCCGGCGACCGCTCGCCCGGCTCCTCCCTCGGCGACTCCACGGACGGATCCTCGGCCGACTCCTCGGGCGGGCAGGGCGAGGCGTCCACGGCGGCGCCCCCGGAGGCGTCCGGTCCGGCGCGGTCCCCCGGCACCAGCACGCCGGACACCCGTACACCCGAGACCCGTACGCGCGGCGTGGAGCCGGCGACGGCACGCAAGCTGATCTCCACGGGCGCGGGCAGCGTCATCGCCCGCTGCGACGGACGGCTGGCGCGCCTCCAGTCGTGGACCCCCGCCCAGGGCTTCCGGGTCGACGACGTCGACCCGGGCCCGGACGACCGCGCCCGCGTGAGGTTCGAGTCGGACGAGGGCAAGCTGGAGATCGAGGTGCGCTGCGCCGGCGGCGTGCCCACCCCGCGGATCTCCCGGCACGGCTGACCCGCCACGGCGACCCCGCATGACCGGCCCGCCCGATCCACCTTCTCCCGGCATTCCCGGCATGGCTGAGCGGTCGCCCGACCGCCGCATTCGCGGCGGTCGGAGCCGCTGGCCTCAGCCGGTGCCGCGTCAGGCCTCGCCGGTGAGGGCGGCGACGAGGTCGGCCGCGGTCCGGCACCGGTCGAGCAGGTCGCCCACGTGCGCCTTGGTGCCGCGCAGCGGCTCCAGGGTCGGCACGCGCTGGAGCGACTCGCGGCCGGGGATGTCGAATATCACCGAGTCCCAGGAGGCCGCGGCGACCGACTCGCTGTACTGACGCAGGCACCGGCCGCGGAAGTAGGCCCGGGTGTCGGTGGGCGGCGTCTCGACCGCGCGGTCGACGTCCTCGTCGGTCACCAGGCGCTGCATCCGGCCCCGGGCGACCAGGCGGTTGTACAGCCCGCGGTCGGGACGGATGTCGGAGTACTGCAGGTCCACCAGCTGCAGGCGGGGATGCGACCACGGCAGGTTGTCGCGGGTGCGGTAGCCCTCCAGGATCTCCAGCTTGGCCACCCAGTCGAGCTCCCGGGAGAGCTGCATCGGGTCCTCGGCCAGCCGGGTGAGCACCGACTCCCAGCGGTTGAGCACGTCCTTGGTGAGGTCGTCCACGCCCGAGCCGAAGCGGTCCTCGACGTACTTGCGGGCCTGCTCCAGGTATTCCATCTGCAGCTGCACGGCGGTCATCTTCCGCCCGTTGCGCAGCGCGATCTCGTACTTGCAGGTCGGGTCGTGGGACACCGCGCGCAGCGCGGCGACCGGCGACTCCGGCGCCAGGTCGATGGTGAGGAACCCCTCCTCGATCATCGCCAGGACCAGGGCCGTCGTACCAAGCTTCAAATATGTCGAAATTTCCGACATGTTCGCATCGCCGATGATCACGTGCAGGCGGCGGTACTTCTCCGGGTCGGCGTGCGGCTCGTCCCGGGTGTTGATGATCGGCCGCTTGAGCGTCGTCTCCAGCCCGACCTCGACCTCGAAGAAGTCGGCGCGCTGGCTGATCTGGAAGCCGTCGCCGCGCGAGTCCTGGCCGATGCCGACCTTCCCCGCGCCACAGATGACCTGCCGGGACACGAAGAACGGGGTCAGGTGCCGGACGATGTCCGCGAACGGCGTGGCCCGGCGCATGAGGTAGTTCTCATGACACCCGTACGACGCGCCCTTGGCGTCGGTGTTGTTCTTGTAGAGCTGGATGGGGGCGTTGCCGGGGACGGCCGACGCCCGGACCGCCGCGTCGTACATCACCCGCTCGCCCGCCTTGTCCCAGATGACCGCCGCCCTGGGGTTGGTGCACTCAGGCGTCGAATACTCCGGATGGGCGTGGTCGACGTACAGACGCGCGCCGTTGGTGAGAATCACGTTGGCGAGCCCGAGGTCCTCGTCGGTGAGCTGGCTCTGGTCGGCCACCTCACGGGCGAGATCGAATCCCCGGGCGTCGCGGAGCGGGTTCTCCTCCTCGAAGTCCCATCGGGCCCGGCGAGCGCGGGCGGCCGATGCCGCCAGGTACGCGTTGACGACCTGTGAGGAGGTCACCATCGCGTTCGCCCCCGGTTGACCGGGCACGGCGATGCCGTACTCGGTCTCGATGCCCATCACCCGCCGAACCGTCATTCCCACCCCGCCCGTGTCAGGCCGTCGTCGTCATATCCGAGCCTAGCCCTTTCTCTATGCCCTGCTACCGAACAGTTACGGCACAGATGCCTCGGGACTTTGCGCCGGAATCGGCGGCACCGTCCGGGAAGGGGTGCCCCGGCCGCGCCGGCGGGACCCGCGCGAGCGGTCGAGCAGGGCCCCCAGCCTGGACCGGAGCCATCGCTGGCCGGGCCGGTCGACCAGCCGGTAGACCGCGTACGCGAGCGCGATCGAGACCGCCATCGTGATCCCCGTCAGCAACCACGGATCCAGCACGTCCCGGTACGCCGGGATCAGGACGGCGGAGATCGTCTGGTGCAGCAGATAGAGGGGATACGTGAGGGCCCCCACGGTGACGAGGGGACGCCACCGCAGCCACCGCAGCCAGCCGAGGGCGACCGCGGCCATCAGGAGGTAGACGACCGTGATCGCGACGATGACGGCCTCCGGCGGCGCCGGGTAGCGGGCGATGCCGATCAGCCGCACCCGCTCCCCCACGCGCTCCATGGCGGCGTGCAGGGACATTCCGTAGCCCACCGCCACGAGCAGCCACGGCATGAGGGCCGCCGACCGCGCCCCGAAGCGGTGGATCAGGAAGAAGGCCATGCCCGCGATGAAGTACGGCGCCTGCCGCGGCATGAAGACGAAGACCAGCACGTCGTTCTGGGTGATCTCGGCGAGCAGGGCCAGGCCTGCCCAGGCCGCCAGGAACACCAGGCAGCGCCGCAGCGTGATCCCCACGAGGGAGAAAAGCGCCAAGAGGACGTAGAACCGCAGCTCCACCCAGAGCGACCAGAAGACGCCTCCGGCGTGCCCGACGTCGAACGCCCCCTGCAGCATCGTCAGGTTGAGCAGGTACTCCCCCGTGCTGAGCTTGGGATCGAACCCGGAGACGCCGCTGAAGCGGTACAGGATGAAGATCACGATCACGGCGAACCAGTACGCCGGGTACAGCCGGGAGACCCGCGACACGGCGAACTCGCCGACCGTGTGGCCCCACACGCTCATCAGGATGACGAACCCGCTGATGAGGAAGAACAACTCGACGCCGAGGATGCCCAGCGTGGTGAGGCGGGCGACCGGCGCGAACAGCTTCGTCGGGAACTCGTCCCACAGGGATTTGCTGGCCGCCATGTAGTGGAAGGACATGACGGCGAACGCGGCGACGAAGCGCAGGACGTCGAGTTCGACGAGGCGCCGGCGCCTCTCGCCCCGGCCGTCGCCGGGCGCGTCCGGCGCGCCCGCAGGGGGGACGGAATGTCGCACAGGCCTCACAGGGCCCACCCGCGCGCGCCAAGAAAGATCACGCCACCTTTGACGTGATCACATGCCGTTCCGGTTCCCTCCGAGATCGACACGTGATCCGCGATCTCCGGGCGACCCGGAAAACCGGAGGAGCGGCGCGATACGGGATCGCGCCGCTCCTCGCCGTCGGCCCGTCAGGGCCGGACGATGCCTCCTACGGGTCCTACAGGTACTGACCGGTGTTGGCGACCGTGTCGATCGAACGGCCGGCCTCGGTGCCCTGCTTGCCCTGCACGAGCGTGCGGATGTAGACGATCCGCTCGCCCTTCTTGCCGGAGATGCGGGCCCAGTCGTCGGGGTTGGTGGTGTTGGGCAGGTCCTCGTTCTCGGAGAACTCGTCCACGCAGGCGGCCAGCAGGTGGGAGATCCGCAGGCCCTTCTGCCCGGTGTCGAGGAACTCCTTGATGGCCATCTTCTTGCCCCGGTCGACGATGTTCTGGATCATCGCGCCGGAGTTGAAGTCCTTGAAGTACAGGACTTCCTTGTCGCCGTTGGCGTAGGTCACCTCGAGGAAGCGGTTCTCCTCGCTCTCGGCGTACATCCGCTCGACGGTCCGCTGGATCATCCCGGCGATCGTGCCCTCACGGCTGTCGCCGTGCTCGCTCAGATCCTCCGGGTGCAGCGGCAACTCGCTGACCAGGTACTTCGAGAAGATGTCCTTGGCCGCCTCGGCGTCCGGCCGCTCGATCTTGATCTTGACGTCCAGGCGGCCGGGCCGCAGGATCGCCGGGTCGATCATGTCCTCGCGGTTGGAGGCGCCGATGACGATGACGTTCTCCAGGCCCTCGACACCGTCGATCTCCGACAGGAGCTGGGGGACGATGGTGTTCTCGACGTCGGAGGAGACGCCGGAGCCGCGGGTCCGGAAGATCGAGTCCATCTCGTCGAAGAACACGATCACCGGGGTGCCCTCGGAGGCCTTCTCCCTGGCCCGCTGGAACACCAGGCGGATGTGCCGCTCGGTCTCACCGACGTACTTGTTGAGGAGCTCGGGGCCCTTGATGTTGAGGAAGAAGCTCTTGCCGGACTGACCGGTCTTCTCCGCGACCTGCTTGGCCAGGGAGTTGGCCACGGCCTTGGCGATCAGCGTCTTGCCGCAGCCGGGCGGGCCGTACAGGAGCACGCCCTTCGGCGGGCGCAGCTGGTGCTCGCGGAACAGGTCGGCGTGCAGGTAGGGAAGCTCGATGGCGTCCCTGATCTGCTCGATCTGCCGGCTGAGGCCGCCGATCTCCTCGTAGGAGATGTCGGGGACCTCCTCCAGGACGAGCTCCTCCACCTCCGACTTGGGGATGCGCTCGTAGACGTAGTTGGAACGGGGTTCGAGAAGCAGGGAGTCGCCGGCGCGCAGCGGCTGGTCCAGCAGCGAGTGGGCGAGCTTGACGACCCGCTCCTCGTCCGCGTGGGAGATGACCAGCGCTCGGTCGCCGCTCTCCAGCAACTCCTTGAGCATGACGATCTCGCCGACGTCCTCGTATCCGAGGGCCTCGACGACGTTGAGCGCCTCGTTCAGCATGACCTCCTGGCCACGCTTGAGCGAGTCGGCGTCGACGGCCGGGCTGACGTTCACCCGGAGCTTGCGCCCGCCGGTGAACACCTCGATCGTGCCGTCGTCCCTGGCCTCCAGAAAGACGCCGAAACCGGACGGCGGCTGCGCCAGCCGGTCGACCTCCTCCTTCAGGGCGACGATCTGGTCCCTGGCCTCTTTGAGAGTGGCGACCAGACGCTCGTTCTGGCTGGTGAGAGCGGCCACCTGTGCCTGCGCCTCATGAAGGCGCTCCTCGATGACCCTGGCCTGCCGGGGAGACTCGGCCAGCTTCCGGCGCAACGCGGTGATCTCCTCCTGCAGGAAGGAGACCTGTGTTGTGAGATCGGCGACCTCCCGTTCGCGCTGCGCGGCTCGAGCCTCAGCGTCGTCGCGAGCTGCCACGCCCCGTCACCTCCTTCCCCGTCGAGAACGACTACTCAAGACCCTACCTATCTTGGCGCTGTACGTAACCTGGCCGGGCAGTGTTCGTGTAGTTACGTTGGATGTTCGGCGTTTGATGCCTTATGGACCGAATCTTCGGATCAGCATTAGCAACGCATCCGAATGCTCCCGTGTCACGTGGCTTTGCCGGGATGTGGCCGAATCGTCACACTTGTTCGGTCCCCTCTCCGTACGCCCCCTTGGCGGGACGCCTGCGCCGCGGCGGGGGCGTGACGCCGTCCGCCATGCGACGGGCCATGACGAGGAAACCCGTGTGGCCGACCATCCGATGGTCCGGCCGGACCGCGAGACCCTCGACATGCCAGTCGCGAACCAGGGTCTCCCACGCGTGGGGCTCGGTGAAACTCCCGTGCTCCCGCAGGGCCTCCACCGTCCTGGACAACTGGGTCGTTGTCGCAACATAGCAGCAGATAACTCCCCCGGGTGTGAGGGATTTCGCCGCCGCGTCCACGCACTCCCAGGGGGCGAGCATGTCGAGGACGACGCGGTCCACGTCGGTCTCGTCGAGCGCGTCGACGAAGTCGCCGACCACCAGGCGCCACTGTCCCTGCGGGCCGCCGAAGAACTTCTCCACGTTCTTGGTGGCCACCTCGGCGAAGTCCGCGCGCCGCTCGTAGGAGGTGACCTTCCCCTCCGGCCCGGCCGCCCGCAGCAGGAAGCAGGTGAGCGCGCCCGATCCCACCCCGGCCTCGACGACCCGCGCGCCGGGGAAGATGTCGGCCATGGCCACGATCTGCGCCGCGTCCTTCGGGTAGACCACCGCCGCGCCGCGCGGCATCGAGACCGCGTAATCGGCCAGCAGGTGCCGGAACGCCAGGTAGGACGTGCCGCCGGAGGACCGCACCACGGACCCCTCGGGCTGCCCGATCAGGTCGTCGTGCGGGATCGACCCCTTGTGCGTGTGGAAGACGCCGCCCTCTTTGAGCGTCACCGTGTGCCGCTTGTTCTTGGGGTCGGTGAGCTGAACCTGATCTCCAGCCCGGAACGGACCGTGCCTGCGAAAACCCATGCGGAAAAGGCTAGTGCCGCGACCGTCGAGGTTTGCCCGTCCGGGGGTTGTGGCCCGGAGTGGTCCTGGGAGCTCCGGCCGGCCGAAAACGCCTGGCCGTGGTGGGGACACCGCTGGTAACAATGGGACATGTTGCCCCAAGAGGCCATTCCCGCCGGTCCGGTCGTCCTGCGCCTGCCGACCGAGGGGGACGCCGACCAGATCGCCCGTGCCTGCTCCGACCCCGAGATCGCGCGGTTCATCCCGTTCATACCCTCGCCGTACACCTGGGACGACGCGCTGACGTGGATCACCAAGACCCTGCCCGCGATGTGGGAGAACGGCGGCGCCGGCTTCATCGTCGCCGATCCCGGGACGGACGAGGTCCTCGGCACCGCGGGGCTCCAGCCGCCGGACCGCTTCGGCGCCTCGGAGGTGGGCTACTGGCTGGCGCCGTGGGCCCGGGGGCGCGGCGTCGCCACGGCCGCCGTGCGGACGCTCGCGGAGCGGGCCTTCGCCCTGGGCGTCTCCCGGATCGCGCTGCTCGCCAACGTGGAGAACGTCGCGAGCCAGCAGGTCGCCCTGCGCTCCGGCTTCGCCTACGAGGGCGTGCTGCGCGGGGCCGGCGCTCCCTGGGGCGCCGGCCCCGCCGACATCGCCGCGTTCGGGCGGCTGAGCACCGACCCCGGCGACCCGATCACGCCCTTCCTGCCGTTCTTTCCCGGAGGGGCGTCCGGCGGCTCACTCACCGATGGGGTGGTGCGGCTCACACCGCTGACCACCGCCGACACCGCCGATTACTTCGCCCTGGCGTCCGTGCCCGACGTGATGGACTCGCACGTGCCGCCCCGGCGACCGGCGTACGCCGGCAGCGAGCTTGTCTGCAGGTACACGCGCCATCGATGGCTGACCGGGCAGCGGCTGGACGCCGCGATCAGGGATGCCCGCACCGGAGAGTTCGCCGGGGACATCCAGTTGACCGGCGTCGTCCCTGACCTCGGCCAGGCCATGCTCGGCTACAGCCTGCTCCCCGCCTTCCGCGGGCGCGGTCTGGTGACGCGGGCGGTGAACCTGCTGGTCGGCTGGGCGTTCGAGCGCACGCCGCTGCGCCGGATCGTCGCGGGGACCACACCGGGCAACACGGCGTCGCACCGGGTGCTGGAGCGGGCCGGCTTCACCCGTGAGCATCTCGTACGCGGACTGCTGCCCGGCCCCGGGGACACCCGCGTCGACGACCTCCAGTGGGCCCGTACGCGCGACTGAGCCGTTCCGGGACGCCGGGAGACCTGGCATCGGGGAGGATCGCGGAACGGGCCGCGCCGCGCCCGGGTGCCGCCCGGAACCCGGCACCCGGGCGCGGTGCGTTCGCGGCCCGCCACGCCCACCAGGGCGTCCCGGCCCGCCGACGACGGCCGGGCCCTCAGTCGGCGCCGTACGCGGCCCGCAGCTTGGCGAAGGCGGCGTCGGTCCCCTGGAGCGCGCGGTCGATCTCCTCGTCGGTGTGGGCGGCCGACAGGAACCAGTTGTGCCAGGGATGCAGATAGACGCCCTCCTCCAGGCAGGCCCCGGCCCAGTGGATGCCCTTCTCCAGCGTGTCGTCGCCCTCGAAGGACAGCCACGGCACCTGCACCGGGCCGGTCTGCCGCACCACGAAGCCGTGCGCGGCGGCCTGGGCGGCGAGGCCCTCGCGCAGCCGGGTCCCCGCCCGGTGCATGAGCGCGGGCCCGTCGCTCTCCCGCAGGATCTCGATCGTCGCCTTGGCTGCGGCCATCGCGGTCGCGGAGAACCAGAACGAGCCGGTCGAGTACAGCGACTGGGCCGCTCCCCGCAGCGCGTCGGCGCCGGTGAGCGCGGCGATGGGGAAGCCGTTGGCCATCGCCTTGCTCCAGGCCGTGAGGTCGGGGCGCACGCCGAGCGGCTCCCACGAGCCACGCAGGTCCAGCCGCCACCCGGCCCGCACGTCGTCGATCACCAGCGCCGCGCCGAGGCGGTCGGCCAGCGCCCGCACGCCCCGGGCGAACTCCGCGTCGGCGGGCTCCTGGTCCTCGAACGAGTCGTGCTTGAAGGGGGTGACGAGGATCGCGGCGACGTCACCGTCCGCCTCCGCCGCCGCGGCCTCGGCGCTCGCGAGGTCGTTGTAGGTGAACTCGACCGTGTCCGCCCGCTGGTTGGGGGTGACCCCCGACAGGCCGGGCGTGCACCAGGGGTCGGCGCCGTGGTAGGCGCCATGGGCGACGAGGACCTTGGTCCGGCCCGTGGCGGCCCTGGCCACCATCAGGGCCTGCGTGGTGGCGTCGGTGCCGTTCTTGGAGAACATGGCCCAGTCGGCGGACGGGATCAGGTCGACCAGCAGCTCGGCCAGCTCGACCATGACCGGCCCGGGGCCGTTCAGGCAGTCGCCCGACGCCTGCTGCGCCGCGGCGGCGGCCTCGACCCGCGGCTCGCGGTGGCCGACGATCATCGGGCCCCAGCTGCACATCAGGTCGACGTACTCGCGGCCGTCGGCGTCCCACTGACGGGCGCCCTCGGCCCGGACGAAGAACTGGGGATAGCGGTCTCCGTGCAGGACCGCGTTGAGGTGGCCGTACATGCCACCGGGGATGACCTTCGCGGCACGGGCCCGCAGGGACGCGTCGACGGACATGGGCGGACTCCCGGGTTTCGGAGGAAGGGGAACCGAAGAGGCAGAGACCGGAGGGGGACCGGAAGAAGAGGGACCTCAGTCGTCGAGGGGGCCGTCCAGGCCGGCGTCGGAGCCGAGCCCGCCCGCGACCCGCGCGGCGGCGGCCGTGCCGAGGCGGGCGGCGCCGAGCACGTCCCGGCCGCGCAGCAGGCCGGCGGCGAACCCGGCGCAGTACGCGTCGCCGCAGCCCGTGGTGTCGACCACGGGCACGTCCAGCGCGGGGACGGCCGTGACGCCGCCGGCGGTGGCCACGAGGCTTCCCTCACTCCCGCGCGTGACGATCACGCCCTTCGGGCCGTCGCCGAGCAGCGCGGCGGCGGCCTCCTCCGGGGTGGCCGCGCCGCTGAGCATGAGCGCCTGCTCCTCGTTGGGCAGCAGGTAGTCGACGTGCGGCAGGAACGCCCGTACGGCGGGCATGAGGTCCGGCAGGTTGGACAGCAGGTCCAGCGTGACGATCGTGCCGCCCTCGCGGGCCTTGCCGAGCAGCGCGTAGAACTCGGGGTCGTGCAGGCCCCACGTGACGTCCATGCCGCCGAGGTGCACCAGCTTCGCGGCGGTCAGGCGGCCGGCGTCGAGGTCGGCGGTCGAGAGGCCCAGATTGGCGCCGGGCACGTGGAACGAGGGCCGTCCCCCGTCCGGCCGGATCGGCAGGATGGAGGCGGCGGTCTGCTCCCCCGTCCGGCGCACGACGCCGCTCACGTCGACGCCGTGGCGCGCCATGATCATCAGGAGGAAGTCGCCCAGCTCGTCGTCGCCGACGGCGCCCATGGTGGCCACCGGCACACCGATCTTGGCGAGGGCCACGGCCGTGCCGGCGGCCGCCCCCGCGGCGGTGATGCGGATCTGCTCCAGCAGGTGGGTGTCCTGGCCGGACGGGATGGACTCGACCGGTCGGGCCAGGACGTCGACGATCTGCACGCCGACTGTCACAACCGTCATGTGCGGATAATAGACGGGCGCCCGACTAAAATGTCAACCGAGGTGAGAGAGCATGCCGAAGATCGTCAACCATGAGGAACGCCGGGAGGAGGTCGTCGCGGCGGCCCGCCGGATCATCCTGCGCAACGGCATCGAGGCCGCGACGACCCGGGCCATCGCGAAGGAGGCCGGCTACTCAAACGGGGTGCTCACGCACTATTTCGCCGACAAGGACGAGATCCTGCTGTCGGCGCTGGAGGCCTCCCACCGGCGCATCGCCGACCGGCTGCGGGAGAAGCTCTCCGGCCGCACCGGCCTGGCGGCGCTGCGTGAACTGCTGCTCGACAACGTCCCCCTCGACGCCGAGCGCGCCGGGGAGACCGGGCTCGAAGTCGGCTTCTGGGGGCGCAGCCTGACCAGTCCCGCACTGCTGGAGGTGCAGCGGCGGGAGGCCGCCGAGCTTCGCTACGTGGTGACCAGCCTGCTGAGGTCCGCCGCCGAGGCCGGCGAGATCCGTACGGACGAGGACCCGGAGGACGTGGCGGAACGGCTCCTCGCGCTGGTGGACGGCCTCAGCGTGCACCGGCTGCTGTATCCCGCGAACGTCACCGCCGACCGGCTGGAGCGGCTGTTGCTGCGCGAGATCGACCACCTGCGCGACGGCTGACCGGCCGCCGGGAGCCCATACTCCAGGGTCCCCGGCGGTCCGGCCGCGTCACGCGGCGTCAGAGGTCCGGCAGGCGGGCGTCAGGCGGGCCGGTGCGCCTCGTAGCGCATGGTGCGGGAGACCCCGATGCGCACGGTCGTGCCGGGCAGGATCGACACCGGCTCGTTCGGCGGGATGTCGTAGAAGTTGGGGTCACCCGGCGGCTGGATCTGCGTGCCGTTCACCGAGCCCAGGTCGAGCAGGTTGACGTCCCAGTTCTCCAGGAAGACCCGCAGGTGCCGGCGGGACACCGAGCCGTCGGGGCTGGTGACCCTGGCCGGCCGGGCCTCGCCCGACTGCACCTCGGGAGCCCGCTCCGGGTCGCGGCCCAGCAGGTAGTCGGCCTCCAGCGGCAGCGCCATGCCGTCGTCGAGCAGGAGCGCGCCGAGCGGCGGGCGCGGGCCCTTGTACGGCACCACCGCCCGCTGGTCGATGGGGACGCCGCAGACCGCGCAGTAGGGCGCACGCGGGTCGTTGAAGTGGTCGTTCTTGCAGTCGACTCCGTAGACCATGGGCCGCTGCTCCGGGTCGGGCGCCATGTCGAGCTGGGTCGCCTCCCCCGGCTCCTCGTCGGAGGCCTGCGGCGCCCCCTCGAACGGCCCGTCGAACAGGCCGCCGAGCGGTCCGGTTCCCGGCCCGTCCGGCGAGCCGCCCCGATCCTGACCCCTCTCCTGGGCTCCCCGGTCCTGGGCGGGCCCGTCCTGGCCGTCCTGGGGCCCGCCACGGTCGTCGGGCGGCTCGGGCAGCCCCGGGGGCTGCTGCGGGCCCGAGTGGGACGGGGTGTAGGGCGGGGCCGGCTGGGGGCCGGAGTGGTGCGCGGGCGCCGGGTCCGACAGCCCGGACGGCACCGGCGGCAGCGGCTGCGAGACGTGCGGCGGCTGGGAAGGCGGGGGGACGGGCGGGGACGACAGCCCGGACGACTGCGGAGACGGCTGGGGCGGCGCGTGCTCGCCCGACGGCCCGGGGCCGGACAACGGCCCACCGCCGAACGGCGAGACGGGCGGCGAGACGGGCGGCGAGAGGGGCGGCTGGGCGGGCGGGGAGACGGGAGGGGGCGGCACCACGGGCCCCCGCGGGCCGATCGGCTCCGGCACCCCGCCCGGCGGGGGCTGCGTCCCCGGGTGCTGCCCCTGATGCTGCGGCGGGCGCGGAGGCAGCGGCGGGAAGGCGAGGTCGCCGTGCCGGGTCAGGTCGCACTCCAGCCCGGCTCCCGTGACGACGCCGCCGTCCAGCCGGGCGTACGGGCTCGACGGGCCGGCTCCGGGCAGGCGCAGCAGCACCGTGGACACCGGGCCGTTGACGAGGCGGTCGGTCCAGGTCAGCGCGTCGTGCCCGGCGAGGCGCACCTCGCCCTCGGGGCCGGACACGGTCGCGTACGCGGCCCCGCTGACCAGCACGGCCACGCCTCCCCCGGCGGGCCCGGCGACCGCGCAGGCCACCGGCTCACCGGTCGAGCGGTCCATGGCGCGTGCGAGGACCTGGGCCACGCGCCGGGCCAGCGCCCGGCCGTCCCCGCCCGTCGTGGCGGTCTCGTGCATCGCGCTCAGCAGGCCCTCGACCGGCTGGTCGCCGCCTGTGGCGCACACGAGCAGCAAACCGTTCAGATGGGCGACCACGCCCTCTCCCGGCAGCGGGCGGACCACCCCCACGCCCTGTTCCGTCACAGAACTTCTCCCTCCGGAAACGCCACCGGATGTCCGGCATCATCGCCGGCACGCCGTGTGCCGGATCGATCACCCCAGAAAGTAGCAAAAACTATGGTGAACCGGCCTGCCGGAGCGCGCGTACGGGTGACCGAGCGTGCTCGGGCCCCGGTCTCGCTCAGCACCCTAGTCCCCGGCCGCCCCGAAGACGAGTGCGCGGGCCGCGCTCCAGGCCGCCCCGGCGCGCGCCGCCCGGAGGGCCGGGGCGCCGCTCACACCCCGCTGAACATGCGGTTGACGTCGGCGGTGGCGAGCACGCCGTAGATCTCGCCGCCCCGTTCGACGAGCAGGTATTCGGGCGCCGGAGAGCCCCGCATGGCGTCGAGCAGCGACTCGCCCTCCAGGTCGGCGCCGAGCACCAGCGCGGGCTCCAGGGTGCGGGACAGGGCCCCCACGTTCACCCACGGCCTGCGCTGCTCGGGAGTGGCGTTGACCGCCGCCTCGTTCACGATGCCCACCGGGTGCCCGTCGTGGTCCACCACCACCATCGCCCCGGCGCCCGACTCGCGCGCCCGGCGCAGGCCCTCGGAGAGCGGCACCTCGGCGGTGACCGGGATCGCCCTGCGCGCCAGCGCCCTGGCCCGCAACTGCGGCAGCCGGGCCCGCACCCGGGCGACCCGCAGCGACTGGGAGGCCCCGAGCCAGATGAACGACGCCAGCACCACCGTCCAGAGCATGCTGCCGATGCCGGGCTCCTGCCCGGCCATCACGTTCATCAGGAGCGGCACCACGACCACCGCGACCGCCACGCCACGTCCCACCCAGGCGGCGACCATCGTGCCCGTGCCCGAGTCGCGCCTGACCTTCCACACGGCCGCCCGCAGCATCCGGCCCCCGTCGAGCGGCAGGCCGGGCAGCAGGTTGAACACGCCGACGATCAGGTTGGACAGCCAGAGCTGCCACATCAGCACCTGGGCCAGGCCGCCCGGCGGCACCACGAAGGCCTCCACCAGGGCCCCGATCCCCGCCAGCCCCAGCGACAGCAGCGGCCCGGCGAAGGCCACGTTGAACTCCCGGCCCGCCGTCTCGGGCTCGCACTCGATCTCCGAGACGCCGCCGAGCATGTAGAGGGTGATCCGGCGCACCGGCAGGCCGTAGTGCTTGGCCACCACGCAGTGCGCCAGCTCGTGCAGCAGGACCGAGACGTACAACAGGACGGCGAAGGCCAGCGCGACCAGGTAGGTGGCGGACTCGCCGTAGCCGGGCAGCATGTCGGCGAACCGCGGCTGGAAGCTGATCGTGATGAACGCCGCCACGATGAGCCACGTCGGCGAGACGTAGACGGGAATGCCGAACGGCCGCCCCATCCGCAGTCCGGTGGACTCCTTGACAGGTGTGCTCATGTGGCCGCCTTCCCTCCCGCGCCCCTCGATGCTACGCGGCGCGACGTGAGATCAGCCTAAGAGCTGCCCGCCCGCCGCGGAGCACGCGATCGTCCCGGCCGTACGGGAACGGCGGCGGGGAGACGGGAGACGGCGAGGGGGGAGACGGCCCGCGCGGACGCGTTCTGTCGGCTCGATGTCCTACAGTTCCGGCATGACCCTCGCCGAAGAGCGCGCCGTTATCGGGGCGCTGTCCCCCTCCCGGGCCGGTGACTTCATGACCTGCCCCCTGCTCTACCGGTTCAGGGTGATCGACCAGCTGCCCGAGCGTCCCTCGGCGGCCGCGGTCAGGGGCACCCTCGTCCACGCCGTGCTGGAACGGCTGTACGACCTGCCGGCCGAGGCACGGACGGTCGCCGCGGCGCAGGAGCTGCTGGAGCCGCAGTGGCGGCGGCTGCTGACCGAGGAGCCCGACTACGCGGGGCTGTTCGAGAGCGACGAGGAGCGCGACGCCTGGCTGACCCAGGCCCGCGGCATGGTGGAGCGTTACTTCACGCTGGAGGACCCGCAGCGGCTGGAGCCGGCCGAGCGGGAGATGTACGTCGAGGCCGTGCTCGACAGCGGGCTGCTGCTGCGCGGCTACATCGACCGGCTCGACGTGGCCCCGACCGGCGAGACGCGGATCGTGGACTACAAGACGGGCACGGCGCCGGGCCGCGAGTGGGAGGCCAAGGCGCTGTTCCAGATGAAGTTCTACGCGCTGGCGCTGTGGCGGCTGAAGGGGCAGGTCCCCCGGATGCTCCAGCTCATGTACCTCGGCAACGGCGAGATCCTCCGCTACGTCCCCGACGAGGCCGACCTGCGGGCCACCGAGCGCAAGGTCGAGGCGCTGTGGGCGGCGATCGAGCGCGCGGTGCGCACCCGGGAGTGGCGCGCCCGCCGCTCGCGGCTGTGCGACTGGTGCGACCACCAGGCGCTCTGCCCGGAGTTCGGCGGCACCCCGCCGCCCGTGCCGGACCGCGAGCCCGGCCTGTCGGCCCGCGTGAACAGACGGTCCGCCGCCGACGAGATCTAGTGCCCCTCCCGCCGATCCCTGCCCCCTCGCATCGCCCCGGGCGGAGCGTCGGCACCGGTCCGCCGGGGCGGGTTCCGGCGGTCGTGACGTCGGGCCCCGGCCCATGTCACCGGGCCAGGGTGCGCATCCTCCGTACGGAGGAGGCGGGATTTCCCTCCCGGGCAGGGTGGACACGCGCGGGGACGGCCTAAATTTGGTACGTGCGCACCACCCCCGGCAGTACGCGGTCCTGGCTTCGGGCTCATCCCCTGGTCTTCGACGCGATCCTCGCGGTGGTGCTGACGACCGCGTCCCTCTGGTGGATCGCCTCGGCCGGCCCCAGTGAGGGGGCCGGCTGGCTCCGGTCCGCCACGCCCCGGCCGGCGGACGCGTTGAACCTGGTCCTCGCGGCGGCCTGCACACTGCCCGTGGCCCTGCGGCGCGACCGGCCCCTCCTTCTGCTCGTGGCCACCTGCGTCCCCCAGGCGGCGCTCGACGCCTTCCACTACGACCCCGGCCTGAGCGAGTTCGGCGGGCTCGTCCTGCTCTACTCCGTGGCCGTCTACCGGGGGCTGGCGCTGAGCCTGGCCGCCCTCGGCGTCTCCTTCTCCTCCTACCTCGCGAGCGCCGTCAGCGGGGTCATCACCCCGTCCTGGACCGACCACGCCGTCGTCACCGCCGTCCTGCTGCTGTGCTGGGTGTGCGGCCGGGCGCTGCGGCTGCGCCGCGCCTACCTCGACGAACTGGTCCAGCGGGCGCACCGGCTGGAGCGGGCGCGGGACGCCGACACGCGGGCCGCCCGGGCCGAGGAACGCTCCCGGATCGCCCGTGAGCTGCACGACGTGGTGGCCCACCACGTGAGCGTGATGACCGTGCAGGCCGCCGCGGCGCAGCGGATGCTGGACACCAAGCCCGACGTCGCCCGCGACGCCCTCACCGCCATCGAGGAGATGGGCCGTACGGCGATGGCCGAGATGCGCAACATCGTCGGCGTGCTGCGCACCGACGGCCCGGCCGAGCGCGGGCCGCAGCCGGGCATGGGGGACCTGCCGGCGCTGGTCGAGCAGATGCGCGAGGCGGGCCTGCGCACCGAGTTGCGCGTCGAGGGCGACCGCCGCCGCCTGCCGCCCGGGGTCGACCTCGCGGCCTACCGCCTCGTGCAGGAGGCGCTCACCAACAGCCTGCGGCACGCCGGCCCCGCCGCCCGCGCGTGGGTCACCGTACGGCACGAGGGGAACGAGCTGACCCTCCAGGTCGAGGACGACGGGCGCGGCGCGGCGGAGGAATCGGTGCGGATCGGTGGCAAAGGTCACGGGCTCGTCGGCATCCGCGAGCGCGTGGCCCTCTATGGTGGAGTCCTGCGGATCGGACCCCGCGTCGGGGGCGGGTTCGAGGTCCGCGCCCGGTTTCCCTTGAAGGACAGCCCGTTGAAGGACAGCCCCCTGAAGGACGGCCCCGCCAGGAACGGCTCCCTCAAGGGCGGTGCGGGCAAGGACCGTCCTCCCAGGCACGGCTCCCCCGAACCCGGCACGACCGAACACGACACGGGCGAGCACGACACGGGCGAGCACGGCGCCCCCGGGCACGCCCCCGCCGTGGACGACCCCCTCACGCACGGCCCTCTGAAGGACACAGCATGACGATCAGGGTGCTCTCCCCCGCCCGGCGGGTCACCGCCCCGCACAGGACGTACGGATCATGACGATCCGGGTGTTGCTGGTCGACGACCAGCCGCTGCTGCGCACCGGGTTCCGGTTCATCCTCGAGGCGGAGCCCGACGTCACCGTCGTGGGCGAGGCCGGCGACGGCGCGACGGCGATGGACCAGTCGCGCGCCCTGCTGCCCGACGTGGTGCTCATGGACGTCCGCATGCCCGGCACCGACGGCATCGAGGCGACCCGCCGCATCGTGCGGGAGGCCGCGCCCACCGCCCACGTGCCGAAGGTGCTCGTGCTGACCACGTTCGACCTGGACGAGTACATCGTCGAGGCGCTGCGCGCCGGCGCGAGCGGGTTCCTGCTCAAGGACGTGCCCCCGGACGACCTGATCCAGGCGATCCGGGTGGTGGCGGCGGGCGACGCCATCGTGGCGCCGAGCGTCACCCGGCGGCTGCTCGACCGGTTCGCCGCCCGGCTGCCCTCCGCGCACCAGCAGGCCACCCCCGCGCGGCTCGACCGGCTCACCGAACGCGAGCTCGAGGTCCTGCGCCTCATCGCCAAGGGCATGTCGAACGCCGAGATCGCCGCCACGCTGGTGGTCAGCGAGACGACCGTCAAGACGCACGTGGGAAACGTGCTGACCAAGCTCGGCCTGCGCGACCGGGTGCAGGCGGTCGTGCTCGCCTACGAGACCGGGCTGATCATCCCCGGCGCCTTCTCCTGAGCCTCCCGGCGGGCGGGCGCTCCTCCTCCAGGAGTAGCGAAGCCCGGCGCATCCTCCCCCGGGCGCAGGCGCGGGCCGTACGCGCGGCCGATGCCCGGCGGGGCCCGCACCCGGTAGCGTCGGAGACAGGGCGTGGCCGTGGGGGCGCGGCACACGCCCCGCCGGTACGGCTCCCGCGGACCGTCTGGGGGGAAGACGGCGGGAGCCGTACCGGCGGAGGACGATCAGACGGTCAGGCGGGGTCGGTCCCGGCCGGGACCGCGCCCGTGGAGGCCGCGCCTCCCGAGACACCGCCCGCGAGACCGCCCGCGAGGCCGGGGGCGTTCTCGGGGAAGTGGCAGGCCACCTGGTGGCCGGGGGCGAGCGTCTCCAGCGGCGGCTCGACCTGCGTGCAGATCTCCTGCGCCTTCCAGCAGCGGGTGTGGAACCGGCAGGCGGGCGGCGGGTTCAGCGGCGAGGGGACGTCGCCCTGCAGCCGGATCCGCTCCCGTTCCTTGCGCCGCTTCGGGTCCGGGATCGGGACCGCCGACAGCAGGGCGTTGGTGTACGGATGCATGGGCGACTCGTACAGGCCCTTGCGGTCCGCGATCTCGACGATCTTGCCGAGGTACATCACCGCGACGCGGTCGCTGATGTGCCGCACCACCGACAGGTCGTGCGCGATCACGACGTAGGTCAGGTCGAGCTCCCCCTGCAGGTCCTCCAGCAGGTTGACGACCTGGGCCTGGATCGACACGTCGAGCGCGGAGACCGGCTCGTCCGCGATGATCAGCTTGGGCTTCAGCGCCAGCGTCCGGGCGATCCCGATGCGCTGCCGCTGGCCGCCGGAGAACTCGTGCGGATAGCGGTTGTAGTGCTCGGGGTTCAGGCCGACGAGCTCCAGGATCTCCTGGACCGCCTTCTTCGTGCCCTGCCCGGTCTTGATCCCCTGGATCCGGAACGGCGCGCCGACGATGGCGCCGACCGTGTGACGGGGGTTGAGCGAGCTGTAGGGGTCCTGGAAGATCATCTGCACGTCGCGCCGGAGCGGGCGCAGCCGCCCCTGGGACATGTGCGTGATGTCCTGGCCCGCGTAGACGATCTTCCCGGCGCTCGGCTCGATCAGCCTCGTGATGAGGCGCCCGGTGGTGGTCTTGCCGCATCCCGACTCGCCGACCAGGCCGAGGGTCTCCCCCTTCCTGACGTCGAAGCTGATGCCGTCGACGGCCCTGACCGCGCCGACCTGCCGCTGGAGCAGGCCCTTCGTGACCGGGAAGTGCTTCTCCAGCCCCTGTACGGACAGCAAGGGCTCCTCGTTCACGAAGCCTCCAGGTTCGGCTTGATCTCGTTGCGCCAGATGGCGCGCCTGCGCTCGGCGGGCAGGTGGCAGCGCACCAGGTGGCCGCCCTCGGTCTCCCGCAGTTCGGGGACCTCCGCCTTGGCCAGGCCGGCCGTACGCTCCTCGAACGCGCAGCGCGGGTGGAAGGCGCAGCCGGACGGCACGTTGATCAGCGACGGCGGCGAGCCCTTGATCGGCATCAGCCGCTCGGTCGGCTCGCGGTCCAGCCGCGGCATCGAGCCGAGCAGGCCCCACGTGTAGGGGTGCTCGGGCCGCTCGAAGATGTCGTCGGACGTGCCGTACTCGACGCATTTGCCGCCGTACATCACGAGGATGTCGTCGGACAGCTCGGCGACCACGCCGAGGTCGTGGGTGATGACGATCAGCGCGGCGTCGAAGTCACGCTGCAGGTCGCGCATCAGGTCGAGGATCTGCGCCTGCACGGTCACGTCGAGCGCGGTCGTCGGCTCGTCGGCGATCAGCAGCTCGGGGTCGCAGCTCAGCGCCATCGCGATCATCGCGCGCTGCCGCATGCCACCCGAGAACTCGTGGGGATAGCTGTCCACCCGGCGGGCCGGCTGCGGGATGCCCACCCGGCCCAGCATGTCGATCGCGTGCTTGCGCGCGACCTTCTTGCTGACGTCGTTGTGGATGCGGTAGGCCTCGATGATCTGGTCGCCCACCGTGTAGAAGGGGTGCATCGCCGACAGCGGGTCCTGGAAGATCATCGCCATCTTCTTGCCGCGCAGCGTCCGCACGTGCTCCTGGCTCGCGCCGACGAGCTCCTCGCCGTCCAGCCAGATCTCACCGGAGATGCGGGCCCGGCCGCCCTTGTGCAGGCCGAGGATGCCGAGGCTGGTCACGCTCTTGCCGGAGCCGGACTCGCCGACGATGCCGAGCGTTTTGCCCCGCTCCAGCGTGAACGACAGCCCGTCGACGGACTTGACCAGGCCGTCGTCGGTCGGGAAGTGGATCCGCAGGTCCTTCAGTTCCAGGAAGCTCATCCCAGCCTCACCCTCGGGTCCACGACGGCGTACAGGAGGTCGACGATCAGGTTCGCGAAGACCACGAAGAACGCGGCGACGAGCGTCACGCCCATGACCTTCGGCAGGTCCTGGTTGGTGATCGCGTCGATCGCGTACTTGCCCATGCCGGGCAGCGAGTAGGTGCTCTCGGTGAGCACCGCGCCGCCGAGCAGCAGGCCGAGGTCGAGGCCGAAGATCGTGAGAATGGGAGTGAGCGCGCCGCGCAGGCCGTGCTTGACCACCACCACCCGCTCGTTCAGGCCCTTGGCCCGGGCCGTGCGGATGTAGTCCTCGTTCATCGTCTCCAGCATGCCCGCCCGGGTGAGCCGCGCGTATCCGGCGGCGTACAGGAAGGCCAGCGTGATCCACGGGAGGATCAGGTTGTACGCCCACATCGCCGGGTTCTCCTCGATCGGCGTGAAGCTGCCGCCCGGGGCGGTGATGCGGAACGGATGGCCGTAGCTGAAGACGACCAGCGAGACGATGCCGGTGAAGAAGATCGGCAATGACACGCCGGCCAGGGCGACGCCCATGGCGGCGCGGTCGAACAGGCTGCCGCGTCTCAGGGCGGACAGCACGCCGGTCGCCACACCGGCGATCATCCAGATGACGGCGGCCCCGAAGGCCAGTGACATCGTGACGGGCAGCCGGTCCAGCAGGTCGGGCCAGACGGGGAGCCGGGTGAGGAAGGAGTAGCCGAAGCAGGGCGCCGGGCAGTGCTCCACGCCGGGACCGTAGTCGTAGTCGGCGCCGGCGACGATGCCCTTCGCGAACCGCCCGTACTGCACGATCAGCGGATCGTTGAAGCCGAGCTTCTCGGCCGCGACCTTGACCTGTTCCGCCGAGGCGGTGCGCCCGACGTAGCGCGCGGCCAGGCTCTCCGAGGTGGCGCCGGCCAGGCGCGGCACCAGGAAGAAGATGGCGAACGTGATGATGCTCACGATGGAGAGCATCACGACCGCCCAGATCAGCCGCCGGATGATGTATGTGACCACAGTCCCCCCGGCTCCGGGGGCCGGTCCGGTCGGCCCGGCCCCCCTGCCGCGTTCACGCGTCTATCGGATGTGTCTGGTCGCGGGCGCTTACTTGACGCCCATGCCGAGGTAGTCGTACATGCCGTACGCCTCGTTGACGAAGATGTTCGTCGCGTTCTTGCTCCGCACGAGCAGGGTCTTCGTCCACACGTTCGGCAGGACGAAGGCGTCCTCCATGACCTTCTTGTCGATCTGCGTCCAGATCGCGTTGCGGGCGTCGGTGTCGGTCTCCAGCATCGCCTTGTCCACGAGCTTGTCGACCTCGGGGTCGCGGACGCTGATGTTGGAGGAGCCGCCGGTCTCGCGGATGACGCGGCTGTCCGTGATCTGCTGCAGGAAGCCGAAGCCGTCGGGCCAGTCGGACTGCCAGCCGTTCATGGCCAGGCCGATCTTGTTGTCCTTGGCGTAGCCCGGCTTGCCGGCGTACAGCGCGAAGTAGTCGGCCTGCGGGAACGGCTTGAGCGTGAGCTTGATGCCGACCCGGCCGAGCGACTGCTGCAGCGCCTCGGCGGCCGCCTTCTCCTTCGGCCGCTCGGCGCGGTAGGAGATGTTGGTCTCGAAGCCGTTGGGCTGGCCGCAGGCGGTCAGCGCCTCCTTGGCCTTGTTGATGTCGCCCTTGTTGTCGGCGCCCGGCGGGTAGAGGTTGAAGTCCTCGTGCCCGGGAATCGCCGGCGGCAGCATGCTGGTCGCGATCTGCCCGCCGGAGAACTCGCCGCCCCAGGCGGTCTGGAGGGCCACCTTGTCCACGGCGTACTGGACGGCCTTGCGGCAGTCGATGTTGTCGAACGGCGGGACGTTGCCGTTGATCGAGGTGTACCAGAGGCGGGTGCTGGTCGGGTTGTCGGCGTTGGCCTTCATCGCGGGGTCGGACAGGACCCGGCCGAGGGCCGCCGACTGCACGCCGATGCCCGCGACGTCGATGTCGAGGTCGCCGGCGATGATCCGGTTGTCGATGTCGTCGGCGTTGACGTTGGTGGAGACCTCGTAGCCGTCCGGCAGCGCCTTGCGGTTCGGGTCGGTCGCCGGGTCCCACTGGTCGTTGCGGACCAGCGTGAAGCCCTTGCCGATCTCGTTCTTCTCGAACTTGTACGGCCCGGTGGCGATGATGTGTTCCTTGTACTTCGCGCCGGTGTCCTTGTCCTTGGGGACCGGGATCGTGGCGGGAAGCTGGGCGAAGTAGTCGAAGTTGCTCAGCGGCTGCTTGAGGTGGAAGACGATCGTGTAGTCGTCGGGCGTCTCGATCGCGCTGTCGGTGTTGACGTCCTTGGACTTGTACGCGCCCTTGTAGTCCTTCGGCCAGGCGAGGAAGTCGTTGAAGTAGGTGTACCCGTCGGGGAACACCTCCTTGTCGAACGACCGCTCCACGGCGTACTTCACGTCCTTGGCCGTGACCGGAGTCCCGTCCTCGAACTTGACGCCCTTCTTGATCTTGTACGTCCAGGTCTTGGCGTCGTCACTCGGCTTGCCCAGGTCCTCGGCGAGGTCGGGGGCGAGCTGGTTGCCCTCCTTGCCCACCGCCGACTTGAACATCAGCAGCGACCGGCCGTACAGCCGGATGAAGTTCCAGGAGTAGCCGTAGTAGGTGTCACCCGGGTCGAGGGAGTCCCAGTCACCGCCGTTGGCGAACTTGAGGATGCCGCCCTTCTTGTCCGACGGGTTGACCACCCCCGTCATCGCGGCGTTGAACTCGCTCTTCGAGTCCGAGCCGCCGGCCGCGGCGCCGCCGGAGGACGACGGCGTGCTGCTGCCCGAACCGCCGCCGCACGCGGCCACGGCGAGGGCGAGCACGGCGCCGGTGGCCGCCATACCCAGTCTTCTTCTTAGCATTGCAAACCCCTTGGTGATAGGAGCCGGGGGACTTTTAGGGGGGAGGGGGGAACCGCTCAGCGGGCCTTCGGGTCGAGGGCGTCCCGCAGTCCGTCGCCGAACAGGTTGAACGCCAGGACCGTGATGAAGATCGCCATGCCGGGGAAGAACATGAAGTGCGGGATCGTGTAGAACCGCACCGCGTCCGACAGCATGCCGCCCCAGGTGGGGGTGGGCGGGCGCACGCCGACGCCGAGGAACGACAACGCCGCCTCGAACAACACGTTCGTGGGGATCAGCAGCGTCGAGTAGACGAGAACCGGCGCGACCAGGTTCGGCAGCAGCTCGCGGAAGATGATGTACGGCCCGCGCGCCCCGAGGCTGCGCGCCGCGTCCACGAACTCGCGCTCGCGCAGCGACAGCGTCTGCCCCCGGATGATCCGCCCGATGTACGGCCAGTTGAAGAAGCCGATGATGAACACCAGCAGCGAGACGCGCAGCGTGTCGCCGGTCAGGCCGAACGCCGAGTCGGGGACGATGCCCGCCAGCGCGATCGCGAAGACCAGGATCGGGAACGCCAGGAAGACGTCCATCGTCTTGCTGATGATCGAGTCGACCAGGCCGCCGAAGTAGCCGGCGGTGACCCCGAGCAGGGTGCCGATGATCACCGAGAGCAGCGTGGCCAGGAAGGCGATGAGCAGCGAGATCCGCGCGCCGTACACGATCCGGCTGAAGATGTCGCGGCCGTTCACCGGCTCGATGCCGAACAGGTGCTGGGCACCGATGCCGGTGCCCGTCTTGGGCGCCATCGTGGAGGAGTCGATGAGGTCGGAGTTGAACTGCATCGGGTCCTGCCCGAACGCCCCGACGATCAACGGCGCGAAGACGGCGACGAGGATCAGGAAGACGACGAGCAGACCGCCCGCCAGGGCGACCTTGTCGCGCTTGAGCCGCATCCAGGCGATCTGGCCGAGCGAGCGGCCCTGGATGGGGGCGCCGCCGGCGATGGCGACGGCCTCCGGCTCGGCGCGCATCTCCTGACCGGAGACGTCGAGAGGGGCGCTCACCAGGCCCCTCCGGGCCCGCCCGCGGCCGGCGTGCGGCGAGCGGCGCACTCAGGAGAGCCGGAGTACGGCGCTGAGGCGGAGGAGCGAAGTTCGCTCATGACCTTGCTTCGCGCGGCCATTTGGTGTACGGCCCCCTGGGTCCCAGACGACATTGTCCAGCGGGGTCCGGTGTGTACGGCTCCCCGCAAACGGACAATGTATGCGTTGAGCTGGGATTACCAGTCCCCAGAGCAGGCCTGTGGCTCAACTGTGATTCACCAGAAACTTATTCGTGTTGATCTTGAAGGGATTGTCGGAGTCCCGTTTCGATTGTGTCGTGGAACTGTAACATTGCACCCGCGGGTAACTTGGTCCCACGATGTGGGATGTTCGGCGGGGGATGTTCGGCGTGGGGCTCAGCCGATCCCGCGCCGCTTCAGGATGTCCTCGATCTCGGAGAAATCATCCGCCGCGGGCTGTTCGACCTGACGTGGCGCAGGCTTCGCGGTCTGCACCTTCTTGGGCGCTTCAGCCTTCGGCGCGGCGGCCGGCGCCGCCTCGGCGGCGCCGGGTCGGGGCGTACGGGCCCGCGAGAGCGAGCGGCCGCGCATCGCGCCGGACACGACGAACAGCACGGCCGACAGCCCCGCCACCGCCACGCCGGCCCACGCGAGCGGCGACAGCACCAGGCCGGTCACGAAGCGCACGGCGGCCGTGCCGATGTTCCACAACGTGGCCTGCGCGCCGGTGAGATATGCGGCCAGCGGCAGCAGGGACCAGGCGGCGGCCCGCAGGCCCGTGGCCGCTCCCCTGCGGCGGAAGGCCAGATAGGTGAGCACGAGTCCCACCGCCGTCAGGCCGCCGCACACCGGCAGCCAGGCGATGTCGTTGTAATTCATGGCGGGGCCCCTTCGTCACGTACCTCCATCCTGGCATCCGCGACGCGATCATGCGGGGCCCGCGCCACCCCGATTCAGCGGACGAGAGCCCGGAGGAAGTCCACGTCCACGTCGAGCAGCGACGGCATCACGACCCGCCCCGGCGCCTGCGCGATCGGCAGCACGCTCGGCACGGCGACGACCCGGCAACCGGCCGCCGTCGCCGACGCCACGCCGTTCGGCGAGTCCTCCAGCGCGACGCACCGCCCCGGGTCCACCGACAGCAGGCCCGCCGCCGTGAGGTACGGCTCAGGGTGGGGCTTGGTGCACGTGACGTCGTCGGCCGTCACGATCACTTCGAAGTGCTCCCGGCCGACGGCCTTGAGCACGGCGTCGGCGATGATCCGCAGCGACGACGTGACGAGCGCGGTGCGCACGCCGTGGTCGGCGAGTCCGCGCAGCAGGTCAAGGGCGCCCGGCATCGGCGTCACGTCGGCCGACAGCCTGCTCTCCATCCCGTCGATCAGCCACTGCCCCACCACCATGGGATCGACGTCCGTCCGCGTCAGCTCCAGCATGTAACTGACGGTGCGGTCCCAGGAACCGCCCACGAGCTGCTCCTGGTGCTCCGGGCCCCAGGTGCCGCCGAGGCGGGTGACCACCTCGGTCTCGACCTCGAACCACACCCCTTCGGTGTCGACGAGCAGCCCGTCCATGTCGAACAGCACGGCGTCCACGTGGCCCCTTCCCCCCGGCGACCCCCCGATGAGGGGGGACTGACATGGTACGGGGGCCGCGTGGACGCGCCGACGGCCGGTCAGGCCTTCCACATATCCGTCAGACGTTGAAGTACTTCGCCTCGGGGTGGTGGACGACGAGGGCGGAGGTCGCCTGCTCGGGGTGGAGCTGGAACTCCTCCGACAGCCGCACGCCGATCCTCCCGGGGTCGAGCAGCTCCATGACCTGCACCTGGTCTTCCAGGTTGGGGCAGGCCGGGTAGCCGAAGGAGTAGCGGCAGCCGGTGATGTTCACCTTGAGCATGTCCGCCAGCGACTCGTCGCCGCCGATGCCCAGCTCGGAGCGCACCCGCGCGTGCCAGTACTCCGCCAGCGCCTCGGTGAGCTGCACCGAGAGACCGTGGAGCTCCAGGTAGTCGCGGTAGGCGTCCTTCGCGAACAGCTCGCCCGCGGCCTCGCTGACGCGGTTGCCCATCGTGACGATCTGGAAGCCGACGACGTCCACCTCACCCGACTCGCGGGAGCGGAAGAAGTCGGCCAGGCACAGGTGGCGGTCGCGGCGCTGGCGCGGGAAGGTGAAGCGGGTGCGCTCCTTGCCGTCCTCGTCGAGGATGATCAGGTTGTCGCCCTCGCTCACGCAGGGGAAGTAGCCGTAGACGACCGCCGCCTCCAGCAGGTTCTCCGTCTGCAGGCGCTCCAGCCACATCCGCAGCCGGGGCCGGCCCTCGGTCTCCACCAGTTCCTCGTACGACGGGCCGTCGCCGCCCCTGGCGGCCTTCAGGCCCCACTGGCCCATGAACGTCGCCCGCTCGTCGAGGAACGCGGCGTAGTCGGCCAGCGGGATGCCCTTCACCACCCGGTCGCCGAGGAACGGCGGGACGGGCACGGGAGCGTCCGCCGCGACGTCGGAGCGGGCCGGCACGTCCTCCTCGGCGGTCCGCGTCAGCACCGCCCCGGTCTTCACCCGGCGCGCCCGCAGCGGCGGCAGCGACGCGCCGTCCTCCCCGCGCTTGACCGCCATGAAGGCGTCCATCAGGCGCAGGCCCTCGAAGGCGTCGCGGGCGTAGCGGACCTCGCCCCGGTACACGTCGGCCAGGTCCTGCTCGACGTACGCCCTGGTCAGCGCGGCGCCGCCGAGGAGCACCGGGAACTTGCCCGAAAGACCCCGGGAGTTCAGCTCCTCGAGGTTCTCCTTCATGACGACGGTGGACTTCACCAGCAGCCCGGACATGCCGATCACGTCGGCCCGGTGCTCCTCGGCGGCCTCCAGGATCGCCGACACCGGCTGCTTGATGCCGAGGTTCACCACGTCGTAGCCGTTGTTGGACAGGATGATGTCGACGAGGTTCTTGCCGATGTCGTGCACGTCGCCCTTCACCGTGGCGAGCACGATGCGGCCCTTGGTGCTGCCCTCGACCTTCTCCATGTGCGGTTCGAGGTAGGCCACGGCCGTCTTCATCACCTCGGCCGACTGCAGCACGAACGGAAGCTGCATCTCGCCGGAGCCGAACAGCTCGCCGACGACCTTCATGCCGTCGAGCAGCACGTCGTTGATGATCTCCAGCGCGGGCCGCTGGGTGAGGGCCTCTTCGAGGTCGGCCTCCAGGCCCTTGCGCTCACCGTCGATGATCCGCCGCTTGAGCCGCTCCCACAGCGGCAGCCCGGCCAGCTCGGCCGCCTTCCCGGCCTTCATCGACGCGGCGTCCACGCCCTCGTACAGCTCCATGAACCGCTGCAGCGGGTCGTAGCCCTCGCGCCTGCGGTCGTACACGAGGTCGAGCGCGACCTGGCGCTGCTCGTCCGGGATCCGGTTCATGGGCAGGATCTTGGAGGCGTGCACGATCGCGGAGTCGAGCCCCGCGTTGACGCACTCGTTGAGGAACACCGAGTTCAGCACGATGCGCGCGGCCGGGTTGAGGCCGAACGACACGTTGGAGAGGCCCAGTGTGGTCTGCACGGTGGGATAGCGGCGCTTGAGCTCGCGGATCGCCTCGATCGTCTCGACGCCGTCGCGCCGGGTCTCCTCCTGGCCGGTGGCGATCGGGAACGTCAGGCAGTCGACGATGATGTCCTCGACCCGCATGCCCCAGTTGTTCACCAGGTCCTCGATGAGGCGGGACGCGACCCGCACCTTCCACTCGGCCGTGCGGGCCTGGCCCTCCTCGTCGATGGTCAGCGCGACCACGGCCGCGCCGTGCTCCCGCACCAGGCGCATGACCTTCTGGAACCGCGAGTCCGGGCCGTCGCCGTCCTCGTAGTTCACCGAGTTGACCACGGCCCGGCCGCCGAGCATCTCCAGGCCCGCCTCCAGCACGGCCGGCTCGGTCGAGTCGAGCACGATCGGCAGCGTCGAGGCGGTGGCGAAGCGGAACGCCAGCTCCTTCATGTCGGCCACGCCGTCGCGGCCGACGTAGTCGACGCACAGGTCGAGCAGGTGCGCGCCGTCGCGGGCCTGCGCCCGGGCGATCTCGACGCACTCCTCGTAGTTGCCCGCCAGCATCGCCTCGCGGAACGCCTTGGAGCCGTTGGCGTTGGTCCGCTCGCCGATGGCCAGGTACGACGTGTCCTGCCGGAACGGCACGTGCTGGTAGAGGGAGGCCGCGCCGGCCTCGGGACGGGGGCGGCGCTCGCCGCGGGTGTGCCCGCCGACCCGCTCGACCACCTGGCGCAGGTGCTCGGGGGTGGTGCCGCAGCAGCCGCCCACGAGGGCGAGCCCGTAGTCGCGGGTGAACGTCTCGTGGGCGTCGGCCAGCTCCCCCGGGCTCAGCGGGTAGTAGGCGCCGTCGGACGTGAGCTGCGGCAGCCCGGCGTTGGGCATGCACGACAGCGGCACGCGGGCGTGCCTGGCCAGGTAGCGCAGGTGCTCGCTCATCTCGGCGGGGCCGGTGGCGCAGTTGAGCCCGATCAGGTCGACGCCGAGCGGCTCGATCGCGGTCAGCGCGGCGCCGATCTCGGAGCCGAGCAGCATCGCGCCGTTGGTCTCGATGGTGACCTGGGTGATGATCGGGACGTCCCGCCCGGCGGCCTCGACGGCCCGCTTCGCGCCGACGACGGCCGCCTTGACCTGGAGCAGGTCCTGGCAGGTCTCGACGATCAGGGCGTCGGCCCCGCCGGCGATCAGGCCGGCCGCGTTGTCCCGATAGGCGTCGCGCAGCGTCTCGTACGGCAGGTGGCCGAGCGTGGGGAGCTTCGTGCCGGGGCCCATCGAGCCGAGGACGAACCGGGGCCGGTCCGGCGTCGACCAGTGGTCGGCCCGCTCCCTGGCCAGCCGCGCGCCGGCCTCGGACAGTTCGAAGATGCGGTCCTCGATGCCGTACTCGCCGAGGGCCGCGCGGTTGGCGTTGAAGGTGTTGGTCTCGACGCAGTCGACACCCACCTCCAGGTACGCGTCGTGGACGGCGCTCACGATGTCGGGACGGCTCACGTTGAGCACGTCGTTGCAGCCCTCGTGGCCCTGGAAGTCGTCAAGAGTGGGGTCGTAGGACTGCAGCATCGTCCCCATTGCCCCGTCGGCGATCAGAACTCGCTCGGACAGCACGGTACGGAAGGACGGTCTGCTGGTCATGGAGCAAGACTATCGGCCCGCGGGCGGATCACCGATTCCGCGCACGGAAAGAGAAAGACCGGTGGGCACGGGGGCGGGACCTCTCCGCACCTTCGGACATCACCACAGGCCGGAGCCGCGCCACGGGCGGGTGTGCCCGGCGAAGGTGACGGGCGGGGCCCCTCACCGAATAGTCTTGGAGTGAGCCATACTGCATAGGGCCAGTGAGGGAGGCGGCGCGTGATCGAGTTCGAAGGGCTCCCCGAGCTCGTCGACCCGGTGCTGATCGCCGCGTTCGAGGGGTGGAACGACGCCGGCGAGGCGTCCAGCGGCGTGCTCGCGCACCTCGAGGCCGAGTGGAAGGCCACGCCACTCGTGGAGCTGGACCCCGAGGACTACTACGACTTCCAGGTGACCCGGCCGGTGATCGAGCTCGGCGACGGCCTCACCCGCTCCGTCGTCTGGCCGACCACCCGGCTGCTGCTGGCCCGCCCGCCGGGCGCCAAGCGCGACGTGGTGCTGCTGCGCGGCATCGAGCCCAACATGCGGTGGCGCTCTTTCTGCGCGGAGCTCGTGGGGCTCTGCCACGACCTCGGCGTCGAGCTGGCGATCCTGCTCGGCGCGCTGCTCAACGACTCGCCGCACACCCGCCCGGTGCCGATCACCGGCTCCGTGAGCGACCTCGGCATGGCCCGCGCGCTCAACCTGGAGCTGAACAAATACGAGGGCCCCACCGGCATCGTCGGCGTGCTCCAGCACACCCTGGGCACGGCCGGGCTGCAGACCGTGTCCCTGTGGGCGTCGGTCCCCCACTACGTCGCCCAGCCGCCCAACCCCAAGGCGACGCTGGCGCTGCTGCGCCGCATCGAGGACATGCTCGACATCCCCATGCCGTACGGCGACCTGGCCGAGGAGGCGCGGGCCTGGGAGCACGGCGTGGACGAGCTCGCCGCGCAGGACACCGAGGTCGCCGAGTACGTCAGGGAGCTGGAGGAGCGCAAGGACGCCGCCGAGCTCCCCGAGGCCAGCGGAGACGCGATCGCCGCCGAGTTCGAGCGCTACCTGCGCCGCCGCGACCGCGGCACCGACCGCTGACGCAGCCCCGGCCGAGAAGGCCGCCGCCAGAGAGCCGGCGGAACGGGAAGGAAAGACCGTGTCACGACTGGCCCGGGAGTCCTTCGCCCGCTACCTGCGTGACCACGCCGCCTGACCCGCGCCCGGACCCTAGCCCGCGAGGGCGGGCAGGCCGGTGGGGTGGCGGCGGGTGAGGGCCTCGTCGAAGCGGGTCCAGACGAGGGCGGCGAGGTCGTCGTCCACGCCGAGGGGCGCGCTGACCAGGTCGGCCCCGGCGCTCTCCAGGCGGTCGTGGAAGAAGCCGGGCGCGAGCAGGTAGGACGCGACGGCGACCCGCGGCGCGAGGCCCGACCTGGCCCGTTCCATCGCCTCGGCGACCGTCGGGGTGCCGGACGAGGCGAAGGCTGCGGTGACGGGACGCGACAGCCGTACGGACAGCAGGCGCGCGGCGGCGCGGACGTCGTCCAGGGCGGCGGGGTCGGAGGACCCGGCCGCGCCGAGGATGACGGCGTCGCAGGGCCGCAGGCCGGCGGCGGCCAGGCGCCGCGCCAGCACCGAGGTCAGCAGCGGGTGCGGGCCGAGTTGCCCGGCGACGACCGCGTCGGGCCGGGTGCGGGCGACGACGGCCGGCAGGTCGATGTGCGCGTGGTATCCCCCGGCGAGGAGCATCGGGACCACGACGACCGGTCCCGGCGCCCCCGCGAGAACGTCGGCGAGCAGCGGCGAGCTGATCTCCAGGAACCCCAGCTCGGCCCGCGCGCCGGGCCGGGCCCGGCGCACCCGCGCCGCGAGCGACTCCATCACCGACTCCCAGTGCCCGCTGCGCGCCCCGTGCGCCGCCATCACCAGAGTTGGGGTCTCCATCTCGCGCTCCTCCGCCCCGAGGCCCACAGGGCCTCCGCCGTCGTTCCCGCCGTCCAGCCGCCTCACCGCACGGGTCGCCTCACCATGGGCCGCCTCACCGCACGGGTCGCCTCACCACGGGCCGCCTCACCGGTCGTCGCGGCCGCAGGCGAGGCGGTAGCCGCGCTTGACGACGGTCTCGACGATGCCGGATGGGCCGAGCGCCCGGCGCAGCCGGGTGATCGCCATCTCGACGGCGTGCTCGGCCGAGTCGCGGGAGGGCCCGCCGGGCAGCACGACCCGCAGGTCGGCGCGGCCCACCACGTGCCCGGGGCGCTCGGCGAGCCGCTTGAGCACGGCCATCGGGGCGGGCGGCAGCGGCTTGAGGTCGCCGTCGACCACCACGGCGTGGCCGCGGATCTCCAGCTCGTGGCCGCCCGCGACGAGCCGGGTGACCCCGCTCTCCGGCAGGTGGCGGGCGAGGGTCCGGGCGAGCGCGCCGAGGCGGGCCCGGTCGGGCTGGACGACCCGTACGCCCCGCTGGGTCAGCGGCCCGGCCGTGACCGGGCCGACGCAGGCCGCGACCACGCGGGTGTCGAACGCGGCGAGCAGGGCGTCCTCCAGCCCGTCGGCGCGGGCGGCGCCCAGCATGGCCAGCACGGCGGGCGCGCTGGTGAAGGCGACCGCGTCCACCGATCCGGTGATGGCCTGGCTGATCAGGCGGCGCAGCGGCGAGGTGTCGCGGTAGGGCAGCCAGCGGTAGACGGGCACCTCGATGACGTCGGCCCCGGCCTCGCGCAGCGCGGCGACGAAGCCGTCCAGCGGCTCGCCGTGCAGCTGCACGGCGATGCGGCGCCCCCGCAGGTCCTGCGCGAGCAGGTACTCCTTGACCTCCTCGCACGACTCGGTGCCCGGCGTCCAGTAGTCCGCCAGCCCGGCAGCGCGCACGGCTCCCCTCGCCTTGGGGCCGCGGGCCAGCAGCCGGGCGCCGGCCAGGTGGGCGTTGAGGTCGGTGGACAGGCCCCAGCCCTCCGCGGCGGCCATCCAGCCGCGGAACCCCACGCCCGTGGTGACGACCACGTCGTCGATCGGTGCCTCCAGGCAGGCCCGGGTCGCGGCGAGCAGCCCGGTGTCCTCCGCCAGCGGCACGATGCGGATCGCGGGCGCCCGCACCACCCGGGCGCCCCGCCGTTCCAGGAGCGCCGAGAGCTCCTCGCTGCGGCGGGTCGCCGTCACCCCGATCGTGAACCCGGCCAGCGCGTCCGGCGCCGTCTCCAGGGTCATCGGGGCCTCCTCTAGCAGCGCGGTCATACCACGCTCACCTCCACGGTTCCGTCCGTCACACGAATGGGATAGGTCGGCACGGCGACGGCGGGGTCGTCCACGCACACGCCGGTGACCAGTGAGAACACCTGCTTGTGCATGGGCGAGGCCACGGTCGGCTCGCCACCCCTGGTGCCGACGATGCCCCGGCTCAGCACGTACGCCCCGCTGAAGGGATCGAAGTTGCCCAGGGCGTACAGGGCACCGTCGAACGTGCGGAACACCGCGACCTGCATGGTGCCGACCAGCACGGCCGCGCCGCGCTCGGGGAGCAGGTCGGTGTAGGAGCAGACCGGGGTCCAGCGGTCGGTACGGGTCGCCGTCTCGTTGAGGATGGTCATGAGCGCACTGCCTCCAGAGGAATCAGCACCGGCTTGATCTGGTCGCGTTCGGTCTCGAAGGAGATCGAGGGGTCGGGGATGCCCGGGGCGTTCACGAAGCTGACGAAGCGGCGCAGCTTGTCGGGGTCCTCGATGGCGGCGCGCCACTCGTCGACGTACGTGGCCACGTGCCGCTCCATCTGCGCGTCGAGGTCGGCGCAGATCCCGAGCGAGTCCTCCATGATCACCTCACGGAGGTAGCCGAGACCGCCGTCCAGGCCCTCCAGCCACGCGGCGGTGCGCTGCAGCCGGTCGGCGGTGCGGATGTAGAACATCAGGAACCGGTCGATGGTCCTGACCAGGTCGTCGGTGGACAGGTCGGCGGCCAGCAGGTCGGCGTGGCGGGGCTTGAAGCCGCCGTTGCCGCCGACGTACAGGTTCCAGCCCTGCTCGGTGGCGATGACGCCGAAGTCCTTCGACCTGGCCTCGGCGCACTCGCGGGCGCATCCGGAGACGGCCGACTTCAGCTTGTGCGGCGAGCGCAGCCCGCGGTAGCGCAGCTCCAGCGCGATGGCCAGGCCGACCGAGTCCTGCACGCCGTACCGGCACCAGGTGGACCCGACGCACGACTTCACCGTGCGCAGGGCCTTGCCGTACGCGTGCCCTGACTCGAAGCCGGCGTCCACGAGGCGGCGCCAGATGGCGGGCAGCTGCTCGACCCGGGCCCCGAGCAGGTCGATGCGCTGCCCGCCGGTGATCTTCGTGTAGAGCCCGAAGTCGCGGGCCACCTCGCCGATCACGATGAGCTTGTCCGGAGTGATCTCGCCGCCCGGGATGCGCGGGACCACCGAGTAGGTCCCGTTCTTCTGGATGTTGGCGAGGAAGTGGTCGTTGGTGTCCTGCAGCGTGGCCTGCTCGCCGTCGAGGATGTGGCCGCGGCCGAGGGAGGCGAGGATCGAGGCGACCACCGGCTTGCAGATGTCGCAGCCGCGGCCCGTCCCGTGCTCGGAGATGAGCTGGGAGAACGTGGTGATCCCCCGCACGCTCACGATGTCGAACAGCTCGGCCCGGCTGTGGGCGAAGTGCTCGCACAAAGCCTTGCCGACGTCGACGCCCGACTTCACCAGGATCTGCTTGAGCATCGGCACGCAGCTGCCGCAGGTGGTGCCGGCCCGGGTGCAGTCCTTGATGCCCTGCACGTCGGTCAGTCCCTTGTCGGCGATGGCCGCGCAGATCTTTCCCTTGGTGACGTTGTTGCAGGAGCAGACCTGGGCGTCGTCCGGCAGGTCGGTCGACGTGGTGCCCGCGCCCGCGAAGAGCAGGTCGCTCGGCGCGCCGGGCAGCGGCCTGCCGACGAAGGGCCGCAGCGCGTTGTACGGCCCGGCGTCGCCGACACAGATGCCGCCGAGCAGGGTCGTGGCGTCGTCGCTGACGAACAGGCGCTTGTAGACGCCGGCGACCGGGTCCATGTAGGTGACGTCGAGCGCGCCCGACATGGCCCCGAACTGCGCCACCTCGACGCCGAGCAGCTTGAGCTTGGTGGACATGTCGGCGCCGGTGAAGGCGGCCGAGCCGCGCAGGATGCGGTCGGCGGCGACCTCGGCCTGGGCGAAGCACGGCGCGACCAGGCCGTAGACCATCCCGGCCGCCAGCGCGCACTCGCCGACCGCGTAGATGTGCTCGTCGGAGGTGCGCATGCCCTCGTCCACCACGATGCCGCCGCGCTCGCCGACCTCCAGGCCGCAGTCCCGCGCGAGCTCGTCGCGCGGCCGCACGCCCGCGGAGAAGACGACGACCTGGGCGTCTACGGCCTCGCCGTCCGGCCTGACCAGCGCGGCCACCCGGCCGTCCGGCCCGGCCTCGATCGACCGGACCCCGGCGCCGGTGTGGACGGTGAGCCCGAGCGCCTCGATGTGGTTGCGCAGCACCGAGCCGCCGCCCTCGTCCACCTGGCGGGGCATCAGCCAGCCGCTCATCTCGACGACGTGCGTCTCCAGGCCGAGCCCGCGCAGGGCGTCTGCCGCCTCCAGGCCGAGCAGGCCGCCGCCGATGACCACCCCGGCGCGGGCGTCCCGCGACGCCTCCCTGATCGCGTCCAGGTCGTCGATGGTGCGGTAGACGAAGCAGCCCGGCAGGTCTTTGCCCGGCACCGGCGGCACGAACGGCGCCGACCCGGTGGCCAGCACCAGCATGTCGTACGGCTCGGTGTAGCCGGCGTCGGTGGCGACGGTGCGGGCGGCGCGGTCGACGGAGACCACCTTCACGCCGGTCCGCAGGCTCACGCCGTCCGGCACCCGGTAGGTGAGGTCGTCCACGCTCTTGCCGCTGAGATAGGAGGTGAGCGCGACCCGGTCGTAGGCCGGGCGGGGCTCCTCCCCGAACACCGTGATCGTCCCGTCGAAGCCCCGCTCGACGAGCGTCTCGATCAGGCGGTGGGCGGTCGGTCCGTGTCCCGCCACGACGAGTCTCATGCCTGGACGTTCCCTCATGCGCTCACGCCTTCCTGTTCACACAGCCAGCCGACGATGCCTTCGACCGCGTCGCGGCAGCCGCCGCACCCGGTGGTGGCCCTCGTCGCGGCGGCCACGGCCTCCACGTCACGCGCGCCGGACTCCCAGCACGCCCTGATCTGGCCCTTCGTCACGTTGTTGCACTGGCAGACCCGGGCCGAGTCCGGCATCCGGGTCGGGTTGTCGGCCGTCGCCGCGGCGGCCACGCCGGGGAACAGCAGGCCGGTCCGGTCGCCCGGGAGCGGCCCGCCCCGGTCGAACAGCTGGGTGAGCGTGCCCACGGCGGAGGTCTCGCCCAGCAGGATCGCGCCGACCAGCCGGCCGTCGCGGATGACGAGCTTGCGGTAGGTGCCCTTGTGCCGGTGGGAGAAGCGGACGATCTCCGCCTCCTCGTCGGTCAGGTGGGTCTCGCCCATCGCCGCGAGCTCCACGCTCTTGGCCTTCAGCCGGGTGACCAGCCGCGAGCCCCGGTAGCGTGCGCCCTTGTCGGCCCCGGTCAGCAGGTCGGCGAGCACCGACGCCTGCTCCCAGGCCGGTGCCACCAGGCCGTAGACCCGGCCGGCGTGCTGCGCGCACTCCCCGATGGCGAAGATCGACGGATCGTCGGTGCGCAGCTCGTCGTCCACGACGACGCCGCGCTCGACCTCCAGCCCCGCGTCGCGGGCGAGCCCGACGACCGGGCGCACGCCGCAGGCGACCACCACCAGGTCGGCGTCGACGAGCTCCCCTCCGGCCAGTTCGACGTGGCGCTCCCGCACCGCGGTCACGGTGACGCCGGTGCGGATGGCGACGCCGAGCGAGCCGAGCGTCTCCCGCAGGATGAGCCCGGCCTCCGCGTCGAGCTGGCGCTCCATCAGGTGGTCGCGCACGTGCAGCAGCGTCACCGGGACGCCCCGGCCGGCCAGCCCGCGCGCGGCCTCGATGCCGAGCAGCCCGCCGCCGATCACGACCGCGCTGCGCGCGCTCGCGGCGGCCTCCCTGATGCGGTCGCAGTCGTCCAGCGTGCGGAACGCCGTCGCCCGCTCCACGCCGGGGATCGCCGGGATCACCGGCTCGCTGCCCGTGGCCAGCACGAGCACGTCGTACGGCTCGCGCGTCCCGTCGGCCGCGACGACGGTCCGGGCGTCACGGTCGATCGCGACGACCTCGACGCCGAGGTGCGCGGTCACGTTGTGCTCGGCGTGCCAGCGGGGGCCGAGCAGCCGGACCTGGTCCGGCCGCGAGGTGCCGGCCACCACGTTCGACAGCAGCACCCGGTTGTACGGCTGCCAGGCCTCGGCGCCGAAAACGGTGATCTTGACGTGCCGGTCCCGGGCGCGCACCTCGCTGACGAGACGCGCGCCGGCCATGCCGTTCCCCACCACGACGAGCCTCACGCGCCACGCTCCCTGTCCTCGGCGGAGTCCCCACCTGTGCACCGTTCGAGAGCGGCGGCGCAGACCTTGAACTCCGGCATCCGCGACATCGGGTCGAGCGCCGGGTTGGTGAGCAGGTTGACGCCCTCCCAGTGGAACGGCATGAACACGGTGTCGGGCCGGATCGAGGTGTTGACGCGGGCCACCGCCTCGGCGGCGCCGCGGCGGCTGCGCACCCGCACGAGGTCGCCGGACGCGATGCTCAGCCGTTCGGCGAGCTCGGGGTGCACCTCCACGAAGACCTCCGGCGCGACCTGGTTGAGCGGCCGGATGCGGCGCGTCTGCGCCCCCGACTGGTAGTGGGCGAGCACCCGCCCGGAGGTCAGATAGAGGGGGAACTCCTCGTCCACGTCCTCGGCGGGCGGGCGGTGGTCCACCGGCACCATGCGGGCCCGGCCGTCGGGGGTGGCGAAGCGGTCCAGGAAGGGCCGCGGCGTCCCCGGGTGCGGTTCCGTCCCCGCTTCGGTCCCGATCTCGGTGGCGGGGCAGGGCCAGAACACGCCGGTCTCGGCCGCGATCCGCTCGTAGGTGATGCCGGAGTAGTCGGCGACGCCTCCGGCGGAGGCCCGGCGCAGCTCGTCGAAGACGGTGCGCGGGTCGGCGGGGAACTTCTCGCCGCAGCCGAGCCGCTCGGCGAGGCCGCCGAGGATCCGCAGGTCGCTGCGCGCGCCCGGCGGCGGCGCGGCGGCCTGGCGGCGCAGCAGCACCCGGCCCTCCAGGTTGGTCATCGTGCCCGACTCCTCGGCCCACTGGGTCGTGGGGAGCACGACGTCGGCCATCGCCGCGGTCTCCGACAGCACGAAGTCGGCGACGACGAGCAGGTCCAGCGCGGCCAGCCGCTCCGTCACGTGCCCGGCGCGCGGCGCGGAGACGACGGGGTTGGAGCCGAACAGCAGCAGCGCCCTCGGCCCCTCCGGAGTGCCGAGCGCGTCGAGCAGTTCGTACGCCGACCTGCCGGGTCCGGGCAGGTCGTCGGGGTCGACGCCCCACACGGCCGCGACGTGCGCCCGCGCCGCCGGGTCGTCGATCTTGCGGTAGCCGGGGAGCTGGTCGGCCTTCTGGCCGTGCTCCCGGCCGCCCTGGCCGTTGCCCTGGCCGGTCACGCAGCCGTACCCGGAGCCCTCCCGGCCCGGCAGGCCGAGGGTGAGCGCCAGGTTGACGAACGCGGTGACGGTGTCGGTGCCCTTGGCGTGCTGCTCCGCGCCCCGGCCGGTCAGGATCATGGCGCGTCCGGCCTCGCCGAGGATGCGCACCGCCTCGCGCATCTGGGCGACGGGGACGCCGGTGAGGCGCTCCACCCGCTCGGGCCACCAGGCCGATACGGAGTCGCGCACGGCCTCGAAGCCGGTGGTGCGCGCGGTGAGGTAGCCGAGGTCGGCGTAGCCCTCGGCGACCGCGATGTGCAGCAGGCCCAGCGCCAGCGCGAGGTCGGTGCCCGGGGTGGCCTGCAGGTGCAGGTCGGCCAGCCGAGCGGTCTGCGTGAGGCGGGGGTCGATCATGACGAGCCGGCCGCCCCGGGACCGCATCGCGGTCAGGTGCCGCACGAAGGGGGGCATGGTCTCGGCGACGTTCCCCCCGGCGAGCAGGACCGCGTCCGCCCGGCCGATGTCGGTGATGGGGAACGGCAGGCCGCGGTCCATCCCGAAGGCGCGGTTGACGGCGGCCGCCGCCGAGGACATGCAGAACCTGCCGTTGTAGTCGATCTGGCTGGTCCGCAGCGCCACCCGGGCGAACTTGCCGAGCTGGTAGGCCTTCTCGTTGGTCAGCCCGCCGCCGCCGAACACCGCCACGGCGTCCGGGCCGTGCTCGGCCCGGATGGCCCGCAGGCGCCCGGCGGTGTAGTCGAGCGCCTCCTCCCAGGTCACCGGCTTCCCGTGGAGCAGCGGGGTGGTGATCCGTTCGGGCGAGGTGAGCAGTTCGGCCGCCGTCCAGCCCTTCTGGCACAGGCCGCCGGCGTTGGCCGGGATGTCCTCCCTGGGGGTGATCTCGCCGTTCGCGACGTGCATGCCGCACTGCAGGGCGCAGTACGGGCAGTGCGTGGCCGAGCCCACTGTGGTGTCCCCGTGGACCTGTGACATCACAGGACCGGGAGCGTGCAGTGAGATCGGCATGGATCCGATGGTGGGTACAGGCGGTTTCACCGCTGGGTCCCTTCTGTTACCGCTGTGCTACAAGGCGCCAACCGCGCTAACTTCGGCGATCGCGGCGTGGTGAGAGACCTCGTCGTCTCCGGAGCTCACTTGTGCTGTCGCCGCCGGTGAGACGTACGGCGGAAAAGAGCGGGCGCCGCACTGGCGCCCGCCGGGGTGGGGGGTCCGGTGACGGGTCAGACGCGCGCCGCCGCCAGGCTGGGGGCCGCCTTCGCGCCGAGGGTCCGCATGTAGCAGAACCAGGTGACGGCGAAGCACAGCGCGTAGAAGGCGGCGAAGGCCGCCAGCGCCGCTCCGGCGCCGCCCGTGGCGGCGATGGAGCTGCCGAACCCGCGGTTGATGAAGAAGCCGCCGAACGCGCCGATCGCGGAGATGAAGCCGATGGCCGCCGACGCGTCGCGCTTGCCGATGCGCAGCGCCTCCTCGTACGCGGGCGTGCCGGGCTCGACGCCCGCGACGGCCTTGGCGCGGAAGATGGCGGGGATCATCCGGTACGTGGAGCCGTTGCCGATGCCCGCGGTGCCGATCAGCAGCATGAAGGCCACGAAGAACAGCGCGAAGTTGTGGGCGGACATGGCCTGCCACACGAGGAGCACCGCGCCGATCATCGCGGCGAAGTTCCAGAACGTGACCGCGGCGCCGCCGAGGCGGTCCGACAGCCAGCCGCCGGCGGGCCGGATGAGCGAACCGACCAGCGGGCCGAGGAACGCCAGCGAGACCATCGAGGCGTGCTCGGCGAACTGCGACTTGATCAGCAGCGGGAAGGCCGTCGAGTAACCGATGAACGAGCCGAACGTGCCGATGTAGAGGAGCGACATGATCCACGTCTGGGCCCGGCCGGCCGCCTTGGCCATCTCCCTCGGCTCCGCCTTGGCCGAGGTGAGGTTGTCCATGAAGAAGTACGCCCCGGCGGCGGCGAGCAGGATGAACGGCACCCAGAACAGTCCGGCCGCGGCGAGCCCGAAGCCCCCGATGACCAGCGGCATCAGCAGCTGCACCGAGCTGACGCCGATGTTGCCGCCCGCGGCGTTCAGGCCGAGGGCCGCGCCCTGCTTGTTCTGCGGGTAGAAGTAGGTGATGTTGGCCATGCTGGAGGCGAAGTTGCCGCCGCCGACCCCGGCCGTCGCCGCGATGGCGAGAAACGCCCAGTAGGGCGTGCCCGGGTCGCTCACCGCGACCGCCAGCAGCACCGCCGGCACCAGCAGCAGCAGCGCGCTGACCACCGTCCAGTTGCGCCCGCCGAACCGCGCGGGCGCGAAGGTGTAGGGGATGCGCAGCGCGGAGCCGACGAGGTTGGGCAGGGAGACGATCCAGAACAGCTGGTCGGTGGAGAACTTGTAGCCGCCGAGCTTGACGGCGACGATGCTCCAGACGGTCCACAGCGTGAAGCCCAGGTGCTCGGCCAGGATCGAGAACACCAGGTTGCGCCGGGCCGTCCTCTTCCCGGTGCCCTCCCAGAACGCGGGATCGTCCGGCCGCCAGTCACCGATCCACCGGCCCTTCCCTGGCTCGCCGGTAGCCGTGTTCGCCGCCTGCGTCACGGTCATCTTTCCTCCTGCGTCTCGTGTCAGCTGGGGGCGTCTTTCTCAGCTGGGGACCGGTACCGACGCTAGGAAGGGGTCGTTACGCACTTTGACGATGTGTGATCGTGCGGCCGTTACATGTGCCGCACCCCGGAAACATGCAATCCACAGGCATAACGGATGCAACACCGCGGAAACGATCGGTCGCCCGCGCGGGGCTCCGCGTTAAGGCGGCGTGTCACCGGCCGCACCCGTGCCGCCCGGCGCCCGGTACGCGGTGGTCGCAGGCCGTCACGGAAGGCCGGCGCCCTGGCCACAGAGAATTCGGGGAGCACCTCATGCGGCCATTTCACGACATTCCCGTGATCACGGTACTGCTGTTTCGTGACCGGGGTGCGCCGTTTCCGCCCCCGGAGTGGCACCGGCATGGCACGGACATTTCGGCTGACATGTGACCGGTTTCCCGGCCGCAGGAATATCCGCGGTGACGGACGGGGATATCGAAGCCGCCTCCCGCCTGATGCGGGCCCGTGAGGGCCCGCGCCCACCCGGGAGGACGGATTGCCAGCGATCTCGCGTCGCGCGTTCCTGTCGTCGGCGTACCTGTCCGTGGCGCTGCTGTCCGCGCAGGGCGGGATCACCGCACTGGCCGGGCCCGCCCTGGCGGCCCGTGGCCCCCGGCGGCCGCGCGTGTACACCCGCTCCGAGTGGCGGGCCGACCCGCCCAGGAGCAAGGCCGAGGTGCTCGACCGGGCCCCCGACCGGCTCGTCGTCCACCACACGGCGACCGCGAACACCGGCGCGGCCGACCTGGAGGCGGCCTTCCGGCTGTCCCGGTCGATCCAGCGCTACCACATGCGGCGCAACGGCTGGGAGGACATCGGCGAGCAGTTCACGGTCAGCCGGGGCGGCTACGTCCTGGAAGGCCGCAACCGCTCGCTGCCGGCCGCCGAGGCGGGTAAGCACGTGCTGGGGGCGCAGGCGGCCGACCACAACGACCACACGCTGGGCATCGAGACGGAGGGGACCTACACCTCCTGCCTGCCGCCCGCCCGGCAGCTGGCCGCGCTGACCTCCCTGCTGGCGTGGCTGTGCGACGCGTACGAGCTGGACCCCCGTGTGGCCATCGTCGGCCACCGCGACCTCAACCGGACCGCCTGCCCGGGCGACCGCCTCTACGCGTACCTGCCGCAGCTGCGGGCCGACGTGGCGCGCCGCCTGGGCGGCCGGGCGCCCCGCCGCCTCGGGGCCGTGCCGCCGTGGCCGGCGCTGCCGGACGGCTCCGTCGACGGCTACGGCGAGGGTACGGCGCTCGTCGGCGACCTGCCGTTCGAGCACGGCCCGGCGGTCGGCCCGCACGACCTGACCCGGCACCCCCGCGTCCTCTGACGGACGCGGGGGCGGGGGCAGGCGGCGTCAGAGGCGTCCGGCGTCGAGGCCGCGGCGCTCCAGGGCCGGCAGCCCGCCGCCCGTCACGCCGATGAACTTGCCCTCGTACTCGAAGACCCGGAAGGCCGGCTGGCGCTCCGCGTACTCCCGGAAGACCAGGTTGTCCTGGATATCGTCCATGACCAGCACGTGCTGCCGGGTCAGGTGCGGGCGCACGCGCCGCAGGAAGAACTCCCGGCCCTTCCTGGTCTTGTCCGAGTCGTAGTGGACGAGGTCGACCATGGTGTCCGGGCTCAGCAGCTCCTCCAGGTTACGCCGGTCGCCCCGGACGCGCAGCGTCCACCGGTGCCTGAGGTCGCCGGGGACGACATATCCGATGTACCGCTCGGGATCGGGCAGCCGGAAGAAGGGGAAGTCGCTGGACAGCAGGCGGCCGTTCGCGTTGGCGCGCATGGCGGCGAGGATCGCGGTGGTGGACCAGCCGGCCGCCACGCCCGTCTCCAGGGCGAGCGCGGGCCGGACGATCCTCGTCAGCAGGTAGAGAAGCTCGACCCCGCCCCCGCCGCCGAGGTTCACGCCCGCCTCCGCGAGCCGCTCCAGCCGTGGCCGCACCGCGTCGGCGTGGGCGCGGGCGAACGCCCGGCCCTCCCGCCACACCACGGGGTCGACGGCGCTCCCCCAGGCGTCCAGGTCCCGCGCGTGCCACGCCGCCCAGCGGCGGGCGGCGTCCCTCTCCCGGTCGTGCCCGTGGCCGAGGCGCACCCACGCCTTCCGCAGCATCACCGGCAGGTACGAGGGCCGGGCGGCGTTCCTGACAACGACTCGGACGTTCCTCACGACGTGCCCTCCCCTCACGCTCGGCGGCCCAGCAGGGGGCGCCACCAGTCTTGGTGGTCCCGGTACCACCGGATCACCTCGGCCAGCCCTTCGTCGAAGTCCATGCGGGGCTCGTGGCCGATCGCGCGGATCCGGCCGCTGTCCAGCGCGTAGCGCCGGTCGTGCCCGGCCCGGTCGGGCACATACTCGACCATCTCCCACCCGGCGCCGAACGCGTCGAGGATCCGCCGCGTGAGGTCGAGGTTGCTGAGCTCCACTCCCCCGCCGATGTTGTAGACCTCGCCGGGCTCCCCCTTGTCCAGCACGACCTGGATGCCCCGGCAGTGGTCGTCGACGTGCAGCCACTCCCGCACGTTGCGGCCGTCGCCGTACAACGGCACGGGCCGCCCGTCGATCAGGTTGGTGACGAACAGCGGGACGACCTTCTCCGGGAACTGGTACGGCCCGTAGTTGTTCGAGCACCGCGTCACCCGCACGTCCAGCCCGTACGTGCGGTGGTAGGCGCGGCACAGCAGGTCGGCGCCGGCCTTGGCGGCGGAGTAGGGCGAGTTCGGCAGCAGCGGCTCCGCCTCCGTCCACGCGCCCGCGTCGATCGACCCGTAGACCTCGTCGGTGGAGACCTGGACGAAGGTGCCGACGCCCGACTCCAGCGCGGCCTGCAGCAGCCGCTGCGTGCCCAGCACGTTGGTCGTGACGAAGTCGCCCGCACCGCTGATGGAGCGGTCGACGTGCGTCTCCGCGGCGAAGTTCACCACGACGTCGTGCCCGGGGACCAGGTCGCCCAGCAGGCCCGCGTCGCACACGTCGCCGAGGACGAACACGAGGCGGGGATCGCCCGCGACCGGGGCGAGGTTCGCCGGGTTGCCGGCGTAGGTCAGCTTGTCGAGCACCGTGACCCGGGTGTCCTCGTGCCCCGGGTAGACCCCCGCCAGCAGTGACCGCACGTAGTGGGAGCCGATGAACCCGGCGCCCCCGGTGACCAGGATCCTCATGCGCGCACCTGCACCTTGCTGTGATCCCCGACCATGAGCTGATAGGTGTTCGGCACCCCCGTCGCCCGGGTGACCTCGACGTACCGGCCGATCAGCGAGTGGGTGAGGCCGGAGACGCCCCTGATGGCCGACTCGCCGAGCACGATGCTGTAGTCGACCTCGGCGTCGTCGAGCACGCAGCCCTCCCCGATGGAGGTGTAGGGGCCGACGTACGAGCCGATGATCTTGGTGTCGGCGCCGATGACGGCCGGTCCCCGGATGACCGAGCGCTCCACGACGGCCCCGGGGGCGATGACGACCCGGCCGGTGATGTCGGAGAGGCCGTCCACGCTGCCGCCGACGTCGGGCTCGATCGCCTCCAGGACCATGCGGTTGCACTCCAGCATGTCCTCCAGGCGCCCGGTGTCCTTCCAGTAGCCCGTGACGAAGTGCGACTGGACGCTGCGGCCGGTGTCGATCAGCCATTTGATCGCGTCGGTGATCTCCAGCTCGCCCCGGGCGGACGGCCTGATCGCGCGCACCGCCTCGTGGATCGCCGGCGAGAACGTGTAGACCCCGACGATCGCGAGGTCGCTGCGCGGGAACTCCGGCTTCTCCTGCAGCCCGACGATCTCCCCGTCCGGCCCGAGCTCGGCCACGCCGTAGAACTGGGGCTCGGCCACCCGGGTGAGCAGGATGCGCGCGTCGCAGCCGGCCGCGCGGAAGGCGTCGACCAGCCCCGTGATGCCGTCGACGAGGAAGTTGTCGCCGAGATACATCACGAACGGCTCGTCGGCCAGGAACTCCCTGGCGATGAGCACGCAGTGCGCCAGACCGAGCGGGGCCTCCTGCTCGATGTAGGTGACGTCGAGCCCGAACGCGGAACCGTCGCCGACGGCATCCCGCACCTCACGGCCGGTGTCCCCCAGGATGATCCCCACGCTGGTGATGCCGGCGTCCCTGATCGCCTCCAGCCCGTAGAAGAGCACCGGTTTGTTCGCGACCGGGACGAGTTGCTTGGCCGAGGTGTGGGTGAGCGGGCGCAGCCTCGATCCCTTGCCGCCCGCCAGAACGAGTGCCTTCACCGCTCACGCAGTCCTTTCATACTCTGCTCAGACTCCCTGCGTCCTCCTTCGCGGGCTGCTCCCGCGAAGCGGCCTTCACCAGCACGTGCCGGGTCATCGCGAACGTGAGCGGGACGGTCACGCACATCGTCAGCGGCAGGGCCGCCCGGCCGTCGACCCCGATCCGCGTCAGCAGCGTCAGCAGGGCCAGACCGGTGGCGTACTGGGCCAGGTAGACGGCCGGGAAGCGGACGGCGGAACCGGCCGACGCCCTCACCCGGAACACGAACACGCTGTTGACGACGTAGGACAGGGCGATGCCGAGCAGGAAGACGGCCGAATAGGCGACGGCGGGCGGCAGCCACCGCGAGAGGACCACGAAGAGCCCGTACGTGACGGCGGTGTTCAGCGCGCCGCCGGTGAGGAAGCGGGCGAACCTGGAGCTCCTCACCCGCGCGCCGCTCGTCCCGCGGCGAGCTTCCGGAACTCCTCGTACGCGCCGACGTAGTCGTCCGGGTCGTAGTGGTCGGAGGCGAACACCAGGAGCACGGCGTCCGGCGAGTACCGGTACTGCGTGCCCCAGATCATGGCCGGCATGTGGACGCCCAGGCTGGGGCGGTCCAGCGTGACCTCACGGCGGTCGTGCCCGTCGTCCAGCAGGACCCGGCACGAGCCGCGCGCGCAGACCAGGAACTGCTCGCAGCTGCGGTGCGCGTGCTCGCCCCGCACCTCGTGGCCCGGCACGCCGGAGACCAGGAAGAAGCGTCTGGGCGTGAACGGCAGCTCGCGGCCGAACTCGCCGACGGAAAGCTCGCCGCGCGGGTCGCGGAAGAGGCGCAGTTCGTGCAGGCTCGCCCCGCCGACGCCGAGTTCTGTCCTGCCCGGGCGCGGCGTGCCGTCGCTCTCCGCGGGAGTGGCGGGTTTCCGAGCCACGGCGGTGTATCCGCTGACCCGCGCCGGGTTGCCCACCACGATCGCGTTCGGCGGCACCGGGCGCGTCACGACGGCTCCCGCGCCCACCATCGCCCCGGCGCCGATCTCCACGCCGGGCAGGATCGTGCTGTTCGCCCCGATGGACGCGCCCGCGCGGACCACCGTACGGGCGAACGTGGCGGGACGGACCCAGCTGCGCGGGAAGGGGTCGTTGGTGAACGTCGCGTTGGGGCCGACGAACACGTCGTCCTCGATCGTGACGCCGTCCCAGAGCTGGACGCCGCACTTGACGGTCACCCGGTCGCCCACGACGACGTCGTTCTCGACGAAGACGCCGTCGCAGATGTTGCAGTCGGCGCCGATCCGCGCCCCCGGGAGCACGTGCGCGAAGGCCCAGACCCGGGTGCCGGCGCCGACGTGGGCGGTCTCACAGAGGGCCTGCGGGTGGATGCGGGGCTGCTTCACGGCCGCCTGCCGGAGTGAAGGAGATCGGAGAGGGCGCCGGAGGTCCCGGGGGCGCCGTCGAAGGAGAGCGCCGAGCTCACCAGGGCGAGGGGCCGTTTCTTGGTGTTCTCGTAGCTCCGCCAGACGTAGGAGCCGAGGAACCCGAGGCCGAGGGTGTTGAGCGCGCCGAAGAACGTGATGACCAGGATGGTGGTCGTGTAGCCCGCCGCCGCGATCTGCCCGGTCAGCCGCATGACGACGACGAAGACGGCGAGGAAGGCGGCGAACGCGAACCCGAGCGCGCCGAGCACCGTGAGGATCCGGATCGGCAGGTCGGTGAAGGCGAAGACGCTGTCGAGCAGATAGTCGACCTTCTTGCGGAACGTCCAGGTGCTCTTGCCGAACGCCCGCGCGCGCCGCTCGAACGGCACCTCGCTGCGCCGGAAGCCGAGCCAGTAGACGAGCCCGACCAGCGAGCTGTTGGCCTCCTCCAGCCGCAGCAGCTCGTCCCTGATGCGCTTGTTGCAGCCGAAGACGTCGACGCCTCCGCGCGGGATGTCCCGGACGACGAACCGGCGGTAGAAGCTCCAGAAGACGCCGGCCGCCAGGCGGGAGGGGCCCGGGTCCTCACGCGACCTGCGGACGCCCACCGCGATGTCCGCCCGGTCCTCCACGAGCTCGTCGAGGAAACCGAGCAGCAGCTCCGGGGGTTCCTGGAGGTCGGCGCTGATCACGGCGAAGTAGTCGCCGCGGGCCGCCCGCAGGCCGGTGCGGATGGCGGCGAAGGCGCCGAAGTTGCGCGCGTGCAGCAGCAGCTGGGAGCGGAACGGCGCCTGCGCCAGGGCCGTCCGCAGCAGCTCGTGGCTGTCGTCCGGGCTCGCGTCGACCACGAAGACGAACTCCACGGGCATCCCGTGGCGTTCCGCGACGGCCGCGCTCACGCCGCCGAACTCCGCGATCAGCGCGGGGACGAACTCCGCGTTCCGGTAGACGGGAACGATCACCGAGAACATCGCGTCACCACGCGCCGACGGCGGAGATCACCCGGGTGACCTCCTCGTCGGTGAGCTCGGGGAAGCAGGGCAGCGTCAGGACCGAGGCCGTCAGCGCGTCGGTGACCGGAAGGGCGACCGGAACGTCCCGGTCACCGGCCCTGCCCGGCACGGCCTGGCGGTGGTCGGCCACCGGGTAGTGGACGTCCGTCAGGATCGACGCGCGGGCGAGGTGCGCCCGCAGCGCCTCCCTGTCGTCGCTCACGACGACGTAGAGGTGGGCGGCGAACTCCTCCCCGTACACCGGCGGGCAGGTCACCCGCGCGCCGCGAATCTCCCGGGAGTAGCGGGCCGCGATCTCCCGGCGCCGCCGGTTCCAGCCGTCGAGCAGGGGCAGCCGGGCCCGCAGGACCGCGGCCTGCACCTCGTCGAGGCGGCTGTTGCGCCCGCCCGCCGTCGCGACCCGGTATTTCGGCTCCCAGCCGTACTGCCGCAGCCGCCTGACCCGCTCGGCCACCTCGGCGCTGCCGGTGACGACGGCGCCGCCGTCGCCGAGAGCGCCGAGGTTCTTGGTCGGGAAGAAGCTGAAGCTCGCCGCGGCGCCGAAGGAGCCGGCGCGCCGGCCGTCCCGGCGGGCGCCGTGGGCCTGGGCGCAGTCCTCGAGGACGGGGACCCCCGCCCGGTTCGCGAGGTCCAGCACGGTCTCCATGTCGTGCAGCAGCCCGTAGAGGTGGGTGACGACGACCGCGTCGAGGACGTGCTCGTCCAGGACCTGCTTGAGGTGAGCGAGGTCCATCAGCCTCGTCTCGTGGTCCACGTCGACGAACACCGGCCGCGCGCCGAGCGCCGTCAGGGCGGTCGTCGTGTAGGGGCCCGCGTTGGCGACCGTGGCCACCCGGCCGCCCGGGCCGGCGCCGAGCGCGCGCAGCCCGAGCTCGATGGCGTCGGTTCCGTTGGCGACGCCCACGCAGTGGGCCGTGCCGCAGAACTCGGCGAACTCCTTCTCGAAGAACTCGCACTCCTCGCCCAGGACGTACCGGCCGCTGCCCAGCACCCGTCCGACGGAGGCGCTCACCTCCTTCTCCGACACGCGCGCGTGCCGGCGGAGGTCGTTCACCGGGATCTGCTCAGCCACGTCTTCCCTCGCTGTCTCGAAACGCTCGACGTGCTCAGCGCGATCAGACCACCGGCTCCCCGCCGCAGGACGCTCCGACGCAGGCCGCGATCGTTTCTTTGCCCTTCATGACGGGATCAGTGACCCCCGCCGCCCGGCACCCGGTAAACCGCCCAGTCACCGGAGCGGAAGCGGAGGCCGGCGAACCGGCCGATGCTCGTCCCCGGCCCGGTGAGCCGTTCGTCGGCGACCAGCCAGCGCACCCCGTAGCGGTCGCGCAGCAGCCCGATCGCCGCCGCCGAGGGGGTCGTGAACGCCGCCTCGTTCGCCGCCATCTTCCGCCCGTCCCAGAACGGGAGCACGGTCGCCGGCCGGTCCGGCCGCCAGGCGCCCTCGCTCCTCTCCGAGAAGGCCCAGCCTTCGACCAGCACCCTGCGCTCCGACAGCGCGGACACCCAGAAGTGGCGGCTGTCGCAGTGGCTCTCCGTGCCCCGCAGGCAGTGCGCGTTCGTGGCGACCAGGTCGCCGGGGGCGGAGTGGTCGCGCAGCCAGCGTCCGGCCGCCATCGCACCCGCGGGCACATCGGGCGGCACTGACTGCGCCCGCTCCGCCGCGACCGCACCACCCGAGCCGCCTCGCCCGGGCAGGTGCCCGAGGACGAACCCGTGGGCGTCGGCGAGCAGGCCGGCGCCCGCGAGCATGACGAGCGCCACGGCCGTCCCGCGGCGGCGTCCCCGCATCCGGGCCACGACGACCGCCGTGAGCACCGTGAGGGCCGCCAGCACGAGGTAGGGCGTGACGAGAGCGGCGTCCGGCCGGCCGGGGCCGAGCGGCACCCGGACCCCGCACAGGGCGGGGACCACGTAGGCGGCGGCCACCCCCGCGCAGGCCGCGGCGGCCGTCACCCGGCGCGGCTGCCGCGCGCGCCGCACGGCGGCGACGAGCCCGCACACCGACGCGATCACGAGGTAGGGGTAGGCCCCCCAGAGGAAGAAGAGGTGACTGCGGTTGGGATGGCCCAGCAGCAGCGCCGTGCCGAGGCCCGCCGCGCCCATGCCCAGCATGAGGGCGAGCGGTGGCCGCAGCGGCGACCGGGGCCGGATCAGCAGCCCGGCCGTCCCCGACCAGGTGACGAGCCAGCCCAGCAGCCACACCCCCGTCATGGCCCACAGCGAGCCCGGCGACGGCGACGCGAGCTGTCCCCGCCCGGTGAGCTCCTGCCAGGACGCCCGTACGGTGTAGAGAGGCGCGACGACGACGGCCTGCCGGGCCCCGCCGAACAGGACGAACTGCGCGTACAGGAGACAGCCGCCGGTGAGCGCCAGCATCGCGAGGGCGTGCCGGGACGGGCGGCCACGCCTGAGGGTCTCCGTCACGGCCACCGTCACCAGCCCCGCCGCGAGCAGGGGAAGATACGTCGCCTTCGCCCCCATGACCGCGAGGAGCAGGAGCGCCGCCAGGGCCCACGCTTCCCGGTGGCGCGGATTCCGGCGCGTGTCCACCAGCAGGACCACGAGCGCGGCGAACAGCACCGCGCCGAAGGTCTGGGTGGGGCTCGTCCAGGCGAGGTCGGGGATGCCGCCCCACGTGAACGACCCGTTGGAGCCGAGGTAGAGGCTGGGCAGCGCGACGAGCACGGCCCCCGCCACCGACAGCGAGGCCGCCGCCCACAGGCCCGTGACGCGCCGGGCCGTCATCCCGATCAGGACGACGAGGGCCGCGAGCATGGGCAGCACGGCGAGACGCGCCAGCAGCACCAGCGGCTCAAGCCCGCTGACCCAGCTCGCCGCCGCGAGGTGCGCGTAGACGAACCAGTGATAGAGCAGCGGCTCGCCGGCGACCATCGGCAGGCTGGGCGGCACGTGGTGCTTCAGCTCACCGGCCAGGGCCAGGTGGAAGGGAAGGTCGCTCACGAACCGGCCGAGATCCGGCCAGGTCAGCGGGTTCGGCCGGAAGTAGGTGACCGCGCCCCAGGCGGTCAGATAGGCGAAGGCGAGGGCGAGCGACCAGGAGTACCAGACGGGAGGCGCGCTCCGGCCTCGGCCGCTCCGCCAGTGCCGGCGCAGCCCCGGCACGGCCAGGAAGAGGACGTACGTGGCGACCGGCCAGCCCGCCACGAGCAGCGGCGCGCCCAGGGCGCGGGCCCCGATGTAGGCGAACACTTCGGTGGCGTACCCGCAGGTCAGGCCGAGAGCGATCTCCTCGGCCGCCGTACGGCCGCCGCGGTGGAGCGCCCGGACCCACAGCACGCCCGGCGCCGCGATCCCGAGCCCCGCGTACGCCGTGAAGCGGGCGACCTCCACGGCGGAGACGCCGTAGCGGAGCACGGCGGCCACCGCGAAGGCGGCCGCGAACGCCCCCGGCAGCCACCGTGCCCCCAACAGACGCCGCGCCGCCCTCGCGGCGGCCCTCCGCCGATCCCCCGGGTGCCGCCGTCCCGTCGCGGCGGATCGCGGCTGACGCCGAGTTTCGACCATGCGGTGAAGCCTGACGGCGGACGGCCGCCCCACGGCGGCGGGACCCCGCCGGCGGACCCGATCTTGCCGGGTCTTTTACGTCAGGGGAGCCGGTAGACGGCGTAGTCGCCCGAGCGGAACCGCAGCGCGGCGACCCTGCCGATCACCGCCGGTGAAGCGGCGGAACGCTCGTCGGCCATCAGCCAGCGCACGCCGTACCGGTCGCGGAGCAGCCGCAGCCCCTCCGCCGAGGGGGCGGTGAAGGCGAGGTCGTTCAGCCGCAGCCGCTCGGCGTCCCAGAACGGGAGGTTCTCCACCGCCTCCCCCGGCCGCCAGCGCCGCTGGTTCGTCTCCGTGTACGCCCAGCCCTCGGCGAGCACGCGCCGCTCGGTCAGCGCCGACACCCAGAACTGCCGGGTGTCGCAGGGGTCGGCGTATCCCCAGCGGCAGTGCGCGTTCGTCGCCACCAGGTCGTCCGGCGCGGCGTGCGCGCGCAGCCACCGCGCCGCCGGCACCAGACCCTGAGGCACGGCATCGGCGGCCACCGGCGGCACGCCCGTGGGGGTGCCCGGCGGGACCGGGTCCACGACCGACAGCGCACGGGCCGTCCAGGCGGCGGGCCAGCCCACCGCGCAGAACGCGACGAGCAGGCACGCCCAGGCCCCCGCGCGGCGCCGGGCGCGCCTCAGGCGGAAGACCACCGCGACCGCCGTCACCGCGACGACGGCCAGCACCGCATAGGGCCGGTAGAGGACGCCGTCCGGCTGTCCGGCGGGCAGCGGCGACCGGACGTCGCAGAGCAGCCGCACGAGGTTCGCGCAGACCACCCCGGCGCCTGCCGCGTACGTGACCGTGCGCGCGGGCAGGGCCGCGCGGCGGACCGCGGTGACGAGCCCGAAGGCGGCGACGATCATCAGGTACGGGTAGGCGGCGCCGAAGAAGTAGAGCTGACCGGCGGCCGGGTGGCCGAGGAGCAGGACGGCCCCCACCGACGCGGCGCCGGTGCCGAGCAGCAGGGTCACGTCGGGCCGCAGGAACAGCCGCGGCCGGTGGCCCAGGCCGAGCATCCCGCCCCAGGTGACCGCGAGGCACGACAGGTAGAGCGCGGTGATCCCCGCGACCGACACGGCGGGCGGAACCGCGCCGGGGTGGCCGGTCAGCTCCCCCCAGGCACGGCGGAGCAGCGACAGCGGATCGACCCCCATGGCCAGCCGCGCCCCGCCGAACAGCACGAACTGCGCGTACGCGGCGCACGCCAGGGTCAGGCCGAGCATGGCGAGCTCCGGCCACGGCGGACGCCGGCTCCTGATCGCCCGCACCGCCGCGACCAGCGCGAGACCGGCGGCCAGCGGCGGAAGATGGGTCGCCTTCGCCCCCGTCACCGCCACGCAGAACACGCCGTACAGGAGCCAGGCGCGCGGGTCCCGCGCGCGGGACCGCAGCAGTTCGATCGCCACCAGCGCGAGGAGCGCGAACAGCAGCGCGCCGAACGTCTGGCTCGGGCTGGTCCAGGACTGGAAGCCCCGCCAGGTGAACGTCCCGATGTTCGCCCCCCGGTAGAGGTTCGGGGCGGTCATGAGGACGGTGCCGGCCAGCGCCACCAGCGCGCCGGCGGACGAGCCGGTGACCCGCCGGCCGATCATCGCGAGGAGGACGACGAGGGCGGCCATCATGGGCGGCATGCCGAGGCGGAACAGCAGCACCAGCGGCTCGACGCCGGTGATCCGGCTCGCGGCGGCGAAGTGCGCGTAGACGAACCAGTGGTACGACAGCGGCTCTCCGGCGACCATCGGCGACATCGGCGGCATGTGGTGCCGCAGCTCGCCGATCAGGGCCAGGTGATAGGGCATGTCGGCGTCGGCGAAGGCCAGCGCCGGCCAGGTGAGGGCGTTGCCCCGGAGGAACGTCGCCACGGCCAGTGCCAGCAGGTAGACCATGGTCAGGGCGAGCGCCCACGACCACCACAGCGGCGCGGGCCGGCGGGACGGCCGTCTCCAGTGGCCGCGCAGGGCAGGCCACGCCAGGAACAGGGCGTACACGGTGGCGGGCCAGGCCAGGACGAGCAGGGGCGGCCCGGCCGCGCGGGCGGCGATGTAGGCGAGCGTCTCCAGCGCGTAGCCGAGAGCAAGGCCGAGGGCCGCCTCCTCCGCCGCCGTACGGCGGCCCGGCAGCAGGGCCCGGATCAGCAGCACGCCGGGACCGGCCAGGCACACGACGACGTACGCGGTGAAGGCGAGCAGGTCGCGCGGGGAGACACCGAAACGAAGCAGCGCCACCGCCGTGAGCGAGGCCGTCGCCGCGGCGGGCAGCCACGGCGACCGCAGGGCGCGCCGAGCCGGCCCCCGGTGCGTTGTCGGGTTCGTTGTCGGGTTCGTAGTCCGGCGCGTTGCCCGGCGTGTTCTCAGGGCCGCGCCCGGGACCGGCGCGGCGTCGGGAGCACGGACGGGCGAGGTCGTCTCCATGCGCGTCATCCTGACGAGGCGCAGGTGACGTGACCGCGCCGACACCCGGCGCGCGCTCTTTCCTTGCCGCGCCTTTGGGGTGCGGGGGCCGTGGGGTGCGGGGTGCTTGTCAGGGCCGGGGCGCCGGCCCGCGGACATCCGCCGGACCCGGCCGTCCGGGGGCATGGCTGGGAACACTCGGGACACTGCCGGGGACGCCGCTCGGGACACTGGTGGGGACACGGCGGAGGAGTCGCCGCGCTGACAGGAGCCAGAAGGCGGTGCCGAGGACGGCGAGGGCCAGTGTCCCCCAGGCGAACAGGCGGGCCGTCGCCGGGGCGTCCGGCGCCGCCCAGGCGGCCGCGAGCAGCGTCGCGACGAGCAGGGCGGCCTCGGCGCCGAGGTAGGTGAGCCGCCATCCCGACCTGCCCAAGGCCAGGGGCAGCACGTTGGACCAGCAGGCCGCTCCCTTCACGCAGGCGGCGCAGAGGAGGGGCACCGCCACCGCGCCGGCGCCCGCCTGACCGGGGCCGTAGACCAGGGTGATGACCGGGACCAGGACCGGCACCGCGACGGCGGCCGTCGTCACGCCGCCGATGGTCATCAGCCGCGTCACGCGCGCGACGTCCCGTCTCATGACGGCCGCGCCTGCGCCCTCCGCGACGGCCCGGGCGAGCCGCGGATACAGCATCGCGGCCACCGGAATCGCGAGGTTGGCGTAGAACCGCCCGGGAGCCATGGCGATCTTGAGGAGGGTGACGAGCGGCGGACCGCCGACGAGGCCCGCGACGGCGAGGATGCCCGAGTCGGACATCCCCGCGATCGTCGTGCCGGCCGTGGCCGGCACAGTGAACCGGAGCAGCCCGGCGGGCAGCGGCGGGCTCCCCGAGGGCGCACCGAGCGCCCGGGCGACCGCCCTCCCGGCGAGCAGGCAGAATCCCGCCGCCGCCAGCAGGGCGGCCGCGGCCTGACCGGCCAGGTAGAGCAGCGGACCGCCGGCGAGCAGCCCCGCGAACGAGAGCGCGACCGACAGCAGCGCGCCCAGCACGCGGACGACCCCCGACAGGGCCAGCCGGTCGGCCAGCGCGAACCCCGCGAAGGCCGTGCCGTACGGCGCCGTGGCTCCCCGGCCTGCCACCGACAGGGCGAGCGTGAGCGCGAAGCCCTCCGAGGTCAGGCCCGCGAGCCAGGTGCCCAGCACGACCGCGAGCGCCAGTGCGGTCGCCGCGAGGCCGATCCCCGCGTCCAGGCGCAGGAGACGGAGGAAGAGCGCGGTGCCGCGCCCGCCGCGCGCCTGTTCCAGGGGGACGAACCGCTGGGCGGCGTTCTCCAGGCAGGGATCGCCCAGCAGGAACCACAGGTTGGCGAGGGACTGCGCGAAGACGACCTGGCCGGTGGCCTCGGTTCCGGCGATGCGGACGAGGGCCACCAGACCGAGGGTGGGCAGCAGGGCCTCGCCGAAACCGGCCGCGCTCAGGGACGTGAAGGCCCGCAGGTGCCGCCGTCCAGGCGGCCGGACCCGGCCCCGCGTCACGGCCCCGCCGGTGCGGGAGTCCTGTGGACGACGCGTTCGTACAGCCGCTCGACGCGCGCGGCCACCAGCGGCCAGTCGAGATCCTCCACGGCCCGCATCCCCTTCTCGGTGGCCTGCGGCGGCAGGCCGTCCCGGTCGAGGAGGTCGCGCAGCCCGGCGGCCAGCCCGGCCGCCGATCCAGAGCGGAACGTCCGGTAGCAGTCCGGCGGGACCACCGGGTCGAGCGAGGCGTCCGACGACGCGAGGACGGCGGTGCCGAGGGCCAGCGCCTCCAGGGCCGCCAGAGGGATCCCCTCGCCGACGCCGGGCAGCCGGCGCGACGACTGCACGAAGACCTCCGCGCGGCTCACCAGCGCGCATACCTCGTCCCCGGACAGGTGCCCGGCGAGCTCCACTCCCGGGCACGTCGCCGCCAGCCGCCGCAGCCGGTCGCGTTCCGGCCCGTCTCCGGCGATGACCAGCCGCGCGTCCGGCCGGGCGGCCCGCACCCGGCCGAACGCCTCGATGGTCAGCTCGTGGTTCTTCACCGGCACGAGCGATCCCACGCTGACGACGAGGCCGCGCTCGCGCGGGCCGGATCGGAACCGGCGGAGACGGCCGAGGTCAACGCCGCTCGGCACGACCCGGATCAGCCGCCCCGTTACGCCGGCGGCGAGCAGGTCGGCCCTCGGCCGCGCGCCCACCACCGCGAAGCCGGCCACGTGGCGGAACGCGCGCGGCATGACCAGGCGGTGGCGCATCGCGAGGGCGCCGTGGACGTGCAGCACGAGCGGGACGCCGAGGCGCCGCGCCGCCGGGCCGAGCGTGAGCGCCTCCCGATGGTCCCCGTGCAGATGGACGACGTCGAGCGGGCCCGCGGCGGGCAGTGCCCCGGCGCACTCGACGGCGAAGCCCGCCTCGTCCGACCGCAGCGAGACGACCCGGGCGGGCCAGGTGCGCGCCGGGCGCAGCGGCTCCGTCCCTGGCAGGGGATCACCCCGCCGGTGCGCGACGACCACCTCGTGCCCGCGCCGCAGTTGCTCGCGGACGAGCCGTCCGACATAGCGTTCCTTGCCGCCGGGCTCGGGTGGCAGGCGATGGGCGATGTGCAGAATCCTCACGGCCGGCTCCTGGCTGGTGTGTCACAGACGCGCGTGTTCCCGGGGCGAGGCCGCCGTGGACATCGTGCGGGAGCGTTTGCGGGAGTGCGTCCACCCCACCGCCGACAGCAGACTCACGACCATCACGATCGGCATCCGCTGCCGGAAGATGAGGCCGATGTTGCTCATGCTGGTGGCGTAGGCGACGGTGCAGGGGACGACGAAGACCAGGAGGAGCATGAGGGCCCGGCGGTTGTGCCGCCACAGGTGCCGCCCGCCCCGCACCGCGCAGAAGAGCAGGTAGTACCAGAGCAGGGTCTCGATCTTGCCGAGCTGCAGCACGAGGCTTCCGCCCGTCCACGGGAACGGGGACAGCAGCGTGTAGAGGAGTTTCGGCGCGAACGCGCCCCACGGGTCGCCGCCGTCGGCGAAGACGACTCCCGAGCCGCCGTCGGCGTTCGCGCTGCGGACCGTCTCCGACTGCGCCTGTTCGAACTGCTGCTGCGGCGTCTCCACGGCCAGGTTCGTGGTCGCCTCGGGAAAGAAGACGAACAGCGACAGGGCGCCGGCCAGCAGGGCCAGCGTGCAGAGCGGAAGCGCCCGCCTGGCCCCCACGAAGCCGAACAGGAGCGGTCCCGCGCACATGAACACCATGTACGGCCGCACGTTCCACAGCGCGCCCAGCAGCGGTACGAGCAGCACCAGTTTGCGGAGGTCGAACCGCCGCGCGTTCGCGGCGGCCAGCCCGAGGCACGTCACCACGAGGAAGGCGTTGAACCCGTCCTTGAAGGTGTCCGCGGTGTGCAGCAGAAAGGCGGGCATGAACGCCGTGAGCACGAGCAGCCGGAAGGCGGCCCGCTCGTCGGCGCCGACCACCCTGGCGAACCGGTACATGACGACGCACAGCGCGCAGGCGACCAGCGCCACCACGGACGTGCAGGCCAGCGAGGCCCGGCCACCGCACAGGTAGACGACGAGCGCGAAGATGTTGCACGGCACGGCGACGTGCTCCAGGCTCGGCAACTGGTCGGAGGTGACGAACCGGATGCCGGCGTGGTTCCAGTACGCCGCGATCTCCAGGGCCCTCTTCTCGTAGCCGTAGTTGTCGCCGCCGTACGGCAGCAACCCGGTCTGCATGACCAGGGAGTGGATGAGCAGGCGCACGGAGAACGCCAGGAGCAGCACCCCTGTGACGGGCCCCGCCGCCCGTCTGTCCAGGCACGCGTGCGCCAGGAAGACGAGCGTTGCCGCGGCCACCGCGACGATTGCGTACTCCACGAAGAAATCACCCGAACGCTGTGGTGAGAAGGGCTCCCGCACTTCCCGTCAAGGTAACCGGAAGCCACCGGAGAACACCGGCGCGGAGGGGCCGGAGAACGCCAAGACCCCCTAAAGAAACCAAACGCGCCAGGGAATCGCCGGATCGTGGCGTGCCTGTGCCCGGCCATCGCGCCATGCTGTTACAACGGCGTCATGGCAGAACTCTTGACCAGGACGACGGCTCCCCCGGAAGGTACCGCCCAGGGAGAATCGTCGGCCAGGACGCGCCGCGTCACCACAATCGTCACGGCGGGGTTGCTGTTTCTTCTCACAATGGCCCGGCGCCCCGCCCGGGAATTCCATTACGACGCCATGTCGTACTGGGCCGGTTCAAAGGCCGGGTGGGAGGTGCTCCTCCACGGCGGCTGGGCGACCAAGGCAACGTTGCGGCCGATGACCGGCGGCGAGACCGGTCCCACCGGGACCGCGGTGCTCGACACCATGTTCGAGTTCCCCCTTCGCCTCCGGGGGGTTCTGACCTACCTCGTCTACGCGCCGGCGGCCCTGGTGGACCGCGTTCTCCCCGGCGCGGGCGCCGTCGCGGTCCTCGCCGAGAACGCGCTGATCCTGGCGGTGGCCGGGGCCGTGCTGCTGCCGGCCATCGCCTGGCGGCTCGGAGCGCGAGGCCCTCTGGTGGTCTGCCTGTGCGCGGCCCTGGCCTGGATCGCCGGCGCGCGTTTCGCGCCGTATCCGCTGATGGACCTGCCCGCGGCCGCCGCGTTCGTCTGCGCGGTCCTGTTCGCCTCGGCGAGGTCCCGGTGGGCGATCGCCCTGACGGGACTGTTCGCGGGGGTGGCCTTCAACATCCGGCCGGCCTACCTCCTCCCCCTCGTCGCGGTGGCCGCGGCGTCGGCGGCCGTCCACCGGCTGCGCGCCCTGTGGACACTGCCCGGCCTCGCCCTCGCCCTGCTTCCCCAGTTCGCGCTCAACCTCGTGCTGAACTACGGCTGGCTTCCCGCGCCGCCGCTCACCGCTCTCCTGGCGCGCTACCAAGCCGAACTCGGCTCCTACATCGTCCGGTACGACACCGTCCTGCCCGGCGCCCCCCGGTTGTTCTACTGCGATCCCCTGATGGCGTCCGTCTCCCGGGGCGGGCCGGCGCGGACCCTGCTGGCCGGCCTGCCGTGGTCGCCGGGCTTCCTCGCGGAGAAGTTCTCGGCCGCACTGGCCTGGTCGGGGTCGACGCCGTACAGCGCCCCGCCCGGTGTGGAGGGCTTCGGCCTCCTGCTGCCGATCGCGGCGGTGACCGTGTGCGGAGGAACGGCGCTGGTCGCGTCGGCGGTGCGCGCCCGCGCGGGGGTGCCGCGCGGTCACGCGCTGACGGTGGTCGCGGCGTTCCTGGGAGCCGCCGCCACGCTCGTCACGACGACGACCGAGGCGCGCTTCGCCCTTCCCGTGGTGCTGCTCGGCGCGGCGGGCTGCGCCCTGCTCGTTCCGCGCGTTCTGGGAAGAGAATCCCGGATGAGCCGCGGCTGGTGGCTCGCGGCCGGGACGGTGACGGCGCTCGTGGTGGCCTTCGCCGTGCTGGGCCTGCGGCACCCCCTCGCGTCGGGGCCGACGGACCCGGCGGCCTGCGCCGCCCTGCGCTGACGCTCCACCGGGCTGTTCACCCCGCTCGACTCATTGGGCTCGACTCACCGGGCTCGACTCACCGGGCTCGACTCACCGGGCCAGTTCCTCGTAGAGCTGCTCGAACCACTCCGCGGTGCCGGCCATGTCCAGCCCCTCGGCGGAGGCCAGGGCTCCGGCCCGCAGGTCCCGGTGCGTACGCGGTTCCATGGCCTGCAGCATCGCCCCGGTCAGGCCGGGCGCGGAGCCCGGCTCGGTCAGGATCCCGTTGTGACCGGAGACGACCAGGTCGGGCACTCCCCCCACCCGGGTGGAGACGACGGGCACCCCGGCCGCGAGCGCCTCCATCACCACCACCGGGAGCCCTTCGTGGTCGGAGGAGAGGACCAGGACATCGGCGGCGGCGACCAGCCGGCCCGCCCTGGGGACCTGCCCCAGGACCTGTATCGAGCCGTCCAGGCCGAGGGCCGCCACCTCCCGGGTGATCTCGTGCCGCAGCGGGCCGTCGCCCGCGAGCAGGAACAGGGTGCCGGGCCTGCGCCGTACGACCTCCGTCGCCGCCTCGACGAGCAGCCGGTGGTTCTTCTGCGGGCGGAAGTTGGCCACGCAGGCGAACAGGAACGCGTCGCCGGGCACCCCGAACTCGCGCCGCACCTCGGCGGCCCGGGCGCTCCACCTCCGCTGCTCCGCCACGTCGACGCCGTGGACGCGGGTGAGCACGCGGCGGCAGCCGGCCGTGGCCTTCGACCGCGCCACGAGCGGCGACACCGCGACCGTGCAGTCGTCGAGTCCACGGGTCAGGCGGTCGAGCCTCCCGAACCTGCGCCAATGCTCGTTGTGCACGGTCCTGACCAGAGCGGGCCGGCCCGAGAGCCACCCGGTGAATCGGACCAGGGGGCGTAGGACGACGGCGGGCGCCGGAGAGTGCACGTTCAGCACGTGGGGCGCGAGCCTGCGAACCGTGGCGGCGAGCCTCGCGTAGACGAGCGGACGCGGGCATGCGCTGAGATCGACGACGGTCACACCGGCCGCCCGGAGGCGCTCCACCAGTTCGCCGGTGGACGCGCGCATGCAGACCACGGTGTAGTGGAGGACGTCCGTGCGGGCCCGGATCAGCCGCTCCACGAGCAGCACCTCGGCGCCGCCGACGTCGAGGGTCTTCACGACCTCGCACACCCGGAGATCACTCATAGCTTCCAATCGCGTTCCGGCCGTCGTGCGCCGATTTCTTTGTCCGATCGGGGCGAAATCGCGGTCCGGACCGGACCGTCGCCGCCCGTTACGACCCGGCAGCGCAAGGAAAATCGCTGGAAACCCCCGGCGACAAGCCGCACACGGCGTCTTGGCCTTTTCTTTCCGGCAAACTCCGGCCGCTTTTCCGTTGATTCAGCGCCGTCCATTCGGTGATCAGGTGATCGATCACGCGGGAGTACCGGATTCGGAAACTCTTGTCCCGCACGGTGGGCACGTCGCGGCGCGGGCGGGGCGGCGGGTTAGCTTTTGTCCTCGTGAAACAGCTCTGTGAGCGAGGAGCCCCGTGCTGACGTCGGACGGCCGTATTCGTGTCATGGAAATCATCGCGCGCATGAACGTCGGCGGTCCCGCGACCCAGGTCATGGGACTGTACGAGGGTCTCGACCGCGAGGAGTTCGACCACCGCCTCTACACCGGCCACGTCGACGGCGACGAGGCCGACCGGCTCGGCGACCGGCTTCTCGACGGGGACGGCACGACGCGGGTGCACCGCGTCGCCGGTCTCGGCCGGGCGGTCCGGCCCGCCGACGACTGCCGCGCGCTCGCCCGCCTGACCGGCGCCATGCGGGAGTTCCGGCCGCACATCGTGCACACCCGCACGGCCAAGGCCGGGGCCCTGGGGCGTACGGCCGCCTGTCTCGCCGGCGTCCGCGCGGCCCGGGTGCACGTGTTCCACGGGCATCTGCTCCACGGCTACTTCTCGCCGGCGAAGCGGCGCCTCTACGTCATGGCCGAACGGCGCCTGGCCGCGATGACCGACCGCCTGGTGGCCGTCGGCGCCCGGGTCCGCGACGACCTGCTCGCCGCCGGGATCGGGCGGCCGGAGCAGTACATCGTGATCCCGCCCGGCGTGTCGCTGGGCCGGGTCCCCGGCCGCGCGGCGGCACGCGCCGCCCTGGGCCTTCCGCCGGATGTGCCCGTCGTCGCCTTCGTCGGCCGCCTCACGCGGGTGAAACGGCCCGACCGGTTCCTCGCCACCGCGCATGCCGTGCTCCGCCGCCTGCCCACGTGCCGGTTCGTCGTCTGCGGAGGCGGCGAGCTGACCGGGGAGGTGGAGCGCGGCGCGGCGGAGGCGCCGCGCTCCTTCCATCTGCTCGGGTGGCGGCGGGACGTCGAGACCGTGTACGCCGCGGCCGACGTGGTCGTCCTCACCTCCGACAACGAGGGCACGCCCCTGACGCTCGTCGAGGCGGGCATGACCGGGACTCCCGTGGTCGCCACGAGGGTGGGCAGCGTCGCCGAGGTCGTCCACGACGGCTCCACCGGGCTGCTCGCGGCTCCCGACGCCGGTGAACTGGCCGGGCACACCGTGCGCCTGCTGTCCGATCCCGCGCTCGCCGCCCGGATGGGCGAGACCGCGCTGCGCTGGACGACGGCGGCCTTCGGCGTGGAGCGGCTGGTCGCCGACACCGAGGAGCTCTACCGGTCGCTGGCCGCCACGTCACGACGTCTCAGGGGGAGCGTCGCATGAGGGTCCTCGTCACCGGCGGCGCCGGATTCATCGGCGCCAACCTCTGCCGGACGCTCACGACCCGGCCGGAGGTCGAGAGCGTCACGGTGCTGGACGACTTCAGCACCGGGAGCCGCGCCAACCTCGACGACGTGGGGGTCCGCGTGGTGGAGGGCAGCATCCTCGACCGGGACCTCCTGGCGGAGATCGTCCCCGGCGCGACGCACGTGATCCACCTCGCGGCCCGGCCGTCGGTGCCGAGGTCCCTGGCCGATCCCATCGCCTCGCACACCGTGAACGCGACGGGCGCCCTCCACGTGCTCGACGCCTGCCGGGCCACCCGGCCGCACGTCGTGCTCGCGTCCTCGTCGTCGGTGTACGGCGACTGCCGCGAGCCCCGCAAGCACGAGGACCTTCCGGCGCGGCCGCTCAGCCCGTACGGCGCCGGCAAGCTCGCGGCGGAGGCGTACGCGCTGGCGTACGCGGAGAGCTACGGCCTGCCGGTCCTGCCGTTCCGCTTCTTCAACGTCTACGGGCCGCTCCAGCCGGCCGGTCACGCCTACGCCGCCGTCGTCCCGGCCTTCGTGTCCGCCGCCCTGGCCGGGCGGCCGGTCCAGATCCATGGGGACGGCGAGCAGTCGCGCGACTTCACCTTCGTGGGGTCGGTGGCGGGCGTCGTGGCCGAGGCCGCCGTACGCCGGATCACCAGCCGGAGACCGGTGAACCTGGCGTTCGGCACCCGGGTGTCCCTGCTCCGCCTCAGACAGGCCCTGGAAGCCGTGCTGGAGCGGCCGATCGAGGTGGAGTTCCGGCCGGCGCGGGCGGGCGACATCAGGCACTCCCGGGCGTCGTCCCGCCTGCTGCTGGACCTGCTCCCCGGAACCCGGCCCGTGCCGTTGGACGAGGGGCTCCACCTGACCGTGAGCTGGTTCGAGAAGGGGCCGGGGAAGGCCCTGCCCGCGGGCGGCTGACCGCCGCGCCACCGTGTCCGATCCCCGTGTCCGATCCCCGTGTCCGACCCCCGTGTCCGATTACCGACGCCTATCACCGACGCCATTCAGCGACACGATCCACCGACGCGATTCACCGGTGCGACCCCGTCGACCGCCATCTACGTGGAGAGAAGTGTTGACCATGCCGAGCGCACACACCACCTATCTGATAACGGGCGGAAGCGGCTTCGTCGGATCCCATCTGACCGACGCCCTGCTCGCGCGGGGCGACTCGGTGACCGTCCTGGACGACATGTCGACCGGGCGCCGCGAGAACCTCGCGCAGCATGCGGGCGATCCCCGGCTGCGGCTGGTGCAGGGCTCGGTCCTCGACCCTCTCCTGGTCGACGAACTGGTCCACCAGTGCGACGTGGTCGTCCATCTCGCCGCCGCGGTGGGCGTGAAGCTGATCGTGGAACGCCCGCTCCGCTCGCTGACCACGAACATCCGCGGCACGGAGACCGTGATCGAGGCGGCGCACCGCCACCGCCGGAAGGTCCTCCTGACGAGCACGAGTGAGATCTACGGCAAGAACTCCGCGGGGCCGCTCAGCGAGACGTCCGACCGCGTCCTCGGCAACCCCGGCGTCGTCCGCTGGTCCTACAGCACCGCCAAGGCCGTGGACGAGATCCTGGCCAACGCCTACCACCGCGAACGCGGCCTGCCGGTCGTCGTCGTCAGGCTGTTCAACACGGTCGGCCCCCGGCAGAGCGGCGCCTACGGCATGGTCATCCCGCGCCTCGTCAGACAGGCGGTCGCCGGTGTCCCGCTGACCGTCTTCGGCGACGGCACCCAGACCCGCTGCTTCACCCACGTGCTCGACGTCGTACGGGCCCTGGTCGAACTGCTGCACCACGACGGCGCGGTCGGCCGGACCTTCAACATCGGCCGCAGCGACGAGGTGAGCATCCTGGAGCTCGCCAAGCTGATCGTCGAGCTCAGCGGGAGCACCTCCGGCGTCGACCTCGTCCCCTACTCCGACGCCTACGGTGCGGGCTTCGAGGACATGGCCCGCCGGGTGCCCGACACCACCCGGCTGCGCGAGCTCACCGGATGGACACCCCGCCGGACGCTCGACGACATCCTGCTGGAGACCATCACCGAGGCCCGGGCCGAACAGGCGGCGGCGCGGCGATGAACGGCCCGGTTCTCCTCACCGCGGCGGCGGGCGCCTTCCTGCTGTCGGCCGCGGCGACGCCCCTGCTCAGACGTGTGGCGTTGCGCTGGGACGTCACCGACCGGCCCGGCGGCCACAAGGCCCACCGGCGTCCCACGCCGTTCCTGGGCGGTCTCGCGATCACGCTGGGCGCGGTCGTCCCTCCGGCCGCCCTCGCGGGCCCGGCCGACCCCCGCGCCGTCGCGATCGTCGCCGGCGCGCTGGCCGTGGCTCTGCTGGGACTGATCGACGACCTGCGGCAACTGTCCATGGGGGCCCGGCTGGCGGTCGAGTCGCTGGCGGCCGGAGGAGTGGTGCTGACCGGCGTGCAGGCGCCCGTCACCGGAGGCTGGCCGGACATCCCGATCACCATGCTGTGGATCGTCGTCATCACCAACTCCTTCAACCTTCTCGACAACATGGACGGCGCCCTCGGCGCGGTCGCCGCCGCGAGCGCGGCGACCCTGGCGGCGGTGGCCTTCCTGTCCGCCCAGCCGGTGATCGGGATGGTGCTCGTGAGCCTGCTGCTGTCCGTCGCGGGGTTCCTTCCGTACAACTGGGCGCCGGCGAAGATCTTCATGGGGGACGCCGGATCGCTGTTCATCGGGTTCGTCCTCGCCTGCTCGGCGGCGCTGCTGGTCACCGGCCGGGACCGCGTCACCGCGGTCGCCGGTCTGCTGCTGCCGGCCTTCGTCGCGACCGTCGACACGGGGGTCGTGCTGCTGTCCCGGAAGAGGGCGGGACGTCCCCTGACGCAGGGCGGGACCGACCATCTCTCTCACCGCCTGTGCGGGCTCGGGCTCGGCCCGGCCCTCACGGCCGTGACCCTGGCCGTGATCGCGGCCGTCGCCGGCCTTCTGCACCTCGTGATGCTGCTGGGCTGGATCACCCCGCTCGGCGCGGCGTCCGCCGGCGTGGTGGCCGCCTGCGCGCTCATCGGCCTGCCGCAGCGGGTGCGGGTCTACCCGCGGGCCCTTCCACAGACGTCATCTCCGACCGGAAAGCGATGATCATGGACTCTCTCTACTACACCCGGCTCGTCCGCGGAAACTGGCCGGCGCTCCTGCTCGCGCTGGGCATCGGGGTGGGCGCCGGCCTCGCCGTCACCGCCTACACCCCGCCGAAGTACGTCGCGACGATGACCATGCTGCTGACCGCCGACGAGACGGACGACGACATCTCCGCCGCCCTCCAGGCCTGGTCGCTGTCCACCCAGCGGGTGCAGTCGTACGCCGCCCTCCTGACCAGCCGCAGGGTGGTGAGCCAGGTCGCCGCGGACGGGGACGCCGGGGCGCTCCAGGGGAGCATCACCGCCGAGGTCGTGCCCAGCACCTCCATGCTCCGCGTGAGCGTCACCGACAGCGATCCGGCGCGGGCGGCCCGGGCGGCCAACGCCCTGGGCGCCGTGTTCACGAACGTGGTCAACGAGATCGGCGGGCCCGCGGCGGGCGACCACCCCGTGCTCCGGACCAGCGTGATCGACCCGGCCGAGACCCCGAGCACGCCGGTCTCGCCCAACCCGCCGGCCAACGCCGCGCTCGGCGCGCTGATCGCGCTGTTCGCCGCGATCGGCGGCCTGGTCCTGCGCGACCGGCTGGACACCACCATCAGGACCACGGAGGCGTTGCGGCAGGCCACCGGAGGCACCGTGCTCGGCACCGTCGCCATCGAACGGGAGGCGCGGGACCACCCCCTGATCGTCGGGGACGCCGGCCGGTCGCCGCGAGCGGAGTCCTTCCGCGCCCTCCGGACGAACCTGCACTCCAAAGGAGTCGGCCGGGAGGTGAGGTCGCTGGTGGTGACCAGCTGCCTGCCGGAGGCGGGCAGGTCCTCCACCACAGCGAACCTCGCGATCGCCATGGCCGAGGCGGGCCGGCGCGTGCTCCTCGTCGACGCCGACCTCCGCCGTCCCCGCCTTGGCGGTCACCTGGGCATCGAGGCGAGCGCCGGCCTCAGCGACGTGCTCGTCCAGCATGCCCGGCTGCGGGACGTCATCCAGACGTGGGGCCGGCCGGGCCTGTCCGTGCTGCCCAGCGGCAGGATCCCGCCGAACCCCGGCGAGCTGCTCGCCTCCCGGGGCATGGGCGCGCTGCTGGCCCAGCTCCGCGAGGAGTACGACATGGTCCTCATCGACGCGCCGCCGCTGCTGCCCGTCACCGACGCCGCCGCCCTCTCGGCGATCTGCGACGGCGCCCTGCTCGTCGTGCGGCACGGCAGGACGCGGCGCGAGCACGTGCTGCGCGCGGAGGAGACGCTGTCGTCGGCCGGCGCCCGTCTCGTCGGGACGGTCCTGAACTTCGTGCCGGTGAAGCGGAACGACCGCTACGGGTACGCCTCCGGACCCCAGGCGGTCCAGGAGACGCTGCCGAGCACCGCTCCGGCGCACGTGTGAGCGGCCGCCCCCGGGGCCACGGCCCCGGGGGCGCCGGGCCTTCACGGTTCAGGGCGAGCAGCCTCTGTCGTCGGCGGTCACCGTCGTGCGCTGCGGACGGACCAGCGGCTGCACGGGGACCACCGGAGCCGTCCGCGCGTACGGTTCGAGCAGGTCGAACTCCAGCGTCCGCGACTGGCCCGGCGCGAACTCCAGCACCTTGGAGAACACGGGATGCGACCGCTCGGTCTCCGAATAGAACGGGATCGGCCGGCCGTCGAGCCGGACCGCCGCCGCCTTGGCCCCGGTCGCGGCGTACAGCGACACCCACAGCAGGTTGGAGCCGGCCGCGTGCGGACGCCGCGGGGTGTCGAGGCGGCCCGTGACGTACGCCGGGAGAGTCCCGCGCGGCACGTCGTTGGTCAGCCGGATCCGCACCGTGGAGGCGCGCGTGCCGTCCGGCCGGCACGGGCCGAGGGCATAGGTGAGCGAGCGGTCCAGGTAGTAGTCCAGCTTGGTGCCGGCCGAATTGTTCACCACCAGCCCGGCGTACGGCCCCGGCCGTTCCGGCAGCACGCCGCCGAGCGGGGTCTCCGCGAGACGGCGCTGCTCGCCGGCGGCCCGGCTCCAGACCCGCAGCCGCTGCTCGCCCACCATGCGGGAGAGGGCCGGCAGCAGCCGGACGGGATCGCTCAACCGGCGGGTCAGCGCCTCGCTGACCGCGCCGGCGATGCCGATCAGGTACTTCTTACGCTCGCGGGGATCGGGGTAGCGGGCGTAGGCCGCCCGCTCCGTCAGGTCGACCACGCCGCCCTCCGTCACCGTCTCGCCGCCGGGCAGCCGCACGGGCCCGATCACGTCCAGGAGGTAGGACAGGCCGACCGGGTCGGTCGCGACGGCTCCGTCGAGCGTCTGGCCGGTCTGGCGCCGCCACAGCCCCGTCCAGGTCGTCGCGGCGTACGGGAAGTGCGGGGAGAGGTTGGAGACCGACAGCATGGTGGTGGGGCCGCGCCCGTACCGCGAGAGGAACCGCGGGCCGAGGTCGGCCACGGGCTCGGGGCTGCTCGCGAGGCCGTTGTCGGCCGACAGCCGCGTCACCGACAGGCTGCCGTGGTCGGCCGTGAGGACGCCGATCGCGCCGACGAGGCCGCCGGTGCCGCGCGCCTCGGCGTTCGTCTCGAAGGCCAGGAAGTAGCGGCGGGGGCCGTCCCGGCCGAGCATGGGCGGCAGGAGCGCGGCGGCCTCCGCCCCCTGGTCCAGGAAGCCGCGCAGCCGGGCCGCCTCGCGCAGCACGGCGCCGCGCGCGCCGTCCAGCGCGGCCAGCCCGGTCGACGCGGGAGTACGCGCCACGAGCGCCCTCGCCGTCTCCACCCGGATGGCGGCGTCGCGCAGCACCGGCGCCATCGCGTCGAGGGCGTCGATCGCCCGCCGCAGATCTCCCGGCGCCCGGGCGCCCGCCGTGAGGAGGGGCGCGGCCGAGCGCTCCACCCGGACCAGCGCGCCGGTGATGTCCGCGACCGACGCGGCGAGGCCCCGGGCCGTGGCGGCGCCGTCGCCCACCACGGGCAGGTGCGTGAGCATCGCCCAGTAGACGCCGCCGCTCAGCCGCCGCGCCTCGGCCGCGTGCCTCAGGGCGTCGGCGAGCGCCGCGGCGGCCGGGCTGTCCGGTCCCAGGGTTCCCGGGTCGAGGTCGCCGGGCCGCGCCCGGAGCAGTGCGGCCCTCGCCGCCTCCAGGTGGTCGCGCACGCCGAGCCCGAGGTGGACCGCCCAGCCCCCGGCCAGCGTGAGGCCGAGGGCCAGCGTCGGCAGGCCGGCGATGGCCAGCCTGCGGGTTCTTCCAGGTGTCACCGGACCACCGCGTCGGTGCTACCCGGCATCGGTGGAGCGCCGCCGCCGCGCGGCGACGAGGGTGCTGCCGAACGCGACGGCCAGCAGGCCCGCGCCGGCGACGGCCACGCTCGCGGGCGCGCCCGTGAACGGAAGCTGGGCGCCGCCCGCCGGGCCGGCCGCGGCGACCGGCGCGGGACCGGCCATCTCCTCGGGCGCGACGCCGGGCATCTCGTCCGCCTCATCCGCCTCGTCCGCCTCGTCCTCGTCGGACTCGTCCTCGTCGGTGGTGTCCTTCTCGGGGAACTCCTCCTCGCCCGACTCCTTCCCGGGCTCCTTCTCCGGAAGCCCCTCCTCGTCGGTGGCCTCCTTTCCGGGAAGCGCCTCCGGCTCCCCCTCGACGGCCGAGGCCTTGCCCGCTCCCACCGGCGCCTCCGGCCACTGCTCCGCGCTCTGCGTCGCGTTCTGCAGCGGCGCGACCGCGCCCTCGGGCGCACCGGCGCCCGCACCGGTGCCCGGGCCGATCGCCGGGCCGATGCCGGTGACGCCGGGGCCCCCAGTGCCGAGACCCGTGCCGAGACCGTTGCCGAGACCCGTGCCCGCGCCCGCGGGCGCGGCGATGGGCTGCGCGTTGCCGGACTTGGTGTCGTTGTAGGTGTAGGCCAGCGGATAGCTCCAGCCGAAGTTCTGGTTCCACATCCCGCCGTTGTTGTTACACGTGTTGCCCGTGCAGACGGGCTGCTGCGCGGCCGTCCCCGGCTCGTTCTCCTGCACGACCGGGCTCACGTCGACGTCCTCGCCCGGCTCCTCGGCGTTCTCCAGGGTGACGGGCTCCGGCGAGAGGCCCGGCTCGTCCTCCGCCGGGGCGGCCGGTGACATGACGGTCCGCGCGGCCGCGGCCGCGGGGATCCCGAGCGTCAGGCCACCCGCGACCGTCACCGCCAGAAGAATGGGTAGGGTGTTTTTTCGCGCCACTTTGGACTCCCGATAACGGCGTTCACATAAATGAGCATCTGCCCCGGCGACTGTTATAAGCGGCGACGAAGATCGGCTCGGTCGCGGCGTACGGCACTTACCGAACGATCGGCCAGGGTTCTCGGTACGTTGACCGCGACCCGCTCACCGTTCCCGCGCCCCTCCGTGACCGCGCGTGCCGAAGATCGCGTGCCAAAGATTTCGTCAACGCCCCCGCGCGACGGCCGCCGATCGGCGCCGGAAGGCGATACTCGGTCCGTGCGCGGAGACGGCGGCGGAGACGGCGGCGGAGACGGCGGCGGAGATGGGGCCGGAGATGGGGGCGGAGAGGGCGGCGGAGCCGTGACGGCGACCGTCCGGGTGGTCGGCGAGCTGTGCCTGCCCGCCGGGCTGGTCCTGCTGTTGTTCTACGCGTACCTGCTCTGGGGCACCGGCGCGGAGACCGAACGGGAGCAGCGCGTCCTGCAGTCGCGGCTGGGGGAGGTCTTCCTGCGGCACGAGGGGCACGGTTCCCCGGGCGGGGCCGGGATCGGCGACGCCCTGGCGCTGCTGCGCATCCCGCGCCTGGGCGCCGGGTACCGGTTCGCCGTCGTCGAGGGCATCGGCCCCGACGAGCTGCGCAAGGGCCCCGGTCACTACCCCGGCACCGCCCTGCCCGGTCAGGTGGGCAACTTCGTGCTCTCGGGGCACCGCACCACCTACGCCGCGCCGTTCAACCGGATCGACGAACTGCGGCCCGGCGACGACGTCGTGGTGGACGCGCCGGACGCCCGCTACACCTACCGGGTGCGGGGCAAGGAGGTCGTGGACCCCGGCGACCTGGACGTCGTCGATCCCGTCCCGGGGCATCCGGCGCGGCGTCCCACGCGGGCGCTGATGACCATGACCACGTGTGATCCCAAGTTCTCCGCGGCACGGCGCCTGATCGTGCGGAGCGAGCTCGTCCGCCGCGAGGAACGCCGGGATCGGTAGGGGGATCTCCTATGTACAGGTTCCTGTGGCGGCGGCTGCCCGGCGGCACCCCGCTCCGGCTGGCGATCACCGTGCTGCTGACCGGAGCCGTGGTGGCCGCGCTGTGGTACGTCGTGTTCCCCTGGCTGGCGCCGCGCCTGCCGATGGGATGAGCCGGTCGCCGGGCTCACGAACCGCCCGGCGACCGCACCCGGTCAAAGGGCGATACCGAGCAGCGCGTCGGCGACGTCGCGGACCAGCGCGGGCGAGGAGGCGTCGTCGCCCTCCCCGGCCGCCCAGGCGTCGATCGCGGCGAGCGCGCCGGGCGCGTCGAGGTCGTCCGCGACCCGCTCGCGAACCGCCGCGAGCACGGCGTCGCCCGCGGGCCCCGCCGGACGCGCCACCGCCGCGCGCCACCGCGCCAGCCGGGCCTCCGCCTCGGTGAGCTGGTCCGCCGTCCACTCCCAGTCGGTGCGGTAGTGGTGCGCCAGCAGGGCGAGCCGTACGGCCATGGGGTCGGTCACCGGCCGCAGCCGGGAGACGAACACGAGGTTGCCCTTGGACTTCGACATCTTCTCGCCGTCGAGGCCGACCATGCCGGCGTGCACGTACGCCCGCGCGAACGGCCACTCGCCGGTCGCCACGTGACCCTCGCAGGCGCCCATCTCGTGATGGGGGAAGATCAGGTCGGAGCCGCCGCCGGCGACGTCGAACCCGGTGCCGAGGTTGCGCAGGGCGATGGCCGTGCACTCGACGTGCCAGCCCGGCCTGCCCCGGCCGAAGGGCGAGTCCCAGGAGGGCTCGCCGGGCCGCTCGGCCCGCCACAGCAGCCAGTCGAGCGGGTGACGCTTGCCCTCCCTGCCCGGGTCTCCCCCGCGCTCGGCGAACAACGCGAGCATCGTCTCCTCGGAGTATCCCGAGACCGCGCCGAACTTCGGCGCCGCCGTGACGGAGAAGTAGACGTCGCCGTCGATGTCGTAGGTCGCGCCGCGCTCGGTCAGCCGGCCGATCACCTCGGTGATCTCGTCGATCGTCTCGGTGACCCCAACGTACTCACGGGGCGGCAGGATCCGCAGCGCCTCCATGTCGGAGCGGAACAGCTCGATCTCGCGCTCGCCCAGGGACCGCCAGTCGGTGCCGGTCGCCGCCGCCCGCTCCAGTAGCGGATCGTCCACGTCGGTGGCGTTCTGCGTGTAGTGCACGTCGTGGCCCGCGTCGCGCCAGGCCCGGTTCACGAGGTCGAAGGCGAGGTAGGTGTTGGCGTGCCCGAGATGCGTGGCGTCGTACGGCGTGATGCCGCAGACGTACATCCGGGCCTCACCCGTGGGGGCCGTCTCCCGCACCTCTCGGGCGGCGGTGTCGTACAAACGGAGCGGAAGGCCCGGACCAGGCAGCCTGGGGACATTCGGAGCAGACCACGATCGCATGGTGTGCAGCCTATCCGCGCGCCCGACGACGCCGGCCGGGCGGTCTGCCCCGGGACGTGTCGATCTCGTGCCAGGTGGAGGGGTCGTCCGGCTGGGGGCAGAAGTCGTAGCGCAGCCCCTCCGGGGCCAGGGCGACCAGCGTCACCGACAGGCTCGCGAAGATCCGCCCGTCCGGGAGGCGCCGCCGCACGATCAGGGCCCGGGGGTCGTCCCAGGCCACCGCGCCTCCCACAGCGTCCCCCACCGTGCCCTCTGCTGCGCCGCCCGCCGTGCCGCCCATTCCGGCGCCGGAGGCCGGGTCCAGCCACTCCCCCCAGAAACGCTCCGTGGAGCCGCCGGCGGTCCACTCCGGCCGGGCGGCGCGGGCGAACCGGGGCCGGAACCAGGCGGTCCGCGGGTCGCGGTCGGACCGGTCCCAGCCCGTGTTCACGATCATGTGGACGCCCGCGGGCAGCTTCTCCTCGGCGAGCCGTTCGCCGTCCCAGCTCCACAGCCGCACGCCGTCGAGACCGCCGAGGACGAGGTGGAAGGGGTCGTAGCGGAACAGGTCGACCGGCGGCAGCTCCCCCGCCTCGGCGGCCAGCAGCGGCAACTCGCCGCGGGATCGCCGCCCGGCCGCGGGGGCCGCCGTGCCCTCGCCGTTGAGCAGCGCGGCCACGCGCCGCTCCGCCGGGCCGGCGGCCAGCCAGGTGCCGCCCGCCTCCAGGTCGCGGCCACCGACCAGCCCGGGGTGATCGGGCCAGTGCCGGTCGGGCGACATCCACGGCCGCGTGACGAACTCGTCACGCACGCCCACCAGGAGCACCGGTGTGCCGGCCTCCGGGTCGACGCTCACGATGACCGTACACACTGCGTGTTCCCTCCAAAAACGGTAGAGACCCCTGCAGAGTGCACAATACGTACGTTCTGCGCAAGTTCCGGACGGACCATCAGATCGGCGGCCACGGGATGGCGGGCCAGTCGTCGGAGGGGTGCGGGTGGACGCCGGTGGCCAGCAGTCTCTTGACCCGCTCCCAGGTCGCCTCCACCTCGGCCTGGGTGAGCAGCTCGCGCAGCCGCCGCCCGAGACGGCCCCGCTCGATCTCGCGCTCCAGCCGCTCCAGCACGTTGACCGCCTCGCGCGGCAGCGTCCTGCCCCGCCACTGCCACAGCACGGTGCGCAGCTTGTCGTCCACCGAGAAGCACACTCCGTGGTCGACGCCGTACACGTGGCCGTCCGGCAGCGGCAGCAGGTGACCGCCCTTGCGGTCGGCGTTGTTCACCACCGCGTCGAAGACGGCCATGCGGCGCAGGGCGGGGTTGCGGCTGCGCATCAGGGTCATCAGGTCGGCGTCGGGATCGGCGTCGATCCACAGTTGCACCATGCCCGGGCCGAAGGGGCCGTCCCGGAGGACCGTCGGCGGCACGATGCGCCAGCCGGTGGCCGCCGCCACCTCGTAGGCGGCCACCTCGCGGGCCGCGAGCGTGCCGTCGGGGAAGTCCCACAGGGGCCGCTCGCCGCGCACCGGCTTGTACACGCACGCCGCCGCGTGCTCGCCGGTGGCGACGGAGCAGTAGAGCGTCATGTTCGTGGCCTCGACGAGTCGCCCGGCCACTTCTAAGGTGCCCTCCCGCAGCAGGCGCATGGCCGCCGCGTCATCCAGCCCTGTCCTGTCAGGTCCGGCTCTGTCCACGCCGCCGATGCTCGCCTCGTCCTCAGCCGTCATCCGGATCCCGCCGCGCGTGCGGCCCCGCCTCTCACAAGGACCTGCCTCTCACGCGGACAGCCCTCCGGGATGGTGACCGTTGAGCCGTACGCAGATGTGGCCCTCCGGGTCGAGGGGCCGGCCGCACAACGGGCACGGAGGCCGGCCCGCGGCCACCACCTCCAGGGCCCTGCGGCTGAACGCGCGGGCGGCGGCGGCGCTGATCCGCACCCTGAGGACGGCGGGCTCGGGCCGGTCGTCGGCCGGCGGCTCGTCCTCCTCGTCGCCCTCGCCCGCCTCCTGCGCCTCGATGACCACCTGGGAGGTCTCCGGGTCCCAGGCGAGCGCCATCGTGCCCACCCGGAAGTCCTCGTCGAGCGGCAACTCGAGCGGCCCCTCGTCGGTCAGATCGGCGGGGGCGACGGCCGGGACCGGCGCGCGCCCGCCGCTGCGCCGCAGCACCTCGTCGAGCAGCTCGTCGAGACGGTCGGCCAGCACGGCGACCTGGAACTTCTCGAGCGCCACGGTGGTGATCCTGCCGTGGCCGCGGGCCTGCAGGAAGAAGGCTCGTGCGCCCGGTTGCCCAACGGCACCGGCCACGAACCTGTCAGGCGGATCGTAATCGAAGACCGGCATAGCCCGACCTTATGTGCTCCCTGCTCCGCCGCCGACGGCGGCGTCGCTTCCGGTGATGGTTTCTCCCCCGTCGTCCCGCGACGGAACCTCGGGCGGGGGCACCAGGTTGGCCACTCCCCCACCCACGTCGTTGGCCCTCAGCAGGAAGGGACGCAGCGGAGTGTAACGGATCACGGTGACGGAGGCGGGGTCGGCCGTGACGCGCTGGAACTGGTCCAGGTGCAGCCCCAGCGCGTCGGCCACGATCGCCTTGATGACGTCCCCGTGGCTGCAGACGAGGTAGGTGGCCTTCTCGCCGAGCCGCTCGTTCCAGTCCCGCACGGCCCGCACGGCCCGGCTCTGCACCTCCGCCATGGCCTCTCCGCCGGGGAAGACCGCCGCGCTGGGATGGGCCTGCACGACCCGCCAGAGCGGCTCCTCGGCGAGCTCCTTCAGCGGCCTGCCGGTCCAGTCGCCGTAGCCGCACTCGCCGAACCTGTCGTCGGTCTGCACGGTGACCGGGCGGCCCTCGGCGATGGCGGCGGCCGTCTCGAGGCACCGGTCGAGCGGGCTCGACACGATCGCGTCCAGCTCCAGCGGCGCGAGTCGCTCGGCCACCGCGCGCGCCTGCTCCCGGCCGCGCTCGTCCAGGTGGACGCCGGGCGTCCAGCCCGCGAGCACCGGGCCGGTCAGGTCGGTCAGGCCGTGCCGTACGAGAAGGACGGTCGTCATGACTGGAGCACCCCCAGGTAGAGGAGGGTGAGGAGGAACGTTCCGGCGAAGACGCGGTAGACGACGAAGACGATCGTGGAGTGCCGCGCCACGTAACGCAGCAGCCAGGCGATCGAGGCGTACCCGACCACGAACGAGACGACGGTCGCGATCAGGGTCGGCACGAGCGGCGGGCCGCCGCCGTCGCCGATATCGCGCAGCTCGAACAGGCCCGACAGCACCACGGCCGGGATGGACAGCAGGAAGGAGTAGCGGGCCGCGGCCTCGCGGGTGTAGCCGAGGAACATCGCGCCGGTCATCGTGGAGCCCGAGCGGGAGGCGCCCGGGATCAGCGGCGCCATCTGCCACAGCCCCACGATCAGGCCGTCGCGCATGGTGAGGTCGGCGACCTCCTTCTTCTTCCTGCCGAACTGCTCGGCCGCGAGCAGCAGCAGGCCGAACGCGATCAGCATGGTGGCGTTGAGCCACAGGTTGCGGGCCGGGCCCTCGATCGCGTCCTTGAACAGCAGGCCGGCCACGCCGATCGGGATCGTCCCCAGCCCGATGTACCACCCCATGCGTGCGTCGAGGTCGCCCCGCAGCTCCGGCGTCCACAGGCTGCGCAGCCAGGTCCAGAGGATCCGGACGATGTCGCGCCAGAAGTAGAGCAGCACGGCCAGCATGGTGCCGAGCTGGATCACCGCGGTGAAGGCGGCGCCGGGGTCGCCCCAGCCGGCCAGCTTGGGCACGATCAGCAGATGGGCGGAGCTGGAGATGGGCAGGAACTCGGTGAGACCCTGCACGACTCCCAGCACGATGGCCTGTAGTACGTCCATGGTGCGGACAGCCTATCGGCTAGTCTGTCCGCACAATGGACCAGCGACTTGTCGGGCGCAGCGGGCTCTCGGTGTCCCGGATCGGGCTCGGCACGATGACCTGGGCCCGCGACACCTCCGCCGAGGAGGCGACCGCCCAGCTCACGGCGTTCGCCGAGGCCGGCGGCACGCTGATCGACACCGCCGACGTGTACGGCGGGGGCGACGCGGAGCGCCTGATCGGCCGGCTCATCCGCGACGTGGTGCCGCGCTCGGAGCTGGTGATCGCGACCAAGGCGGTCCTCATGCCCGGCGGCGAGCGCGACGCCTCCCGCCGTCATCTCATCCGCGCCCTCGACGCGTCCCTGGCCCGGCTCGGGCTGGAGGAGGTCGACCTCTGGCAGCTCCACGCGTTCGACGACCGGGTGCCGCTCGACGAGACGCTCGCGGCCGTCGACTTCGCCGTCTCGACCGGCCGCACGGCCTACGCCGGAGTGTGCGACTACACGGGCTGGCAGCTCGCCGCCGCCGCGACCTGGCAGCGGTGCGGCGACGCGCGCGCCCCCCTCGTCGCGGCGCAGGCGGAGTACTCCCTGCTCGCCAGGGAGCCCGAGGAGGAGCTGATCCCCGCCGCCGCGCACGTGGGCGCCGGGCTGCTCGCCTGGTCGCCGCTGGGACGCGGCGTGCTGACCGGGAAGTACCGCACCGGGATCCCCGCCGACTCGCGCGCCGCCACCCCGCACTTCGCCGAGTTCGTACGGCCCTATCTCGACGAGCGGTGCCGCCGGATCGTGGAGTCGGTGACCACGGCGGCCGAGGGGCTCGGCGTGTCGCCGCTCGCCGTGGCGCTCGCCTGGGTGCGCGACCGCCCGGGCGTGTCGTCGGCCATCGTGGGCGCCCGCACCCACGCGCAGCTCCTCGGCGTGTTGCAGGCCGAGGAGCTGACCCTGCCATGGGAGATCAGGGAGGCCCTGGACGACGTGTCGGACGTCTCCGACCCCTGACCTGCCACGGGCCGAACGAGAATCGTCTTCACGTATCACACATCGATACCGAACTGCAACTTTTTACTGCATAACCCCGCGCTCTGGCGAAGAGTGGCGGGTATGTCGGGAGACGGACCAGACGACCGCGGAAGGGGACACATGGGCACCGCACGCAAGGCCTCCGCCATCTCCGCCGGGGCTATCGCGATCGCCCTGGGCGGCGGGCTCCCCCTCGCCGCGTCCCCGGCATGGGCCGACTGCACCACCGGCGGCGGGCTCGTCTCGGGCCTCACCGGCGGCGTCTGCAATCTCGTGGACGGCGTGAGCCGCGTGGCGGACGGCGTCACCGACGTCGCGGACAAGGCCACCGGAGGGGCGACGAAGCCGGTCACCCAGGCCGTGGACGACACCGTGCAGACCGTCACCGGCGCCGCCGGCACGGCCGTGGACGACATCGGCAAGACGGTGGACGACACCGTGAAGGACACGGTGGAGGACACCGTGAAGACGGCGGGCGGTGCTGCCGGGGCGGCGTCGGACGCGGTGGGCTCGGCGGGCAGCGGCGTCACCGGCGGCGTGACCGGAGGCGGCTCGGGAGGCTCGTCGTCCGGGAGCGCCCCCGCTCCCGTGCAGGATCTCACCGACGGGCTGAACCAGACGATCCAGGACACCTGCCTGCCCCTGGTGGCCGGCGAGCGCTGCGCGGACGGCGGCGAGACGGGCGCCGGGGACGACGAGAACGGCCGGAAGCGCCGCCCTGCCGGGACCGCCGGCCACTCGGCGCGGCCGAAGGCCTCGCACGCCCCCGAGGGCGCTCTCCCGACGGAGCCGTACCGGCCGGGGCCGGCCGTCGAGGGCGGCCGGACGCCGGTCGCGCCCTCCCGCCCCGTCGTGGACCCGGACGCGGACGGCCTGATCCCTCTCCTGTGGCCCGGGCAGAAGATGCCCGGGATGCCGTGGCTGCCCGGCAGGGTCACCGGCGCTCCTCTGCGGGACCAGCGGCCGTACGACGCCGTGGGGACGGCCCTCACGGCGGCGCTGCTGCTGTCGGCGGTGCTCGCCACCCGGGTCGTCTCGGCGCGCCGGGCCCGCGCCGGGCAGCAGGAGCCGCAGGAGTCGATCCCGTTCGAGGGCGGCCTGCGACTGCCCGACCGGTCGGGCCGCCACCGGCTCGCCTGAGCGCGCCGTTCGCCGTCAGACGCCCATCGCGTGGACGCCGCCGTCCACGTGGACGATCTCGCCGGTCGTGGCGGGGAACCAGTCGGACAGCAGCGCGACGCACGCCTTGGCGGCGGGGGCGGTGTCGGTCAGGTCCCAGCCGAGCGGCGCGCGCTCCGGCCAGGAGTCCTCGAACTCCTGGAACCCGGGGATGCTCTTGGCCGCCATCGTGCGGAGCGGGCCGGCGGCGACGAGGTTGACCCGGATGCCGTGCCTCGCCAGGTCGCGGGCCAGGTAGCGGGAGCACGACTCCAGACCGGCCTTGGCGACGCCCATCCAGTCGTAGACCGGCCACGCCTTGGTCGCGTCGAAGTCCAGGCCGACGACCGCGCCGCCCTCCTTCATCAGCGGCAGGCAGGCGACGGCGAGCGACTTGAACGAGAACGTCGAGACGTGGATCGCCGTGGCGACGTCCTCCCACGAGGTGTTGAGGAAGTTGCCCCCCAGGCAGGACTGCGGGGCGAAGCCGATGGAGTGGACGACCCCGTCCAGCCCGTCGAGGTGCTCGCCGACGCGGTCGGCGAGCGTGTCGAGGTGGTCGGTGTCCTGCACGTCGAGCTCGATCACCGGCGGCGGCTCGGGCAGCCGCTTGGCGATGCGCTCGACCAGGCTGAGGCGGCCGTAGCCGGTCAGCACGACCCGCGCGCCCTCCTCCTGGGCCAGCCTGGCGACGTTGAAGGCGATCGACGAGTCGGTGAGGACCCCCGTGACCAGCAGTCGCTTACCGTCCAGCAAACCCATGTCCTGCTCCGCTCAGTTAGTGCTCGGTGACCCGGCGGCCCAGTGGCCGAGTGCCCCAGTGGCTAAATGGCTCAGTGGCCCATGCCGAGGCCGCCGTCGACGGGGATGACCGCCCCGGTGATGTAGGAGGCGTCGTCGCTCGCCAGGAACCTGACGACCCGCGCGATCTCCTCCGCGTGCGCCTGCCGTCCGAGCGGGATGCTCTTGCGGATCTGCTCCTGCTGAGCCTCGTCGAGCACCGCGGTCATGTCGGTCTCCACGAACCCGGGCGCCACGACGTTGACCGTGATGCCGCGCGAGCCGAGCTCGCGGGCGAGCGAGCGGCCGAAGCCGACCAGCCCGGCCTTGGAGGCGGCGTAGTTCGTCTGGCCGGCCGAGCCGGAGAGGCCGACGACGGAGGAGATCAGGATGACGCGCCCGCGCCGCATCCGCAGCATGGGCCGCACGGCCCGCTTGGCGACGCGGTAGGCGCCGGTCAGGTTGGTGTCGATGACGTCGGTGAAGGTCTCTTCCTTCATCATCGGCAGCAGGGTGTCCTTGGTGATCCCGGCGTTGGCGACGACCACCTCGACCGGTCCGTGCTCGGCCTCGGCCTTCTCGAAGGCGGCGTCGACGTCGGCGGCTCTCGTCACGTCGCAGCGGACCCCGAACAGGCCCTCCGGGGGCTCTCCGGAACGGTAGGTGACGGCGACGGCGTCTCCCGCGGCGGAGAGCTCACGAGCGATCGCGAGGCCGATACCGCGGTTTCCACCGGTGACGAGAACAGAACGAGCCATGCAACCGACCGTATCGGCTACCCGACGGTAACCGCTTGTCCGCAGGACACAAGATCACAGGGCTAGGATCGTGGACATGCGCCAGATCGACCCGGACTTCCTCGCCCTGCCACTGCGGCGGCTGGCGGACGCGGCCCTGCAGCGCGCCCGTGACCTGGGCGCCGAGCACGCCTCCTTCCGCCTCGAACGGGTGCGCGCCGAGACGCTGCGCCTGTTCGACGCCCGCCTGGAAGGGTCCTCCGACGCCGACGACCTCGGGTTCGCCGTACGGGTGATCAAGGACGGCACCTGGGGCTTCGCGTCCGGCATCGAGCTGACCGCGGAGGCGGCGGCGCGGGCCGCCGAGGAGGCCGTGCGGGTGGCGGCCGTCAGCGCGCCGATCAACCGCGAGCCGGTCGGGCTCGCCCCCGAGCCGGTGTACGACGACGTGACCTGGGTGTCGGCCTACGACGTCGACCCGTTCGACGTGCCGCTGGCGGACAAGACGGCGCTGCTCGCGGAGTGGTCGTCCGGCCTGCTCGGCCGGGCCGACCACGTCTCCGCCTCGCTCATGCAGGTGAAAGAGCAGAAGTTCTACGCCGACTCGGCGGGCACGGTGACCACCCAGCAGCGCGTGCGGCTGCACCCCGTGGTGACGGCGATGAAGACGGACGGCGACCGGTTCGACGACATGCGCACGCTCGCGCCGCCGGTCGGCCGGGGGTACGAGTACCTCACCGGCGCCGGCTGGGACTTCCCCGCCGAGCTGGCCGAGCTGCCCGACCTGCTGGACGAGAAGCTCAAGGCGCCCTCGGTGGAGGCCGGGCGGTACGACCTGGTGGTCGACCCGTCCAACCTGTGGCTGACCATCCACGAGTCGATCGGGCACGCGACCGAGCTGGACCGGGCGCTCGGATACGAGGCGGCCTACGCCGGCACCTCGTTCGCCACGTTCGACCAGCTCGGCAGCCTGCACTACGGCTCGCCCGTGATGAACGTGACCGGGGACCGCACGGTCGAGCACGGCCTCGCCACCGTCGGCTGGGACGACGAGGGCGTCGCGGGCCAGTCGTTCGACATCGTCCGGGAGGGCACGCTGGTGGGCTACCAGCTCGACCGCCGGATGGCGCTGCTGAAGGGCCTCGGCAGGTCGAACGGCTGCGCCTTCGCCGACTCCCCCGGGCACATGCCGATCCAGCGGATGGCGAACGTGTCGCTCCAGCCGGCCCCGGACGGCCCGTCCAGCGAGGAGCTGATCTCCCGGGTGGAGCGCGGCGTCTACGTCCTGGGCGACAAGAGCTGGTCGATCGACATGCAGAGATACAACTTCCAGTTCACGGGGCAACGGTTCTACCGCATCGAGAACGGCCGGCTGACCGGGCAGCTCCGCGACGTGGCCTACCAGGCGACCACCACGGACTTCTGGCGTTCCATGGAGGCCGTGGGCGGCCCCGGGACGTACGTGCTCGGCGGCGCCTTCAACTGCGGCAAGGGCCAGCCGGGCCAGGTCGCGCCGGTCAGCCACGGCGCCCCGGCGGCGCTGTTCCGCGGCGTACGGATCCTCAACACCGTCCAGGAGGGTGGCAAGTGAGCGACCATTTGAGCGACGGGGTGAGCGGCGGGGTGACCACGCCGCAGGAGACGGTGGAGCGGGCGCTCGCGCTGAGCGAGGCCGACGGCTGCGTCGTCATCGTGGACGAGGGCTCGACCGCCAACCTCCGGTTCGCCGGCAACACGCTGACCACGAACGGCGTCGCCCGCTCCTCGCGGCTCACCGTGATCTCCGTGGTGGGCGCGGGGGTCGGGGTCGTGTCGCGCTCCGCCATACGGGACGGGCAGCTCGCCGACGTGGTGGCGGCGGCCGACCGCGCCGCCCGCGAGGCCCGCCCGTCGGAGGACGCGCGGCCCCTGGTGGAAGCGGATGCTGCGGGCACGGCGGGCGCGGGCTGGGACCGGCCCGTGGAGCCGACGTCCATCGACGTCTTCGGCGAGTTCGCCCCCGCCCTCGGCGAGGCGTTCGCCGCCGCCGACTCCTCGGGGCGCAAGCTGTACGGCTTCGCCGAGCACATCGTGACCTCCACCTTCGTCGGCTCGTCCACCGGCCTGCGGCTGCGTCACGACCAGCCGACCGGCCGGCTGGAGCTGAACGCCAAGTCGGCGGACCTGGCGCGTTCGGCCTGGACGGGCGTCTCCACCCGCGACTTCGCCGACGTGGACGTGGCCGCGCTCGACGCCACGCTCACCCGGCGGCTCGACTGGGCCAAGCGGCGGATCGACCTGGAGCCGGGGCGTTACGAGACGATCCTGCCGCCGACGGCGGTCTCCGACCTGATGATCTACCTGTACTGGTCGTCCGGCGCGCGCGACGCCGCCGACGGGCGGACGGTGTTCTCCCGGCCGGGCGGCGGCACGCGGGTCGGCGAGCGGCTGTCGCCACACCCGATCTCGCTGTACAGCGACCCGGCCCACGCCGGGATCGCGTGCACGCCGTTCGTGGTCGCGCACGCCTCCGGCCGCGAGCAGTCGGTCTTCGACAACGGCATGCCCCTCGGCCGCACCGAGTGGATCAGCGACGGCACGCTGGCCAACCTGGTGCAGACCCGGCACTCGGCGGAGCTGACCGGCCTGGCCGCGACCCCGCAGATCGACAACCTGGTGATGGAGGGCCCGGCTGGCGGCCGCTCACTGGAGGAGATGGTCGCCTCGACCGAGCGGGGACTGCTGCTGACCTGCCTGTGGTACATCCGGGAGGTCGACCCGCAGTCGCTGCTGCTGACCGGGCTGACCAGAGACGGGGTGTACCTGGTCGAGAACGGCGAGGTCGTCGGCGAGGTCAACAACTTCCGGTTCAACGAGTCGCCGGTGGACCTGCTCGGCCGCCTGACTGAGGTCGGCGCGAGCCTGCCCACGCTGCCCCGCGAGTGGGGCGACTGGTTCAACCGCGCCGTCATGCCGCCTGTTCGCGTGCCCGACTTCAACATGTCGACGGTCAGCCAGGCGAGCTGAGCCCGCCTGGTTAGGCGCTGTTCGGCGCTATTCGGCGTCCTCGAGGCGGAAGCCCACTTTCATGCCGACCTGGAAGTGGGCCACCTCGCCGTCCACGATGTGGCCGCGTACCTCGGTCACCTCGAACCAGTCCAGGTGCCGCAGCGTCCGGGCGGCCCGCCGGACGCCGTTGCGGATGGCCTGGTCGACGCTCTCCTCCGAGGTGCCGACTATCTCGGTCACCCGATAGGTGCGATCCGACATCACGTCCTCCTGCCTGTGCCTGTCCGCGTGATCGTAACCCCCCCGCGGACGTCCCCCCGCTCCCTTCGGGGTCTACCGTGGAAAACGTGAATCCATGGCGCTGGTTCAGAAAAGACCGCCCGGTCGTTCACCAGGTGACGGACGCGCAGCCCTCCCTGTCCAACGACATCCGCAAGCGTGAGATCAGTTATCTCATCAAGATGGGCATCCGGATCGTCTGTCTCATCCTGGCCGTCGCGGTCCCCTCCCCCTGGCCTGTCAAGGCCCTCTTCGTCGCCGGGGCGGTTCTTTTGCCGTACGTTGCCGTTCTCGGGGCCAATCAGAGAGGTCACGAGCCCCCACCGCGCATGGACTTGACCTCGCCTAACCAAAACGAGATACCACGGCATCGACGCGAGATCGGGTCGTGACAAAGTCTTGACGCAACCCATGGGTTGGAGGTGTACAGTTTAGCCAAGCGCTCTGGTCCCCCGTCGGAGCGCTAGTGCCGGCGTTCCGGGCCCCCGTCGGAACGCCGATGAAGCGACGCCGGGTGGTTTGCCCCCGTAACCACCCGGCGTCGCCCTTTTCCAGGGTCTTTCCCTTTCCGGCTTTCTCCGGCCTGCGATGTTTGCTATGTGCACCCTTTTCGCCTGCCGACCGGAAAGCGGCCGTTCCCGCGCCACTTCCGGGGGTCAGGTGTCGCCCGGGGCCTCGACGGGCGGGGTCTCGATGCTCCGGGTGCCGGCGGTCTCCTCCGCCCAGTCCTTCGCCATCCGCGACAGCCGCCCGGCGGCGTCCGGCCCGGCGGTGCCGGCTCCCTGCGCGAGCCCGAGCAGGTAAGCGGTCAGCGGCGCGGCCGGCCGCGCCACGCCGTGCGCGACATCCCTGGTCAGATCGAGCACCAGAGTCCGATCCACCTGGGCGGGGTCGACGCCGAGTTCGCGGCAGACCCGAGCCGTCCACTCCTCCAGCACGTTCACGCGCGCTCCCTTCGTTCGCCGGCCCGGACGCGGGCCGCGCGGAGATCCTCGATGCTGTCGCAGTCGAACCACGGCGGCGCCGCCCCAGCCGCCAGGCGCACCGGCACCGGCGCGAGCGGGCCGAGCAGCCCCCACAGCGACCGGCCCTCGTACGCGCCCAGCGCGGTCCGCAGCGCGGCCGTCCGCCACGCCCCGGCGAGCCACTGCTCCCTGCCTGTGTCGTCGACGAGCACCGCCCCCGCCGCACCGGCCGAACCGCTGCCCTCGCGCAGCGCGGCCAGCAGTTCGGCGACGTGGGCGGCCTCGAGAAACGGCATGTCGGCGGCGAGCAGGACGACCGACGGAGACGTCACCTCGGCGAGCCCGGCGCGCAGCGCGGGGACCGGCCCGCCGCCCGGCGGGTCCTCCCTGGTGAAGACCACCCCGGGCAGGTCCCTGGGCGGGCCTGCGACGATCACGGCGCGCGCCGCGCGGACCGCCGCCACCACCCGCTCGACGAGCGGCACCCCGCCGACCAGCGCGCCCGGTTTGTCCGCGCCGCCGAACCGCTCGGCCCGGCCGCCCGCGAGGATCACCGCGTCGTACGGCTGACCGCCGCCCGCCTCGCCTGCGCTGGACCGGCCTGTGCCGGGCTCTTCTGTGCCGGAAAGCCGCACGGAGACCCCCGGTCAGCCGCCGATGGCCGACATCGGCCGGGCAGGCTGGAGGAAGGCGGAGTCGTCGATGCCGTGCCCGGCCTTCTTGCCCCGCACCGCCGCCACCCAGCGCGCCGCCAGGTCGTCGTCGGAGGCGCCCGAGCGCAGCGCCGTACGCAGGTCGGACTCCTCGGTGGCGAACAGGCAGTTGCGCACCTGGCCGTCCGCGGTGATCCGCACGCGGTCGCAGGCCCCGCAGAACGGGCGGGTGACCGAGCCGATCACGCCGACCCTCCCGGGTCCCCCGTCCACCAGGAACAACTCGGCGGGAGCGCTGCCGCGCTCGCGCGGGTCGTCCTCCGTGAGGTCGAAGGAGTCCTTCAGCAGCCCGAGGATCTCGTCGGCCGTCACCATGTCGTCGCGGCGCCAGCCGTGCTGGGCGTCGAGCGGCATCTGCTCGATGAAGCGCAGTTCGTATCCCCGGTCGAGGCAGTGGCGCAGCAGCGGCACGGCGTCGTGCTCGTTGATCCCCCGCATCAGCACCGCGTTGACCTTGACCGGCGCGAGCCCGGCGGCGGCCGCCGCCGCGAGGCCGTCCAGCACGTCGTGCAGGCGGTCGCGATGGGCGAGCCGGGCGAACACCTCCCGGTCGAGCGTGTCGAGCGAGATGTTGACGCGGTCGAGCCCCGCCTTCGCGAGCGGCTCGGCGAGCCGGGCCAGGCCGATGCCGTTCGAGGTCAGCGACACCTGCGGACGCGGGCGCAACGCGGCGGCGGCGGTGACGATGTCCACGAGCTCGCGTCTCAGCAGCGGCTCGCCGCCGGTGAAGCGGACCTCCCGGATGCCCAGCCGCTCCACGCCGATCCGCACCAGGCGGACGACCTCCTCGCCGGTGAGCAGGTCGGGCTTGGGCAGCCAGTCGAGGCCCTCGGGCGGCATGCAGTACGCGCACCGCAGGTTGCACCGGTCGGTCAGCGACACTCGCAGATCGGTCGCGACCCGGCCGAAGGAGTCAACCAGCACAAAGGACCTCCGTCATCAGAGCCACCAGCCTAAGCCCTGCCGTCACGACGACGACAACCTCCTTTCCGCCGCCGCGATTCCCCGGGAGGCCGGATACGCCCCGCCGCCGCAGGGGGCAGACTGGGGGGATGGAGACGATCGCTCTCGAAGCACGCGTACGCGAACTGCTGGAACGCGCGCGCGGAACCTCCGGCGGCCGCGCCGCGGAGACCCTGTACGGCGGCCACGAGCACGCGCTGCGCCAGACGCTGCTCGCCCTCACCGCCGGGGCCGGCCTCGCCGAGCACGAGAGCCCGGGTGAGGCGACCCTGCTGGTGCTGCACGGTCATGTACGGCTGAGCAGCGGCGACGCCTCCTGGGAAGGACGGTCCGGTGATCTCCTGACCATCCCCGGCGCACGGCACGCGCTCGACGCCGTCGAGGACAGCGCGGTCCTCCTCACCGTCGTCAAAGGCCCCTGACCGCACACGTCCGCAGTGTTCCGGCCCTCGGGCCGGGGATCGAAAAGACCGGAGGTCCACCCGTCCGGGAGCGCGTCAAACGGCCTGGAGGACCCACCCCAGGGCGGCCAGCGACAGGACCTTCACGATCTCCAGCGCGACGTACCACAGGTGGGCCCGCGACCGCGTCCGCGCCGGGTCCTCGCCCGCGAGGACCCGGTCGGACCTGCGGTTCAACGGCGGGCGGACGAGCACGAGCTGGATCACCAGGACGGCCGCGGCGACGGCGGTGAGCACCACCACGATGGTGGGAGGCGATCCGATCACGACCGCCGCGATCACGACCGTGCCGATCACGACCGCCGCCAGCACCGCCTCGGCGGCGTTCAGCGCGCGGAAGACGAGACGGCCGATGCCCAGGCCGATCGGGACCGTCACCCCCGGTGCGCGGAACTTCAGCGGCGCCTCCAGGAACGAGATCGCCAGCACCATCCCCAGCCAGACGAAGGTGGCGGCCGCGGCCACGGCCGCCGAGGTGTGGTTCATCGTGCGCCTTCCCGTCGTCCGGCCGCGGGGCCGGAAGTCGTCGTACCGCGTCGCCTCCCGTGTCGCCCCATCGCGGCATGATCCGGGCTGGAGGGGTAGGGCGGCAACCGGCTTTCCGCCGCCGGCGACGCCGGTGACGACGATGCCGATGACGACGATGCCGATGACGACGTTGCCGACGACGACCGCCGATAATTCGGTTGGGATTCCCGCATGACGCCCGGCACAGTGGATCTCGGTGCGGATCCCGGTGTGGATCTCGACCGAGGAGGAGAACCACGATGCCGAAGCACATCGCCCCCAAGGTACTGTCCTGGGCGAGCGAGATCGACGACGGGGCGGCCGTCCAGGCCGCCCGCGCGGCGCGCCTGCCGTTCGTGCCGGGGCACGTCGCGCTCATGCCGGACGCGCACGTGGGCATCGGCGCGACGGTCGGCTCCGTCATCCCCACCGAGGGCGCGATCATTCCGTCCGCCGTCGGGGTGGACATCGGCTGCGGCATGGTCGCGACCGAGACCACGCTCACCGCCGCCGACCTGCCCGACTCGCTCGATCCGCTGATGCGGCTGGTGGAGCGGCGCATCCCGGCGGGAGTGGGCAAGGGGCACTCCGACCGCGCGGTGGACCGCGCCCTCGGCGAGCTGGGCCGGCCGCACACCGGTCTCACGCCCAAGCAGGAGACCACCGTGGCCTGCCAGTTCGGGACCCTCGGGTCGGGCAACCACTTCGTGGAGGTCTGCCTCGACGAGCGCGACCGGGTGTGGACGGTGCTCCACTCGGGCTCGCGCGGCATCGGGAACCAGCTCGCGACCGCGCACATCAAGGGCGCGAAGCAGCTCATGCGACGCATGGAGATCGGGCTGGAGGACCCCGACCTCGCCTACTTCACCCAGGGCACCCCGGAGTTCACGGCGTACGTCGAGGACATGCTGTGGGCGCAGCGGTACGCGATGGCGTCGCGGGCGCGGATGGACCGGGTGCTGGGCGAGGCGCTCTTCCGGGTCGTCGGTTCCGGCTCCCGGGTCCGGACGATCAACTGCCACCACAACTTCACCCAGATGGAGACCCACGAGGGCAGGGATCTGTGGATCACCCGTAAGGGGGCGATCAAGGCGGACACCGGGGACGAGGGCGTGATCCCGGGCTCGATGGGCACCCGCTCCTACATCGTCCGCGGGCGCGGCAACCCGCTGTCGTACAACTCGTGCTCCCACGGCGCGGGGCGCCGGATGTCGCGGTCCCGGGCCAAGCGCGAGCTGTCCGCGGCGTCGCTGCGCGAGGCGATGCGCGGCCGGACCTGGAACGCCGACCGGGCCGCCGCCCTGGTCGACGAGCACCCCGAGGCGTACAAGCCCATCGACCAGGTGATGGCGGACCAGAAGGACCTCGTCGAGGTCCGGCACACGCTGCGCCAGGTGTTCAACTACAAGGGATGAACCTGGGGGCGCGACCGTGATGCCGACCGTGATACCGACTGTGCGGCCACCGGCTCGCGGGGGACGGTCGCGCCCACGGGCCGCAGTACGAAACCGCTGGTCACCCTGGCCGGGATCCGGTACGGCGAGACCGTGAGGTCCTGCGGAGGCAGGGTGTAGTCCAGCCCTGCCAGCCGGGGCGCGAGCGCCTCCAGCAGGCCCACGGCGACCGGCTCCCCCGGGCACCGGTGCCCGGCCGCCGGATCGCCGCCGCCCTGCGGGATCAGGTCGTACGGCCCGATCTCCCGCCCGACGAACCGCTGCGGGTCGAACGAGCACGGGTTCGGCCAGAGGGCGGGGTCGTGGTTCTGCCCCCAGACGTCCAGCAGCACGAGCCAGTCGGCCAGGATCGGCTCGCCCTTCCAGGTGAGGTCCTTGACCGCCTTCCCCGCGACGAACGGGACGAAGGGATAGAAGCGCCGCACCTCATGCGCGAACGCCTCGGCGTAGGTGCCGTCCAGGTCGTCGTTCATGCGGACCCGGGTGACCGGCCAGTAGTGCATGGCGTGCGCGGCGAACGTGAGGAACCAGGCCACGGCGACGGTGGGACGCACCAGGTTGAGCAGTTCGACCGCCGCGAGCCGGGGCGCGAGCGGCTCCCCGTCGGGCTCCCGGTGGAAGGCGACCGCGCCGAGCGCGTTCGCGGGCGCCGAGGTGGGTGGCACCTGCGAGCTTCCGCGCCGCACCTCCTCGACGATCTCCGCGAGCCACGCCTCCCGCCGGGCCCGGGCGCCGCGGGCCCGCCAGTGCCGGGCGCCGGGCGAGCCGAAGCCGTCGACCATCGCGACCAGGTCCGCGGCGAGCGGGCCGGCCTCCTCCTCGCCGAGGGGGATGCCCGCCCAGCGGCACACCCCCGTGGTCAGGACGCGGGCGGCCTCGTCGAAGAGCACGACCTCTCCCCTGCCGGGCCACGTCGCCACCGCCTCGTCCCAGGCCGCGGTGGTCTCGCGTACGAGGGAGGCGACGCTCTCGGGGGTCATCAGCCCCATGAACACGGCCTTGCGCGCCCGGTGCGCGGCCTGGTCGAGACTGTGCACGGCTCCGTGGCCGAACAACGTGCTCTTGATCGGCTCAGGCAGCGCGGGGGCGCGCTGGACATGGTTGTCGTCGTAGAAGAAGCGGACGGCGTCGGGACCGCGCAGCACCACGGCGCGCTGGCCGAGGAGGCGGGTCCGGATCATCTCCCCTTGGGCCTCCCGCCACCGGGCCGGCAGCCAGGAGTAGCCCTCTAGCAGCAGAAGCAGCGTGGTGTCAAACAGCGGCATATGTCCTGACTGCCCGCACTCGTCCCGGAGAAACGGTCCCGCCGTACGACCCTGCGGCGGGGGCCGTACGGCGAGCACGAGATGATCAGCTCTTCACGCAGGCGCCGTTGTTCAGCGTGAACGCGGCCGGATCGGGGTTGGCCCCCGTCCGCCTGCCGGTGAAGCCGATCAGGACGGACCTGCCGGGATCGATGACCTTGTTCCAGCTCAGGTTCACGGCGGTGACGTCCTTGCCCGACTGCGACCAGGTGGCCGAGTAGCCCTGGGCGACCTTCTGTCCCGCGTCGGGGAAGGCGAAGCGCAGCGTCCAGCCGCTGACGGCGGACGAGCCGGTGTTGGTGATCTTCACGCTCGCCGTGAAACCGCCGGGGAAGCTCCAGGAGCCGTACTCGACCTTGCAGGTGGCCGGGGGCGAAGGCGAGACCGGGGGTGAGGCCGGGGGTGAGGCCGGGGGTGAGGCCGGGGGCGAGTTCGTCCCGGGGTAGCCTCCGGACGCGATCACGTCGATCGGGTCGGAGGGGAGGCTGAGGTTGCCCGCGGCGTCCCTGGCCACGATGACGTAGGTGTACGTCCGGCCGGTGACGAGGTTGCCCTCGAGGAAGTTCCAGGTGCCCGCGGGCTTCGTGCCCACGAGAATCCAGGCGGTGTCCGTGCGCCGGTAGATGTCATAGGCGGCGACGCCGACGTCGTCGGTGGACTCCGACCAGCACAGCGACGTGCCGCGGAAGTCGGGCAGGCAGTTGGCCCGGAGGCCGGCCGGCTTGCTCGGCGGGGTCGTGTCCCCGGCGACGGGGGTCGGCGACACGGACGTGCCCGTGACCGCCGGGGTGCTGATGGGCGCGGTCGGCTTGCTGGTGTTCCCTGCGGCGTCCCTGGCCACGATGTAGAACGTGTAGGTGCGTCCGGCGGTCAACCCGGTGGCGACGAAGCCGGCGGACGTGGTGGAGGCCGCCTTGACGAAGCCGTCCGACGTGAGGCGGTAGACCTCGTAGCCGGTCACCGCGACGTCGTCGGTGGACGCCGACCAGCACAGGCCGATCACGCCCTGGGAACCGCCCGTGGGCAGGGGCGGCAGGCACGGGTACACCGTCGACGGCGTGGAGGGCGGGGTGACGTCCGTTCCCGCGGTCCCGCTCGCGACCGGCCGCGGAGCCGCGTGGTCCGCGAACACGGCGGCGTTCACCGGTGGCGCGCTCACCGCGAGGACGGGCGGCGCGGCGACGTTGGCCGCCAGCAGCGCGACGGCTCCGGCGCCCGCCGCCGTCCACGCGACCGGCCACGAAAGTCTGGGCACGTTCTCACCTCTTCGTCGGCGAAGATCGGCTTACGACATCGCCCGGATCATCCGGCGGCCCGGCACGGCCGTCAAAGAATCACTCGCCCGCTCCGCGGTCGCCACCGGTCGTACCGGCAGGAAACGTGCAACTTTCACTCCCCTGTCACCAGGGCGACCGGACGAGCCCCTGCAGCAGCAGGCCCGTCAGCGCCTGCGCGGCGAGCAGGCGGCGGTCCCCCACGCGCCCGGCCGCGGCGGTGAGCCACAGGGCGTAGGGCAGCCAGATGCGCTCCACCTCGCCCCTGGTGACTCCGCTGAGGTCGAGGGCCAGCACCGCGACGAGCGCGGCCACGGGCAGCACCCGCCCCGCCGACGGCCCTGCGGACAACCGGGGCGCGGTGAGTCCGGCGGCGGTGGCGGGTCCCGTGACCAGGGCGAGCACGGCCAGGTTGGCGAACAGGAAGTACAGGTACGGCCGGGCCGCCCCGGGATCGGCCGTCCACTCGGCGTGCGTGGCGGCGACCCCGTCGGGCCACCAGAAGCCTCCGGCGGCGAACAACGCGCTCACCGCCGCCATCCCGGCCAGGCAGGCGAGCACCGCCGCGCTCGCCGCCCTCACCCCCGTGCCGCCCAGTACGACGGCTGCCGCGACACACGGGATGAGCAGGTACGGCACCAGGCCGTAACTCAGGTACGGCAACGCGCCCAGCGCCACCCCCGCACCCAGCCCGAGCGCGACCCGGTCCACCCGCCCGCGTGCCCGGGATCCGCCGTCGCCGCGCAACGCGAGCAGCAGCAGCGCCGTCCCCCACGCCCCCACTCCCGCGAAGAACGCGTCCATCGTCGTCGCGACCCACACCGCCGCCGGAGACAGGGCGAGGTACGGCAGCGCGCGCCGGGCCGCCTCCTCTCCCGAGACGCGCCGCACCGCCAGCCCGATCGCGACCGTGGCCGAGCATCCGACGACGACGACGAGGACGGCGGCCCAGAACGGTCCCGGCAGCCCGGCCGCGTCCAGTGCCCACAGCACCAGCACCGGCAGCGGGGGGTGTCCCCGCACGTGCGTCGGGTAGGCCGGCAGGTCGCGGGTGAACCCGGCCAGCCAGCCGAGCGGGTCGTCGCCCGCCACCCCCAGCACGGCCAGGTACTCCTGCGGGTGGGTGAACGGCCACGCCAGCCCCTCCCCGGACACCGCCAGCAGGACGGTCCACGCGAGCGACACGCCGAAGGCCGCCGCGAGCGCCGCCCGCAGGGGCAGGTGCGCGGTCAGCCGGGGCAGCACGGGCACCGCGACGGCGGCGAACGCGGCCGCCGGAACGAGCGCGGCCATGCTCGCCGCCGTGGGCCGCCGGGCGAGCGCGTGCAGCGGCGGCAGATGGTCGATGGACAGCACCCCGCGCGCGTGCAGCACCCCGCCCACCGCGAACGCGCTCCCCACCAGGCCGGCCCAGGCCACCGGCAGGCCCCGTCGTGTGATCACGACCCACAGGCTAGGCAACCGGAGCGGTGGGCCCCTGTCACGTAGTCACTTCGTAAGAACTGAGCGGCCCGGGCGGCCCTACCGTCGGCGGCATGCAGATCGATGTGGTGCTTCCCTGCCTCGACGAGGCGGAGGCCCTGCCCTGGGTGCTCGGCCGGATGCCCGACGGCTGCCGGGCCATCGTGGTCGACAACGGGTCCACCGACGGGTCGGCCGAGGTCGCCGCCCGGCACGGCGCGCTCGTCGTGACCGAGTCCGTTCCGGGTTTCGGCGCCGCCTGCCACGCGGGTCTCACGGCCGCGACCGCGCCCGTCGTCTGCTTCATGGACGCCGACGCCTCGCTCGACCCGCGGCAGCTGCCGTACGTCGCGGAGAGCGTGCTGGACGGCACCGCCGACCTGGTGCTGGGCCGCCGCCGGCCCGTCGCCCGCGGGGCGTGGCCCGCGCACGCCCGCCTGGGCAACCGGCTGCTGGCCTGGCGGCTGCGCCACCGCACCGGCGCCGCGCTGCACGACCTCGGGCCGATGCGCGCGGCCCGCCGTACGGCGCTGCTCGGCCTGGGCCTGCGGGACCGCCGGTTCGGCTATCCCCTGGAGATGGTGCTCCGGGCGAGCGAGGCGGGCTGGCGCATCGGCGAGGTCGAGGTCGACTACCTGCCGCGCGTCGGCCGCTCCAAGGTCACCGGCACCGTTCTCGGCACGGTGCGGACGGTCCGCGACATGTGGCGGGCGGCGTGACACAGCTCGCGCGCGTCCCCCCGCAGATCACCCCGCAGATCACCCCGCAGATCATCGTCATCGCCAAGGAGCCCCGGCCGGGGAGGGTCAAGACGCGGCTGACCCCGCCGTACACGCCCCGCCAGGCCGCCGCGCTCGCGGAGGCGGCGCTGCGCGACACGCTCGCGGCGGTCGCCGCCGCTCCGGCGGCGCGCCGGGTGCTGGCCCTGCTCGGCGAGCCCGGGCCCTGGCTGCCCGCCGGGTACGACGTGGTCCCGCAGCGGGGGGACGGCCTCGCGGAGCGGCTGACACACGCCTTCGACGACGCCCGGAGCGCCTGCCCGGCACCGGCCGTGCTGATCGGCATGGACACCCCGCAGGTCACCCCGGGCCTGCTGGCCGAGGCGGGACGGCTGCTGGACGAGCACGACGTCGTGGTCGGCCCGGCCGCCGACGGCGGGTTCTGGCTGCTCGGGCAGCGCGAACCCGATCCCGCGCTGCTCTCCGGGCTGCCGATGTCGCGCTCCGACACGGGGGCGCTGCTGCTCCGCCGGATCCGGGAGGCGGGTCTGCGGACCGCCCTGCTGCCCGAGCTGACCGACGTGGACACCGCCGCCGACGCCCGCGCGGTGGCCGAGCGGGCCCCCTCCTCACGGTTCGCGGCGGCGGTGGCGGCCCTCGGCATGGACGTCCCGGCGTGATCGGCCCCCTCTACGCCGAGTCGCTGGACGGCGCGCGGGTCGACGTCGAGGCGGCCGACGGCAGGACGTGGCCGCTGGAGTCGTGGCGCTGGCTCGACGGCGCCGAAGGAGACGAGGCCATGCTGGCCCGCTGCGGCGACCCCACGCTCGACGTGGGCTCCGGCCCCGGGCGGCTCACCGTGGCGCTGACCAGGCGCGGGGTGGGGGCGCTCGGCATCGACGTCACGCCCCGGGCCGTCCGCCTCACCCGCCTGGCCGGCGGGCGGGCCCTGTGCCGTGACGTGTTCGGGCACGTGCCGGGCGGCGGGCGCTGGGCGACGGTGCTGCTGGCCGACGGCAACATCGGCATCGGCGGAGACCCCGAGGCCCTGCTGCGGCGGGCCCGCGAGCTGCTGCGGCCCGGTGGCGAGGTGGTCGCCGAGCTCGGCCCTCCCGGCACCGCCACCCGCTCGGAGCGGGTCAGGCTGCGCCGGGACGACACGGTCACCGGGTGGTTCGCCTGGGCCCGCGTCGGGGCGGACGGCATCGGCCCGCTCGCCCGGCGTACGGGCTTCGGCCGCGCGGAGGTGTGGACCGAGGCGGGACGCTGGTTCTGCGCCCTCGGCTGAGAGTTCCCCGAAAACGCGGCCCCCGAGCGGCTCAGATGGCGACGACGCCGGCGCCCGTGGCGGCGAGGAGCAGGACGTCGATCCCGGCGGCGGCGATCGCGGCGGCGAAGGGCGCCTTGGGCAGGCGCCGGCCGAGCGCCAGACCGGCCGCCGCGCACCCGGCCACCCCGGCGAGGGCGAGCCACTCCGCCGGGCCGGGCGGGCCCGGCGGTGCGACGACCAGGAGCAGGGACGCCGCCAGCGGCGGCACCGGCATCAGCGCCCTGACCCGGGCCTCACCGAGCCGCTGGGGCCAGCCCCGCACGCCCGTCGCCAGGTCCGTCGCGATGTCGGGCAGCACGTTGCCGAGGTGCGCCCCGCAGCCGAGCAGCGCCGCCGCGAGCACGGCCCACCACGCGGGCAGCGGCGGGCCGGCATGGTGGGCCGGCATGCCCCCCGCCACGAAGACCGGCACGGCGCCGAACCCGATCGCGTACGGCGCCCACGACGCGGCCGTGCCCTTCAGCCACAGGTTGTAGGCCCAGGCCGCCGCGACGGCGAGCAGGTGCGCCGCGGCCGGCAGCGGCCCGCAGGCCAGCGAGAGCGGCACGCACGCCGCCAGCGCCGTGAAGGCCGCGGCGCGCACCGTGCCCGCGGTCACCAGGCCGGCGACGATCGGCTTGCCGGTCCGCCCGGCCGCGGCGTCCCTGGCGGCGTCCACGGCGTCGTTGCACCAGCCCACCGAGAGCTGGCCGGTCAGCACGGCGAGCGCCACCGGCACGGCCCCGGCGAGGCCGCGCCCGGCGAGCACCACGAGCGCCGTGACCAGAACGGTCACTGCGACGGCCGGGCCCGGATGGCACGCGCGGGCCAGCCCGGCCACCTGCCGCGGCCCGTCGCCGGGGAGTGCTCTGGAGCAGGTCATCGTCACGAGCGTAACCGGATGATCCGGGTTGGGAGGTATGTGAGCCGCCTGGACGGGCAAGAGTGCAGGTAGCTTCCTCCGCCAGCCAGTGGGATGTGAGATGACGCGGATCGCGGCCGTCCATGGTGTCCTTCCTCCTCATCGCCACTCCCAGAACGAGATCACGGACACGCTGGCGAGGGTCTGCCTCCCTCCGGGCGCCGACCGCCGGCTCCTCGACAGGCTGCACGCGAGCGCGCGGGTGGAGCACCGCAACCTCGTGCAGCCGCTCGACCGGTACGGCAAGCTCGACGGCTTCGGCATGGCCAACGACCTGTTCATCGAGGCCGCCCTCGACCTGGGCGCGGAGGCCGTGACCGGCGCGCTCGACGCCGCAGGCCTCACCCCGGCGGACGTCGACATGATCATGTGTACGTCGGTCACCGGCGTCGCCGCGCCGTCCCTCGACGCCCGGCTGGTCAACCGCATCGGGCTGCGTCCCGACGTGAAGCGGGTGCCGGTGTTCGGCCTCGGCTGCGTGGCGGGGGCGGCGGGCATCGCCCGGCTGCACGACTACCTGCGCGGGTGGCCCGGCCATGTGGCGGTGCTGCTCTCGGTCGAGTTGTGCTCCCTCACCCTCCAGCGCGACGACTCCTCCACGGCCAACCTCGTGGCGGGCGCGCTGTTCGGGGACGGCGCCGCCGCCGTGGTCGCGTACGGCGACGACCGTGAGATCCCCGGCCGTGACATCCCTGAGCTCCCTGGGGGACGGCCGGGCCCGGCCGTCGTGGCCACGCGCAGCCGCCTCTACCCCGGCTCGGAACGGGTGATGGGGTGGGACGTCCGCGACAGCGGGTTCCGGGTCGTCCTCGACGCCGGGGTGCCCGACGTGGTGCGCACCCACCTCGCCGGAGACGTGGGCGGGTTCCTCGGCGACCACGGCCTGGACGTCGGCGACATCACCGCGTGGGTGTGCCATCCCGGCGGCCCCAAGGTGCTGGAGGCGGTCGCGGAGACGCTCGCGCTGCCGGACGGCGCGCTCGACCTCACCTGGCGCTCGCTCGCCGCCATCGGCAACCTGTCGTCCGCGTCCGTGCTGCACGTGCTGCGGGACACCCTGGCCCTGCGGCCACCACCGCCGGGCACCTTCGGGATGCTCCTGGCGATGGGCCCGGGATTCTGCTCCGAGCTCGTTCTGCTGCGCTGGTGAAGGCGCTGGTGAAGGGGGCCGGCGGGAGCCGGCCGGGAGGGATGGAGGGAACCGATGTCGCCCTGGTACGCGCTGCTCGTCGCGCTCGTCGGCGTGGAACGCCTCGCGGAGCTGTTCGTGGCGCGCCGCAACGCCCGCTGGAGCATGGAGCGCGGCGGGGTGCTGTACGGCACCGGGCACTATCCCTGGATGGTGGCCCTGCACACCGGCCTGCTCGCCGGGTGCCTGCTGGAGGCGGCGCTGGCGGACCGGCCGTTCGTCCCGGCCCTGGGCTGGCCGATGCTGGCGCTCGTCGTGGCCGCGCAGGCGCTGCGCTGGTGGTGCGTCACGAGCCTCGGCCGCCAGTGGAACACCCAGGTCATCGTCGTGCCCGGCCTGCCGCTCGTGACGCGCGGGCCGTACCGGTTCGGGTGGCTGCGGCACCCCAACTACGTCGCCGTGGCGGTGGAGGGCGCGGCCCTGCCGCTCGTGCACTCCGCGTGGCTGACCGCGCTGGCCTTCACCCTGCTCAACGTGCCGCTCATGGTCGTCCGGCTGCGGTGCGAGAACGCCGCCCTCGCGACCGCCGCCCCCCGGTCCGCACCCGCCCCCGCCTCCGAAACCACACCATGATCGACGTACTGGTGGCCGGGGGCGGGCCGGCGGGGCTGGCCACGGCCATCCACGCGGCGCTGGCCGGCCTGGAGACGGTCGTGGTCGAGCCGCGGGCCGTCCCGGTCGACAAGGCGTGCGGGGAGGGCCTGATGCCCACCGGCGTCGCCGCCCTCGCCGGCCTGGGGATCGATCCCAAGATCGCGCTGCCGGAGAGCAGGCCGTTCCTGGGCATCCGCTACGTCGACGGGCGGCACGGGGTGCAGGCGGAGTTCCGGGACGGCACCGGGCTCGGCGTGCGGCGCACCGCGCTGCACGCTGCCCTGGCCCTGCGCGCCCGGGAGGCCGGAGTCCGGGTGGTCTCCGGGCGGGTCGCCGGCGTGCGCGCCGGTGACGACGCCGTGCACGCGCGGGTGCCGCCCTCCGGCGGCGTCCCGGACGGTCTCGACCTGCGGGCGCGCTGGCTGGTCGCGGCGGACGGCCTGCACTCGCCGATCAGGGCGTCCCTCGGGCTGGACCTGCCCGCGGGCGGCCCCCGCCGGTACGGCCTGCGCCGCCACTACCGGGTGGCGCCGTGGACCGACTTCGTGGAGGTGCACTGGGCGCCGGGCGGCGAGGCGTACGTCACCCCGGTGGGCGACGACCTCGTCGGCGTGGCCGTGCTGAGCGGCGAGCGCCGGGGATACCACGAGCACCTCGCGGCGTTCCCTGACCTGCTCGCCCGGCTGGACGGACCGCCCGCCACCCCCGTGCGCGGAGCCGGGCCGCTGCGCCAGCGGGTCAGCCGGCGGGTGGCCGGGCGGGTCCTGCTCGTGGGCGACGCGGCGGGCTACGTGGACGCGCTCACCGGCGAGGGCCTGTCGCTCGCGCTGCTGTCGGCCCGCGCGCTGGTCGGCTGCCTGCGCGCCGGCCGACCCGAGGAGTACGAGGCCGCGTGGCGGCGCCTGTCGCGGCGGTCCCGGCTGCTCACCGCCACGCTGCTGGAGGCCCGGCGGCACCCCCCGGCGGCCCGGATGATCGTGCCGGCCGCCCGGCGGCTGCCGGTGCTGTTCCGCGCCGCCGTCCGATCGCTCGCCTGAGCGGCCGACCGCGCCGCCCGGTGAGCGGCCCCCCCCGAGCGGCCCGGGAAAGCGACCCGTGGGAGCAATCTGGACATAGCGCAATTTGTCCATGGCCGGAATTCACAGTTCGCGAACGCCCGTTTTTAGGTGCGGCCGCACCGTCTTATATCCCCGGACGTTAGAACTTACTTCGACATGAACGAAGTGGCCATCTTTTGTGACAGGTATGCAAGGATATAGCGCATGCACCGAAAGGCGAGACCGATGTTACGGCGAGGATGACTGGAGGGTCGTCACTTGCCTGACTTCGCGATACTCGCCCTGTTCACGTCACTCGGCGCGCTCCCCGTCGCCGCGCTGGCGATCCTGGCTCTCCGGCTGCGCCGGCTGCGCGCCATGCAGGCCGAGGCCGTCCGCCAGGCCGCGGCCGAGGCCCGGGAGCAGTTCGGCCGGGACGTGCACGACCTCGTGAGCAGCCGGCTGTGGCTGGCCACCCTGCGCAGCGAGCTCGCCTACCGCCTCGCCGAGGAGGACAACCCGCTGCGGCCCGCCCTGGCCGACGTGGTGCAGGCGATCCGCCAGGCCGCCGCGGACATCCGCAACGTGACCCGCTCGTTCCAGGACGTCTCGCTGCCGTCGGAGCTGGCCAACGCGCGTGCCGTGCTCCGCGCGTACGGGACCGACTGCAAGATCGAGGTGACCGACGCGGAGCTCTCGGACGAGATCGGCGCGACGCTCGCCATCATGGTCCGCGAGGCCGTGACCAACGTCGTGCGGCACAGCCGGGCGACCCTGTGCGTCATCGAGATCGCCCTGCGCGCCGGCACGGTGACGCTGACCGTGGCCAACGACGGCGTCGACCCCTCCGCTCCCTCCGGCGCCGGCAGCGGCCTGGACAACCTCCGCACCCGCGCGGCCGCGCTCGACGGTGTCGTGGGAACGGTCCTCGACCCCGACGGCTGGTTCCGCCTGGTCGCCGAGATCCCCAGCAGGGGCAACATCCGCCGCTGAGCGGACGGACCGCTCCAAAGCACTCCACGCCGCCTCCGGCGTCCCCCCGCGCTCTTGACCTGCCATTTGACAGATGACCTCACCGCGGCCTCACCCGCCGCCTCCCGGTGACCGTGGAGAGCGTCACCACCCGACCCGTGACCGCGTCATGGTTCGTTATGTGCAGATTTCACATAGCGCAGTTGACGGGCGTAACTTGGCCCGTCCCCACAATTCCGGAATTCTTACTTGTGACCGGCCTAAGGGGACATCTGGTGATTAGTAAGTACGAGATTTACTGCCTCGCAGATCCCTTGTTCTACGACACCCTCGACAGCAAGCGCGCGGAGCACCCGGATTTCTCCGTGGCCGCGCGGCCCACCCCCGAGGGGTGGGCGCATCTCGCGACCGGAACGTGGCTGCACTACGCGCCGGCCGGCGCCACGTTGCCCACCCAGGGCTGGAAGATCCACATCTCCTCCTCCGTACGGGAGGCGGAGCGGGTGATCGCCGCGGCGTGGGACTACTGCGTGCCCCGCGGGCTGGCCTTCAAGTTCCTGCGCGGCCGGCGCGTGATGACCATGCAGAACTCCAAGTACGCCTTCCGGGGGTCGAGCGGCAAGCTGGTCACCATCTACCCGGTCGACGAGGCCCAGCTTGAGCTGACGCTCAAGGAGCTGGCCGAGGTCCTCGACGGCGTCGAGGGCCCGTACATCCTCAGCGACCTGCGCTACGGCGACGGACCGATGTACGTGCGGTACGGCGGGTTCGCCGAGCGCCACTGCCTCGACGAGAGCGGCGAGCAGGTCCTCGCGATCGAGAACGCCGACGGCGAGCTCGTCCCCGACGTGCGCGGCCCGGGGTTCTCCCTGCCCTCCTGGGTGCCCCTGCCGGCCTTCCTCGAACCCCACCTGGCCGCGCGCAACGCCGTGACCATGGAGGGCGTGCCGTACCAGGTCGACAGCGTCCTGCACTTCTCCAACGGCGGCGGCGTCTACCTCGCGCACGACACGCGCACCGGCGAGAAGGTGGTGCTGAAGGAGGCGCGCCCGCACGCCGGCCTCGACGTGGAGGGCCGCGACGCGGTCACCCGCCTCCGGCACGAGGCCGAGATCATGGAGCGCCTCGCCGGGCTGGACTGCGTCCCCCGCCTGCACAGCCACTTCACCGTCGGGGAGCACCACTTCCTCGCGCAGGAGTACATCGACGGCACCTCGCTCAGCCAGCTCATCGCGCAGAAGCACCCCCTCACGCGGGCCGACCGCACGCCGGAGATGAGCACGGACTACGCGGAGTGGGCCGTCACGATGCTCGGCAAGGTGCGGGCGGCGGTCTCGGCCCTGCACGAGCGCGGCGTGGTGTTCGGCGACCTGCACCCCTTCAACATCCTCGTCGACGGCGACCGGGTGGTGCTGATCGACTTCGAGGTCTCCTCGCCGGTCGAGGAGCGCAGACGGCCCACGCTGGCCAACCCCGGTTTCGTCCCGCCGAGCGGCCTCGCCGGCGTCGAGGCCGACGAGTACGCCCTGGCCTGCCTGCACCTCGGGATCTTCGCCCCGATGACCACCATGCTGCTGCAGCTCCACCGGCCCAAGGCCGCCCAGCTCGGCAGGCTGGTGAAGGAGACGTTCCCGGTGCCGCCCGAGCTGATCGACGGCGCGGTGACGATACTCCTCGGCGACACGACCGGCGTGCACTCCACCGTCCATTCTGCCGTCCATGCTGCCGAACCGGAGCCGAGCCGGCTCTCCGAGGGCTGGCCCGCGCTCCGGGACGCCCTGGCGACGGCGATCCTCGCCTCGGCGACGCCGGGGCGCGACGACCGGCTCTTCCCCGGGGACATCGTCCAGTTCGAGCCCGGCGGCGGCGTGAGCCTCGCCAACGGCGCGGCCGGCGTGCTCTACACGCTGGCCGCGACCGGGGCCGGGCGCTTCCCCGAGCACGAGGAGTGGCTGGTCAGGCGGGCGGCGGAGCCCGGCATCGGGATCGGCTTCTACAACGGGCTGCACGGTGTGGCGTACGCGCTGGAGGAGCTCGGCCGGCGCGAGGACGCGCTCGGCGTGGCCGAGCGGTGCCTGCGGGAGCCCTGGGAAGGGCTCGACCTCAGCCTCTACCGCGGCCTCTCCGGCGTCGCCCTCGCCCTGATGCGCCTGCACGACGCGACCGGCGAGCCCGAGTTCCGCGAGCGGGCCGCGCGCGTCGTCGCCGCGGTGGCCGACCGGCTCGGCGGCCCGGACGACGTCCCCGAGATCAGCGGAGGCAGGTATCCGCACGCGGGGCTGATGTACGGCTCGTCGGGGCCCGCCCTGATGTTCCTGCACGCCTACGAGCGCACCGGTGACCCCGGTCTGCTCGACCTCGCGGCCACCGCGCTGCGCCAGGACCTGCGCCGGTGCGTCGGCCGCGAGGACGGGCAGCTCCAGGTGCAGCAGGGCTGGCGGACCAACCCCTACCTGGACGAGGGGTCGGCCGGCATCGGGCTGGTGCTCGACCGCTACCTCGCCCACCGTGACGATGCCCAGCACGAAGACGACGACTTCGCCGGGTCGCTGGCGGCCATCCGGTCGGTGCTGACCCTTCCGTACTACGTCCAGTCGGGGCTGTTCGCCGGCCGGGCGGGCATGATCGCCTGCCTGTCGTCCGGCTCGCGCCCCGACCCCGGGGCCGCCGAGGCGCAGATCGCCCGGCTGGCCTGGCAGGAGCTTCCGTACCAGGGCGGGCTGGCCTTCCCCGGGGCCCAGTTGCTCCGCCTGTCGATGGACTTCGCCACAGGGAGCGCCGGCGTGCTGTTCGCGCTCGGCACCGCGCTGCACGACCAGCCGGTCCGCCTCCCGTTCCTCGAGCCCCCCGGACGGTCCCAGGCGCAGGCCCCCCTGCGTACCGCCGCCGGGTCGCATGTCCCGACCAGCCACGGAAGGAGGTGAATCGCAATGGCGCTTCTCGACCTGCAGACCCTCGAGGCCCCCGGTGGCCACGGTGGCGGCGGCGGCAGCAACCTCAGCCTGCTCGCCTGCACCCCGCACGAGAACAGCAGCCTCAGCCTCATCTGCGGCTGACGCACCCCGCTCGGCCCCACTTCCGGGGTGAACCATCCAGGCAGTGAACCATCCCAAAGGGAGATGATCCACATGGCGCTTCTCGACCTGCAGACCCTCGAGGCCCCCACCGGTGGCGGCGGCACCACGGGCAGCAACCTGAGCCTGCTCGGCTGCACCCCGCACGAGAACAGCAGCCTGAGCATCATCTGCGGCTGACGGCACCTCGCACGACCCGACTTCCGGCACCGTGCTCCAACACCCGTGCTCCAACACCCGTGTTCCAGCACGGTGCCGGGTGAACCATCCAGGCAGTGAACCATCCCAAAGGGAGATGACCCACATGGCGCTTCTCGACCTGCAGACCCTCGAGGCCCCCACCGGTGGCGGCGGCGGCACCACGGGCAGCAACCTGAGCCTGCTCGGCTGCACCCCGCACGAGAACAGCAGCCTGAGCATCATCTGCGGCTGACAGTCGCGGCTGCTGACGCATGAAGCGAAGGTCTGGGCGGTCGTCGCGGCCGCCCAGGCTTCCGCGTTTCCGGGCTGGAGGCGTTTCGGGACTGGAGGACCCCTGGTGAGTTCCCGTACGGCGGACCTGCTGATCGCGCGGGCCGTCCGGCGCGGCGGTCCCTGGCTGGCGGTGCTGACGGTGACGGCACTGGCGGGCGCCGCCGCCGACCTGCTCGTCCCGGCGGCGCTCGGCCGTGCGCTCGACGCCGTCGTGCGCGCCTCCCCCGACCTCCCGGAGACGGTCGCCGCCGCCGCGCTGCTGGCCGGGCTCGTCGTCGCGTGCGACGCGCTGGGCGTGCTCGCCGCGGGGGTGAGCGGCGCGCGGGCCGCCCGGTGGCTGCGCACCCGGGTCGTGACCCACACCCTGTCGGCCGGCACCGGGATGACCCGGCATCTCGCGCCCGGGGAGATCGTCACCCGCGCCGGCGTGAACGTCGAGGAGGCGGGGCGGACCCCGGAGGCCGTCGTGACGGCCGCCACCCTGGTCATCCCATCGGCTGGCAGCGTCGTCGCCCTCGCGCTGATCGACCCGTGGCTCGCGGTCACACTGGTGGCCGGCCTGCTGCTGATCGTGGCCGTGCTGCGCGCGTTCATGCGGAAGACCACCGCGGCCTCCGGCGGATACCAGGAGGCGCAGGGCCAGATCGCGGGCATGCTCGTCGGGGCGCTCGCCGGGGCCCGCACCATCAGCGCGGCCGGCACCGAGGACCGCGAGGCCGCACGGGTGCTGGCCCCGCTCCCCCGGCTGCGCGCCCACGGCCTCGCGTTGTGGCGGCTGCAGGCGCGGGCCGGTGTGCAGGCCGCCGTCGTCGTCCCGCTCCTGGAGATCGCGGTGCTCGCCGTCGGTGGGCTCCGCCTGTCGGCGGGCGGCCTCACCGTGGGCGAACTGCTCGCCGCCGCGCGCTACGTCGTGCTCGGCGCGGGCCTCGGATCGGCGCTCGGCTACGCCGCGCGCATCGCCCGCGCCCGGTCGGCCGCGCAGCGCCTGGAGCAGCTTCTCGCCGTGCCGCCCCCGGCGTACGGATCCCGCACGCTGCCGCCCGGCCCGGGGACCCTGGAACTGCGTGACGTGACCGTACGGGCCGACGGGGTCCGGCTGCTGAGCGGGATCAGCTTCGTGGTGCCGGGAGGCACCTGCACGGCGGTGGTCGGCCGCTCCGGCTCGGGTAAGTCGTCGCTGGCCGCCGTCGCCGGTCGGCTCGCCGACCCCGAGCGGGGCGTCGTGCTGCTGGACGGCGTGCCGCTGCGGGAGCTCGGCAGGGAGCCGCTGCGGCGCGCGGTCGGGTACGCCTTCGAGCGCCCGGCCCTGTTCGGCCGCACCCTGGGCGAGGCCGTCGGCTTCGGCCTCCCGGCTCACGACGAGAACGACGAGAACACGGTGCGGGCCGCCGCCGTCGCCGCCTGCGCCGACTCCTTCGTCCGCAGGCTGCCTCTCGGGTACGCCACACCGGTCGAGGAGGCGCCGATGTCCGGCGGCGAGATCCAGCGGATCGGCCTCGCCCGCGCGTTCGCGCAGGCCGGGCGGGTGCTGATCCTGGACGACGCCATGTCGAGCCTCGACACGGTGACCGAGCGGCAGGTCGGGCGCGCGCTCACGGGCAGCCTGGCCGACCGCACCCGCCTGGTGGTGGCCCACCGGGTGACGACCGCGGCCCAGGCCGACCAGGTGGTGTGGCTGGAGGACGGGCGGGTCCGCGCGATCGGCACGCACGAACGGCTGTGGGCCGACCCCGGCTACCGGGCCGTCTTCCAGGCACCCGTCTTCCAGGAACAGGAGGCGTCGTGAGGCGGCGGGTCGTCCTGGACGCGCTGTGGCGCGAGCCGTCCCGGCTGCTGCGGCTGGTCTGCTGGTCGGTGGCGGAGGCCCTGCCCTCGCTGACCGGCGGGTACGCTGTCGCGCGCGCGGTGGACGACGGGTTCGCGGCCGGCCGGCCCGGCGTCGGGATGGCCTGGCTCGGGGTCCTCGCCGCCGCGTGGGCGGTGGCCGCGGTGTCCGCCCGGCAGGTGCTGCTGCTGATCGCCGGGATCGTCGAGCCGTTCCGCGACGACCTGCTGAGGCGGGTGGTGACCGGGGCATTGCGGGCTGGGCGGGGCGGCGACAGCGCGGCCGTCGCCCGGATGAACCATCAGGTCGAGCTGGCCAGGGACTCCTTCGGCGCCATCATCACGGTGGTCAGGTCGTTCGTGTTCACGCTGGTCAGCGTGGCGGTGGGGCTGTCGACCCTGGCGCCCGCCGTGGTGCCGCTCGTGCTGCCCCCGGTGGCCCTCGGGCTGGGCCTGTTCCTCGTCTCCCTGCCCTCGCTCGCCCGGCGGCAGCGGGAGTTCATCGTCGCCGACGAGTGTACGGCGGCCGCCGTGGCCGCGATGGCGAGCGGGCTGCGCGACGTGACCGCCTGCGGCGCGGAGGAGCGGGTCGCGGCCGAGGTCGGGCAGGCGGTGACCCGGCAGGCGGCGTCCGCGCGGGCGCTCGCCCGGGTGACCGCGACGCGGACGCTGTCACTGGCGGTGGGAGCGTGGCTGCCGGTCGTGCTGCTGCTCGCGGGCGCGCCCTGGCTCGTCCGCCAGGGGATCACCGGCGGGGTCATCCTCGGCACGCTGACCTACGTGATGCAGTCGCTCGCCCCCGCGCTGGGCGGCCTGGTGCAGGGCCTCGGCGTCAGCGGCGTACGCCTCGCCGTCACCCTGGAGCGCATCCTCCACGTTCCCGGGCCGCCGGCTCTGCATGGCGACACCGAGCCCGATACCGAGCCCGATACCGAGCCCGATACCGAGCCGGACGGCGCCCGCCTGGTGCTGCGGGGCGTCCGCTTCGCGTACGGCGCCGCCGGCCGGAAGGCCCCCGAGCCGGTCATCGACGGCCTGGACCTCGACGTGCCGGAGGGCGACCACCTGGCCGTCGTCGGCCCGAGCGGGATCGGCAAGTCCACGCTGGCGGCGCTGGTCGCCGGCCTGCTCACGCCGGACGAGGGCGAGGTCCTCGTCGGCGGCGTCCCGGCCGCGCGGGTCCGCCCGGCCGCCCGCGCGCTGATCCCCCAGGAGGCGTACGTCTTCCCCGGCACCCTGGCCGAGAACCTGACCTATCTCGCGCCCGGCGCGACGCCGGAGCGGGTGGACGAGGCGGTCGCGGCGTTCGGGCTCACGGACCTCGCGCGGCGCTGCGCGGGCGGCCCGCTCGACCCGGCCGAGCTGTCGGCGGGCGAACGGCAGCTGGTCGCGCTGGCCAGGACGTACCTGTCCCCCGCACGGCTGGTCGTGCTCGACGAGTCGACCTGTCACCTCGACCCGGTGGCGGAGGCACGGGCGGAGGCCGCGTTCGCGGCGCGCGGCGGGACGCTGGTCGTGGTGGCCCACCGCATCTCGTCGGCCCTGCGCGCCAAGCGGGTGCTTGTCATGGACGGCACCCGGGTCAGGCTCGGCTCCCACGAGGAGATGGTGGCCGCGTCACCCCTGTACGCCGACCTCGTGGGCCACTGGACCGGTCACTGGGCCGGCCGGAGCGAGGAGCTCTGTAGTGAAGGACTATCGGCGGGGGCGGTAGCGGAGGATGCCGATGTCTCGCCCGGACGGCGGCCAGAGCCAGCCGCACTCGGAGGCGATCTGAATCGCCTCGACGCGTGAGCGGGCGCCCACCTTGCCGAGGATGCGGGACAGGTAGTTGCGCACGGTGCCCTGCGACAGGGACAGGCGGGCGGCGATCTCGCAGACGGTGGCCCCGCCGGCGGCGGTCTCCAGGACGTCCAGCTCGCGAGCGGTCAGCGGGTTGCTGTCGGCGTCGAGTGCCGCCACGGCCAGTTCGGGGTCGATGACCCGCTCCCCCGCGGCCACCCGGCGGATGCAGTCGATGAGATGGGCCGGGGAGGCGTCCTTCACCACGTAGCCGCGCACGTTGGCGTCCAGGGCCTTGCGCAGGGCCGTGGGCGTGCCGAGCCCGGTGAGCACGACGGTCTTGCAGGAGGGTAATCGGCGGTGCAGCTCGGCCGCCGCGGTGAGGCCGTCGACGCCGGGCAGCCCGATGTCGAGCACCGCGACGTCGGGGCGCCGCAGACAGCCCAGCCGCACGATGTCCTCCCCCTTGTCCGCCTCGGCCACGACCTCCAGGTCGTCCTCGCTCGACAGCAGAGCGACCAGCGCCTTGCGGATGAGGTGCATGTCCTCGGCGAGCATCAGTCGGATCAACCCAGACTCCCTACCACGTGAAGCGAGCGGGTGCTCGCCCTGTGTGACCGCGACCTCACCCACTATGGCCGCCGAATGTGAGCACCGGGACCTCTCTACCCGAACTGTCATCTTTAATCTGCGGATGAGTCAGGAAAAAAACGGGACGCCCGGCTCCTTGAGGAAGCCGGGCGTCCGTGAACTGCAAATTCGTTCGTTTTCCCAGGATATTCCCAGGTTGTCTCTCCGGGCTGGGTGTCTCTTAGTGGTGGTGCCGGATCACCTTGACGTAGTCGGTGGCCTCGGAACCCTTGAGACGCCGGGTGCCGTCGAAGCGCACGCCCCAGGTGCCCGACTGGTAGGCCCGCACCCGCGTGGCGAAGTCGCCGTCGCCGTCGGTCCTGATGGTGTCGACGTACCGCCACTTGCGGGAGCCCGCGGGCAGGAAGTAGACGCCGACCTCCTGGGAGCCCAGCCAGTGCCAGTCGTGCCAGTAGTCACGGCTGTCGTAGCAGTTGTCGTCCCCGCCGCGGCGGCCACTGTAGCCGTTCCAGCCGAAGTACCAGTCGGAGTAGCACTGCGCGACCTGCAGCTCACCCTTGAGGGTCAGCGCACGGCCCTTGCGGACCGGCTCGGGCGTGGCGTCGAAGCCGACGATGCGGGTCGCCTTCGGGCCCGACGGACGCGGCGCGTGCCAGTCATTGCGCTTGACCCTGAAGGAACGCTCCGCGGTCAGCGTCCGGCCGTCGAGGCCCTCGGCCTCGATCCGCACGCTGTAGACGCCTTCCCTGTCGTGCCTGTCGAAGCTCCACGACTGCGAGAAGGTGTCGAAGGACGGGCCGTCGTGCGGGCCGCCCTTACGCTTGCCCCACCAGGGGCCGTCGTGGCCACCGTGGCCGCCGCCGTGCCCGCGGGACCCGGACAGGGTGAAGGTGACCTTCCTGACGTCCTTGGTCCTGACCGAGGCGGAGACCGTGGCGGAGCCACGTCCGCTCACGACGACGACGTCGGGGTTGACGCTGAACCCGAGGATGCGCGCCTGAGGCACGTACGGGCGCCGGCCTTCCGGGGTCGGGGTGGGCGTGGGGGTCGGCGTCGGTGTGGCCGAGTCTGTGGGCGTCGGCGTTGATGTGACCGGGTCCGCGTACGCGGGCGCGGTCGCGAGCGCCGTGGCGCCCATGGCGATCACTGCCAGGGCGGTAGCAGCTCGTTTCACCATGAGGGTGTGTCCTCTCCCCGTGTTCACTCGCGCCCCCGGGTTGGGGCGCGCCACCGTCATAGACGTAAAAAGGAAAAGGAAAGTTGCCAGGTTTCTCAGAGCAAAGTGTAACAAGTCTGTAACTGTCGCTTATATGCCACTTCTGCCCTTTATATGGCATTCAAGGGCGGTTTATGCCTCTCGTTCCGAGCTGACGTCGGCGGCGTAGCGGGGCGAGCCCGCGTACTCGGCCCGCCAGGCGCCCTGGCCGTCCTCCCGCGTTCGGGCGCTGAACCAGCCGTCCCTCCGGGTGACCGCCTCGCCCACGGGCCGCCACTCGGACGACCCGCTGGGCCGGAAGGAGATCCTGACCCGCTGCCCGGGGAAGGGCCGGTAGTCGACCCGCCCGCTCGGGTCGACGCGCAGCAGCGTCCCGGTGACCCGGGTCTCGTCCCCGCCCCGGCCACGGGCGACCTTGAGCCCCTCGATCTCGGTCGCCCGCCGCAGATGGAACACCGCCCGCGCGACGGCCGTCCCGCCCCGGGCGTCCACGGCGGTCGCGGTGACCGTCCAGGGCCCGCTCGGATACCACCGCGACAGAGGCCGGTCGGGCAGGAAGCGCCACGTCTCCCATCCCCCTGCACTGCCTCTCCCGGCGGTGCTGCCTCTCCCGGCGGTCCCGGCCCGGAGCGGCCCGGCGGCCTGTCCGTCCCTGGCCGCGCCGACGATGCCGGGCATCGCGGTGGCCAGGCCGCTCAACCCGGGCACCCCCGGAACCCCGGGCACCGTCGCGGGAAAGGCGCCGGGCACGCCTGGTCGTACGGGGAAGCGCGGGCGCACGGCCGGGGACCTGGGCATAGGTTCGGGCCTCGAACGCGGCGATCCCTGCCAGAGACCACCCGGTCCGAGCACCGGGCCCGGCACATGATCCTGCTCATGACCCTGCACAGGACCCTGCACAGGACCCGGAAGTGGCACGGCGTCACCGGACTGCGGCGGGAGGTCGCCGCCCGGCTCCCCTCCACCGTGCTCCCCTCCACCGGGCTCTTCCCCACCTGGGCCCTCACCACCGGATTCGTCACCACCTGGTTCCCCGCCACCGGGTTCGTCACCACCGGCGGAGGGGGCGCGGCCGGGTTCGAGGACGACCGAGACGCGGTTCGCGCCGCGCGCCATCACGTCGACGACCAGCCGCACCGATCCGGCCGGCCCGACGACAGGGTCGGACGGCCGCACCACGATCGAGCGGATCGCCGTCTCACCGCCCGCCGGGACCACCGGCGTGAGGGGTGACGCGGCGAGGGATGACGCGACAAGTGCGGGCACGAGGAAAGGCGTCGTCATGCCCCGAGACCGTACGCACGACCGGCCCGCGTCCCGCCCCCGACACTCTCCCCGGCCGGTAAAAGTTCCCCCGGCTCAGCCCTCCGCGTACAGTTCCTCGATCAGGTCGGCGTACCTGGCATGCACGACGCGGCGCTTGAGCTTGAGGCTCGGGGTGAGCTCCTCGGTCTCGGCCGTCCACTCGACCGGCAGCAGCCGCCACCGCTTGACCTGCTGCACCCGGGCGAGCTTGCGGTTGGCGGTCTCCACCGCCGCCTCGATCTCCTTGAGCAGGTCCGGATGCCCGGCCAGATCGGCGAGCGACTCGAAGGCGATGCCGCGGGCCCGCGCCCACTCGGGGGCGACCTCCCCGTCGAGGGTGAGGATCGCCACGGGGTACGGCCGTCCCTCGCCGTAGGCGAGTGCCTGCCCGATGAGCGGGTGCTCCTTGAGGTGGCCCTCGATGCCCGCCGGGGAGACGTTCTCCCCGCCGGAGGTGATGAACAACTCCTTCTTGCGGTCGACGATGCGGACGAATCCGTCCTCGTCGATCGACCCCACATCGCCGGTGTGCAGCCAGCCGTCGGCGTCCAGCAGTTCGGCGGTCGCCTCGGGCAGGCCCAGGTAGCCCCGGGTGTTGAGCGGGCTGCGAGTGAGGATCTCGCCGTCCTCCGCCACCCGCACCTCCACACCGGGCTCGGCCCGTCCCACCGTGCCGAGCCGGAAGACCTCCGGGCTGTTGACCGTGAAGGCGCCGGTCGTCTCGGTCATGCCGTAGACGTCGATCACCTTCAGGCCCAGACCGCCGAAGAAGCGCTGCACCTCCGGCGGCATCGGCGCGGCGGCGGTGGCGCACCAGCGGGCCCGGTCGAGCCCGATCAAACCGCGGATCACCGACAGCAGCGCGGCGTCCGCCCGCTCGTACGCCTCCCGCACCTCGGACGAGACCGTGTGGCCGTACTGCTGCCCCTCGATGTAGGCGAGCCCGGCGGCCATCGCGGCGCGGACGTTCTCCTGCTGTTCGGCGGGCTGGGAGGCCAGCAGCGCCTGCAGCCGGGCGGCCATCTTCTCCCAGACGCGGGGCACGCCGAAGAACAGCACCGGGCGCACCTGGCCCAGCGTCGCGGCGAGCGCGTTCAGGTCCGTGCAGAAGTACACGTGGTTGACCTTGAACAACGGCAGGTACAGGCTGAGCGCCCGCTCGGCGATGTGGGCGTAGGTGAGATAGGAGATCTGGGTCCCCTGCTCGGGCAGGTCGATCATCCGCTGCGTCGCCGCGATCTCGAAGAGCACGTTCGCGTGGGTGAGCGGGACGCCCTTGGGCATGCCGGTCGTGCCCGAGGTGTACAGCACGCTCAGGACGTCGTCCGGGGCCACCTCCCGCGAGCGCCGCTCGACCGCCTCCGGGTCGGCGGCGTACGCCCGCGCGCCGATCGCCAGGAAGTCGTCCCAGCTCATGAAGCGGTCGTCGCCCTCTGGGGCGCCCTCCAGCATGATGATCCTGGTCAGCCCGGGCAGCTCACCGAACACGGGCGCCCAGCGGGCGAGGTCGCCGGGGCCGCCGAGCACCGCGATGCGCGCCCCGACGTCCCGGGCGACGTACGCGACCTGCTCGGGGGCGAAGGTCGCGTAGATGGAGCAGGAGACGGCGCCCGCGTGGACGGCGCCGAGGTCGGCCAGCACGTGCTCGCTCCGGTTGACCAGCATCAGCGCGACCGCCTCACCCGGCCGCAGGCCGAGCGCGGCGTAGCCGGCGGCGATCTCCAGCACACGCCGCCGCGCCTCGGCGTACGTCAGCGTGCGCCAGCCGCCGGCTGCGTCGGAATCGGAGGGGGCGGGATCGGAGTAGGCGGGCGCGTCCGGGTGCTCCTGCGCGGCCCATCTGAGCTGTTCGCAGAGGGTCCTGCCCGCGATTTCGCGTTCGATCGCGGCCCGCTCCTCGAGAACACCGGCCATCGTGCCTCCCACCGGGTATGTCGCACGCGTGGCCTGCATCGCATCACAGGGGATCACCGAGGACAAGACTCCGCGGGCGGGGAGCGCACGAAAGCGTCATCTCAAACGGACAAACAGGACATAAAGGCATATAAAGTTGCTGAGATGATGCGTGATCGGGGGGTACGCATGGCATCCGGACAACCAGGGCCGCCTGCCGGGGAGCGGACGTTCTTCGGCCATCCGCGAGGACTGGCCACCCTGTTCGGCACGGAGATGTGGGAGCGCTTCAGCTACTACGGCATGCGCGCCGTGCTCGTGCTGTTCCTGACGGCGCCCGCCACCCGTGGCGGCATGGGCCTGCCGGAGACGACCGCCGTGGGCGTCTACGGCGTGTACGTCGCCTCGGTGTACCTGCTGGCCCTCGTGGGCGGCTGGCTGGCCGACCGGTTGCTTGGGGCGCGCAGGACCGTCCTCGTCGGCGCGTCGGTGATCATGGGTGGCCACCTGAGCATGGCGATGCCCATGGGCGGCGGCTTCGTCTGGCTCGGACTCGTGCTCATCGCGCTGGGCAGCGGCCTGCTCAAGCCGAACATGGCGGCGCTGGTGGGCGAGCTGTACCGGCACGAGGACGACGCCCGGCGCGACTCCGGCTACACAATCTTCTACATGGGCGTCAACCTGGGCGCGTTCCTCGGCATCATGATCGTGCCCTGGCTGCAGACCGGCGGCCGCTGGCACCTCGCCTTCGGCGCGGCGGCGGTCGGCATGCTCTTCGGCCTCGTGCAGTACATACGGGGCCGGGCGACCCTGTGCGGCGCCGGCGAGGAGCCCGACCACCGGCTCACGCCCGCCGAGGAACACCGCTTCAAGCTCGTCGCCGGGCTCGGCCTCGCCGTCGCCGCGGGCGGGCTGGCCCTGTGGGCGGTCAGCGGGACGCTCACCGTCGACCGCTTCGCCCTCGTGCTCACGGTCGTGACGGCCGTCGTGCCGATCGCGTACTTCGCCTTCCTGTTCTCGTCCCACGAGGTCACCGCGGAGGAGCGCAGGGGGCTGTTCGCGTACGTGTGGCTGTTCCTCGGCGCCGCGATCTTCTGGCTCGTCTACGACCAGGCCGGAAGCTCGCTGCTGCTGTTCGCCAAGAAGGACACCGACCTCGACGTGTTCGGCTTCACGATCCCGCCGGGCTGGGTGGGGAACATCAACTCTCTCGCGATCATCGTGCTCGCCCCGCTGTTCGCCGAGATGTTCCTCCGGGCCGGCACCCGGATCAGCACGCCGCTCAAGTTCGCGATCGGGCTGGTGATCGTCGGGCTGAGCTTCGTCGTCATGTCCGTCGCGGCGGGCGTCGCCTCGGACGGGGTGAAGGTCTCCATCATGTGGCTGCTGTCGGTCTACCTCATCCAGACCATCGCCGAGCTGTTCCTCAGCCCGGCCGGGCTCTCCGCCACCAACAAGCTCGCCCCCCGCGCCTTCGAGAACCAGCTCATGGGCGTGTGGTACCTCGCGATGGCCCTCGGCGACTCCGTCGGCGGCCAGACCTACCGGCTGACCACGGTCGTGCCCATGCCCGTGTACTACCTGGTCCTCGCGCTCGCCGCGGTCGCCGCGGGTCTCCTCATGCTGCTGTTCGTCCGCAGGCTCCGCGTCCTCATGGCCGAACACCACCTGCCCCCCGTGCCCGCCTCGTCCTGACCGCTTCGACTGGCCGAAGCCGGGTCAGGACGCTGAGAGGGGACGATCGCGCCGTACGCAGAATCCGGCCTGGCCCTGCCGACGTCCGCGTCTACACCCGCAATCGGGTGGTGCGGGGGTTGCGGTAGGTGAAGGCCCAGCGGTCGTCGCCGATCTTTCGGCGGGTGTAGCGGGTGGGGTGGCGGTAGCGGTCGCGGTTGTGGAACTGGCACGCCGGCCCGAGCAGCTTCAGGTCGGTCAGCCCGCCGCTGCACCAGTTCTCCACGTGGTCGATCTGGCACATCGTGGCGGGCAGGGGGCAGCCGTCCACCCAGCAGGTGGCATACCGGGCGAAGATCGCCCGGCGCTGGGCAGGGGTCGCCAGGCGGACCTTGCGGCCCATGTCCAGCACCTGCCCGGCAGCGTCCATGACGATCCGCACCAGAGTGCTGGTGCGAGCCAGCCGGTGCACACTGGAGGCGGGCAGCAGATGCCCGGTCGCCAGGATCAGCCCCGGCAACCCCCGCAACCACACCCCCGGCGGACCGTTCAAGCCCACCCCCAGCGGACTGTCCCCCAGCGGGGCATCCGCTCCCATCCCCGCCCAGGCCTCACCGCCAAGCCAGGCGCCACCTCTCAGCCAGGTGTCGCCGCCCTGTTCCGCACCCGGCGGAGCGTCGGCTCCCGCACCCGGCCTCCCGCGCGGCGCCGCACCAGGCGCGGAGGAATGCCGGTGGTCCCCCGCCTCACAGTCACCAGCAGGACAGTCGCCACCGCAGCGGTCCCCACCGACCTCACCACGGTCGGCGGGGCGAGCGGCGTCGGCACGCTCGTCGCCGTCGGCCGAGTGGGAGTGCGGGCCAGCGAGGTCCGGGCCGCCCGTGGCCGAGCGCTCCGGAGCGGAACGCTCGTCGCCGGAGGCGGGAGCATCCGTGGCAGGGTCCTGGCCGATAAGGGGCTCAGCCCACTGCTCATCGGCGCGCATCGGCGCATCATCGCTCCCGAACCGGTCACCGTCGCACTGGGGTGTGTCGCTCGCGCAGTGCCCACTGTCACGCCCCGGAACCTCACCGGCGGGGGGTTCGCCACCGGGAGCAGTCGCGGAGTGCCCGGGGCCCGGACGCTCGTCGTTGGGATCGGCGGCGGGCTGGTCTGTTGAGGGATCCGTGCCTGCGGGGTCGTCTGCTAGATCGTCTGTGGGGTCCGTGCCTGCGGGTTCGGTGCTCGCGGGGCCGGTGCTCGCGGGATCGGCGCCTGGGGAGTCGGCTGTGGGGTCGTCGGGGAGGGATTCGGCGTTGACCAGTACCAGAAGCTCGGTCGCGATCTTGTTCTCCAGGAACGCGATCAGCGCGTCCGCGTTCCGCACGCTCAGCGTCCGGTCGTCACCCTCGGCCTTCGGCTTGGCATAGGCGTCGAACAGGTGCTGCAACCGCGCGGCGGCCTCCACCGGCAGGTAGAACTCCCCCTCCACACCGCCGTTCCTGCGCCGGCGCACCCGGAGGAACCGGCGATCGAAATCGGCCTGCTCATCTTTCTCATGCCCGTCGGGGGCCAGCACCGCGCGCAGATACCGCCCGGCCTTGGCCACCTCCGCCGCACCCGCCGAGTTCGCCAACTCCAGCAGGATCCGCTCAGCGGTGGTCGCCTGGTCGTCGGTCAGACCGAACATGGCGGTGCAGATCGCCTCCACGATCCCCTCGGGCAAGGTGCCCTCGGCGAACCGCTCGCGCACCTCCGGGAGGCGGTGCAGTTCCATGCTCATCGTCACCAACCGGGCGGCTCCCGCAGGGGTCATCCCCCCAGCAGAGCGCAACCACAACTTGGTGGAGGCATGCCCGTGGTTCTTCGCCTCCCCGGCCCGGTGAACGCGGCCGACCCGGGCGGCCAACGCCGAGGTGATCCGGTCGCGCGCCGACAGCAACTCCTCGGCCTCGGCCAGGCACACCTCCGCCGCCTCCGGCACCGGTACCAGCGCCACCGCCCGCGCCGCCTCAGCAACCGTAGCCACCGCCACCCACGACGACCCCGCGCCGGAAGCACCACCACAAGCACCGCCGGAAGCCCCATCAGAAGCAGCACCGGCGGCGCCACCAGGGACGTCACCGGACTCGCCACCGGCAGGCCCATCACGGCGCGCATCCCGATTCTGGCCCGCAGCGTCCCGGTCAGTGTCAGAGGCGCCACCGGACGCACCGTCGGGAGCGGCGCCGAAAGCATCAGCAGGGTCACCGCTGTCGGCGCGCCTGATGCCGCCAGGAAAGACACCGTCGGGAGAGAAACCACCCGCGGTCTCGTTACCGGTGTATTCAGCGCCGGGGACATTGCCTCGACGAGTATCGGATGGACGGGCAGAGTCGGACGATTCCGTGGATACTGCCGAGTCGTCGAACCGGCTCGCGTGCTTTCGTGTCGCAGGGTCGACAATCGGCACATATTCGCGGGCGAGTGAATCTTCGGCGGACCACAGGGGCGAGCGGGCGATGAGCTGCTCCCACCAGCCGTCCGTACCAGCATCGTCCGAACGAGGGAGGCGCTCAGGATCAACGTCGAACAGATCCATCGCACCTCCCCGTTAGATTCGAAATCCTGTTTCAATTCTTCCACATCGGCCGGTCAAGAACAGCCCTGCGCGACGATTTGGTTGGAGCCACAGGCCGATTCCCAATCGTCGAATATGCGACCCTGTCGATCTATTGTCGATCTATTTCTGAATAGTCAGCCAGAACAGCTACAGCGTCGGCGTGAGCGGCTCCCGGGATGGGTATCCCGATCGGAAGCCGGCCGGAGAGCCTCCCGGGAAGGCCACGCCGGAGACGCCGTGCGAGGCGGCGGAGGAGGCAGCCGGGGAGGCGGCGAGGCGCCGTACCGCGTCCTCCAGCACCGCCGGAGGCTGGGTGAACGCCAGCCGCACGTATCGCTCCAGCGTGCCGTCCACGCCGAACCACGGCCCCGGGGCCAGCCGTACGCCCCGGGCGGCGGCGGCCTCGGCGACCGCGCTCGCCACCGGCGTGTCGAGCCGCACCCACAGCGACCCGCCGCCGGGCGGCGGGGTGAAGGCCCATCCCGGCAGTTGCTCGCGCAGGGCCTCGGTGAGCGCGGCGAGCGAGGCGCCGAGCGTGCGGCGGCGCTCGGCCCGCGCCTCCTCGATGCGCTCGAACAGGCACGCCACCACGAGCTGGTCGAACACGGCGCTCGCGATGTCCACGGCGGCGCGCAGCAGGGCCAGACGCCGCACCATCGCCGCGGTCGTCCGGATCCAGCCGACCCGCAGGCCGCCCCACCACAGCTTCGACGCCGATCCCACGCTGATCACCCGTCCGTCGGTGTCGAACGCGGCCAGCGGCGTCGCGCGTACGGCGGGGTCCAGCGCCATCTCGGCCCAGACCTCGTCGGCGACGAGCGTCGTGCCGTGACGCCGGGCGGCCCCGACCAGGGCGGCGCGGCCGGCGTCGTCCATCAGGTGCCCTGTGGGGTTCTGGAAGTCGGGGATGACGTAGGCGAGGCGGGCCGCCGACTGGCGCATCGCACCGCCCACCAGGTCGAGGTGCCAGCCGTCCTCCTGGACGCCCACCGGCACCAGGCGGGCCGACCGCAGGCGGGCCGCGTCGATCGCGTGCGGGTACGTCGGCGATTCGACCAGCACGGGGTCCCCCGGCCCCGCGAGCAGGGACATGACCAGGTGGACGGCCTGCTGCGCCCCGCCCGTCACGAGGATCTGCTCGGGCCGGGTGGGCAGCCCCCGCTCGCCGTACCGGCGGGCGATCGCCTCCCGCAGCGGCGTGAGCCCGAGCGGGTGGTAGCCCGTGCCCAGCGCGTAGCGGTGATAGACCCGCCCCGCCTCCTCCACGGCCTCTCCGAGGAGGCCGGTCGCGGGCGGGGCGGCGGCGTGCAGCGGCAGCAGCCCGTCCTCGTCGGAGGCGAGCCACGGGTTGTCGGCGCCCAGTGCGCCGGGGTCCGGCAGGGCGGTGCGGCTTCCCGACCCCTGCCTGCTCTCCAGGTAGCCCTGCTCGCGCAGCCGGTCGTACGCCGTGGTCACGGTGGTGCGGCTGACCCCGAGCGACTCGGCCAGGTGCCGTTCGGGCGGCACGCGCACCCCCACGGCGAGCCTCCCGTCGAGGATCAGGCCGCGTACGGCGTGCGCGAGCGCCCGGTAGTACGGGCGCGAGCCGGGCGGCACCCGGAGGAGCCTGGCGAGTTGAGGAGCGCTGACATACCGGTCCATGCGGTCCAATTTCGTTGATTGGCCCTTTTATGGCAAGCCCTTGGCCTGCACCATTGAGCCCACTATGACCGAACTCTCCCTTTCGCGTCCCCGCTCGCTCACGTTCCGGCTCGTCCGTCTCTATGTCGGCCTGGCGCTCTACGGCGGCGGGATCGCGCTGCTCGTCGAGTCGGGCCTGGGCCTCGACCCCTGGGAGGTCTTCCACCAGGGCCTCTCGATCCGCACCGGCTGGTCGATCGGCATGTGCATCAACCTGGTGGGCGCGCTGGTGCTGCTGCTGTGGATCCCGCTGCGGCAGCGGCCCGGCCTCGGCACGATCAGCAACGTCCTGGTGGTGGGCACGAGCGCCGACGTGGTGATGTGGCTGGTGCCCGCGCCCGGCGTGTGGCCGGTCCAGTGGACCTTCCTGCTGAGCGGGATCGTGGCCATCGCCGCCGCCTCCGGGCTCTACATCCACGCCGGCTTCGGCCCGGGGCCGCGCGACGGCCTGATGACCGGCCTGCACCGGATGGGCCTGTCGATCCGGCTCGCCCGTACGATCGTCGAGCTCGCCGTGCTCGCCGCCGGCTGGCTGCTCGGCGGCACCGTCGGGATCGGCACCGTCGTCTTCGCCCTGGCGATCGGCCCGCTGACGCAGGTCTTCATGAAGCTGTGGGCCCCGGCCGGGGTCACCACCCGGTCACCGGGTACGCAGCCGTCATGACGCGCCGCGCGGGGAGGTGAGCGCATGCGGATCGAGGACTACGCCCTGGTCGGCGACACGCAGTCGGCCGCCCTCGTCGGCCGGGACGGTTCGGTCGACTGGCTGTGCCTGCCGCGCTTCGACTCCCCGTCGTGCTTCGCCCGCCTGCTCGGCGACGAGACCAACGGCTTCTGGCGCCTGGCCGCCGCGGGCCGGGACACGGCCGCCCGGCGGGCGTACGTCGGCGACTCGCTGGTGCTCGCGACCGACTGGGAGACCTCCACCGGGACGGCCAGGGTGCTCGACTTCATGCCGGTCCGGTCCGGCAACCCCGACCTGGTACGGGTGGTGGAGTGCCTGTCGGGGACCGTCGAGATGACGACCGAGATCCGCATCCGCTTCGACTACGGCCGCATCGTGCCCTGGGTCCGCCGCACCGGCGGGCACCTGCACGCGGTCGGCGGGCCCGACTCGGTCTGGATCCACTCCCCCGTCCACCTGCAGGGCGGCGACTACCGGCACCAGGCCGCCTTCACCGTCTCCGCCGGGGACCTGGTGCCGTTCGTGTTCACCTGGCACCCCTCCCACCAGCCGCGGCCGAAGGCCATCGACCCTCTCTCCGAACTCGGCCTGACCGTACGGCTGTGGCAGGACTGGGCGGCGCGCTGCGGCTACCGCGGCCCGTGGCGCGACGCCGTGGTCCGATCGCTGATCACGCTCAAGGCCCTGACGTACAGCCCGACCGGCGGCATCGTGGCCGCGCCGACCACGTCGCTGCCCGAGCACCTCGGCGGGGTACGCAACTGGGACTACCGCTACTGCTGGCTCCGCGACGCCGCGATGACGCTCGACGCGCTCCTGCGGGCCGGGTACGTCGAGGAGGCCGACGCCTGGCGCGTGTGGCTGCTGCGCGCCATCGCCGGCCGCCCCGAGGACCACCAGATCATGTACGGCGTGGCCGGCGAGCGCCGCCTGCCGGAGACGACGCTCGACTGGCTGTCCGGGTACGAGGGCGCGCGGCCCGTCCGCATCGGCAACGGCGCCGCCGGCCAGTTCCAGCTCGACGTCTACGGCCAGGTGGTCAACGCGCTCTACCGGGCCCGCAAGCAGGGCATGGCGCCTGACGACTACACCTGGGCGCTGCTGGTGAAAGGGGCCGAGTTCCTCGAACGTCACTGGGACCAACCCGACGAGGGCCTGTGGGAGGTGCGCGGGCCGCGCCGCCACTTCGTCCACTCGAAGATCATGGCCTGGCTCGCCATGAACCGCATGACCCGGGGCGCGGCCGAGCTGGGCCGCACCGGGCCGTTCGAGCGGTGGGGCGCCCTGCGTGACCGCATCCACGCGGAGGTGTGCGAGAAGGGCTACGACCCGGTCCGCAACACCTTCACCCAGTCCTACGGCTCAACCGAACTCGACGCCGCCCTCCTGCAGATCCCCATCGTCGGCTTCCTGCCCCCCGACGACCCCCGCGTCACCGGCACCATCGACGCCGTCGAACGCGAACTCATGACCGACGGCTTCGTCCTGCGCTACCCCAGCCCCGAACACAACCCCGCCGAACACAACCCCGTCGACGGCCTCCCCGGCGGCGAAGGCGCCTTCCTCGCCTGCAGCTTCTGGCTCGCCGAAGCCCGCGCCCTCACCGGCCGCCACACCGAAGCCGTCCACCTCTTCGAACGCCTCATCAACCTCACCAACGACGTCGGCCTCCTCGCCGAGGAATACGACCCCCGCACCAGACGCCAACTCGGCAACTTCCCCCAAGCCTTCAGCCACATCCACCTGATCCACACCGCCCAGGCGCTGAGCGGCGCGCCCGCGCGCCCGGAGCCGGGCACCCTGTGACCGTACGGAGAGCTCTCAGGCGGGGAACGCGATCCACACGTCCGGCGGCAGGTCGGGCCGCCCCGGCACGGGCCTGCGCTCCTCGCTCCACGCGCCCGGGGCGATCTCCCCGGCGACGCGGCGCCAGAAGCGTACGGCGGCCGTGTTGGCGTCCTGGAAGGCCACCTCCCAGGAGCCGGGGTGCCTGGCCGTCACCTGCCGCACGGCGCGCAGCCCGATCCCCGACCCCCGCACGCCGCGTACGACGAAGAAGGCGCTGAGGACGCGCGTCCGCGCGGTGAGGCCGCGGACGAGAGCGAGACCGGCGGGGCGTTCGCCGCTGGTCAGCAGGTACGCCGCCCAGTCCGGGTCATGGAACGCCGCCTGGAGCCGCTCCCCGCGGAAGGTCCCGTCGGGATTGGGCAGCACTCTGCCGAATTCCGACATGTCATGCCGGAACATCAGCCACAGACGCTCCAGTACGGGATGGTCGGCGGCATCGGCAAGGCGGACGGCGAGATCGGGCATGACGGGTCCTTCACGACAGGAACGGGAGCAGGAGCGGAAGCAGGCGCCGGAAGCAGGCACTGGAAACGGGGCCTGAAAACGCCGAGAGCCTCCCGGCGGAATGTCCGGCCGGGAGGCTCTCAGTAGTGCACGGATAATATCAAGGCCCCTATACCGCAGTAGTAGGGGGAAATTGGCCTGTCCCCGGCCGGCCAGGCCGCGCGTACGGTGACGGCAGCCCCACCCGAGGTGCGCCTCGCGGTGGCAACCCCCCGATCGAGGAGACCCCGATGCGCCTGTCACGGTTCCTCCGCGCCCTCCCGGCCCTGGTCCTGGGCCTCGTCCTGCTGTCGCCCACGCCGTCCGCCCACGCCGGGGCGAGCGGGGTGAGCACAGTGAGCGCCGTGCGCGTGCTCCGGTACGACGCGAGCCGGGCGGCCGAGTTCCGCACGGTGATCGACCAGGCGGCCCAGGTCTGGAACGCCAGTGTCACCAACGTCCGGCTCGTGGCGGGCACACCGGCCGACTTCACCGTGCTCGCCGACAACGGCTGGCCGCGTACGAGCCGCACCAGCCTCGGCCGGGGCACCATCTGGATGGGCAGGGAGGCGACGAGCGAGGGCTACTACCCGCTGCGGATCGCCACGCACGAGATCGGCCACATCCTCGGCCTGCCCGACCGGCGCACCGGCCTGTGCTCCGACCTGATGTCCGGTTCCAGCGCCCCGGTGAGCTGCACCAACGCCAACCCCAGCGCGGCGGAGCGCAGCGCGGTCAACGCCAACTTCGCCGGTTCCGCCCTGCTCGGCGGATCCGCGGCGCTCTTCGTCGACCGCCCGGACGCCGCGCGCCTGGCTCCAGCGGCATAGGAGCAGGGTAGGAGCGGCGTAGGAGCGGCGTACGCACCGCGCCCCCCGGGTAGCGTGGCGGGCATGCGGATCGAGGACTACGCCCTCGTGGGCGACATGCAGTCGGCCGCCCTCGTCGGCCGGGACGGCTCGGTCGACTGGCTGTGCCTGCCGCGCTTCGACTCCCCGTCGTGCTTCGCCCGCCTGCTCGGCGACGAGTCCAACGGCTTCTGGCGCCTGGCCCCCACCGGCCACGAGGAGGCGGCCCGCCGGGCGTACGCCGGGGACACGCTCGTCCTGGAGACCGTCTGGGAGACCTCAACCGGCGCGGTCAAGGTGATCGACTTCATGCCGCCCCGCTCCGCCAACCCCGATCTCGTACGGATCGTGGAGGGCCTGTCGGGCACGGTCGAGATGAGCACCGAGATCCGCATCCGCTTCGACTACGGCCGCATCGTGCCCTGGGTCCGCCGCACCGGCGGCCATCTGCACGCCGTGGGCGGGCCCGACTCGGTCTGGATCCACTCCCCCGTCCACCTGCGGGGCGGCGACTACCGGCACGAGGCGACCTTCACGGTCTCAGCCGGGGAGCGGGTGCCGTTCGTGTTCACCTGGCACCCCTCCCACCATCCGGAGCCCGAACGGATCGATCCCCTGGAGCAGCTTGCCGAGACCACGGCCATGTGGGAGGCGTGGTCGTCCCGGTGCGGCTATCAAGGCCCCTGGCGCGACGCCGTGGTCCGCTCGCTGATCACGCTCAAGGCCCTGACCTACAGCCCGACCGGCGGGATCGTCGCGGCGCCGACCACCTCGCTGCCCGAGCACCTCGGCGGGGTGCGCAACTGGGACTACCGCTACTGCTGGCTCCGCGACGCCGCGATGACGCTCGACGCACTGACCGGCTCGGGGTACGTCGAGGAGGCCGACGCCTGGCGCTCCTGGCTGCTGCGGGCCATCGCCGGCCGCCCGGAGGACATCCAGGTCCTGTACGGCGTGGCCGGCGAGCGCCGCCTGCCGGAGACGACGCTCGACTGGCTGTCCGGCTACGAGGGGTCCCGGCCGGTGCGGATCGGCAACGGCGCGGCCACGCAACTCCAGCTCGACATCTACGGGGAGGTCGTGAGCGCGTTGTACGAGGCGCGCAAGCAGGGCATGCCGCCCGACGACCACGCCTGGGCGATGATCACCGCGGTGATGAGGTTCTTCGAGAACAACTGGGACCAGCCCGACGAGGGCCTGTGGGAGGTGCGCGGGCCGCGCCGCCACTTCGTCCACTCGAAGGTGATGGCCTGGGTCGCGGCCGACCGCATGGTCCGGGTGATCGAGGAGCTGGGCCGGGAGGGCGACGTGGAGCGGTGGCGGGCGCTGCGTGACCGCATCCACGCGGAGGTCTGCGAGAAGGGCTACGACCCGGTCCGCAACACCTTCACCCAGTCCTACGGCTCAACCGAACTCGACGCCGCCCTCCTGCAGATCCCCATCGTCGGCTTCCTGCCCCCCGACGACCCCCGCGTCACCGGCACCATCGACGCCGTCGAACGCGAACTCATGACCGACGGCTTCGTCCTGCGCTACCCCAGCCCCGAACACAACCCCGCCGAACACAACCCCGTCGACGGCCTCCCCGGCGGCGAAGGCGCCTTCCTCGCCTGCAGCTTCTGGCTCGCCGAAGCCCGCGCCCTCACCGGCCGCCACACCGAAGCCGTCCACCTCTTCGAACGCCTCATCAACCTCACCAACGACGTCGGCCTCCTCGCCGAGGAATACGACCCCCGCACCAGACGCCAACTCGGCAACTTCCCCCAAGCCTTCAGCCACATCCACCTGATCAATACGGCGCTGGCTCTCCAGTAGCCGTCAGGGCGTCTCAGGCAGCGGGCCGTCGGCGTGCGGGACCCGCTCGGCGGGGATGACGCCCAGGCGTCCCGCCTGGTAGTCCTCCATCGCCTGGATGATCTCGGCGCGGGTGTTCATCACGAACGGGCCGTAGTGCGCGACCGGCTCGCGGATCGGCCGCCCGCCGAGGAGCAGCACCTCCAGCGCGGGCTCGGCCTGCGGCTGGGCGGTGTCCGCGGCGAGGGTCAGCGACCCGCCCGGGCCGAAGAGGGCGAGCTGCCCCTTGCGGACCGGCCGCCGCTCGGCGCCCACGGAGCCCTGACCGGCCAGCACGTAGGCGAGGGCGTTGAAGTCCGGGTTCCAGGGCAGGTCGAGCCGGGCGCCCGGGCTGACGGTCGCGTGCACCATCGTGATCGGGGTGAACGTGACACCGGGGCCGGCGTGCCCGTCCAGGTCTCCGGCGATGACCCGGAGCAGCGCGCCGCCGTCGGCCGAGGCGAGCAGGGCCGCCTCACGCCCCCGGATGTCCTGGTAGCGGGGCAGGTGGAACTTGTGCGCGCGGGGGAGGTTGACCCACAGCTGGATACCGTGGAAGAGCCCGCCCGAGACCACCAGGTGCTCCGGGGGCTTCTCGATGTGCAGCAGGCCGGACCCGGCGGTCATCCACTGGGTGTCGCCGTTGGTGATGGTGCCGCCGCCTCCGTTCGAGTCCTGGTGCTCGAAGACGCCGTCGATGATGTAGGTGACGGTCTCGAAGCCGCGGTGCGGGTGCCACGGCGTGCCCTTCGGCTCGCCGGGGGCGTACTCGACCTCGCCCATCTGGTCCATGTGGATGAACGGGTCGAGCAGCGACTGCGGCACCCCGGCGAACGCGCGCCGTACGGGGAAGCCCTCGCCTTCGAAGCCGCTGGGGGCGGTCGTCACCGACCGTACGGGGCGGGGTCCGGCGACGGCCGGATCGGGTGCGGCGACGCGGGGCAGGGTCAGGGTGTCTGCGGTGACGGCGGGCATGGCCACCTCTCCTGGTTTAAAGTTCAACTTCTTACGCGTTGAACCAAGCCCGCCCGCAGGACATTCCCCACAGCTCAGGACCGGCGGCTCAGGACCGGCCGGCGATGCGGGCGAGGAGCCGGGCGAACTCCGGCGGCGGCGCGACGACAAGCCGGGTCTGCCCGTCGTGGCTGATCAGGTCGGCCTGGATGCGGGTCAGCTTGCCCCGGCGCCACCAGTACACGTGCGGGCTGAGCCCGTCGGCGTGACCGGCGTGCTCCCGGTGGGCGAACAGCCGCAGCCGCTCGATCGCCCGCACCACCCCGATGCCGGCCACCGGATGCACCGCGACCAGCCCCCGGTGCGGCAGCACGGCGAGCATGCCGTCCTCGGGCACGTGCGTGTGGGCGGGCAGGCGGCGCAGATGGGCGGCCGCGCTGGGCGCGGCCAGCAGCGTGACCTCGGTGCCGCCCAGGTCCAGCCGGGACACCGTGGGCCGCTCGTCGGCCAGGGCGTTGCCCACCGCGACGTCGAGCGCCTCCCCCGGCGGGATCGGCCAGCAGAAGGCCTCCTCGGGGCGGACCGGGCGGGCGCCGATCGTCAGCACCTCGATCAGGTCGGCGCTCAGGTGGCGGCCGATGATCCGGGACGGGTCGGGAAAGGCCGGGTCGTCGGCGGCGTGCACCCGCGTGCGCAGCAGCGGCTTGATCGGCTTGAGGTTGCAGGCGTCGAACGGCTCGCCCGACACGGCGTGGGCCAGATGCTCGGAGACCAGCATGGGCCAGTCCTCGCGGGTGCGCCGGGCGGCCTCACGGCGCAGGCCGACGAGGTTCACGACCCGCTCGCGCTCGGGGGAGGCCAGCGTCATCGACGTGCCGTCGGCGGCGAACCCGCAGGTGTAGCCCATGGTCTCGGCGACCAGCCCCAGCAGGGAGTCGAGATCGACGTCCTCGACGGCTCTCGGAGCGGGATCGTCCGGCCGCGTCCGGCTGAGCAGTCGCCGCAAGAGTCCCAACGCACCATCCCTTCGCCACCGCCCGGGCGCCTCCGGGCGCGTCTCAGGTTGCCGCGTCCGAGTCGCGGAATGCGCCCGAGGCTGGGCACGATTCGGTCACAATAGCCACATTCGTCTCCAACCACATACTCAGTTGTGGTGATCCATGCCCGACGGGCAGCCCCGCGAGGACCGGCACACCCAGGGGCGACAGGCGTTCGGCCAGCACCGGCAGCGGATCGCCGCAGTCCACCCACGACCCGAGCACGATTCCCGCCGCGCCGTCCAGGCAGCCCGCCTGGAGCAGCTGTGTCACCATCCGGTCGATCCGGTACGGCTCCTCGGTCACGTCCTCCAGCAGCACGATCCGGCCCTCCCCCCGCATCGCGTACGGCGTGCCGCACAGGGCGGCGAGCAGGGCGAGGTTGCCCCCTGTGAGCCGTCCCTCGGCCCGTCCCGGCACGATGACGCGGTCGCCCGTGATCGGGGCGGGCGTGCCGCCCTCGAACAGGGCCTGCCGCAGGCAGGCGAACGTGACCGGTTCGGGCCCCTCGGGGTCGCTGATCGTCGCGCAGGCCGGCATCGGCCCGAAGAGCGTCGCCAGGCCGAGCCTGTCGGCGAAGGCCCGGTGCAGCGCGGTGACGTCGCTCGACCCGAGCAGGATCTTGGGACCGGCCGCCGCCATGGCGTCCCAGTCGAGCAGCCCGAGGAGCCGGGTCACGCCGTAGCCGCCCCTCGCGCAGATGACGGCCGCCACCCCGGGGTCGCACCAGGCCGCCTGGAGATCGGCGGCGCGCTCGGCGTCCGGCCCCGCGAGATAGCCCTCCCGGGCCCGCACCGACGCCCCGTACACGACCCGCAGGCCCAGCGCCTCCAGGACCGCCCCGCCGCGCTCCAGCCGTACGGGATCCACCGGGCCGGCGGGCGCGACCAGCGCGACGGTGTCTCCCGGCCGCAGCCGCCGTGGCGCCTCCGGCACCGTTACCGAGGCGACACCCCCCGCCCCGCCGCGGATGCGCTCGCTCACCCTTCAAAGGGTGTCAGACTTAGCGGTATCTATGCGACCTCCGACGCACATCCTCGTGGTCAACGGCGTCAAGGTCCGTCGCCCGGTGTTCGTGATCGCGGCCCCGCACTCCGGCGCGGACCTGCTGGGCCGTGCGCTCAAGCGCTCCCCCGGCTTCCACGTGACCATGGGCAGGGGCCCGGTGACCCGGGTCGTCTACGCCTTCGCCCGGAGGCCCTCGATCGCCCGCAGCGGCGGGGCGCCCCGGGTGCTGCGCGACGTGCTGGCGGAGGCCTGGCAGGTCGTCCCGGCGTCCTGCGCGGAGTGCACGACCGCCTGCCGGGAGGCCGGCGGCATCATCGGCGCCGGGCCCTGCGTCGGGCCGGGGACGCTGACGCGGTTCGGCGACGCCAGCCCCGACCTGATCTACAGCACGCCGGTGCTGCTGCGGGCGTTTCCGGACGCCCGGTTCATCCAGGTCGTCCGCGACGGCCGTGACGTCGTCGCCGACATGCTGGCCGACCCCGCCTGCATGGCCTGGGTCAAGCCGCACATGCTGAGCGAGGACGCCGAGTTTCCCAACCCGTTCCTCGGCGTGCGCTCGGCCGAGCACCGGCAGCGCTGGGCCGAGATGCCGGCCGCGGGCAAGTGCGCCCTGCGCTGGCGCGGCGCCGTACGGCTGAACGCGGCCCTGCGCCGCGAACTGCCCGCCGAGCACCTGCTCACGCTCCGGTACGAGGACCTGGTGGCCGCGCCCGGCGAGGCGATCGACGCGGTGTCGTCCTTCCTGGAGACCAAGGTCTCGATGATCGCGTTGTACGGCGCGACGATCCCCCGGCCGGGCGGCTGGCGCACGCGCCTGTCCGGCGAGGACGCCGAACTGGTGGAGAAGGTGGCCAGGGAGGAACTCGCCCGCCTCGGCTACCGGTGAACGCCTTCCGCGTTCAGGACCCGCCGGACCCCGAGCCGGTGAACTGGGTGCGGTACAGCTCGGCGTAGGCGCCGCCCCGCTTCAGCAGCTCCTCGTGCCGGCCCTGCTCGACCACCCGGCCGTCCTCGATGACCAGGATCGCGTCGGCCTCGCGGATGGTCGACAGCCGGTGGGCGATCACGAGCGAGGTCCGTCCCCGCAGGGCCGTCTTCAGCGCCTGCTGCACCGCCGCCTCGGACTCGGAGTCGAGGTGGGCGGTGGCCTCGTCGAGCACGACGACCCGGGGCGCCTTGAGCAGCAGCCGGGCCAGGGCGATGCGCTGCTTCTCCCCGCCCGACAGCCGGTATCCGCGGTCGCCGACGACCGTCTCCAGCTCCTCGGGCAGGTTCTTGACCAGGTCGGCGATCTGGGCCGCGCGCAGGGCCTCCCAGACCTCCTCGTCGGTCGCGTCGGGGCGGGCGTAGCGGAGGTTGCTGCCGATCGTGTCGTGGAACAGGTGGGCGTCCTGCATGACCACCCCGACCGTGTCCCTGATGCCGTCAAGGGTGGCGTCGCGGACGTCGAGCCCGTTGATCCGCACGGCCCCCTCGTCCACGTCGTACAACCGGGAGACCAGCGAGGTGATGGTGGTCTTGCCCGCGCCCGAGTGGCCGACGAGCGCCACCAGCTCGCCCTCGCGGGCGGTGAACGACACGCCCTTCAGCACCTCCTGGGAGGGACCGGTGTCCGGGCGGGCCACCGACTCCAGCGAGGCCAGCGAGACGTCGGAGGCGGCCGGGTAGCGGAAGCGCACGTCGTCGAACTCGATCGTCACCGGCCCGTCGGGGATCGGCCGCGCGTCCGGCTTCTCGGCGACCATCGGCTTGAGGTCCAGGACCTCGAAGACCCGGTCGAAGCTCACCAGCGCGGTCATCACGTCGACGTGCACGTTCGACAGGCTGGTCAGCGGGCCGTAGAGGCGCATGAGCAGGGACGACTGGGCGACCAGGGTGCCGAGCGCGAACGCACCCGAGATCGCGAGGGAGCCGCCGAGTCCGTAGACGAGCGCGGTGGCGAGCGCGGCGACCAGTCCCAGCGCGATGCGGAACACCGCGCCGTACATCGCGACGATCACGCCGACGTCGCGGACCCGGCCCGCCCGCTCGGCGAAGTACGCCGCCTCGTCGTCCGGCCTGCCGTACAGCTTGGTGACCATCGCCCCGGCCACGTTGAAGCGCTCGGTCATCACCGAGCTCATCTCGGCGTCGAGCTGCATCTGCTCGCGGGTCAGTGCCGACATCCGGCGGCCGACCCACTTGGCGGGGAAGATGAAGATCGGTAACAGGACCAGCGCGACCAGCGTGACCTGCCACGACAGCACGATCATGGTGCCGAGCACCAGCACCAGGCTGATCACGTTGGAGACCACCGACGACAACGTGCTGGTCAGCGCCCGCTGCGCGCCGATGACGTCGGTGTTCAGCCGGGAGACCAGCGCGCCGGTCTGGGCCCGCATGAAGAACGCCACGGGCATGCGCTGGACGTGGTCGTAGACCTCCGTGCGCAGGTTGTAGATCAGGCCCTCGCCGATGCGCGCGGAGAACCAGCGCTGCGCCAGGCCGAGCCCGGCGTCGACGACGGCCAGCGCGGCGATCGTGACGGCGAGCCACAGCACCACCTGGACCCGCTTGGGCATGATGCCCTCATCGATGATCGCCTTCATCAGCAGCGGGTTGGCGACCACGATGACCGCGTCGACCACCACCAGCGCGAGGAACCCGGCGATCTGCGCCCGGAAGGGCCGCGCGTACCCGGCGATGCGCCGGACGGTCCCCGGCGCGATGCGCTCCTTCGTCACGGAGCTGTCACGCCGCAGGGACCGCATCACCTGGAAGCCGTAGCCCCCGTTCATCATCGACATATGCCGTACATCCTCCCAGGCGTGCAGCGATGGGAGGACTCCCCCGATTCCCCCGTCAGCTCGAAGCGAACAGCGCCCGTCAGTCCGACGCGAACAGCGCCCTTCAGTTCGACGCGAACAGTGCGCGGATGCGCGCCACCTGTTCGGCCCGCTCGGCGGCGGCCTGCTCCTCCAGCGTGCGCCCCGGCGCGGCCCGCAGCAGGCGCTTGGTGGCGGTCGCGGCTGCATGGTCGGTGGCCAGCAGCGCGGCGGCCAGGTCACGGGTGGTCTGGCCGAGCTCGCCCGCCGGCACCGCGATCTCGGCCAGGCCGAGCCGTACGGCCTCCTCGGCCCCGACGACGCGGGCGGTCAGGCACATCTCGATGGCGCGGGGAACCCCGACGATGTCAGCCAGGGGCTTGGTCCCGGTCAGGTCGGGAACCAGCCCCAGCGCGGGCTCCTTCATGCAGAACTTCACGTCGTCCGCGACGACACGCAGGTCGCACGCGAGCGCGAGCTGGAAGCCCGCCCCGATCGCGTGGCCCTGCACGGCCGCGATCGACACGATCTCCGGCCTGCGCAGCCACAGGAAACCCCTCTGTGCCTCCGCGATCAGCCTCTCCAGCTCGGTTTCGCCGAGCGCCGCGGCGCTCGCGAACGATTCCTGCCCGGGCACTCCCTCGGGCGTGAACATGCGCAGGTCGATTCCGGCTGAGAAGGACGGCCCCTCGCCTCTGACCACGACCACTCTCACCCGCTCCGGCAGGGTGTCCCCTATCCGGGCCAGAGCCGACCAGGTCGCGAACGTCTGCGCGTTGCGCTTGTCCGGCCGGTCCAGGGTGACGGTCGCGATCTCGCCGTCCACCTCGCAGCGCAGTCCGATCTCGGCCGGCGCGGCCGCCGAGACCGTCGACACATCGGAGCCTTCGCCCGTCTCAGGGGCGTGCTCCGGATCCCCCCCCACTGCCGCTTCCGCCATGCCTGCTCCTGCCTTCGATGAGGAGCCACGTCGCCTCGCACGGCCGGTCCGGTGCGGCGCACCGCCCGTGCCGGGCGTCCGCGCTCCTGTTCGACCCGCGGTCGTGCCCGAGCCTACCGAACGACGTTCTGGTTAGCCGGACCCGGCCACGCCCTCTCACAGGAACGAGCGGCTGCGGTCGCGCGTCTTGAGGTGGATCTAGCGCTTGGACTTGCCCCGGGTCGCCCCGCCGCGCCCGCGCAGAGTCACTCCGGACTCGCTCAGGATGCGGTGGATGAACCCGTACGACCGGCCAGTCGAAGCGGCCAGAGCGCGGATGCTCTCACCCGCGGAATAGCGCTTCTTGAGATCGCTGGCCAGCTTTTCCCGGTCGGCCCCGGTCACCCGGGTGCCCTTCTTCAGAGTCTCGGCCACGAGTACCTCCTGTAGTGCCAGACTTCCGCAGCGTTACTTCAGCCCATGATCAGTCATTTCGACGGGATCGGCTACCTACTCCGCGGGAAAAGATCCCTACCCGCTCAAATTAAGATCAGGCAAGCGCCACAAGATCGGAAAATTCGTCGCTCCATGCGTCTTCCACTCCGTCTGGCAGCAGAATCACCCTATCCGGCTTCAGCGCCTCCACGGCGCCCTCGTCATGGGTGACCAGCACAATCGCGCCCGTGTAGGAGCCGAGGGCGGTGAGCACCTGATCACGGGAGGCCGGATCGAGGTTGTTGGTGGGCTCGTCGAGCAGCAGCACGTTGGCGCTCGACAGCACCAGCGTGGCGAGCGCGAGACGGGTCTTCTCACCGCCGGACAGGACCCCCGCCGGCTTGTCCACGTCGTCGCCGGTGAACAGGAACGAGCCGAGCACCTTGCGCAGGTCGACGTCGGCGAGGTCGGGGCCCGCGGAGCGCATGTTCTCCAGCACGGTGCGCCCGGCGTCGAGGGTCTCGTGCTCCTGCGCGTAGTAGCCGAGCTTGAGCCCGTGGCCGGGCAGGACCTCGCCGGTGTCGGGCGTCTCGATGCCGCCGAGCAGGCGCAGCAGGGTCGTCTTGCCCGCGCCGTTCAGGCCGAGGATGACGATCCGGGAGCCGCGGTCGACGGCGGCGTCGACGTCGGTGAACACCTCCAGCGAGCCGTACGACTTGGACAGGCCGCGGGCCGTCAGCGGCGTCTTGCCGCAGGGCGCCGGCTGCGGGAAGCGCAGCTTGGCGACGCGGTCGGACCGGCGCTCGCCCTCCACGCCCGACAGCAGCCGCCGGGCGCGGCGCTCCATGTCCTGGGCCGCCTTGGCCTTGGTGGCCTTCGCCCGCATCCGGTCGGCCTGGGACAGCAGGGCGGACGCCTGCCGCTCGGCGTTGGCGCGCTCCCGCTTGCGCCGCTTCTCGTCGGTCTCCCGCTGCGCCAGGTAGGCCTTCCAGCCGACGTTGTAGGTGTCGATGACGCAGCGGTTCGCGTCCAGGTGGAGCACCCGGTTTACCGTGGCTTCAAGAAGGTTGACGTCGTGGCTGATGATCACCAAGCCGCCCTGGTGGGAACGCAAAAATTCGCGAAGCCAGCCGATCGAGTCCGCGTCGAGGTGGTTTGTGGGCTCGTCGAGCAGGAGAGTCTCCGCCCCGCTGAACAGGATTCGCGCCAGTTCGACCCGCCTGCGCTGCCCTCCGGACAGGGTCTGCAGCGGCTGGCCGAGAACCCGGTCGGGCAGCCCGAGGCTGGAGGCGATCGAGGCCGCCTCCGACTCCGCCGCGTAACCGCCGAGGACGTGCAGGCGGTCCTCCAGCCGGCCGTACGCGCGCACCGCCCGGTCGCGCACGCGCTGGTCGTCGGCGGCCATCCCGGTCTCGGCCGCGCGCAGGTCGCGCAACACCTCGTCGAGCCCGCGGGCCGACAGGATCCGGTCGCGCGCCAGCACGCTCAGGTCTCCCGTACGGGGGTCCTGCGGCAGGTAGCCGACGCTGCCGGAGATCGTGACCGAACCCGTGGCGGGCAGGCCCTCACCCGCGAGGACCTTGGTGAGGGTGGTCTTGCCGGCGCCGTTGCGCCCGACCAGCCCGATCTTGTCGCCCGGGTTCACCCGGAACGAGGCGCCCTCGATGAGCAGGCGGGAGCCCGCGCGAAGTTCGACGTCGGTAGCGATGATCATGATGGAGGGGACACTCCCGTGGGTGATGCGGACAGGACCGGTGCCGGGAGCGATCAGTCGGGAGCGCTCATGGGCTCAAGTGTAGTGCCGCCGTCACCGCGACCGGCTTCGTCGAGCCCCGCCCGCCGGTCAGGGGTCGAGCAGCCGGATCCGTACGGCGCGGAACAGGTCCGGTGCGCCCTCCAGGACGGCCAGCCGCGGATCGGGAACGGTGAGGAACGGCCCGGCCTCCAGGGCGAACAGCGGCGCGAGACGCCGGTCCTCCCTGATCTCGTCGACCGCCCGCCGGTCCCCGCCGAGCACCACCGCCTCCAGGTCGGCCAGCCGCGGCGTCAGCAGCCGGACGGCCACGTCGGCGGCGGCCCGCAGCGCCTCGGCCGACTGCTTGTCCCTGCGCCGGGCGAAGCGCTGCTGGGACCATCCCCCCGCCGCGCTGCGCCCGTGGACCTGACGCGACCCGACCTTGGCCGCGACCAGGCGGGTGCCGGTGAAGACGCCGGCGGCGTGCCCGCCGAGCCGGGCCAGCAGCACGCCGACGGTCCGCTCGCGGCAGGCGTGGGCGACCAGCGCCGCCGCCGGAGCCGGCAGGGCCGCCTCGCTCTGCCCGGCTCCGGGCGGCGTGACGAGCGGCGTGACGAGCGGCGTGACGAGCGGCGTGACGGGCGGCGTGACGGGCGACGGGCGCAGCGGCGGGAACGGCACGTGGCATTCGGCGACCGCGCCGTCGGCGGCGTCGAGGCGCACGACGTCCGGCAGGGTGACCGCCTCGATCGCGCCATGCCGTGCGGCGAAGCGCGTGATCCAGCCCGCGAGCCGCTCGGGGGGCACCGAGACCCATCTGCCGCCTCCGGCGGCGGGCCGTCCCGTCATGGCTGATCAGCCTACCGGTGTGGTCGTTTGCCGGATTCCGTCCAACTCGCGGGGAAATGTAGGTGAATTTCCCCCTGTAAGGGTCAACGGCCCCGGGGAGCCGCCCCACAATTCACCCCGTGACGCTCCCCTCCTCGCCGGCGTCGCCGGTCGCCGCGTCCGTTCCGGGCGCCCCGTCGGCATACCATCCGGACGACCCGCAGGGACACCACCCGGCGGGCCTCGTGCGGCGGTACACCCCCGCCGCCTCCGCAACCGGGCCCCTGCCCTCGTCCTTCGTCCCGGGGACTCCCCACACCGGTCTCCATAGCAGTCCTCACAGCACTCCGCCCCGGCCGCCCGTCCCGTTGTTCCTGCCGGTGGTCGACCTCGATACCGGCGGCGCGATCGCCGTACAGGTGGTCCCCGAGGACCCCGCGTGGGGCGCCGCTCCGGACGCCGTCACGTACGCCATGCCGGACCCGGGCGGCGTGACCGGCGGTGTGGCTGCCACGGTGAACGGCGTGCTGGCCGCGGCCCGCGAGGAGACCGCTCTGCCGCTGGTGCTGCCGATCTCCGCCGCCGTGGTCGCCGCCGGGTCGGCCGGCACGGCGCCGCTGCACGAGGCGCTGCGGATGTGCAACCGCCGTCCGCGCGAGGTCATCTTGATGATCGAGGGCGATGTCGCGGCCGTGGGGCGCACCGCCCTGCTGTCCGGAATCGACGGCCTGCGAGCGGTGGGCTACCTCGTCGCCTTCGGCGAGCTCGGCACGGCCCCGCTGCCGCTCGACCTGCTCGCCGACGCCGCGCCGTACGTGATCGCGCTCTCCGCCGATCTGCTGGCGCGGGGAACGCGCGACCCCCGGCGCGGCGCGCTCGTGGAGTCGCTCGTCCGCCTGGCGCGCGGCGCCGGGGCGCACGTGCTCGCCCCCGGCGTACGCGAGGAGACGCAGCTCGCGGCGGTGCGCGGCTGGGGCATCCGGCTCGCCCAGGGCCCCCTGCTCGCGCCGCCCGACTGGCGGCCCTCGCACGGCCACAACCGCGTCCATGTGCCGCTGCCGGTGCCGGAGGCCGAGGCCGCCCCCGCCGCGCCGGGCCTCATGGGGCCGGGCGCGAGCGGATTGGGACCACGCGTCCAGGAGTTCCTGCTCCCGGCGGTGACGCTGCCGGCCGGCTCGACGGCCGAGGAGGTCGTCGGCGTGCTCAGCGCGGAGCCGTCGATCACGAGCGTGGTCCTGGTGGACGAGTACCAGCGCCCGCAGGGCAGCGTCGACCGCAGCCGGTTCCTGCTGTTCATGGCCGGGGCGTACGGCCACGCCCTGCACGCGAAGAAGCCGGCCAGCCGCCTGGCCGACCCCGCGAAGATCGTGGCGAAGACCACCCCGGCGATCGCGGCCATGCAGGTGGCCGGGCGCGACACCACCCGCGCGTACGACGACCTGGTGGTGGTCGACGAGGTGGGCCGGTGCATGGGCGTGGTCCGGATCAGCGACCTGCTGCGGCACGTCGCCGAGATGCAGGCCGCCCGCTGACCCGCCCGGCGGCGGGTCAGAGCCAGCCCTGCGCCTGGGCCTTCCGCACGGCCTCGATGCGGTTGCGCGCCCCGGTCTTCTGGATTGCCGCCGACAGATAGTTGCGCACGGTGCCCTCCGACAGGTGCAGCCGCAGCGCGATGTCGTTGATGGTCGAGCCGTCCGCGGCGGCCGACAGCACGTCCCGCTCGCGCGGCGACAGGGGGTTCGGCCCGGCGCTGAGCGCCGCGGCGGCCAGCCCGGGGTCGATCACCCGCTCGCCCCGGAGCACCCGCCGGATGGCGGCGGCCAGGTCGCGCGCCGGGCTGTCCTTGACCAGGAACGCCACCGCCCCGGCCTCCATCGCCCTGCGCAGGTAGCCGGGCCGGCCGAAGGTCGTGAGGATCACCACCCGGCACCCGGGGACCCGCCGGCGCAGCTCCTCGGCGGCGGCGATGCCGTCCCTGCCGGGCATCTCGATGTCCAGCAGCGCGATGTCCGGCCGGGTCGCCTCGGCGACCGCGACCGCCTCGTCGCCGTTCGCCGCCTCCCCCACCACCTCGATGTCGGGCTCCAGGCCGAGCAGCGAGGCCAGCGCGCCCCTGACCATGCTCTGGTCCTCCGCCAGCACGACCCTGATCATCAGGCCAACCTATCCGCGACGATCTCGGGAGTGAGGTCCGGGGGCGGGGCGACCGCGATCCGCACCCGGAACCCCCGCCCGCCACTCTCGACCTCCAGGTCGCCGCCCGCGGCGCGGGCCCGCTCGCCGAGCCCGGTCAGGCCGTTGCCCGGCCGGTACGGCCCGCCCCGCCCGTTGTCGGCGACCTCCAGCGCGGCGCCCCGCTCGCCGTACGACACGGTGATCTCGCAGCGGGTGGCCCGGGCGTGCCGTACGACGTTGGTGGTGGCCTCGCGCACGGCCCAGCCGAACAGGCCGTCGAGGTCCTCGGGCAGCGGGGCGCCGGACGTGCGGACGGTGAGGGCGATCCCGGCGGCGGCGAGGGCGGCGCGGGCGCCGTCGATCTCCTCCGGCAGCGAGCTGCGGCGGTAGCCGGTGACGGCCTCGCGCACCTGGAGCAGCGCCTGTCTCGCCACCGCCTCGATGTCGGCCACCTCCCCGGCCGCCTTCGGCGACCCCTGCTCGGCCAGCCGGCGGGCGAGCTCGCTCTTCAGCACGATCAGCGAGAGGCCGTGTCCCAGCAGGTCGTGCAGGTCGCGGGCGATCCGCAGCCGTTCCTCGGCGGCGGCCAGCCTGGCCACCTCGCTCTGCGCCTCCTTGAGCTTGTCGATGAGCACGCGGGTGTTGCGGACGCTCATGAACAGCACGCCGAGAGTGGCGCTCTGCAGCACGAGCATCCACAGCAGCCCGTCCTCGGCGCCGATCATCAGGCCGTCGGCGATCAGGACCGCCGTCATGGCCCCGATGCCGAGCACGGCGCGCCGGGGCGGCAGGGCCATCGCGTAGACGACGGCCAGGTAGACCGGCAGGGTCAGCCAGCTCTCGCTGCGGAACACCAGCGGGAAGACGGCCCCCATCAGGGTCGCGAGGCCGAGCAGGGGGAACATCCACCGGGGGCGGTGGCCGAGGCCGCGCGGCCCCAGCACGACCGTCAGGTAGACGCCCACGAAGGCCGCGAGCGCGACCATCCGCCAGACCGCCTGCGCCGTTCCCACCCTGCCGTCGATCACCTCGGCCACCGGGTAGAACAGGTAGATCAGGCCGAGCGACATGCCGATCAGCCGCCGCAGGCGGTACGGGCCGTCGTCCGGTCCGCCGAAGCTGAAGACCTTGGCCAGCCGGCTCATCGCGTCGTCCCTCCGCTCTCCGCCGGGTCAGGCACGCACCACGGCGCGGCGGTAGGCGAGCACCGCGACGGCTCCCAGCGCGACGGCCCAGGCCACGATGCCCGCCACGTCCGACCCGTACGGCGCCTGCCCGGCGACGATGCGCCACCCGATGCCCGCGTAGTCGTACGACGGCAGCACTTCGGCGACGTTCCGCATGGCCTCCGGCATGAGCGACGTGGGGATCCACAGGCCGCCCAGCAGGGCCAGGCCGAACATGGAGATCATGGCCACGGGCTGGGCGGTGTCGGGCCGCAGCGCCGAGCCGATGGCGAGGCCGAGCGCCACGAAGGGGATGGTCCCGATCCACATGAACGCGAGCAGCCCGATCCACTGCCCCACCGGCAGCGACACGTGCTGGGTGAAAACCGCGGCCAGTCCCACCAGCACCAGCGCGGGCAGCACCAGCAGCAGGGACGCGACGAGCTTGGTCGCGAGGATGGCCCAGGCGGGCAGCGGGGTGATCTGGAGCTGCCGCAGCCAGCCGCTGTGCCGCTCCTGCGCCCAGGGCACGGCCGTGGACATCACCGACGAGGCGAGCGCGCCGTACGCCGCCATGTTGACCATCAGCAGCACGCTGCCCTTGATCCCGGTGGCCTCGTCCGTCTGCGCGCCCCACAGGTTCGAGTACAACAGGTAGAAGCCGAGCGGGAAGGCGACGACGAAGATGACGTACCGCTTGTTGCGCAGCATGCGCAGCACTTCGACCTTCAGGTAGTGCGGCATCGTCACGACTCCTTGGTGAGAGCGAGGAAGGCGTCCTCCAGGTCGGCCCCGTGGACCTGGAGATCGCGCACGTCGAGGGTGGTCTTCCGGTACAACGCCTCGACCGTCGCGTCGAGGTCGGTGGTGCGCAGCGTGACGCGGCCCGCCTGGAGCTCCACGCCGGTCGTCCCCGGCAGGCTCGCAAGGCCGGCGGCCGGCTGGTCGCCCAGCCGGAAGCTCACCGACTGCCCGGCCACTCCCGCCTTGATCTCGGCGGCGCTGCCGTCGGCCACGACCCGCCCCCGTGCGATCACGACGACCCGGTCGGAGTTCTCGTCGGCCTCCTCCAGGTAGTGCGTCGCGAACAGGATCGTGCGCCCCTGCGCGGCGTACCGCCGCATGTTCTCCCAGAACGTACGGCGGGACTCGACGTCCATGGCCGCGGTCGGCTCGTCGAGCAGCAGCAGCCTCGGCCCGCCCGCGACCGCCAGGGCGAAGCGCACCCGCTGGGTCTGCCCGCCGGACAGGCGGTTCGCCCGGCGCCCGGCCAGCTCGGTCAGGTCGGCGAGCCGGAGGATCTCCTCGCGCGGCAGGGGGTTCGGATAGAGCCGGCGGACGAAGTCCACGGTCTCGGCCACGGTCAGCTCGGGGATCAGCTCGCCCTCCTGGAGCATCGCGCCGATCTCGCCGTGGGCGACCGCGGTCTCCGGCGGCTCGCCGAAGACCCGGATCTCGCCCGCCGAGGGCCTCAGCAGGCCCAGCAGCATGTTGATGGAGGTGGACTTCCCGGCCCCGTTCGGCCCGAGGAGCGCGACCGTGCTACCGGCCGGGACCTCCAGGTCGAGGCCGTCGACCGCGAGCACGTCGCCGTACCTCTTGGTGACGTCCGTGAAGGAGATGGCGTTCATGCCGACAAAACTAGAAGCGGGCCGGGAAGGGCGGCAGTGGGATGCCTCCGGCCTCCGCGATGACATATGTCATCGCGGGCGGCCGTCGCGGCGCGTCAGAGGCGGCAGGCGAAGATGGCGGTGACGAGGATCGCCTTGGCGCCGATCTCCCAGAGCTGGTCCATGACCTGCTGGTGGCCCTTGCGCGGGACCATCGCCCGCACCGCCACCCAGCCCTCGCGGTGCAGCGGGGAGACGGTCGGCCCCTCCATGCCCGGGGTGATGGAGATGGCCTCGTCGATGCGCTCGGCCCGGATGTCGTAGTCGATCATGACGAAGTCGCGCGCCACCAGCACGCCCTGCAGGCGGCGGATGAGCTGCTGGAAGCCGTTGGCCTCCGGCGCCCCGGCCCGCTTGATCAGGATGGCCTCGGAGTGCGCGATCGGCTCCCCGAAGACCTCCAGCCCCACGTTGCGCAGCGTCGTGCCGGTCTCCACCACGTCGGCCACCGCGTCGGCGACGCCGAGCCTGATCGCGGTCTCGACCGCGCCGTCAAGCTTGATCACCCGGGCGTCCACGCCCTGGTCGGCGAGATACTTGCCGAGCAGCCCGGCGTACGAGGTGGCGATGCGCAGGCCGGACAGGCCGGCGACGCCGGAGTGGGCGCCGGCCGGGGCGGCGAAGCGGAAGGTGGACCGCCCGAACCCGAGCGGCATGACCTCCTCGGCCGGGGACCCGGAGTCGAAGAGCATGTCGCGCCCGGTGATGCCGGCGTCCAGGGTGCCCTCGCCGACGTAGACGGCGATGTCGCGCGGGCGCAGGAAGAACAGCTCACAGGAGTTCTCGGAGTCGACGACCACGAGTTCCTTGCTGTCCCTGCGCTGGCGGTAGCCCGCCTCTTTCAGGATGGTCTGGGCGCCCTCGGAGAGCGCGCCCTTGTTCGGTACGGCGATGCGCAGCATGAGTTGAAGATCCTTTCAGGCAGGACGAGGTCGATCGGTCTTTCGGACATCCGGGGCCGCCGCGGCGGCTACAGATGCTTGTAGACCTCGTCCAGCCCGATCCCGCGGGCCAGCATGAGCACCTGGACGTGGTAGAGGAGCTGGGAGATCTCCTCCGCCGCCCGCTCCGCCGACTCGTGCTCGGCCGCCATCCAGCTCTCCGCGGCCTCCTCGACGACCTTCTTGCCGATGGCATGGACGCCGGCGTCCAGCGCGGCCACGGTGCCGGACCCCGCGGGCCGGGTCCGGGCCTTGTCTGCCAGCTCGGCGAACAGCTCTTCGAAGGTCTTCATGGTCTCTCTCGGAATCGTGGGGCCTGGGTCGTGTCCGGCGAATCATGCCCTGCTGCGCGTGGTCCAGGCGGCGCCTCGCTGCGTTGTCGTCGTCGCCGATAACGCTGTTATCGGCTCCTCCTCCGCCTTGCGATGCATCCACCTGGATCCACGCTCGCGACGGGCAGCATTCGTCGGACACTCCCCCCCGTTCAGGGTATCGGGCCAAGGGTAGTTGCGGACGCGGGGCGTCCGCGCCCCGCGTCCACCCTGCGAGATCAGCCGAGAATCTTGCGGGCCAGCCGAAGCTGCTCCAGCGCCTGCTGCGACTCCCCGCCCTCGTGGCCGTTGAACGGCCACACGGTGATGTCCTTCGGGCCCGCGTAGTGGTTGTACGCCCCGAACACGGTGGAGGGCGGGGTGACACCGTCGCGCAGGGCCACGGAGAACCGGGCGGGCGTGCGGGCCCGCGCCGCGAAGTGCAGCCCGTCGAAGTAGCCGAGCGTGGCGAAGATCTCCTCGACCCGGGTGCGGTGGATGCCGCAGAACCGCCCCAGCTCGCCGTACGGGTCCTCGTCGGTGATCTCCACCGCGTGCCGGATGTCGCACATGAACGGCACGTTGACGAAGGCGTACGCGAGGTCCGGCACGAGCGCCGCGGCGGCCAGCGCCATGCCGCCGCCCTGGCTGCCGCCGGTCACGACGACGCGCCCGGCGTCCACGAGGGGATGCGACCTGGCCGCCTCCACCGCCCGCACGACGTCGGTGTAGAGCCGCCGGTAGTAGTAGTCGTCCCGGTCGAACACGCCCTGGGTGAGCTTGCCGGGGATCTGCGCGCCGTTGCCGCCGACCGGGTCGGGCGTGTCGCCCGAGCGCCAGGTGCCGCCCTGTCCGCGGGTGTCCATCACGAAGGTCGCGTACCCGGCGGCGGGCCACAGCAGCCAGTCGTGCGGCCGGCCGCGGCCGCCGCCGTACCCGATGAACTCCGTCACGCACGGCAGCGGGCCGGACGCACCCGCCGGCGCGATGAACCACCCCTTGATCGGATGCCCGCCGAACCCCGCGAACGTCACGTCTGCCACGTCCACCAGCGCGAGATCGGCCTCGTACGGCTCGAAGACGGCGTTCAGGTCGTGCTCGCGCGCCTCGGCGAGCGTGCGGTCCCAGAAGGCGTCGAAGTCCACCGGCTCCCGGCGCTCGGGCAGGTACGCACGCAGTTGGTCGAGGGGCATGTCAACGAACATGGGGGCTCCCGTGAACTGATGGGGCATACGCCGGTCAAGGCTACACAAGTGCCTCGTTTCAGCGTTCTGACCCGGTTAAGGGTCTCCATTCGCAGTGGATCTCGTCAGCCGATACGGCGTTCACCTGCGCAATCATGGCCGATGTGCGGTAAAGACCGGATTGACGGGCTGAAACACCCTCTTGCAACTAATCCGGTTTAGTGCTGGACTCTGCACGAATTCCACGCGTGTGAGGTGCGTCCGCACGGCACGATCTCGCGGCGGGCCGCCTCTCGGGGGCACGACACGTCAATCGATCACTGTCCGTGAGAACCGTCCGTCAGATCGGAGACCTCCATGCGACGAACGCCGGCGGCCACCCGCGCCGCTCTGCCCGCCACCCTGATCGCCGTCCTGATCACCGGGCTCGGCGCGGGCTGCGCGACGAGCGGCACCCCGGAGACCAGGCAGGCCGACGCGAACGCCCCCGCCGCGATCACGTGGTGGTCCACCGGAGGCGACGACGAGAGCGCGGCCTTCCAGAAGGCGGCCGACCTCTACACGAAGTCGCACCCCAATGTGACGATCAAGGTGCAGACGCTGAGCTGGGACGACGCGTACGCCAAGCTGCTCGCGGCCTCCACCAGCCGGAGCGGGCCGGACGTCATCTCCGGCGGCATGACCTGGACCATCCAGTTCGGCCTGCGCGGCGGGATGGTCGACCTGCGCAAGTACGGCGCCGAGCAGCTCAAGGCCCAGGCGCAGCCCGCCCAGTGGAAGTCGGCGGTCTCCCCCGACGGCACCGTCTACGGCATTCCGCTGGACATGTCCACCGAGGCGCTCTACTACCGGACCGACCTGCTGGAGAAGGCCGGCATCAAGGAGCCGCCCACGTCCTGGGACGAACTGACCGCCGACATCGGGAAGCTCAAGGACGCCGGGGTCAAGACCCCGTTCAGCATCGACTGGGGCAACCTCGACTGGATCGGCTACTTCAACTTCCTCTACCAGGCCGGCGGCAGCTTCTACACGCCGGACTGCAAGCCCTCGCTCGGCACCCCCGAGGCCGAGCGGGCGCTGTCGTTCTGGATCGACCTGCACCGCAAGTACGGCGCGCCCACCGACACGGTGACCACCTCGGACGCGCTGGACGCGGGCACCGCGATGGTCTACGGCGGCACCTGGAACGCGCTCGGCATCGACACCTCCAAGCCCAAGCTGAAGGGCAAGTGGGCGGTGGCCCCGCTGCCCGCCGGTCCGGCGGGCCCGACGACCTTCATCGGCGGCCGGGCGGTCGGGGTGACGTCCTACAGCAAGCACATCCAGCAGGCGGCCGACTTCGTGAAGTACCTCTACACCGACGAGGCGGTCGACGCGGTGAACGCCGAGTCGAAGGCCCGCAACGTCGCCTACATCCCGCCGCGTCCGGACAAGGTGGCCGGCTCGCCGTTCCAGCCGCAGCACTCCCAGGTGTTCGCGAAGATCATCAGCACCGGCGCAGCGGCTCCCGGATGCCCCGGCTGGGACGAGAGCGCGGGCGACGTGGCCAAGCATCTCCAGTCGGCGATCCTCGGCAAGGCCGACATGAAGACGGCCCTGGGCGAGGCCGCCAAGGTCATGGAGCGCAACGCCGGTTGACCCCCCGCCGACGGCCGCCGACCGGCCGGTGACACCTGACCTCTCACCGGCTCGCGGCACCCCTCCCCGGCTGCCCCGCGTTCGTGTACGGATCGCGGGGCGGCCCCTCACTGGACTGGAGAGACTCCATGGCAACCCCTGCCGCCGTGTCCCGCCACCGATGGCGCCGCCACGGCACGTCCTATCTGATGCTGCTGCCGTTCCTCGCCCTGTTCGCCGGCTTCCTGGTCTGGCCGCTGGCCAACTCGCTCTATCTCAGCTTCACGAAGTTCGACGGGGTGACCGCCCCCGAGTTCGCCGGCCTGGAGAACTTCCGGCGCCTATTGTTCGACGACGACAGGTTCCGCCACGCCCTCGGCAACACGTTCCTCTACGTGGTGGCGTCGGTCGGCATCGGCACGCTGCTGTCGCTCGGCCTCGCGCTGGCCTTCGGCGGGTCGGGCTGGCGGCACCGCGTCATGCGGACCGTCTTCTTCCTGCCCTCGGTGACCTCGTCCATCGCGCTCATGCTGCTCTGGAAGTGGATCTTCAATCCGGGCGACTTCGGCCTGGCCAACACCGTCGTGGGATGGTTCGGCGGCCGGGCCGTCGAGTGGCTGGCCACGCCCGGGCTCACGATCCCGATCCTCGTGCTCATGTCGGTGTGGGGCGGGATGGGCTACGGCATGGTCCTGTACGTCGCCGGGCTGGGCTCCATCCCCCAGGAGTACTACGAGGCGGCCCGCATCGACGGCGCCACGCCCTGGCAGCAGTTCCGCCGGGTGACGCTGCCGCTGCTCCGCCCGGTCACCACGTACGTGGTCGTGACCGGCCTGATCGGGGCCTTCCAGGTCTTTGAAGCCGTCTACATCGTGTTCCGGGGCACCAACAACATCGGCGGCGTGCTCGACTCGGGCCTGATGATCGTGCCCTACCTCTACGACCAGGGCTTCACGCACTTCAAGCTCGGCTACGCCTCGGCGATCGCCTGGGTGCTCTTCCTGATCATCTTCGCGATCAGCATGGTCAACCTCCGCATCGGCCGCGCGCTGAAGGAGCTGTGATGGCCACCGCTCCTCTCACCGCCCCCGTCACCGCGCCTCCCGCGCCCACGCCGCGGCGACCGGGTTCCGGCACCCGGCGTGGCGGCCTGCTGCGCCTGCCGTTCTACCTGCTGTCGCTCACCATGATCGCGCCGTTCTACTGGATGCTGATCACGGTGTTCAAACCGGTGACGGAGCTCGACAGGCAGCCGCCGTCGTTCGTGCCCGAGCACCCCACCCTGGACAACTTCTACGACCCCGGATACTCCCCCACCAAGGTCAATCCCGGACATCTCCAGGGCCTCTTCCAGCGGTTCCAGGTCGACTTCGGCTTCGGCCGGTTCATGTTCAACAGCCTGCTGATCACGGTCACGATCACGGTGGGCTCGCTGCTGATCGCCTCGCTGGCGGCGTACGTGATCACCAAACACCGGGTGCCGGGGCGGCGGCTGATCTTCCTGATGATCGTCGCCTCGATGATGGTGCCCTGGCAGACCACGCTCGTGCCCAACTACGTCATCATGCGGAACCTGGGCTGGCTGGACACCTACCAGGGCTACGTCATCCCGGCGCTGGCCAAGGCGTTCGTGCTGTTCTTCCTGGTGCAGTTCCTCCACTCGATCCCGGACGAGCTCATCCAGGCGGCCCGGGTCGACGGCGCCGGGGAGTGGCGCATCTGGTGGCGGATCGTGCTGCCGCTGCTGCGCCCCGCCCTCGCCGCGATGTCGATCTTCATCGTGCTCGCCGAGTGGAACAACTTCCTGTGGCCGCTGATCCTCGTGCAGAGCGACGAGATGGCGAACATCCCGGTCGCGCTCGCCCGCCTCAACTCCTACTTCACGGGCGCGCAGAACCAGGGGGCGATCATGGCGGGCGGCCTGCTCGCCTCCCTGCCGTCGATCGCCTTCTTCCTCGCCTTCCAGCGCTACTTCACCCGCGGCATCGTGCTGAGCGGCCTCAAGGGCTGAGCAGCACCGAGGGGAGGGATCGCGATCCTGATGGTCGCGATCCCTCCCCTCGGGAAGGCCCGGTCGAAGGTCCAGGCTCAGCAGAGTCGACTCAGAAGGGCCGGCTCAGCAGGGTCGGCTCAGCAGGGTCGGTTCAGAAGAGCCGGCTCAGACAGCACGCTCAGCGGCCGGTGTAACGGCGGCCGCCACTGCCGCGCCCGCCACCGCCGCTGTATCCGCCGCCGGTGCCGCCGCTGCCACCGCTCCCACCGCGAGGACGTCCGGCACCGCCGTAGGAGCGCTCACCGCCATGGGGCCGGTCACCGCTGTGCGGCCGGTCGCCGCCGTACGAACGCTCGCCACTGTAGGAACGCTCGCCACCGCCGCGTCCGGTGCCACCGCCGCCGCCACCGCTGCGGGAGCGGTCGCCGAAGCGCCGGGGGCGGCCGGCCCGGGACTGGTCGTCCGGCCGGGACCGAAGCGGCGTGCGCACCTCCGGTTCCCACACGGGCACCGTGTCGCCGCTCGGCCGCCTGGCCCCGGCGATGTCGGCCAGGACCGGGTCGCCCGGAGTCACCCGGTGCCGGGACGCGGTGACCCCCGCCTTGCGAGTCAGTGACTCGGTGGCGCGGCGCTCGCTCGGCAGCACCAGCGTCACCACCACCCCGTGCTCGCCGGCGCGGGCCGTACGGCCGCCGCGGTGCAGGTAGCTCTTGTGGTCGGCCGGCGGGTCGACGTGCAGCACGAGGCTCACGTCGTCCACGTGGATGCCGCGGGCCGCGACGTCCGTGCAGACGAGCACGCCGATGTCGCCCCGGCGGAACCCGTCGAGGATGCGGGTGCGCTGGTTCTGCCGCTTGCCGCCGTGCAGGCCGCCGGCGCGGACTCCCGCGCGGGCCAGCTGCTTGACGACCCGGTCCACGCCGTGCTGGGTCCGCACGAACAGGATGGTCCGGCCGTCGCGGTTGGCGATCTCCGCGGTGACGTCCGTCTTCTCCTCCCGGTGCACCTGGAGCAGGTGGTGCTCCATGGTGTCGACCGGGGAGGTGGCCGGGTCCAGCGAGTGGACGACCGGGTCCGTCAGGAACCGCTGGACCAGCTTGTCCACGTCGCCGTCGAGCGTCGCGGAGAACAGCAGCCGCTGGCCGCCCGCCGGCGTGCGCGCCAGAATCGCGGTCACCACCGGGAGGAATCCGAGGTCGCACATGTGGTCGGCCTCGTCGAGGACGGTGATCTCGACCTCGCCGAGGTCGCACTCGCCCTGCTCCATCAGGTCGGTGAGGCGGCCGGGCGTGGCGACGACGATGTCGACCCCCCGGCGCAGGTCCTCGATCTGACGGCCCATCGGCATGCCGCCGACGACCGTCCTGGTGCGCAGCGACAGCCCCCGGCCGAGCGGCTCGATGGCGTTCGCCACCTGGAACGCGAGTTCGCGGGTGGGCACGAGGACGAGGGCGCGGGGCCGCCGGGGGCGGGCCCGCTCCCCCGCGATCCTGGCCAGCGTGGGCAGGCCGAACGCGAGGGTCTTGCCGGAACCGGTCCGGCCCCGCCCGAGGACGTCGAGTCCGGCGAGGATGTCGGGAATGGCCGCCTGCTGGATCGGGAACGGCGCGGTGATGCCCTGGCGGGCGAGCCCCGTCACGAGCGGCCTGGGCAGTCCCAGGTCCGCGAACTCAACGGGGTTCTCGGTGATACCGGCGGTCGTGCCGTCACCGAGGTCAAGCATGGTCACGTAATCGTGCCTTTCGTAGGAGATCCCGCCACGTGGACGGGTTGAGAACGTGCCGGAGCACGTGGGGGCGTCACTTCTGCGAAAGGACGACCCATGACGTACGGCGAGCCGTACCTTTCGGGCGCTGCACGCCGGTGGCTCACCGGCGGCCCGTGCGCCCGAGTAACCGTGCGCACAGAGAACCGTGCGCGGGCGTCCGGTGCGGCGGGCCGCCAGGCGGCGGCCTCCCACGGACGCTCGACTCGCGTCGCACAAGATGAAGCAAAGAATCACTGTACGGCATTCCCGCGCCGCGTGGGGCGACACAAAGCGACACGGACCCGCGCGGCGGGATGAGCACCGGCGGGCGGCCTCCCGGCGGAAGGCCGCCACGGACCGGGCGGAGCAGACGGCGGCGGGACGGATCAGACGTTGAAGCCGAGCATCCTGAGCTGGTCGCGGCCCTCGTCAGTGATCTTGTCCGGGCCCCACGGCGGCAGCCAGACCCAGTTGATGACCACGTTGGAGACCAGGTCGGCGAGGGCCGAGTTGGCCTGGTCCTCGATGACGTCGGTGAGAGGGCAGGCGGCGCTGGTGAGCGTCATGTCGATCGTCGCGATCGGCCGCTCGCCCTCGCCGGCCGGGTCGAGGTTGACGCCGTAGACGAGGCCCAGGTCGACCACGTTGATCCCGAGTTCGGGGTCGACGACGTCCTTCAGCGCCTCCATCAGGTCGTCCAGGCTGGGAGACCCGTCGAAGGCGCCGGGCTCGGCGGCCTCCGTCACGGTTCCCGTGGGGGTCTCGGTGGGCTTGCTCACGTCGTCTCCTCAGCTCTTCTCCCGGGCCGGGTCACGCTCTCCGCGTGCCGGTCAACACCGGTGGGGCGTCCGGTCATCCCTGGCTCCGCATCAGCGCGTCCTTGTAGGCCATCCAGGCCAGCAGCGCGCACTTGACCCTGGCCGGGAACTTCGCCACGCCGGCGAACGCCACGGCGTCGCCCAGCACGTCCTCGTCGGGCTCCACCTGGCCCCTGCCCTGCATCAGCCGGGTGAACTCCTCCACCACCGACAGCGACTCGTCCACCGTGGAGCCGGTGGCGAGCTCGTGCAGCACCGAGGCGGCGGCCTGGCTGATCGAACAGCCCTGGCCGTCGTAGGACACGTCGAGCACCTTGCCGCCGTCGGCCACCTTCACCCGCAGCGTCAGCTCGTCGCCGCAGGTGGGGTTGACGTGGTGGACCTCGGCGTCGAAGGGCTCCCGCAGACCCCGCCCCTGGGGATGCTTATAGTGCTCCAGGATCAGCTCCTGGTACATGGATTCAGCGATCATGTTCAGCCGAACACCTTCTGCACGTGGTGGAGGCCGCGGACCAGTGCGTCGATCTCGGCCGTCGTGTTGTACAGGTAGAAAGACGCCCGTGTGGTGGCCGGAATTCCGAACCTGAGATGCAGCGGCCGGGCGCAGTGATGACCTACCCGGACCGCGATCCCGTACACGTCGTCGAGGATCTGCCCCACGTCGTGGGGGTGGATGCCCTCCAGTGTGAACGAGATCGTGCCGCCGCGGGCGATGGGCGTGCGCGGCCCGATGATCCTCAGGCCGGGGAGCTCCGGCAGCGCCTCCAGGGCGTACGCCACCAGTTCCTTCTCGTGCGCCTTGATCTGGTCCATGCCGACGGCGGTCAGGTAGTCGACCGCCGCGCCGAGCCCGATGGCCTCCACGATGGGCGGCGTCCCGGCCTCGAACTTGTGCGGCACCGGCGCGTACGTCGAGTGGTCCATCCAGACCGCCTCGATCATCTCGCCGCCGCCGAGGAACGGCGGCATCGCGTCGAGCAGCTCACGCCGGCCCCACAGCACGCCGATGCCGGAGGGGCCCACCATCTTGTGGCCGGTGAACGCGACGAAGTCGACGCCCAGCTCGGCCACGTCCACGGCCTGGTGCGGCACTGACTGCGACGCGTCGAGCATCATCAGCGCGCCGACCTCGCGCGCCCGCGCCAGGATCGGCGAGACCGAGTTGACCGTGCCCAGCACGTTCGACTGGTGCGTGATCGAGACGATCTTCGTCCGCTCGTTGACCAGCTCCTCCAGGCCCTCGACGTCGAGGCGGCCCTCGTCGGTCACCGGGAACCAGCGCAGTGTCGCGCCGGTGCGCTGCGCGAGCAGCTGCCACGGCACGATGTTGGAGTGGTGCTCCATCTCCGAGATCACGATCTCGTCGCCGGGGCCCATCCGGAACCGCTCGTCCTCGTTGATGGGGTTGCCGAAGGCGTACGCCACGAGGTTGAGGGCCTCGGAGGCGTTCTTGGTGAAGACGATCTCGTCCCGCGACGGCGCGCCGACGAACGCGGCGATCCGGTCGCGGGCGGCCTCGTACGCCGTCGTCGACTCGCTGCCGAGCACGTGCAGCGCCCGGCCGACGTTGCCGTAGTGCCAGGTCAGGTGGTCGCGCATGGTCTCGACCACCTGGGCCGGCTTCTGGGAGGAGTTGCCGGAGTCGAGGTAGACCAGCGGCCTGCCTCCGGGAAGCTCGCGGGTGAGGACCGGGAAGTCCTTCCTGATCCTCTCCACGTCGAAGCCGGGCACGGCACTCATCAGGCGGACGCCGCCTTCGAGGTGTACGCCTCGTAGCCCTCGGCCTCCAGCTTGTCGGCCAGCTCGGGGCCGCCCTCCTCCACCACGCGCCCGGCGGCGAAGACGTGGACGAAGTCCGGCTTCACGTAGCGCAGGATGCGGGTGTAGTGGGTGATCAGCAGCACGCCGGTGTCGCCGGAGGCGCGGAACCGGTTGACGCCCTCGGAGACGACGCGCAGGGCGTCGACGTCGAGGCCGGAGTCGGTCTCGTCCAGCACCGCGATCTTCGGCTTGAGCAGTTCGAGCTGGAGGATCTCGTGCCGCTTCTTCTCACCGCCGGAGAAGCCCTCGTTGGTGTTGCGCTGGGCGAAGGCCGGGTCGATGGACAGCGCGTCCATGCCCGACTTCAGCTCCTTGGCGAACTCGCGCAGCTTCGGCGCCTCGCCGCGGACCGCGGTGATCGCGGAACGCAGGAAGTTCGACACGCTGACGCCGGGGACCTCGACCGGGTACTGCATGGCGAGGAACAGCCCGGCGCGGGCGCGCTCGTCCACCGCCATGTCCAGCAGGTCCTCGCCGTCGAGCAGGACGCTGCCGGAGGTGACGGTGTACTTGGGGTGCCCCGCGATGGCGTACGCCAGCGTGGACTTGCCCGAGCCGTTCGGGCCCATGATGGCGTGGGTCTCGCCGCTGCGGACCGTCAGGTCGACGCCGCGCAGGATCTCCTTGTCGCCCACGGCGACGTGCAGGTCACGAATCTCAAGGGTGGACACTGTGTATTTACTCCTTCGAGAGCGAGACGTACACGTCGTCGCCTTCGATCTTGACTCGGTAGACGTTGACGGGCCTGGTCGCGGGCGGCCCGGTGGGCTTCCCGCTGCGCAGGTCGAAGCAGGAGCCGTGCAGCCAGCACTCCAGCGTGTGGTCGTACACCTCGCCCTCGCTGAGGCGGACCTCGGCGTGCGAGCACACGTCGTGCAGGGCGAAGACCTCGCCGCCGGTCCGCACCAGCGCGACCGGCGTGTCCCCGACCTCCACGCCGACGACGCCGCCGTCGGGGATGTCCGCGACCTGGCAGACCTTCTCCCAGTGGGGCGTCTCGCCGCTCATCGGGCCAGCTCCGCCTCGACCGCGGACAGCACGCGCTCACGCAGCTCAGGCAGCTGGATCTTCTCCAGCAACTGGGCGAAGAACCCGTGGATGACCAGGCGGCGGGCCTCGTCGAACGGGATGCCGCGGGCCTGCAGGTAGAAGATGTGCTCGTCGTCGAGGCGACCGGAGGCGGACGCGTGTCCCGCTCCCGCGACCTCGCCGGTGAGGATCTCCAGGTTCGGCACCGAGTCGGCGCGGGCGCCGTCGGTGAGGAGGAGGTTGCGATTGAGCTCGTAGGTGTCGGTGCCCTCGGCCTCGGCCCGGATGATCACGTCGCCGATCCAGACCGCGTGGGCCTCGTCGCCCTGCAGCGCGCCCTTGTAGGTCACGTTGCTGCGGCAGTTCGGCACGCTGTGGTCCACCAGCAGGCGGTGCTCCAGGTGCTGCCCGGCGTCCACGAAGTAGAGCCCGGTGAGGTCGGCGTCGCCGCCCGGCGCGGTGTACGACACCGAGGGCGACAGCCGTACGAGGTCGCCGCCGAGGGTGACCACGAAGGACCGGAACGTCGCGTCCTTGCCGAGCCTCGCGTGGTGGTGGGAGACGTGAACGGCGTCGTCGTCCCAGTCCTGCAGGCTGACGACCTTGAGCGTCGCGCCCTCGGCCACGTCGAACTCGACGTTGTCGGCGTAGACCGCGCTGCCGCGGTGGTCCAGGACCAGCACGGCCTCGGCCAGCGGCTCCACCGACACGAGGATGTGCCCGTACGCCGCGGCGCCGTCCCCGGACCCGCGCAGCGTGATCACGGTGGGCCGGGAGGCGGCCGTCATCTTCGGGACCGTGACGACGGTGGCCTTCTCGAACGACGAGTACGCCTGGGCGCTGACCCGGTCGGCCGGGGTGTAGGCCCGGCCGAGCCGCGCGTCGTCGCGGGCGACGGTCTCGACCCGCACCTCGGGCGCGGCCTCGACGTCCACCACGACCCCGCCGGTGACGGCGGCCGTGCCGTCGTGCAGCCCCTTCAACCGGGCGAGCGGCGTGAAGCGCCACTCCTCCTCGCGGCCCGTCGGCACCGGGAAGTCCGCCACGTCGTACGACGCCTTCTCGTGCAGCGTCGACAGCGGTTTGGTCTCCAGGCCCATCAGCCGACCGCTCCTTCCATCTGCAGCTCGATCAGGCGGTTGAGCTCCAGGGCGTACTCCATGGGCAGCTCGCGGGCGATCGGCTCGACGAACCCACGGACGATCATGGCCATCGCCTCGTCCTCGCCGAGGCCCCGGCTCATCAGGTAGAACAGCTGGTCCTCCGACACCTTGGAGACCGTGGCCTCGTGGCCCATGGAGACGTCGTCCTCGCGGACGTCGACGTAGGGGTAGGTGTCGGACCGGCTGATCTGGTCGACCAGCAGCGCGTCGCACTTGACGGTCGAGGCCGAGCCGGCCGCGCCCTCGTCGATCTGCACCAGGCCGCGGTAGGACGTGCGGCCGCCGCCGCGCGCGACGGACTTGGAGATGATCGTCGAGGAGGTCTTCGGCGCGAGGTGCACCATCTTGGCGCCCGCGTCCTGGTGCTGGCCCTCGCCGGCGAAGGCGACCGACAGCGTCTCGCCCTTGGCGTGCTCGCCCATGAGGTAGACGGCCGGGTACTTCATCGTGACCTTGGAGCCGATGTTGCCGTCGATCCACTCCATGGTCGCGCCCTCGTACGCCACGGCGCGCTTGGTGACCAGGTTGTAGACGTTGTTCGACCAGTTCTGGATCGTCGTGTAACGGCAGCGGGCGCCCTTCTTCACGACGATCTCGACGACCGCCGAGTGCAGCGAGTCGGACGAGTAGATCGGCGCGGTGCAGCCCTCGACGTAGTGGACGTAGGAGTTCTCGTCCACGACGATCAGCGTCCGCTCGAACTGGCCCATGTTCTCGGTGTTGATCCGGAAGTAGGCCTGCAGCGGGATCTCGACGTTCACGTTCGGCGGCACGTAGATGAACGAGCCACCGGACCACACGGAGGTGTTGAGCGCGGCGAACTTGTTGTCGCCGACCGGGATCACCGTGCCGAAGTACTCCTTGAAGAGCTCCTCGTGCTCGCGCAGGCCGGTGTCGGTGTCGACGAAGATGACGCCCTTCTCCTCGAGGTCCTCACGGATCTTGTGGTAGACGACCTCGGACTCGTACTGGGCGGCGACACCGGCGATGAGGCGCTGCTTCTCCGCCTCCGGGATGCCGAGCTTGTCGTAGGTGTTCTTGATGTCGGGCGGCAGCTCGTCCCAGGAGGCGGCCTGCTTCTCGGTCGAGCGCACGAAGTACTTGATGTTGTCGAAGTCGATGCCCGTGAGGTCGGAGCCCCAGGTCGGCAGCGGCTTCTTATGGAACAGCCGAAGGCCCTTGAGGCGCAGGTCGAGCATCCACTCCGGCTCGTTCTTGAGCGCGGAGATGTTGCGGACGACCTCTTCGGACAGCCCACGCTTGGCCGTGGCCCCCGCCACGTCCGCGTCGGCCCAGCCGAACTTGTAATTCCCGAGGCCTTCCAGCTCCGGGCGGTCGGTGACAGTCACCTGCCGGACTCCTTGCTCGTCGATGTGCTCGATATATGTGCGGTCGGTATGTGTGCGGCCGGTGTGGGCCGACCCGATGGATCGGCACGCGCGTGCCGCGCGGCCAGCGCGGGTGAACTGACGTGGGTGGTGCAGACGCCGTCGCCGTTGGCGATCGTGGCCAGCCGCTGCACCGGAGTGCCGAGCAACCGGGCGAACGCCTCGGTCTCCGCCTCGCACAGCTGCGGGAACGCCGCCGCGACGTGCGCCACCGGGCAGTGGTGCTGGCACAGCTGCTCGCCGCCCTTGCCGGTCGCGGTCGCGGACGCCGCGTAGCCCTCCGTCGAGAGCGCCTCCGCCAGCACGCGGACCCGCTGCTCGGCCGGGACCTCGCGCATCAGCGTCTCCAGCCTGCCGACCAGCCCGGACACCTGAGCCTGCGCGAACTCCGACACCGCCTCGCCGCCCAGGCGCTCGGCCAGGAAGCGCAGCGCGCTGCCGGCCAGGTCGTCGTAGGCGTGGACGAAGGCGCTGCGGCCCGCGTCGGTGATCGCGAACATCTTGGCCGGCCTGCCACGTCCCCGCTGACCGCGGGGGCGGGCCGTACGCGGCTCGATCATGCCGTCGGCCAGCAGCGCGTCGAGGTGGCGGCGCACCGCGGCCGGTGTCAGCCCGAGCCGTTCGCCGAGCGCCGCGGCGGTCACGGGGCCGTGCTCCAGGATGAGCCGCGCCACCCTGGCCCGGGTGCCCCGCTCGGCGCTGATGTCCTTGCCGACGGTGGCGGAGGCGATGGTGGTGGTGCCCGCACGCGCGGGGGACGGGGACGCCGAGAACGGCCGCGTCGCCACGGCCTTCTCCGCGCTCTGTCTCCCCTGCACGTTTTTCACAACATCAGTGTGCCGTAATTCCTTCCCGGTCGACAAACCCAAGACGAGGTCGGCGGGCATGCAATTTCTCACGCAGGCAAGGCTTACCTAACCTGGGACGACGGCGCCGCGAAGGTTTTCCGCGTCCTTTACTCCGCGGGCGTCCGGGAGCGGCATCCGCCGACGAGAGCGCGCCCCCCGCTCCCTAAACTCGATGCAGTCGACGACGTGGAGCGGCGTCCGGGTTTCCGTCCCGCTCCGCGGTCGCGTCTGTGAGGGGAGGCCGGTCGCGTGACCGGGGTTGACAGCACGCCCGGCGGCGTGGGTGACAGCGGCGCCGGTGACACCGCGCCGGCGGTCGAGATCGACGGACTGGTCAAGCGGTACGGCCGCACCACGGCCGTCGACGGGCTGGCTCTCACCTGCGCCCGGGGCGCGGTCACCGCCATCCTCGGCCCGAACGGCGCGGGCAAGACCTCCACGATCGAGATCTGCGAGGGGTTCCGCAGGCCGGACGGCGGAACCGTGCGGGTGCTCGGGCTCGACCCGGCCGATTCCGCGCTGAAGCCACGTCTGGGGATCATGCCGCAGGCGGGCGGGGTGCCTCCGGCCGCCCGCGCGGGCGAGTGGCTGCGGGTGGTCTCCCGCTTCTACGCCCATCCCCTCGATCCGGACGCCCTGCTCGCCCTGCTCGGGCTGACCGCGCACGCGCGCACGCCGTACCGGCGGCTGTCGGGCGGCCAGCAGCAGCGCCTGTCGCTCGCGGCGGCCGTCGTCGGGCGGCCCGAGCTGGTCTTCCTGGACGAGCCGACGGCCGGGCTCGACCCGCAGGCCAGGCACGCCTGCTGGGACCTGGTCACCGCGCTGCGCGACGCGGGGGTCTCGGTCGTGCTGACGACCCACCAGATGGACGAGGCCGAGAAGCTCGCCGACCACGTGGTGGTCATCGACCACGGACGGGTGGTCGCCGAGGGCACGCCGTCGGCGCTGACCGGGGCCGAGCGCCAGCTCAGGTTCCGCGCCCGTCCCGGCCTCGACCTGGAGGAGCTGCTCGCGGCGCTGCCGCCGGGCAGCGCCGCCAAGGAGTCGCCGTCGGGGCACTACATCATCGAGGGACTGGTCGGCCCCCAGCTGCTGGCGACCGTCACCGCGTGGTGCGCCACCGAGGGCGTGACCACCGAGGACCTGCGCATCGAGCGGCGCACGCTGGAGGACGTCTTCCTCGAACTGACCGGCAGGGAGCTGCGGTGAGCGCGATCACCACGCTGGACCTCACCCCGCGGCCCGGGGCCGCGCCGCTGCACCGGATGGTGCTCGCGCAGGCGGGCGCGGAGATCCGGGCCATGCTGCGCAACGGCGAGCAGCTCCTGCTCACCATGATCATCCCGGTCCTGCTCCTGGCCGGCTTCTCCGCCGCTCCGCTGGTGGACGTCGGCGGCGGCCGGCGGGTCGACTTCGTCGCCCCCGGCATCCTCGCGCTCGCGGTCATGTCGACCGCGTTCACCGGCCAGGCCATCGCCACCGGCTTCGAGCGGCGGTACGGCGTGCTCCGGCGCCTCGGCGCCACCCCGCTGTCGCGTACGGGGCTCCTGCTGGCCAAGACCGTCGCCGTCGTCGCGGTCGAGGCGCTGCAGATCGTGGTGATCACCGTGGTGGCCCTGGCCCTCGGCTGGTCGCCGCACGGCGGCCCGTCGCTCGGCGCGCTGTGGGCCGTGCCGCTCCTGCTGCTCGGCACCGCGGCCTTCAGCGGCCTCGGCCTGCTCATGGCGGGCACGCTGCGGGCGGAGGCGACACTCGCCGGAGCCAACCTCGTCTACCTGGTGCTGCTCGGGCTCGGCGGCGTGCTGTTCCCGCTCGACCGGTTCCCGGGCGGGGTGCGGCAGGTGCTGGAACTACTGCCGATCAGCGCGCTCACCTCCGGCCTGCGCGCCGTCCTGAGCGACGGCGGCGGCTTCCCCGGCGGCCCGCTGCTCGTACTGCTCTGCTGGGCCGTCGCCGCCCTCGCCCTGGCCGCCCGCACCTTCCGCTGGGAGTAGCCCCCGGCCGGGACATTGCCCGTTTGCGCCCGATGTCGGCACCGTATGATTGCGGAGTTTGCGCTGATCAAGTGACGGGTGAGGGTTGGGCATGACGGCTGAATCGCTGTCCGGGGCGGCCGAGCCGTACCGGGCGGGGCCGCGGGCCGGGCGAGCGCTGCGGGCGGCGTCGGACGCGGTGCCGCCGCCGGGGCTGGTGCTGCTGGCCATCCTGTCGGTCCAGGTCGGGGCCGGGCTGGCCAAGAACCTGTTCACGCAGGTTCCCCCCGCGGCGATGGTGTTCCTGCGCATCGCCACCGGCGCCGTCATGCTCCTGGTCGTGGTGCGGCCGAAGGTGCGCGGGCTGTCGAGGCGCGACCTCGGCGTCGGCGTCGCCTTCGGGCTCAGCCTGGGCCTGATGAACCTGTCGTTCTACGAGGCCCTGGCCCGGCTGCCGATCGGGATCGCGGTGTCCATCGAGTTCCTCGGGCCGCTCACCCTGGCCGTGGTGTCCTCCCGCCGCCGGCTGGACCTGCTGTGGGTGGCGCTGGCCGCCGCCGGCGTGATCCTGCTCGCGCCCTGGGGCGAGGCGGGCTCCGCGAGCTGGGCCGGCATCGCGTTCGCCGCGCTGGCCGGGACGTTCTGGGCCGCCTACATCGTGTTCTCGGCTGCCACCGGCGCCCGCTTCCCCGGCGCGAGCGGGCTGACCTTCGCCATGATCGTGGCCACGGTCCTCACCACCCCCCTCGGGGTCGCGGCGGGCGGCGACGCCCTGCTGCGGCCCGAGATCCTGCTCCTCGGGGCCGGCGTCGGTCTGCTCTCGTCGGTCATCCCCTACTCTCTGGAGCTGGAGGCCCTGCGCCGGATGCCCAAGCGGGTCTTCGGGATCCTGATGAGCCTGGAACCCGCCGTCGCCGCGCTCGTCGGCCTGTTCGTCCTGCACGAGGTGCTCCAGGGCCGCGAGTGGGCGGCGATCGGCTGCGTGGTCGTCGCCTCCATCGGCGCCACCCGCGCCGGCGACTGATCCGTCCCGCCGCCGTCCCTCAGCCACCGCGCCCTCGTGCGGGACCTACTGCGGCGCCTGCCGCGGCGGGTCGGCCGACCAGATCGCGCGTACGTGCTGGAGATGGTGGTGCGTCAGGCGCTCGGCCGCCGGGGCGTCGCCGCGGACGACGGCGTCGAGAAGGCCGAGGTGCTCGCGGGCGGAGGCCACCAGCATGCGCGTGTCGGGCAGCCCGCGCAGCCCATAGAGCCGGGCCCGGGCACGCAGGTCCCTGACCGTCTCCACCAGCCGGGCGTTGCCCGACAGGCCGAGCAGCGCCAGATGGAACCGCTGGTCCGCCGCGACGTAGGCGAGCAGGTCGCCGCGGGCCGCCGCCGCGACGATCTCCCGGGCGAGCGGGCGCAGCTCCTCGGCCTCGGCGCCGCGGCCCTCCCGGGCCAGTTTGGCCACCGTGGGCGCCTCGATCAGCCGCCGGATCTCGATGATCTCGTCGAGGTCCCGCTCGGACACCTCGGCCACCCGGAAGCCCTTGTTGCGCAGGGCCTCGAACAGGCCCTCCTTCGCGAGGTCGAGCATCGCCTCGCGCACCGGCGTGGCGGAGACGCCGAACCTCGCCGCCAGGGCGGGCGCCGAGTAGACGACGCCCGGCCGCATCTCTCCGGCCACCAGCGCGTCGCGCAGCGCCTGCGCCACCTGCTCGCGCAGGTTCTGCCGGGTGGCCGGGACCGCCGGGCGGGCGTCGCCGGATCCCGCGGGCCCAGGGTTCGGGAGCACACGTTTCGGGGGCACAGGTTCTGGAGGCACAGGTTCTGGAGGCATGGGTTGTGGAGGCATGGGTTGCCCGCGCACCGGTTCGCCGGATACCGGTTCTCCGCGCATCGGCCTTCCCCTCGTCCCGGACATCGTCCGGCCACCGCCCCCTCACGCTCCACGGCCGATCGTACCGTTTCCCCGTCCGCGATGATCAACGCGTACGGGCTCCGGGAGCGGGCCCTTCACGCAGGCACGGGCGCTCGGGGCGGAGAGGGGACCACCCCGCGGGCCGCCTACCATGAGTGTCGTGAAGCCCACGATTGACCGGATCCGCGCCGCCCTGCTCGCCCTGTTGCGCTCGATCGTGTTCCCGACGGCCGAGTCGATGCGGCGGTGGGCGCTCGCGGCGATCGTGGTCAACGTCGGCATCACCGTCACCGGCGCCGCCGTCCGCGTCACCGGCTCGGGCCTCGGCTGCCCGACCTGGCCGCGTTGCACGCCCGGCAGCTTCGTGCCCGCCCGGATCGACACCCACGCGCCGCTCAACATGGCGATCGAGTTCGGCAACCGGCTGCTGTCGTTCCTGGTGCTCGCGGTCGCGGCCGCATGCGTGGTCGCCGCCTGGAGGCTGGGACGCGGCGAGCACGGCCGTCCAGGACAGGGCAGGCCGGTCCTGCTGCGGCTCGCGCTGCTCCAGCCGGCCGGGGTCGTCGTGCAGGCGCTGTGGGGCGGCCTGGTGGTGCACAGCATGCTCAACCCGGTGACCGTCAGCGTCCACTTCCTTTTCTCGATCGGCATGACCGCCGCCGCCGTCGTGCTGTGTGCGCGGGCGTCCGAGGGGGACGCCCCGGCGCAGCGGCTGGTCCACAAGGACATCCGCACGCTGGGCTACGTGCTGGTCGCCGCCGCCTTCACGCTGCTGCTCGCGGGGGTCGTGGTGACCGGAACCGGCCCGCACTCGGGAGACGAGGCGGCCTCGCGGTTCGGCTTCGACATCCAGACCGTGGTGCGGCTGCACACCGACGTCGCCTACGTCGTCGTCGGGCTGACGTTCGCCCTGCTGTTCGCCCTGCACGTGACCGACTCCCCCGGCCGCGCCCGGCGCGCCGCGCTCGTGCTGCTCGGGGTGGAGCTGTCGCAGGGCGTGGTCGGATACGTCCAGTACTTCCTCGCCGTGCCCGCGGCCCTGGTGCTCCTGCACGTGCTGGGAGCGACGCTCGTGTGGATCTGCGCGCTCCGCGTCGTGTTCCTCATGCGCACCCGGGGGCCCGCGCCCGTCCCGGCCGCCGGACAGCCGGAGCTCCACCACGCGGGGGTGTGACCGAGGTGGGTGGCTTACCCCACTCCTTGTCCCGCCTGGCGCCCTGGACCTGGTCGCGTACGGCCCGGCGCCGGGGCTTCCAGGCGCTCGTCGCCCTGAGCGTGCTGCCGCTGGCGCCGATCACCTGGGCCTGGCTGACGAGCGCGGCACACCGGGTGACGGCGGAGCCGGGCACACGGTGGACCGCCTCGGTGCCCGCCATGCCGGCCGCGCTCGTGCTCGGCGCGGGCGTCATGGGCGACCGCCCCTCCGCGATGCTGAGCTCCCGGCTCGACATCGCGGCGGAGCTCTACCGCGCGGGCCGGGTGCGGGCCCTGCTGCTCTCCGGCGACAACAGCCGCAGGAGCTACGACGAGCCGACGGTCATGCGCGACTACCTGGTCTCCAGAGGCGTCCCCGCCGGGCGGATCGTGCTCGACTACGCCGGGTTCGACACCTGGGACTCCTGCGTCCGGGCCAAGGAGATCTTCGGGGCGTCGCATCTCGTGGTGGTCACGCAGGTCTTCCATCTCCCCCGGGCCGTCGCGCTGTGCCGGACCGCCGGGCTCGACGCGTTCGGCGTCGGCGACGACTCCAGCCACGACTGGCCGGTGGAGACGGCGGCCTACGCGGTGCGGGAGTTCCCCGCCACCGCCAAGGCCCTGCTCGACGGCCTGGTTCTGCACTCCTCGCCACGGTTCCTCGGCCGGCGCGAGGTCACCCTCGACCACGCGCTGGCCTCCTGACGCCGCGAAACTTTCATCCGGCCGCCTGCGGTGACCTGGGCGGACAGGGGTGCGCGGGCCTGGTCCGCTGGCCGGTCGCGGAGGACGGCGTTAGGGTCCGGGGCACGTGGGAGCGCTCCCACCTGTCCGTACGGGAGGTGAGGCCACACCACAGTGGCTATCGCACCGCGGGTACGAGGCGGACCCTCCTCCGCCCACCCATCGCGCGACGCCGGGGAGGCCGTCACAGCGGCCTCCCCGGCGTCTCCCGCGAATCCGGATTCAGTTCACCGTCGCGCGCCGCTCAGCCGCAGCTGATGTCGCTGATCGTCGGCGCCGCCGACCCGGAGCCGAGGAACCCGGCCGTGGCCGAGGCCCCCGGGGCCAGCGAGTTGTTGTAAGTCGGCGCGTGGATCATCGCGAACGGCCCGCTCTGCATCGAGGTCCCGTTCCACGCCTGGGTGACCGTCGCGCCGTTCGACAGCTGCCACTGGATGTACCAGCCGTTCAGCGGCGTCGTGCCGGTGTTCTTGATCGTGGCCTCGCCCTGGAAGCCGCCCGGCCAGGTGTTGGTCAGCTTCACCGTGGCGGTGCAGGCCGGGTTCCCGGTCGTCGGCGACGCCGAAGGGCTCTGGCTGGGCGTGACGCTCGGGCTGGCGCTGGGACTGGCGCTCGGGGACGCGCTCGGCGACGGGTTGCCGCCGACGAAGTCCACGTCCGAGCAGCCGTAGAAGGTCTCCTGGCTGTCGGACCGGTACCAGACGGCGTAGATGATGTGCCGGCCGCTCTTGTTGGGCAGCTTGCCCGAGAAGCGGTAGGCGCCGTTGGTGACCGCGGGCTCGGGGTCTGCTGTGAGGAACGGCTGCTCCTCCATGTCCGCCCAGGTCAGCGGCTTGGTCGGGTCGTAGCCGTCCTTGGTGACGTAGAGCTTGAAGCCGCCGGGGTGGGGCACCCAGGCGCCGTAGACGAAGTCGTACGTCGCGCCGGCCCTGACCGTGGTGGTCGGCCAGTCGGTCCTGGCCGCGTCGTAGGCGGCGTACTTGCTGAAACCGCCGCTGCACAGCTGGCCGTCCGGGATGAAGCCCCGGGTGCGGCCGCCGCCGTCGGAGCGGAGCACGCCGTACCAGTCGTAGAGGGGCTGGGTGCCGCCGGCCGCCACCGCGTCCTTGCAGGCGGCGTTCTTGGGGATGATCTGGCCGCCGGTCAGGCCGTCGGTGTAGCAGGCGTAGGTGCGGCTGGCGGGGGCCTGCAGGGCGCCGTGGGCCTCGGCGGCGGTCTGGGTCACGATCGCGACGACGCCGGCGAGCAGGGCCGCCACCGCGGCGAAGACGGCGAGGTTGCGCCTGGATCTCAACCGCGGAGTTCGCAGGGGCAGGAATCTCACAGGGGTTCTCCTCTGATGGGCGGGCACGCCTCCGGTGAGGAAGGTCGCGCCGTCTTGAGCTGTCGTACGAGAAGAACGCGTGCGGCATCGCCGCACGCCCTCCTGAGCCCACCCATCAGTGGCCACCGCGCACAGTGATTGAAACACGCGCGAGGCGCCCCGGCCAACCGCGACCGGCGAATCCGCCGATCATCTCGCCCCGATCACCGTGGCGGCGGGCCGTACCCTCCGGGACCGGGCGGCGGCTGCTGCCCGTAACCGCCAGGAGGGAGGCCACCGGGGGTAGGGCCACCGGGAGCATGACCGCCGGAGGGAGGGCCGCCGGGACCGGGCGGGCCGTACCAGGGCGGCACGGCAGGGCCGCCCGGCCATCGGCCCGGCGCCGGCGCGCCGGGGGCGTACCCCGGCGGCGGCACCCCGCGCGCCGCGTCCGCCTGGTGGCGCTCCGGCAGCGGGAACGACATCCGGGCGTAGGCCATCAGGTCCGCCAGCGACCGCTGCTGGGCGCGGAAGGTCTCCTCGTCGACCCCGCCCCTCGCCGCGCGGGCGTGCAGCAGCCCGAGCTCGGTCGAGGCGAGCTGATAGTCGATCATGGCTCGCGCCCCCGCCCGGCCGCCGAGTGCCTTCGCCCAGGCCCGGGCGTGCCGCCGGCGGCGCAGCGACGACAGCATGAAGATGTCCGCCTGGTTGATCAGCCCGTTTCGCTCGTACGGCGGCAGGTAGTGCTGGATCAGCCCGACGATCCGCCGCCTGTCCCGGAAGATCACCACGAGCTCGACCACGAGCAGCAGCATCAGCAGCAGGTAGGCGACGGCCAGCCCGCCGAGCCCGCCGAAGGTGGCCAGGCCGTTCCAGAGGCCGTGCAGCAGCATCGCGCCGATCCAGCCGACGACGATCACGATGACGCCCGCCGCGCCCCGGCGCTGGGCGGCGTACGCGACCGCGACGCCGATCAACGAGGTGAACAGCGGGTGGGCGAACGGCGAGAGCACGGCCCTCAGCACGAGCGTGGCGGCGAGCCCCTGGGCGCCGTTCTCCTGCAGCGCGGCGATGTAGTAGCTGACGTTCTCGGACATGGCGAAGCCCAGCCCGACCATGCTGGCGTAGATGATCCCGTCGGTCGGGCCGTCAAGCTCGTGCCGGCGGAACCACAGCAGCCCGAGCAGCACCAGGCCCTTCGCCGTCTCCTCGACCGGCGGCGCGCCGAAGGTGGCGACGAGGTTCCGCGCGTTGCCGACGTCGCCGAGCTGGTGGGCGACGTAGACGAGGTTGAGCGAGTTCAGCAGCCCGGCGAGCAGCACGGCGATGCCGGCGCCCCAGGCGAACGCGAAGGCCAGGTTGCTGCGCGGCTCGGGTTCCATGCGGTCCAGCGCGAGCACGCCCGCGAGCAGCAGCGGCACCGGCGCCACCGCGAGCCCGAGCGCGATGAAGAACTGGACCGGGTCGCCGTTGATGATGTCGAAGGAGAACGACACCAGGGCGCAGATCCCGGCGATGACCAGGCCCGCGATCAGACCGACGGACGGGCGTTCCTTCAGGACGGCGCGAGGGTCGAGGCCTGCCACTTTGCGACTGTAACCGAACACGGCCGCTGCGGTCCTCCTCCGTTCCCAGGAGATCCCAAAGATCCCGTGCCGGGAAGTATCCCGCATGTCGAACCGGAGGATCGGCGAACTGGCCCGGAACCCACGGCACAATGGTCGATCATGAACGTCGCACCACGCGGCGGGCTCGGGCGGCGCGGCTTCCTGCGCGTCGCGGCAGCGGCGGCCGTCGGCACGGTCGCCGGCACTGTCGCCGCCTGCGAGCCCGCCGTACAGCTCGGGGGATCAGGACAGGCCGCGTCCCCGGGAACGGCCGCCTCGCCCGGGTCGTCCCGCAGTCCCGCACCGGAACGGCTCCTGGGCGGCGACCCGGACTGGCGGATCCACCGGACCGGCCCCGACGAGGCGATCGAGGGCTACTGCGACCGCGCGAGCGTGCTGCCCGGCGAGGCCTTCGGGCTGCACGTGTCCACGACCGGGGACCGCTTCCGGGTCACCGCCTACCGGATGGGCTGGTACGGCGGCGCCCTGGCCCGCCGGGTGTGGCGCTCACCGTGGGCGCGAGGCCGCGACCAGGGCCGCGGCGAGGGGGCGGCCGGGGACACCCGCATCGTGCGCGCCGGTTGGCGGCGGAGCATGACGGTGCCGACCGAGGGCTGGCCCGAGGGGGTCTATCTGCTGCGCCTCGACTCCGAGCGCGGCCACCAGCGGTACGTGCCCCTGGTCGTGCGCTCGGCCTCCGGAGACGGCCGTACGGTGCTCGTCCACGCGACCCCGACCTGGCAGGCGTACAACCGGTGGGGCGGCTACAGCCTCTACTACGGGGAGGACGGCAGATACGAGAGCCGGTCGCTCGCGGTCAGCTTCGACCGGCCGTACGACCGGACCGGGATGGAGAAGTTCCTGATCCACGAACGGCCGGTGGTGGCGCTGGCGGAACGGCTCGGCCTGCCCCTGGCCTACACGACGCACGGCGACCTGGAGGACGGCCACGACGTGCTGTCCGGCGCCTCCGCCGTGATCTTCCTCGGCCACGACGAGTACTGGACGCCCGGGGTCCGCCGCACCGTGGCCGGGGCCCGTGACGCGGGCGTCAACCTCGCCTTTCTGGGCGCCAACACCTGCTATCGCCGCGTGCGACTGGAGGACGACGGCCGGACGGTGGTCTGCTACAAGACCGCGGTGGACCTCGACCCGCTGGTCCGCAGGCGCCCGTCGCTGGCGACCACCGACTTCCGGGCGGCGCCGAAGGCCGACCCCGAGTCGTCGCTCGTGGGGGTCTACTACGACGGTTATCCGGTCGACGCGCCCTTCGTCGTGCACGAGCCCGGCCACTGGATCTTCGCCGGCACCGGCGCGCGCCGCGGCGACGCCTTCCCCCACCTGGTGGGGGTGGAGTACGACCGGGTGAACACCGGCGTGCCGACGCCGAGGCCGCTGCAGATCCTCGCCCACTCGCCGGTCACCTGCGTGGGACGGCCCAGCTTCGCCGACGCGGCCTACTACACCGCGCCGGGCGGGGCCGGGGTGTTCGCCTCGGGAACCATGCGGTGGGCCGAGACGCTCATGGCGGGCACCCGGGACCTGCCCCGCGCGCACGGCATCGGCGCGCGCACCCGGGCCTTCGTCACGACCGCGACGACCAACCTGCTGAAGGGCTTCGCCGAGGGCCCGGCGGGTGAGCGCCTGGCCGCGCCCGACGACAACGTGCGCAGCACCTACCGCCGCTGAGGGCAGGCGCGGCATCTCCCGCGCGTACCCGGCGGCGGTGGTCGCGCTGCGGCGCGCCCTGCCGTCCGTGGCGGCCTCCGCCGCGACGATGGCCCTCGCCGCGCCGGCCCTGCTGGCGGCGGACATGAACGCCACCAAGGACCTCGGCCCGCTCGCCGCGATCGCCGTACTGGCCGCGACGCTGGTGATGACCACCCTGCTGCCGGCGCTTCTGACGGCCCTCGGGCGGGGCGTGTTCTGGCCCGCGGTCCCCTGCCTCCGCGGGGACCGGCCCGGGCCCCGCGGCCGGTCCGCGGCCGTGTGGGAGCGGATCGGCGCGCTGGTCTCCCGGCGGCCCCGCCGCACCTGGGTGATCACCGCACGCCGCGATGGACCGGGACCTGGCCGTGATCGTGCCGCTCGTCTCGGCGGTGGTCACGCTGGTCCTCGCCGTCCTGCTGCGCGCGGTCGTCGCCCCTCTGCTGCTGCTCGGCTGCGCCCTGCCGTCGTCGGGCGCCGCGCTGGGCGTGTCGGCGCTGCTGTTCCACGCCCTGGGGTTCCCCCACACCGACCAGACCGTGCTCACGCTCGGCTTCCTGTTCCTGGTGGCGCTCGGCGTGGACTACACGATCTTCCTGATGGCCCGGGCCCGAGAGGAGGTCCGGAACGCAGCCGCTCCTCCTGGATGTGGCCCAGGCGCCCGGCCTCGGCGGCGCGCGCCCGCACGCGGCGGTAGGCGCGCACCGCCACCCCGGCCGCGACCGGCCGCACCGCCCCACGAGGCCGGCCGCCGCCACGCCCACCAGCGCGTACCCGGCCGCATCGAGCCGGAGGCCGCGCTCGGACAGCGCGGACGCGGAGCCCAGCGCGGCGAGGACGCCGAGGACGGCCGTCCATGGCTCGACCGTACGCAAGGACGCGCCGGCCGGCATCAGCGCTGTGACGTAGTTCCGGCGGCGCTCAGACGAGCAGCGAGTCGATGGCGACGGCGAGGAACAGCAGCGCCAGATAGATGTTCGACCAGTGGAAGAACCGCATCGGCCGCAGGTCGACGCCGGTCTTGCCGGCGTTCACCCGGCCCAGCAGGCGGTGGACCTCCACCAGGCAGACCACGCCGAGCACGAGCGCGACGGCGGGGTAGAACAGGGAGGTGCCGGCGACCGGCCACAGCAGCAGCGAGCACAGCACGGTGGCCCAGGTGTAGGCGACGACCTGCCGCACGACCCGGCGCTCGGTGGCCACCACGGGGAGCATCGGCACCTCGGCCGCCGCGTAGTCCTCGCGGTAGCGCATGGCGAGGGTCCAGGTGTGCGGCGGCGTCCAGAAGAACACCACGCCGAACAGCACGACCGGAGCCCACGACAGCCCGCCGGTGATGCCGGCCCAGCCGATCAGCACCGGCATGCACCCGGCGATGCCGCCCCACACGATGTTCTGTGACGTACGCCTCTTCAGCACCAGCGAGTAGACGAAGACGTAGAACAGGATCGCGCCCAGCGACAGCGCGGCGGCCAGCGCGTTCACCGTGAGGGCGAGGCCGAGGGTGGACAACGTGCCGAGAATCACACCGAAGACGAGCGCGCCCGCCGGGGAGACGTCGTGCTTGGCGAGCGGCCGCCTGCGGGTCCGCCGCATCGTGCGGTCGATGTCCCGGTCGATGTAGCAGTTCAGCACGTTGGCGCTGCCCGCGGAGAGCGTGCCGAAGACCATCGTCGCGGTGGCCGTCCACAGGTCGGGCAGCCCGCGCGCCGCCAGGAACATGACCGGCAGGGTCGTGATCAGCAGCAGTTCGATGATCCGCGGCTTGGTGAGCGCCACGTAGGCCTTCACGAGCGCCCCGGCGGAGCGGGGAGCCGTGGCCGTCGCGGTCGGCCCGAGGGGGGCCACCGCCTGCTTGTTCGTCAGGACCGTCAAGGCGCTTCCAACACGTGCGAGGTCAACGCGTAACCTTCTGATTAGGGCGGATCTCCGGGCAGCGGCCGGCACTTGAGCATTCACTGTAGTCGCCGGAGTGGGTGGTCCCCGAACCGGGGGCGAAGTCGCGGGCGCGTACCGGAGGTGCCTACCAAACGGTATTACTGCCGACCCGTTAGGGTCCCGTGTGGGCGGGAAATGCCAGAACCGGCGCGAAAACCAGAGGGGATCGAGCAGTTGAGCAGCGCAAGCCTTGAGTGGAGTGACCTTGACCGGCAGTCGGTCGACGTCGTACGTGCACTTGCGATGGATGCCGTGGAGAAGGCGGGATCGGGTCACCCCGGCACCGCGATGAGCCTCGCCCCCGCCGCCTACCTTCTCTTCCAGCGGGTCCTGCGGCACGACCCATCGGATCCCAAGTGGGCGGGACGCGACAGGTTCGTCCTTTCCTGTGGGCATTCGAGCCTGACGCTTTACATCCAGCTCTACCTGTCCGGCTACGGCCTGACCCTCGACGACCTGAAGTCGCTGCGCCAGTGGGGCAGCCTCACCCCGGGTCACCCGGAGTACGGCCACACCCTCGGCGTGGAGACCACGACCGGCCCGCTCGGCCAGGGCATCGGCAACGCGGTCGGCATGGCCATGGCCGCCCGCCGCGAGCGCGGCCTGTTCGATCCCGACGCGGCCGAGGGCGCCTCGCCGTTCGACCACATGATCTGGTGCTTCGCCTCCGAGGGCGACCTCGAGGAGGGCATCAGCCACGAGGTCAGCGCGCTCGCCGGCCACCAGAAGCTCGGCAACCTCGCCGTCGTCTTCGACTCCAACCACATCTCCATCGAGGACGACACCCAGATCGCCCTCTCCGAGGACATCTCCAAGCGCTACGAGGCGTACGGCTGGCACGTCCTGGAGGTCGACTGGACCGCCACCGGGGAGTACCAGGAGGACGTCCAGGCGCTGTACGCGGCGATGGAGGCGGCCCGCGCGGAGACCGATCGGCCCACGTTCATCAAGCTCCGCACGGTCATCGGCTGGCCGGCGCCGAACAAGCAGAACACCGGCAAGATCCACGGCTCGGCCCTGGGCGCCGACGAGGTCGCCGCGACCAAGCGCGTCCTCGGCATGGACCCGGAGAAGAGCTTCGACGTCCCCGGCGAGGTGCTGGACCACGCCCGCGAGGTCGTCCAGCGCGGCCGCGCGCTGCGCGCCGAGTGGGACGAGGGCTACCAGGCCTGGCGTTCGGCCAACCCGGAGCGGGCGGAGCTGTTCGACCGCATCTCCGGCCGCAAGCTGCCCGAGGGCTGGGACAAGGCGCTGCCGTCGTTCGAGATCGGCTCGCAGGTGGCCACCCGCAAGGCGTCCGGCGAGGTGCTGAGCGCGCTCGCGCCGGTGCTGCCGGAGCTGTGGGGCGGCTCGGCCGACCTGGCCGAGTCCAACAACACCACGATGAAGGGCGAGCCGTCCTTCATCCCGGACGAGTACCAGACCAAGGAGTTCCCCGGCAGCAGGTACGGCCGGACCCTCCACTTCGGCATCCGCGAGCACGGCATGGGCGCGATCCTCAACGGCATCGCGCTGCACAACGGCACCCGCCCGTACGGCGGCACGTTCCTCGTGTTCAGCGACTACATGCGCCCCTCGGTGCGACTCGCCGCACTGATGAAGCTGCCGGTGACCTACGTCTGGACGCACGACTCGATCGGCCTCGGCGAGGACGGCCCGACCCACCAGCCGATCGAGCACCTGTGGGCGCTGCGCGCGATCCCCGGCCTCGACGTCGTCCGCCCGGCGGACGCCAACGAGACCGCGGCCGCCTGGAAGGCCGTGCTGGAGCACGACGACCGGCCGGCGGGCCTCGCCCTGACCCGGCAGAACGTCCCGACCCTGGAGGGCACCGGCGACGCCGACGCCGTCGCCAGGGGCGGCTACGTGCTGCAGGACGCGTCGAACGGCCAGCCGGCCGTGGTGCTCATCGGCACCGGCAGCGAGGTCCAGCTCGCCGTCGAGGCCCGCACGATCCTGGAGTCTCAGGGCATCCCCACCCGCGTCGTCTCGATGCCGTGCGTGGAGTGGTTCCAGGCGCAGGACCCGGCCTACAAGCAGACCGTGCTGCCCCCCGCCGTGCGTGCCAGGGTCGCCGTCGAGGCGGGAATCCCGCTCGGCTGGCGCGAGTTCGTGGGTGACGCGGGCGAGGTCCTCGGTCTCGATCACTTCGGCGCCTCCGCGCCGTACAAGACGATCTACGAGCAGTTCGGCCTCACCGCCGACCGCGTCGTCGCCGCCGCCAAGGCCAGCCTGGCCAAGACCGGCGCCGACAAGGGCGAGACGACCGGAAACTGAGGGACGAAGGATGAATGAGAACCTGAAGCGGCTGTCCGACGCCGGAGTCTCCATCTGGCTCGACGACATCAGCCGGGAGCGGCTGCGCTCCGGCAACCTCTCCGCCCTGATCCGCGACAAGAACGTGACCGGGGTCACCTCCAACCCCACGATCTTCGCCTCCGCGCTCAGCAAGGGCGACGCGTACGACGCGCAGCTGCGCGACCTCGCCACGCGCGGGGTGACGGTCGAGGAGGCCGTACGCGCGATCACCACGTTCGACATCCGCTGGGCGGCCGACGTGCTGCGGCCGGTCTTCGACGCCACCCGCGGCGTCGACGGGCGGGTGTCGATCGAGGTGGACCCGCGCCTGGCCCGCCGGACCGACGCGACCATCGCCGAGGCCCGCGCGCTGTGGTGGATGGTCGACCGGCCGAACGTGCACATCAAGATCCCCGCGACGGTCGAGGGCCTGCCGGCGATCACCCAGGCCATCGCCGAGGGCATCAGCGTCAACGTCACGCTGATCTTCTCGCTGGAGCGCTACCGCCAGGTGCTCGACGCCTGGCTGAGCGGGCTGGAGAAGGCGAAGGCCAACGGCCTCGACCTGGCCACGATCGAGTCGGTCGCGTCGTTCTTCGTCAGCCGCGTGGACACCGAGATCGACTCCCGCCTCGACAAGATCGGCACGCCGGAGGCCGCAGAGCTGAAGGGCCGGGCCGCGGTGGCCAACGCCCGCCTGGCGTACGCCGCGTACGAGGAGGTCATGAACTCCCCGCGCTGGCAGACGCTGCGCGCGGCGGGCGCGCACCCGCAGCGTCCGCTGTGGGCGTCCACGGGCGTGAAGAACCCCGACTTCCCCGACACCCTGTACGTCGAGCAACTGGTCACCGCGGGAGTGGTGAACACGATGCCCGAGAAGACGCTGGACGCCTCGGCCGACCACGGCCGGATCTCCGGCGACACCATCCGCCCCTTCTACCAGCAGGCGTGGGACGTGATGGCCTCGCTCAAGCAGGCCGGCATCGACTACGACGACGTCGTCCGCGCGCTGGAGGAGGAGGGCGTCGAGAAGTTCGAGACGTCCTGGGGCGAGCTGCTGGAGACCGTCGACGGCGAGCTGCGGAAGGCCTGATCTTCATATGACTATCGAGGTGACCCTCGGCGACGAGGCGGACGCCGTCGGCGCTGTCAGGGACAAGCTCGTGGCCGAGGGGGTGCCCGCGGCTCTCGCCGCGGGCGACCCCGCCCTCTGGGGGCCGCAGGCGCAGCCCGAGGCCGCGATCCGGCTGGGCTGGCTCGGCCTGCCGAACACGAGCCGGGAGCTGCTGCCGCAGATCGCGACGCTGGTCGAGCGGGCCCGCGCCGCGGGCCTGGACCACGTCGTGCTCGCCGGGATGGGCGGCTCCTCCCTCGCCCCCGAGGTGATCTGCGCCACCGAGGACGTCCCCCTGACGGTCCTCGACACCACCGACCCGCACCAGGTGCGCCGGGCGCTCGCCGACCGGCTCGACCGCACGATCGTCGTGGTGTCGAGCAAGAGCGGCGGCACGGTCGAGACCGACAGCCACCGGCGCGTCTACGAGCAGGCGTTCCGCGACGCGGGCATCGACCCGGCCGAGCGGATCGTGGTCGTCACCGACCCGGGCTCGCCGCTGGAGCGGACGGCCAACGAGGCCGGCTATCCGGTGGTCCTCGCCGACCCGAACGTCGGCGGCCGCTACAGCGCGCTCACCGCGTTCGGCCTGGTGCCGAGCGCCCTGGCGGGCGCCGACGTGACGAAGCTGCTCGACGACGCCGCCGCCGTCGCGCCGCTGCTCGCCCAGGACGAGGGCAACCCCGGCCTCGACCTCGGCGCGCTTCTCGGCGCGCAGGCCCTGCGCGGGCGCGACAAGCTGATCCTGCGGGACGCGATGTCCGACATCACCGGCCTGCCCGACTGGATCGAGCAGCTCATCGCCGAGTCGACCGGCAAGGAGGGCAAGGGCGTCCTGCCCGTCGTCGGCGCCGAGGCGGCCGAGGCCGACGACCAGTTCCTCGTCTCGATCGGCCCCGACAGCGGCACGACCGTCGACGGGCCGCTCGGCGCGCAGTTCCTGGTCTGGGAGTACGCCACGGCGGTCGCGGGCCGGGTGCTCGGGATCAACCCGTTCGACCAGCCGAACGTCGCGGAGTCGAAGGAGAACACGACCCGGCTCCTGGAGGAGGCCGGAGACGGCCCCCTGCCGACCGGCACGCCGATGCTCACCGACGGTCCGGTCGAGGTGTACGGCGACGTCCCCGGCGACCTGAAGAATCTCGCCGACGTCCTCACCTGGCTGCTGCGTTCGATCCCTGAGCGTGGCTACCTGGCGATCATGGCCTACCTCGACCGCGAGGCCGCGTTCGACGCGGCGGTCGTCGGCGAGGCGTCCTTCGAGGAGATGACCGAGACGTGGGCCGGCGCCGACGTCGCCACCCTCCGGGCGCTGCTCGACTACCGGACCGACCACGCCGTCACGTTCGGCTGGGGACCGCGCTTCCTGCACTCGACCGGCCAGTACCACAAGGGCGGGCCGTCGGAGGGCGTGTTCCTGCAGGTCACCGGGGCCGTGACGGACGACGTCGAGGTGCCGGGCAAGCCGTACACGCTGGGCAGGCTCCAGCTCGCGCAGGCGCTGGGCGACCTGGGGGCCCTGACCTCCCGCGGCAGGCCGGCCGTGCGCCTGCACCTGACCGACCGCGTCGCCGGAGTCAGGCACCTGCTCTCCGTCGCCGAGGAGCTCTGACCATGCGATGCGCTACCGGCGACGGGCCCGTCCCCCGGGAGGAGACATGACGGAGCAGCAGGCGCCCCGGGCCGAGGACGACCGCGCGGCGCAGACCGAGGCGGCCTCCGCCGGACAGCAGAGCCAGGCTGTCGACCAGGTCCACGACGTGGCGCTGCCGGTGGCGGAGCACGCGGCGGTGACCGCCGCGCAGGCCGCCACCACCACCGCCACGACCGACCTGACCACCGAGGCCAACCCTCTGCGCGACCCGCGCGACCGGCGGCTGCCGCGGGTCGCCGGGCCCTGCGTGCTGGTGCTGTTCGGCGTCACCGGAGACCTCGCCAAGCGCAAGCTGCTGCCGGCGATCTACGACCTGGGAAACCGGGGGCTGCTGCCCCCGGGCTTCTCCCTGGTCGGCTTCGCCCGCCGCGACTGGGCGCACGAGGACTTCGCGCAGGTCACGTACGAGGCGGTCAAGGAGCACGCGCGGACGCCGTTCCGCGAGGAGGTCTGGAAGCAGCTCAGTGAGGGCATCCACTTCTGCCCCGGCGAGTTCGGCGACGACGGCGCCTTCGACGTGCTCTCCATGATGCTCAAGGAGATCGACGAGACCCGGGGCACGGGCGGCAACTACGCCTTCTACCTGTCGGTGCCGCCGAAGTTCTTCCCGGTCGTCGTCGAGCAGCTCAAGCGGACCGACCTCGCCAAGGCCCCCGACGGGTCCTGGCGCCGGGTGGTCATCGAGAAGCCGTTCGGGCACGACCTGAAGAGCGCCCGCGAGCTCAACGAGATCACCAGCGCGGTGTTCCCGGAGAGCTCGGTCTTCCGGATCGACCACTACCTCGGCAAGGAGACCGTCCAGAACATCCTGGCGCTCCGGTTCGCCAACACGCTGTACGAGCCGATCTGGAACCGCGGCTACGTCGACCACGTGCAGATCACGATGGCCGAGGACATCGGCATCGGCGGCCGGGCCGGCTACTACGACGGCATCGGCGCGGCCCGCGACGTGATCCAGAACCACCTGCTGCAGCTCCTGGCGCTCGTCGCGATGGAGGACCCCACGTCCTTCGACGCCGACGCCCTCCGCCGGGAGAAGGAGAAGGTGCTGCGGGCGGTCAGGCTGCCCTCCGACCTGTCCACCGGCACGGCCCGCGGGCAGTACGACGGCGGGTGGCAGGGCGGCGAACCCGTCGTCGGCTACCTTGAGGAGCAGGGCATCTCGCCCGACTCCACCACCGAGACGTACGCCGCGGTGAAGCTGGAGGTGGCCAACCGCCGGTGGGCGGGGGTGCCGTTCTACCTGCGCACCGGCAAGCGGCTCAGCCGCCGGATGACCGAGGTGGCGGTGGTCTTCCAGCGGGCGCCGCACCTGCCGTTCAGCCAGGACGACACCGAGATACTCGGTCACAACGCGCTGGTCATCCGGGTGCAGCCGGACGAGGGCATCACGGTGCGTTTCGGCTCGAAGGTGCCCGGCACGGCGATGGAGGTCAGGGACGTCAACATGGACTTCGCCTACGGCGAGTCGTTCATGGAGTCGTCCCCCGAGGCGTACGAGCGGCTGCTGCTCGACGTGCTCATCGGCGACCCGCCGCTGTTCCCGCACCAGCGAGAGGTGGAGCTGTCCTGGAGCATCCTCGACCCGATCGAGGAGTTCTGGGCCTCCCAGGGCAGGCCGGAGGGGTACGAGTCGGGCTCCTGGGGCCCCGCCTCGGCCGATGCGATGCTGGCCAGGGACGGACGCGCCTGGAGGCGGCTGTGACGACGTTCAACCTGACCGAGACGACCGCGTCGAAGATCTCTTCGACGCTGACCCGGCTGCGGCACCAGATGGGCGCGCCCGCCGTCGGCATGGTGCTGACGCTCGTCGTGGTGGTCGACGAGGCCGGGCAGTACGACGCCCTGCGCGCGGCCACCGACGCGGCGCGCGAGCACCCCTCGCGCATCCTGATCGTGATCAACCGCGACTCGGCCGAGCCCAACCGGCTGGACGCCGAGATCCGGGTCGGCGAGTCGGCGCCGGGCGAGGTCGTGCTGCTGCGCCTGTACGGCGAGCTGACCGAGCACGGCGACTCGGTGATCATGCCGCTGCTCCTCACCGACACGCCGGTGGTGGCGTGGTGGCCGGGCGGCTGCCCCGAGGTTCCCGCGAAGGACCCCATCGGGCACCTGGCCAACCGCCGGATCACCGACGCCAAGTCGGCGCAGGACGCCGTGGCCGCCGTCGCCTCCCGGGACGCCAGCTACGTCCCGGGCGACACGGACCTCGCCTGGACCCGGCTGACGCCGTGGCGGAGCCTCCTGGCCGCCGCCTTCGACCAGCCGGTCGGGAAGATCGAGCGAGGCGTCGTGGAGGCCTCTCCGGGCAACCCCAGCGCGCCGCTGCTGGCGGCCTGGCTCTGCGACCGCCTGGAGGCGCCGATCGAGGTCACCGACTCCGGCGGCCCCGGGCTGACCGGGGTGCGGCTGCTGATCGAGGGCGGCGGCGAGATGACGGTGAGCCGGGGCGACGCCCGCCTGGCCACGCTGTCGCGGCCGGGCCACCCGGACCGCAGGGTCGCCCTCGCCCGCCGCCCGACCTCGGAGCTGCTCGCCGAGGAGCTGCGCCGGCTCGACCCGGACGACATCTACGCCGCCACGATCCGCCGTCTGGCCCGGACGAACGAGCAGGCGGATCGTCACGCGAAGAAGGGCGGGCGGTCGTGACCGCCGTCCCCGGGGTCATCGTCCACCGCGACGCCGCGGTCCTGGCTCAGGCCGTGTCCGCCCGCCTCATCACGAGGCTGGTGGACACGCAGGCCGCCCGCGGCTCGGCGCACCTGGTGCTGACCGGTGGCACCGTCGGGATCGCGACGCTCGCGGCGCTGGCGGCCACGGCCGCGCACGACGCGATCGACTGGCGGGCGCTCGACATCTGGTGGGGGGACGAGCGGTTCCTGCCGACCGGCCACCCGGAGCGCAACGAGACGGGCGCGCGTGAGGCGCTGCTCGACCACGTCGACGTGGACCCGGAGCGGGTGCACGTCATGCCCGGCCCCGACTCGGGAATGACCGCCGAGGAGGCGGCCGACGCGTACGCGGTGGAGCTCGCCAAGGCGGCCAGGCCGGAGGACCACGGGCCGGTGCCGTCGTTCGACGTGCTGCTGCTGGGCATGGGACCGGACGGCCACGTCGCCTCGCTGTTCCCGGACAAGCCCGCGGTGTACGAGGAGGAGCGCTCGGTGGTGGCCGTGCACGGCTCCCCCAAGCCTCCCCCGACCCGGTTGTCGCTGACGTTCCCCGCGCTCAGGGCCGCCAGGGAGACCTGGGTCGTGGTGGCCGGCGAGGACAAGGCGCAGGCCGTCCACCTCGCGCTTTCCGGCGCGGGGCCGTTCCAGGTACCGGCGGCCGGGGCGCGCGGGCGGCAGCGCACGCTGTTCCTGCTCGACCGCGCCGCCGCCGCCAAGATCCCGCCCGGCCTCGGCCGGATCGCCTCACCCTGAATCCTGGTCCGCGAAAGGACGGCCGGGCCGGGCATCACGCCCCGCCCGGCCGCTTCTTTTTGCGGCGACCCACAAGCCGGGGGCTCGCTGAGCCGCCTCGCGGGATGTTCCTGACCGCCACCTCGATTGGTAATCTCACGGGGTGGCAGGGTTCGGTGAGGTCGGCGCGACGGGCGCGTCCGCCCTGCGTGACGGCGGCACACGGCGATGACGGCTCCCAGCCCACAGGGTCCGCACGGCTCGCCGGGTCCACATGGCTCGCAAGGTCCGCCGACACCGAGGGGCGGCCGGACCCAGGAGGAGATCCGCCGCAGCAACCTCGGCGCCCTGCTGCGGCACGTCCACCTGAACGGCCCCGTCTCCCGCTCCGCGCTCGCCGGCCGGATGGGGCTGAACCGCAGCACGATCATGGCGTTGACCGCCGAACTCACCGCCGCCGGCCTGGTCCGCGAGGAGCTTCCCGCCGACACCCGCCGGGCGGGCCGGCCGTCGCTGGTGGTGCGGCCCGAGTCGGGCCGGGTGTACGTGCTGGCCTTCGACGTCCGGGTGGACCGGCTGGTCGCCGCCAGGGTGGGGCTCGGCGGGGTCATCCTCGACCGCAGGGAGGCGGTCAGGCGGCGGCGGGCCGACGCCGACCTCGACGACGTGGTCGGCGTGCTGGCGGAGTTCGGCCGGGAACTGCGCCGCGAGACCGACCCGGGCTCGGTGTGCGCCGGTGTCGGCGCGGCCTATTGCGGCATGATCCGGCCTGCCGACGGGACGGTCCGGTACGGGCCCTACATGGGCTGGGTCGACCAGGCGTTCGGCGACGAGCTCGCGGCCGGGCTCGGGCTGCCGGTCTCGGTGGGCAACGAGGCCCACCTGGGCGCGCTGGCCGAGCACGAGCGCGGGGCCGGCGTGGGCTTCGACAACCTCGTCTACCTGCACGGCGACGTCGGGGTGGGCGGCGGGATCATCGTCGGCGGCAGGCTGCTCGGCGGTGACGGCGGCTACGGCTGCGAGCTCGGGCACATGGTGATCAATCCGTACGACGGGCGGCCCTGCATGTGCGGCTCGCGCGGCTGCCTGGAGGCGGAGGTCGGCGAGCACGCCCTGATCGACGCCGCCGGCCGGTCCGGCGAGCTCACCGGCCGCGAGGGGGTGCGGGCCGTGGTGGCGGCGGCCGGGCGCGGCGACGAGGCGGCCGCGGAGGCGCTGAGAAAGATCGGCGACTGGCTGGGCATCGGGGTGGCCAACCTGATCAACCTCTTCAACCCCGGCCTGGTGATCTTCGGTGGCATGCTCAGGGACGTCTACCCCGGCTCCGCCGAGCACGTCCGCCGCCGGGTGGAGGCCAACGTGCTGCTCATCTCGCGGGAGCGGGTGCGGCTGCGCGTCTCGGCCCTCGGGGACGACGCGACGCTGATCGGCGCCGCCGAACTGGCCTTCTCCTCCCTCATGGCAGGCCCCCTGGAAGCGCTCGCCCACATGCGATGACCCCGGGTCGTCTCGTCTCAGTCCTCGGCGGACCGTGCGGCGTCGAGGGCCTCACGTGCCTCGTCGGCGTGGAGGCGGGCCGAGCGGGCGGCGCGTTCCGCGCCCGTCTCCTCGCGCCGGGCGACGTCGAGCCGGTGGGAGGCGGCGTCCAGCTTGTCCTTCGCCTTGGCGAGTCTGGCCGTCAGCGTCTCCACCTTCTCCACGCGCCGCTCGTGCTCGCGTACGGCCTCGGCGCGCTCGGCCGCCCAGCCGGCACGGCTCCGCTCCGCCTCGGCCGCCGCCTCCTCGGCCTCGGCGAGCGCGCGTCCGAGGTCGTCGACCCGTCGCTCGCGTTCCGCCTTCGCGCGCCGCCGTTCCGCGTCCCGGCTCTCACCCGCGGCCTTCCCGCGCGCCTTCGCGGCGGCGGCGGGCTCTTCCCCTCCGGCCGAGGGCGCGGGGCGTACGACGGGGGCCGGGGTGAAGCCGCTGTAGCTGAGGGGGCGGGTCAGCCTGCCCCGGCGCACCTGCTCGGCCGCGTCCTCGTCCACCACGGCGGCGTCGAGGGTCTGTTCGATCTCCAGGGCGGCCCCCGGAGCCAGCGGACGCCCGGCCGCCTCGGCGTTCTCCCGTACGGACCGGACGGCGCGGGCGACGAGCCGGGTGCGTTCGCGGCCGGCCTCCGCGAGCGCCTCGGCGTCCTGGGTCCGCCACGCCTCGCGCAGCCGCCGTCCGAGGTCGAGCAGCGGGTCGAGCAGCCCCTCCCGCCGGGCGGCCTGGTTGACCGCCCAGGCGACGACGGCCGGCCTGCGCAGCCCCTTGATCTGCTTGGCCAGCGCGGCGTCACCGGCGGCCCTCGTCTCCTTCGCCAGCGCGTCCCGGGCCGTGGTGAACTCCTCGGGCACCATGCCGTAGAGCCGGTCCGCCGCCTCGTCGAGGTCCACAGACCACCTCTACCTCAGTTCCCTCCTGCATTCAAAGGTGCCGGCCTCCGGTGCGAGGCGTCCGTCCGGTCGGCGGGACGGACGCCTCTCACCGGGAGTGTCAGTACGGCCAGCCGGGAACGTTCAGCCGGACGCGGTAGAGGCCGAAGTTGCCGGTGTTCCCGCCGCGGGAGGGCGTGCCCGAGGTGATGTACAGCGTCTGGCCGTCGGGGCCGCCGAAGGCGACGTTGGTGGTGTTCTGCCCGGCGGAGATGGTGCCGAGCTGGACGCCGGACGGCGCGTACACGTGGATCTTGCCGTCGTTGAAGGAGGCCTGGTAGAGGTTGCCGGCGCAGTCGATGGTCACGCCGTCCGAACCGTTCAGGGACGCGAAGTCGGAACGGGCGCCGACGCTGCCGTCGGAGTTGACGGGCCACTTGTAGATCTTGCCCGTGCCGTTGCCGCCGACGTAGAGCGTCTTGCCGTCAGGGGAGAGCGCGACGCCGTTCGGCTCCCGGATGGTGTCGTCGATCAGCGAGACGACGTTGTTCTTGACCCGGTACACACCGGTGCGGCCGGACATCTGGTCGGCCCGGTTGGCGCGCTGGAAGTCCGGGTCGGTGAAGTAGACGGTGCCGTCCGGGCCCACGGTGAGGTCGTTGGGCGAGTTGAAGGCGCGGCCCTGGTAGTTGGAGGCGACCACGCCGCGGGTCCGGTCGGGCAGGTGGAAGGAGGAGACACTGCGCTGGTCGTGCGTCGCGGCCAGCAGGGTGCCGCCGTCCCGGGTGAGGGCGAGGCCGTTGCTGCCGGAGCCGGAGATGAAGGTCTGGAAGGTGTTCGGCTCGGTGAACCGCAGCACGTCCGAGGGCTGGACGTTCTCCGACCCGGTGCCGTCGCGCATGAGCGACAGCAGCAGGGTCTGGGTGGCGGAGTCCCAGACCGGGCCCTCCAGGAAGTTGAACCCGTCCCGGATCTTGGTGGCGGTCACCGACGACGACGGCAGCGGGTTGGGGTAGCTCGCGCCCGGCGTGCACGGTCCGACGCCGGGGCGCGGCGTGCCCGATGTGGGGGTGACGGTCGGCGTCGGCGTCGGGGTCGGTGAAGGCGAGACCGTGGGGGTGGCCGAGGGCGTGACCGTGGGCGTGGCCGAGGGCGTGACCGAGGGCGTGGGGGTCGGGCTGAGGGTCACGGGCCCGCTGCACATGGCGCCGTTGAGCCAGAAGGTGGTGGGTATCGGGTTGGCGCCGGTGATGGTCGCCGTGAATCCCATGCCACTGGCCGTGCCGTTGGTGGGGATGGAGCCGTTGTAGGACAGGCTGGTGGCGCTCACACGCGTGCCGGACTGCGTCCAGGTGGCGTTCCAGCCGGACGCGATCTTCTGCCCGGAGTCGGGGAAGTCGAACTCCAGCTTCCAGCTGCTGACCGGGTCGCCCAGGTTGGTGATGGCCACGTCGCCCTGGAAGCCGCCGCCCCACTGGTTGGTGATCTTGTAGGTCACCTTGCATCCGGCGGCGGCCGCGGCCGGCATCGTCACCGTCGCGACTCCGCCGGCGGCGACCAACGCGGCGGCGAGCCCCGTGGCCGCGGCGGTGGCGAGACTTCGTCTCATCTGGAAGTCCTTTCGGGAACGACGACGGGCGGTTGCCGCCGCGAGTCAGAGTGCCGTCCCGAAATTAGGTCACTGAGCAGGCGGTCGCGATCGGCCGACCGGTGCGGCGTTCGCCCTGTGAGACGCGGTGTCGTCGGCCGCGTCGCGCCGGCCGGTCACGCGCCGCGCCGACGGCCGCCTCAGCCTGGGTGAACGCGGTCGCCGGCCCGTCCGGCGAGCCCGTCGCCGGCCCGAAGGAGCCCAGGCCACGGCGTTGAAACGTTCAGCCCGCGCCGAGCGCTCCGGGCCGTGCGCCGACGCCGGAAAGCGGCTGATCCGCCGTACGCCCGGCGACGGCGGCGACCGTCCTGGTCCGGTGCCCTGAGCAACACCGGACCAGGAGGACCACCCGTGAAAGCGTCAGCTCGGGGATGCCGCCGCCATCACGCCCACGGCGATCCGCCCCTCCATCACACCGGGGTCCTCGGTGTGGGTGAGCGACGCGCCGAGGGAGCTCAGCAGTCTGCGCAGGCGCATGTTGTCGAACAGCAGGGTGACCCGCACCTCGGCGAAGCCGAGGTCCCGCGCCTGGGTGAGGAGCATGCGGGCGAGCGTGCCGCCGAGGCCCCGCCCCTGCCAGCGGTCCTCCACCAGCAGCGCGATCTCGGCGATGCCCGGGTCCGCGGTGAACAGCAGGCTCGCGAGGGCCACCACCTGCCCGTCGTGACCGGCGACGAGCGACTGCCCGCGGGCCCGGTCGCACAGCCGGTCGAGCATGCGCGGCGGCAGGTTGGGGTTCGAGGTGAAGTAGCGGAACCGGCGCGTCTCGGGCGAGCAGCGTTCGTGCAGGTCGCGCAGCGCCTCGCGGTACAACGGGGTCAACGGCTTGACCTGCACCTCCGCGCCGTCGGCGAGCCGCACCGGCCCCTCGGCCGCGGACGGCTCGGCCGGCGGCTGCGCCAGCCTCACCATCGCGGCGGCGCGGGCCGCCTCCGTCAGGGTGAACGGGAGCCCGGCACGGCGCAGCCGGATCGACCGGCGCGGCGCCACGGGCACCACCAGCAGCGTGGGATCGGGAAGCTCCGGCGTCTCCCCCTCGTTCCGGTCGCCGGGGCGCGCCGCCGCCGCGCCGTACACCCAGCGGGCGTCGTCGGCGCGCAGCAGTTCGCCCAGGATCTCCGGCAGGCGCCAGGGCGCCGACCGCAGCCGGGCGGCGAGCAGCAGCGTACGGGTCGGCTCGTCGGTCAGCTCGTGCGCGGTGGCGGGGACGATCCGCACGCGCCGCCCACCGGCCGCCTCCAGCGCCTCACGCACGGCCTCGGGGGACGCCGGGATCTCCGTGACGAACTCGTCGACCGTGCCGTCCGTGTCGGGCTGCACCGAGAGGCCGAGTATGTTCCCGCCCTTGTCGGCCAGGGCGGCCGCCAGCGACGCCAGCCGTCCCGGCCGCTCGTCCACGGTGGTCCGGATCCGGAAGAACCCCATCGGTGCCACTCCCTCCGTTGCGCTGACCCTCAGCCTGCCGGAGCGCTGTTACACGCTTGCTACACGGCGGTGAGCCGAGCGTTTCCGTTCGGTACGGCACGTTACGACCATGGTTATCCGCATGACTCCGCCCGATCCACCACGACATCCGTCGCCTAATGGCGACAATAGAACGGATATAGCAGGATATGTCGCATGAGCGCTCCCCTGTCTCCTGGCTTCGTCAACGGTGAGGTGTCCTTCTGGTACCGGTCGTCCGGGGTCCCGGCGCCCGGCGAGCGCCTCGACGGCGACACGCGGGCCGACGTGGCCGTGGTCGGCGCGGGCTACACCGGCCTGTGGACCGCCTACTACCTGAAGAAGGCAGATCCCTCGCTGCGGGTCGTCGTGCTGGAGAAGGAGTTCGCCGGCTTCGGGGCGTCGGGACGCAACGGGGGCTGGCTGACCGGAGCACTGGCCGGCTCTCCCGAGCGCTACGCGAAGACGCACGGCGCGGACGGCGCCCGGCGGCTGCAACGCGCGATGTTCGAGTCGATCGACGAGGTGATCCGGGTCGCCGCCGAGGAGGGCATCGACGCCGACATCGTCAAGGGCGGCCTGCTCACCGTCGCGCGGGGCACGGCGCAGGCGCTGCGGCTGCGCGAGGAACTGGCCGGTCAGCGCGAGTGGGGCTGGGGCCCCGAAGACGTCCGGCTGCTGTCCGGCGACGAGATGGACGACCGGCTCAGGGTCGCGGGCGCGGTCGCCGCGACCTGGACCCCCCACTGCGCCCGGATCCAGCCGGCCAAGCTCGCCCGCGGGCTGGCCGCGGCCGTACGGAACCTCGGCGTGGACGTCTACGAGGGAACCCCGGTGACCTCGATCGCCCCCGGCCGGGCGGTCACGCCGTACGGCACGGTGCGGGCGGACCACGTGCTGCGCTGCACCGAGGGGTTCACCGCCGGCATCGACGGCCACCACCGCGACTGGCTGCCGATGAACAGTTCCCTGATCGTCACCGAGCCGCTGCCGCCGGAGGTCTGGGACGAGATCGGCTGGCGGGGCCGCGAACTGCTCGGCGACATGGCGCACTACTACATGTACGCCCAGCGCACCGCCGACGACCGCATCGCGTTCGGCGGGCGGGGCAGGCCGTACCTCTACGGATCGCGGATCGACGAGCGCGGGCACACCCACGCCTGGACCGTGGACGCCCTGTGGGACCTGCTGGTCGCGTTCTTCCCCGCCGTCGCCCGCTCGCGGGTGGCGCACGCCTGGTCGGGCGTGCTCGGCGTGCCGCGCGACTGGTGCTCGGCGGTCCACCTGGACCCGGCGACCGGCCTCGGCTGGGCCGGCGGCTACACGGGCCACGGCGTGACCACCACCAACCTCGCCGGGCGCACGCTGCGCGACCTCGTGCTGCGCCGCGACACCGGCCTCACCCGGATGCCGTGGGTGGACCGGCGGGTGCGCGCCTGGGAGCCCGAGCCGCTGCGCTGGCTCGGCGTCCACTCGATGTACCGTCTCTACCGGCTCGCCGACGCCCGCGAGAGCGCGGGCATGACGAGGACGTCCGTGCTGGCCCGGATCGCCGACCGGATCACCGGCCACTGACCGGCGTCCCGCCCGGCTGTGCACCAGTCACCAGAAAGAAGGACACGACACCCGTGAGTTCCACCCTCCTCTTCCGCGGCGGCCGCGCCTTCACCACCGGTGGCTTCGCCGAGGCGGTGCTCGTGCGCGACGGCGTCATCGCCGCCGTCGGCGCCGAGGCCGACCTCGTACGGCTGGCCCCGGGCGCCGAGCCGGTCGACCTCGGCGGCGGCCTGCTGGCGCCGGGGTTCACCGACGCCCACATCCACCCGGTGCAGGCCGGGCTGGAGCGGGCCAAGTGCGACCTGTCCGAGGTGTACGGCCTCGACGCCTACAAAGCCGCGATAGGCGCCTATGCCGCGAAAAATCGGGAGAAGGAGTGGATCGACGGCGGCGGCTGGGACATGGCCGCCTTCCCCGGCGGCCTTCCCCACCGGTCCCAGCTCGACTTCCTCGACCGGCCGGCCTACTTCGTCCAGCGCGACCACCACGCGGCGTGGGTCAACACCCGGGCCCTGGAGCTCGCCGGGATCACCGCGGACACTCCCGACCCCGCCGACGGCCGCATCGAGCGCGACCCCGACGGCACGCCGAGCGGCGTGCTGCACGAGGGCGCGATGGACCTCGTCGGCCTGCTCACCCCCCGCCCGACCCCGGCCGACGTCGACGCCGCCCTGATGGACGCGCAGGCCCACCTGTTCTCCCTCGGCATCACCGGCTGGCAGGACGCCATCGTCGGCTCGTACGCCGGGTCGGACGACCAGCTGCCCGCCTACCTGTCCGCGGCCTCCTCCGGGCGGCTGAAGGCACGGGTGGTCGGCGCCCTGTGGTGGGACCGCGCCCGGGGGGCCGAGCAGATCCCCGGCCTGGTCGAGCGGCGGGCCATGGCCGAGGGCCTGGACCGGTTCCGGGCGACCTCCGTGAAGATCATGCAGGACGGCATCCCGGAGAACTTCACCGCCGCCGTCATCGAGCCCTACTGCCGCTGCGGCGGAACCGGCCTGTCGTACGTCGACCCCGCCCTGCTCGGCGGGTACGTCAAGGAACTGGACGCCCAGGGCTTCCAGGTGCACTTCCACGCCATCGGCGAGCGGGCCGTACGGGAGGCGCTCGACGCGCTGACCGGCACCGACCCCGCCAACCGCCACCACATCGCGCACGTGCAGATCATCACGCCGCAGGACGTGCCGCGGTTCGCCGAGATCGGCGTGACGGCCAACCTCCAGCCGCTCTGGGCGACGCACCACCTGCAGATGGACGAGCTGTGCATCCCCTACCTGGGCGAGGAGCGGGCGTCCTGGCAGTACCCGTTCGCCGACCTCGTACGGCACGGCGCCCGCCTCGCCGGGGGCTCCGACTGGCCCGTCTCCTCGGCCAACCCGCTGGAGGCGATGCACGTGGCGGTCAACCGCACCGAGCCGGGCAGCTCGGTCCACGCGACCTACCCCACCGCGCAGACGCCGTTCCTGCCGGAGCAGAGCCTCGGCCTGCGGACGGTCATGACCGCCTACACCGAGGGATCGGCCTGGATCAACCGCTCCCCCGCCGGGGTGATCGAGGCGGGCCGCCCGGCCGACCTCGTCGTCCTCGACCGCGACCCCTTCACCCTCGACCCGAAGGACATCTGGACGGCCAGGGTCGTCATGACCTTCCTCGACGGCGAACAGGTGCACGGCTGACGGGACGGGCGGCCCGCGTGCGTCACGCGGGGTGCTCGGACGCGGAGTGCTCGGACGCGGAGTGCTCGGACGCGGAGTGCTCGGCGCACAGGCAGCCGACGCCCTTCTCGATCCACTCCCGGCCGTCCCACTCCGGGTGCCGCTCGATCATGAGCGCCCGCACCTCCTCGGCGATCGTCTGCTCGCTCACGGCGGAGTCCCGGCGCGCCCAGGTCTCGTCGCGCAGCAGTTCGAGGTAGTCGCGCACGTCGGCGAGCAACTCCGGGCCGCCGAGGTCGCCGTGGCCGGGCACGACCACCCGCGGCGACGCGTCGGCCAGCCGCCGCATCACCGCGATCCAGCGGATGCCGGACACGTCGGTGTCGTGCGGCGGGAACCAGGGAAAGATGGCGAACTGCCCGGCCTCCACGAGATCGCCGGTGAACATCACCCCCGCGTCGGGGACCGTGACCACCTGGTCGCCCCTGCTGTGCGCCCGGCCGGTCGCCCGCAGCCGCACCGTCCGCCCGCCCAGGTCGAGGTCGTACGCGTCGTCGTAGACGACGTCCGGGACGGCGATCTCGACGCCCGCGAGCTGCCGGGCCACCGGTTCGCCGAGGCCCCTGAACATCTCCAGGTAGGCGGCGCCCTTCGTGGCCAGGTCGTCGGCCTGGGCCCGGTTGACCAGGAAGGTCGCCTCCCCGGCGAACACCTGCGCGCCGAACGCGTGCTCCGGGTGGAAGTGCGTCGTGGTCAGATACAGTCTGCGGCCCGCCGCGTACTCGGCCGCGAACCCGAGCACGGTCTCGGCGTTCCGCGGGCCCATCCCGGTCTCGACGACCAGCACGGAGTGCGTGCCGCCGATCACGCCGATGTTGGGCACCAGCTGGACCCGCCGGTTGGGGATCACCACCAGGTCGCGGGCGAGCTCCCGCACCTCCTCGATCCGCACGACGGGCTCGGGCAGCGGGCGTTCGGATCGCATGGGTTCGGACGGCGAGTATGCGGGCATGGCGTTCACTCCTCGGAGAGCCTGACAACCGGGCCGCACCAGTCCAGTACGGGCCGCTCCGGCGGGTCCAACACCGGTTGCGCACGCCCGATACCGTGCCGGTATCGTCGCCGGTGATGGACCTACGCTCGCTGCGCTATTTCGTGGCCGTCGCCGAGGAACGGCACTTCGGGCGGGCCGCCGCCCGGCTGCACATGACCCAGCCGCCGCTGAGCCGCGCCGTGAGGCAGTTGGAAACCGACCTCGGCGTCCTCCTGCTGCACCGGTCACCGGCGGGCGTCACGCCGACCGCCGCCGGCGCCGCGCTCTACGACGAGGCACGTGCGCTGCTGGAGCAGGCGGAGCGGGCGCGTGCCCGGGTCGCCGCCGCGGCCGGCGCCGCCACGTTGACCGTCGGCACACTCGCGGACAGCGCCGAACAGGCCGGAGCACGGCTCGCCGCGGCCTTCCGCCGGCGTCACCCCGGAGTCCGGGTCCGCGTCCGCGAAGCCGACTTCACCGACCCGACCACGGGCCTCCGGGCGGGCCTCGTCGACGTCGCCCTCACCAGGGCGCCGTTCGACGACTCCGGGATCACCACCCGCCTGCTGCGCTCCGATCCCATGGGGGTGGTCCTGCGGGCCGACGACCCGCTCGCCCGCCGCGAGACCGTACGGCTGAGCGATCTCGCCGGTCGCCGGTGGTTCCGGCTGCCGGAGGACACCGACCCTGTCTGGCGCGCCTACTGGAACGCCTCCACGCCCGGCGACGAACTCCGGGACGGCCCGGTGGTGCGCACCGTCCACGAGTGCCTGCAGGCCGTCCTGTGGAGCGGCACGGTCGGGCTGGCGCCCGCGGCCCACACGCTGCCCGAAGGGCTCACGTCGGTCCCGCTGGCCGACATGCCGCCCAGCCGCCTCGTCCTGGCCTGGAACAGCGCCGACGCCAACCCGCTGGTGCGTTCGTTCGGCCACATCGCCGCGGCCGTGTACCGCTCCGCGCACGGGGAACCAGCGCTGTGAAGGGCCGTACGGCCGGGAGAGCGGCCGTGTGCCATCGCCGGTTCAGCCGAATCGGCGGGGCATGAACGGCTGGTCGCGGGAGGCGGCGACGGCCGCGAAGCCGTACCGGAGCATCTCCCGCTCGTATTCCGCCAGGGCGGCGGGCACCGGCACGTCCCGGGCGGCGGCCTCGGCCAGCGTGCGGGTGAGCAGAGCGGCGTCGCGGAGCGTGACGTTGGCGCCCTCCCCCCGCCCGGGAGACATGCTGTGGATCGCGTCACCGAGCAAAGTGACGTTCCCGGTGGTCCAGGGCTCGACGGGCCGGGCGGTCCGCGGGGCGACGGGGAAGGTGGCGGACACGTCGGCCCCCTCGACGATCCCCCGGGCCGCCGGGTGGAAGCCGGCGATCGCCTCCAGGGCCGCTCGGTGCAGGGTGGCGGCATCGGCCTGCCGGAGGTCGGCCGCGCTCCCCCAGCCGCCGTCGCACGACACCTGCCAGGCGAAGTAGGCCGGCACCGGAGTGAGTCGTACGGCGGGAGACCCCGGTGGCGCTTCGCCGGCCCGGCAGGTGGCGACCGAAAGAGCCGGGCCGGCGGGATCGATAAGCCGGTTGAAGGTGTCCACGAGGATCGCGGGCACCCGCTCCAGCATCCCGGGCGTGATCGGTGTGCGGCCGTAGACGAACACGCCGGCGTCGTCGACCACCGCCTCGGGCAGCAACTGGCGGCGCACCCGGGAGCCGGTCCCGTCCGCGCCGACGAGCAGGTCGCCCACGGCGGAGGTCCCGTCGGCGAAGTGCGCGCGGACGCGGCCGTCCGGCAGATGGTCGTACCGGACGAACTCCGCGCCGAAGTGGACGATTCCGTCCAATCCGGCGAGGAGGATCTCCCGCAGCGTGAGCCGGTTCACCCCGAAGAACCGGTCCCCCGGGAGGGGCGGGATGGGCTTTTCGAACTTGGGGACGAGGCGGTGGTCGAGGAACGCCATCCGCGTGGCCGGGCGCAGGGACGTCGCCACGCACAGGTCGAACAGGTCGTCCGGCAGGCAGGCGCGCAGGCCCGCGCTGCCGTCCTCCTTTATGGAGATGCGCCAGCCCTGGCCGCGGAAGAACGGCGAGCCGTCGCGTTCGTAGAGGGCGACCCCGACGCCGGCCTTCCTGAGCCCCTGGGCGAGGGACAGGCCGCCGATGCCGCCGCCGATGATCAGTACCTGCATGCGGGTCCTTTCGGTGGGCCGGTCCAGCGTACGACAATAGCTGTCGCGACAGCAACAGTCGCGTCAGTTATCATGCGGGGATGACGAACGACCGACGGGTGCCCGGGGGCGACGGCGTCCCGATCCAGCTCGTGCTCGGGGGCGGGTCCCTGCTCAACCAGGTGGGGCGCGAACTGCGCACGGTGGTGGACGGCATGCTGGCGCCGTACGACCTGACGGCCCAGCAGGCGGCGCTGCTGCTGAGCGCGGCGCGGCAGGAGACCAGCCCCAACCGGCTCGCGCCCGAGCTGGGCACCGACACCGCGGGCATGACGAGGCTGCTCGACCGCCTGGAGGCGAAGGGCCTGGTGCGGCGGCGCCGGCACCCGGACGACCGCCGGTCGGTCGTCGTCGAGGTGACCGGGCAGGGCCGCGCGCTCGTGCCGCGGCTCGCGCCCGTGTTCGGCAGGGCGAGCGCCCGGCTGCTCGCCGGTCTCTCCGAGGAGGAGGTGCGCCTGCTCACGGCGTTGCTGGAGCGGATGCTGCGCAACCTCAGACAGGACGCCTGAACGGCCCGCCCGCGAGGGCCGGCTGCGTGCGGGACCGGCGTGGGCGGAACTGCGGTGGGCGGGAACGGCGGTGTGGGCAGGAACGCGAAAGCCCGGAGCCGTGAAGGCTCCGGGCCTGCTCAGGTTGCCGGGACCGCTCTCGCGGCCCCGGGCACCCGGCTACTTCCTCGTCGTCCGCGGATCGATGACCCCCGCGGACGCCGTCCGGGCGACCTCGCCGGTCAGTAGATCGGGCGGGAGGAGGAGCGCAGCCGCTCCAGCGCCTCGGCGAGGATCTGCGCGCCGTCCTTGTCGCTGCGGCGCTCCTTCACGTACGCGAGGTGCGTCTTGTACGGCTCGTTGCGCGGCGGAGCCGGAGGGTTCGACTGGTCCTGCCCGGCCGGAAGCCCGCACCGCGGGCAGTCCCAGAACTCGGGGACGGCCGCGTCACTGGCGAAGCTCGGGCGCGTCTCGTGCATGTTGGCGCACCAGAACGGGACCCGCACACGGGGGGCGGCCTCGCCGCGTTCGGCCTCTCCCATGGGGCCGGCGCCGACTCGGCTGCCACGGATCGCGTTGCCACTACCCACCGATGAACTCCTTGCTCGATCGCCCCGCGGACGGGGGAAGGTGAATCTCTGTCACGCGTGGCCGGAGACCGTCTACGGCTTGAGCAGCAGGCCCAGCGCGATGATGCAGACGAACCAGACGGTGCCCGTGATGACGGTCAGGCGGTCCAGGTTGCGCTCGACCACCGACGATCCGCCGAAGGACGACGAGAAGCCGCCGCCGAACAGGTCGGACAGGCCGCCGCCCTTGCCCTTGTGAAGCAGCACGAGCAGCACCATCAAGGAGCTCGCCAGGATGAGGGCGATGGAGATTCCGATTATCACCGTAGACCTGTTCCTAATATCCGGGCGTGCACGACGCGGTGCACGGCGTCATCAACGTGCGAGTGCACGATGCCGTCAGCGTTGCGGATGCACGATGCCATCAGCGTGACGATTCATTTGTGTCCTTCGAGGGTACGACTTGTTGTCAAGTCGCACCCCCCGAACGGCACAGCTAGCCGGAGACTTCGCCGAAACGGCAGATCTTGACGTACTCCCCCGCATCGAGGCTGGCCCCTCCGACGAGGGCGCCGTCGATGTCGGCTTCCGCCATGATCCCGGCGACGTTGTCCGACTTCACCGAGCCACCGTAAAGGATACGGACAGCGGCGGCCACATCGTCACCGTAGAGCTCGGCGAGTCGCGTCCTGATGGCGCCGCACACCTCCTGGGCGTCCTTCGGGGTGGCGACCTCGCCGGTCCCGATCGCCCAGACCGGCTCGTACGCGACCACGATCGACTTCACCTGGTCGGCGGGCACGCCGTCCAGCGCGCCGTCGAGCTGCGCCAGCGTGTGCTCGACCTGGCGGCCCTCCTGGCGCACCGGCAGCCCCTCGCCCACGCACAGGATGGGCGTCAGCGAGTGCCGGTAGGCGGCCTTGACCTTGGCGTTGCACAGCGCGTCGTCCTCGCCGTGGTACTGCCGCCGCTCCGAGTGACCCACGAGGACGTAGGCGCAGCCGAGCTTGCCCAGCATCGCCCCGGAGATCTCCCCGGTGTACGCCCCGGAGTCCTGCGCGGACAGGTCCTGCGCGCCGTAGGCGATACGCAGCTTGTCGGCGTCCACCAGCGTCTGCACGCTGCGCAGGTCGGTGAACGGCGGGATGACCGCCACCTCCGCCCTGTCGTGGTCGCGGTCGTTCAGCGAGAACGCCAGCTTCTGCACCAGGTTGATGGCCTCGAGGTGGTTGAGGTTCATCTTCCAGTTGCCGGCGAAAAGCGGCTTGCGCGCCATCTAGTCCTCCAGCGCCGCGAGTCCGGGCAGCGTCTTGCCTTCGAGGTACTCGAGGCTGGCGCCGCCACCGGTGGAAATGTGCGAGAAGCCGTCCTCGGGCAGCCCGAGCCTGCGTACGGCCGCGGCGGAGTCGCCGCCGCCGACCACGGTGAACGCCTCGGACGCCACCAGCGCCTCGGCCACCGCGCGGGTGCCGCCGGAGAACGCGTCGAACTCGAACACGCCCATGGGGCCGTTCCAGAACACGGTCCGCGCGTCGGCCAGCTTGGAGGCGAACAGCTCACGGGTGCGGGGGCCGATGTCGAGGCCCTCGCGGTCGGCCGGAATCGCGGTGGCCTCCACGACGTCGTGCGGGGCGTCGGCCCCGAACTCGGTCGCGGCCAGCACGTCGACCGGCAGCACCAGCTCGACCCCGCGGGAGGCCGCCTCGTCGAGGAAGCCCTTCACCTGGTCGATCTGGTCCTCCTGCAGCAGCGACTTGCCCACCTCGTGGCCCTGGGCCTTGAGGAAGGTGTAAGCCATGCCGCCGCCGATGAGCAGGCGGTCCACCTTGGCCAGCAGGTTGGCGATCACGCCGAGCTTGTCGGAGACCTTCGCGCCGCCCAGGACGACGACGTACGGCCTGGCCGGGTCCTCGGTGAGCCTGCGCAGCACGTCGACCTCGGCGAGGACCAGGTCGCCCGCCGCGTGCGGCAGCCGCTTGGGCAGGTCGTAGACGCTGGCGTGCTTGCGGTGCACGGCGCCGAAGCCGTCGCCGACGTAGACGTCGGCGAGGGCGGCGAGCCGCTCCGCGAACTCGGCCCTGACCGCGTCGTCCTTGGACTCCTCGCCCGGCTCGAAGCGCAGGTTCTCCAGCAGGGCGACCTGCCCGTCCTGGAGGCCCGCGACCACGCTCTGGGCCGACTCGCCGACCGTGTCGGAGGCGAACGCCACGTCCTCGCCGAGCAGCTCGGCCAGCCGCCGGGAGACCGGGGCGAGCGAGTACTTCGGCGTGACGGAGCCCTTGGGCCGGCCGAGGTGCGCGGCGACGACGACCTTCGCGCCGCGCTCCAGCAGCTTCCTGATCGTCGGCACCGACGCGCGGATGCGCCCGTCGTCGGTGATCGTCTCCCCGTCGAGGGGGACGTTGAGGTCGGCGCGCACGAACACGCGCCGGCCCTTCACGTCGAGCTCGTCGATTCCGATCATCAGAGGGAGGCGCCCACGAACTCGATGAGGTCACCGAGGCGGTTGGAGTAACCCCACTCGTTGTCGTACCAGCCGACGACCTTGACCTGGTTGCCGATGACCTTGGTGAGACCGGCGTCGAAGATGCAGGACGACGGGTCGGTGACGATGTCGCTGGAGACGATCTCGTCCTCGGTGTAGGTCAGGAAGCCCTTGAGCGGGCCCTCGGCGGCGGCCTTCAGCGCGGCGTTGACCTCCTCGACGGAGGTCTCGCGGCCGACCTCGACGGTCAGGTCGGTGGCCGAGCCCGTCGGGATCGGCACCCGCAGCGCGTAGCCGTCGAGCTTGCCCTTGAGCTCGGGCAGGACCAGGCCGATGGCCTTGGCGGCGCCGGTGGAGGTCGGGACGATGTTCAGCGCGGCGGCGCGGGCGCGGCGCAGGTCCTTGTGCGGGCCGTCCTGCAGGTTCTGGTCCTGCGTGTAGGCGTGGATGGTGGTCATCAGACCCTTCTCGATACCGAAGGTGTCGTTGATGACCTTGGCCATCGGGGCCAGGCAGTTGGTGGTGCAGGAGGCGTTCGAGATGATCGTGTGAGCCGCCGGGTCGTACTTGTCGTGGTTCACGCCCATGACGATCGTCACGTCTTCGTTCTTCGCCGGCGCGGAGATGATGACCTTCTTCGCGCCGTTGTCGGCGTGCACCTTGGCCTTGGTGGCGTCGGTGAACAGACCGGTCGACTCGACGACGACGTCGACGCCCAGGTCGCCCCAGGGCAGCTTGGCCGGGTCGCGCTCGGCGAAGGTCTTGATCGCCTTGCCGTCGACGGTGATCTCGTCAGCCGAGGACTTGACCTCGTACGGCAGGCGGCCCAGGATGCTGTCGTACTTCAGCAGGTGGGCCAGCGTGGCGTTGTCGGTGAGGTCGTTGACGGCCACGACCTCGATGTCCTTGCCGCTGGCCGCCACAGCGCGCCAGAAGTTGCGGCCGATACGGCCGAAGCCGTTGACGCCTACGCGGATGCTCACGGATCCGATCTCCTCGTACGTCGTGCGCCGGTGTACCGGCGCCAGGGCTGTGTTAAACCTCAATGACAGACCCTATCGGACCCAAATTGGTGTAGACCACGGGGCCGTGTTTTGGCGGCGTGTCCGGCCCCGCGAGCCGGTGAACGGCTCCGTTCTCCCAGGCGGCGGCCCCGGAAACCCTCCCGGCGGCGGCCGGGAGCGGGTCAGTGCGCGAGCATGTCGGCGGTGAGGTTGGCCTCGGTGTTGGCGATGCCGAGGTCCTGGGCGCGCTTGTCGGCCATGGCGAGCAGCCGCCGGATGCGCCCGGCGATGGCGTCCTTGGTCAGCGGCGGATCGGCGATCTGGCCCAGCTCCTCGAGGGACGCCTGCTTGTGATCCACCCGGAGCCGGCCCGCGATCACCAGGTGCTCGGGGGCGTCGTCGCCGAGGATCTCCAGCGCGCGCTGGACCCTCGCCCCCGCCGCCACGGCCGCCCGGGCGGACCTGCGGAGGTTGGCGTCGTCGAAGTTGGCCAGGCGGTTCGCGGTGGCCCGCACCTCCCGGCGCATCCGCCGCTCCTCCCAGGCCAGCACACTGTCGTGCGCGCCGAGCCGGGTCAGCAGCGCGCTGATCGCGTCGCCGTCGCGCACGACCACCCGGTCGACCCCGCGCACCTCACGGGCCTTGGCGTGGATCTTCAGGCGCCGGGCGGAGCCGACCAGGGCCAGCGCCGCCTCCGGCCCGGGGCAGGTCACCTCCAGCGACATCGACCGGCCCGGCTCGGTCAGCGAGCCGTGGGCGAGGAAGGCTCCCCGCCAGGCGGCCTCGGCGTCGCAGGTGGCGCCGGACACGACCTGCCGGGGCAGGCCGCGCACCGGCCGGCCGTGGTTGTCGATGAGACCGGTCTGCCGGGCGAGCGCCTCGCCGTCCTTGTAGACCCGTACGACGTAGCGCGAGCCCTTGCGCAGCCCGGCCGGGGCCAGCACGAGCACCTCGGCCTTGTGGCCGAAGACCTCCCCGATGTCCTTGATGAGCCGGCGGGCCGTGGCGTTGGTGTCGAGCTCGGCCTCGATCACGATCCGCCCGCCCACGAGGTGCAGCCCGCTGGCGAACCGCAGCAGCGTCGACACCTCGGCCTTGCGGCAGCACGGCTTGAGCACCGGAAGGCGGCTCAGCTCGTCTTTCACCACGCCCGTCATGGCCATCTGCGCGTGTCCTCCCCCAAACAGACTCTGCCCGTCAGTCTCTCGCACCTTGGGAGCAGGCAATCACCGCTTCACGCGGAAAATCTCGGCCAGGACAGCGGCAAGTCGTGGTCCGTCGTGCCGGGCAGATCCGTCAGACGCTGCCACATCGGCCAGAACGACCCGGGCGCCCATCGCCCCCGCGGCCTTCTCCAGCGCCCTCGCGTCGCCCACGACCGCACGGTCGGCGACCACCGCGTCGAGGAGCAGGGCGGGGGCGTGCTCCCTGAGCACCTCCAGGTGCCGTTCGGGGGAGAAACCGTCGGTCTCGCCGGCCTGCGGCGCCAGGTTGAGGATCAGCAACCGGCGGGCGCCGCTCTCGTGCAGCGCCCGGGCGAGCTCGGGCACCTTGAGGTGCGGCAGCACGCTGGTGAACCACGACCCCGGCCCGAAGACCACCCAGTCGGCGGCCTCGATGGCCTCGATCGCCTGGGGGCAGGCGGGCGGGTCGGGCGGCAGCAGCGAGATGGAGCGCACCCGGCCGGGCGTCAGCGCGCAGGCGACCTGCCCGCGCACCGTCGTGACGGCGCCGTCCAGCTCGACCTCCGCCTGGATGTCGAGCGGCACCGACGCCATCGGCAGCACCCGGCCGTGGGCTCCGAGGAGCCGGCCCACCCACTCCAGGCCGACGACGGGGTCCTCCAGGAGCTCCCACAGGGCGACGATGAGGAGGTTGCCGACGGCGTGCCCGTGCAGGTCGCCCTCGCTGCGGAAACGGTGCTGGACCACCTCGCTCCAGGTCCTGCCCCACTCGTCGTCGCCGCACAGGGCCGCGAGCGCCATCCGCAGGTCGCCGGGGGGCAGGACGCCGAGCTCACGCCTGAGACGGCCGCTGGAGCCGCCGTCGTCGGCGACGGTCACCACGGCCGACAGATCATCGGTGACGGTCCTGAGGGCCGACAGGGAGGCGTACAGGCCGTGACCGCCGCCGAGCGCGACAACCTTGGGCCCGCTGCCCGCGGGTGCCGCGTCGTTCCGGGGGTCGTTCCGGGGGCCGCTGAGGGGGTCGTTCAGCATCCAGTCACCGTACGCCCCTTCCGGCGTGATTCGCCCTACATGCGTCGTCACGCGAGCACGGCGGGGGACGCCGTGCCGGGCGGGCGGGGTCTACTCGCGGCCCACGTCCCGGTGGCTGACCTGGACGTCCATGCCGCGGTCGCGGAAGCGGGCGCCGAGTTGCTCGGCCATCGCCACGCTGCGATGCTTGCCGCCGGTGCAGCCGACCGCGAGAGTGGCGTAGCTCTTGCCCTCGCGGGCGTATCCCGCGGCCACCACGCCGAAGACCTCCTCGTAGCCGTCGAGGAACTCCTTGGCGCCGGGCTGGCTGAGCACGTAGTCGCGCACGGGCGCGTCGAGGCCGTTCATCGGCCGCAACTCCGGCACCCAGTGGGGATTGGGCAGGAACCGGCAGTCGACCACGAGGTCGGCGTCGACCGGCATGCCGTACTTGTAGCCGAAGGACACCACGTTCACCTTGAGCCCCGGACGGTCCTCGCCGCCGAAGAACGAAACGATCTTCTTGCGCAGCTCGTGGACGTTCAGCAGGGACGTGTCGATGACCAGGTCGGCGTTGGCGCGGATCTCGCGGAGGATGCCGCGCTCACGGTCGATCCCGTCGACGAGCCGCCCGTCGCCCTGCAGGGGGTGGGGCCGCCGCACGTTCTCGAACCTGCGGACCAGCCCCTCGTCGCTGGCTTCGAGGAACACCACCCGGACGCCGACGCCGCGCCCGTCGAGTTCCTTGATCGCGGCGTTGAGGTCGGTGGTGAAGGCGAGGCTGCGCACGTCCACCACGGCCGCGACCCGGTCGGCGGCCACGTTCACCCGGCCCGCCTCCTCGGCGAGCGAGGACAGCAGGCCGGGCGGCAGGTTGTCGATGACGAACCAGCCGAGGTCCTCCAGGGCCTTCGCAGCGGTGCTGCGCCCCGCGCCCGACATACCCGTGATCACCACGAATGCCGGCTCAGTCGTGCTCATCGCCCGCTCACCGCCTTGCCGCCCGATGTCCAGCCCAACCTATCAACCGGCCGTCCCGCGGCACCCCGCGACGCACCCGGGCATCGCCCGTTCACGACCCCTGCCCGGCGGGTGACGGGCTCTGCCCGCGCAGCGCCGCCACGATGGCCTCGGCGGTCGCCGGCCCGATGCCGGGGACCGTCTGGATCTCCTCCGCGCTGGCCTCGCGCAGCCGCTTCACCGAGCCGAAGTGACGCAGCAGCGCCTGCCGTCGCGCCGGGCCCAGGCCCGGCACCTGGTCGAGCGCGCTCTCCCGGAGCGGTTTCGACCTCTTCGACCGATGGTAGGCGATGGCGAACCGGTGCGCCTCGTCCCGGACACGCTGCAACAGGTACAGTCCCTCGCTGCTGCGCGGAAGGATCACCGGCTGGTCGTCGCCGGGCAGCCAGACCTCTTCCAGCCGCTTGGCCAGGCCGCAGACCGCGACGTCGTCGACGCCGAGCTCGTCCAGCGCCCGCCGGGCGGCCGCGGCCTGCGCCGGGCCGCCGTCCACCACGACGAGGTTGGGGGGATAGGCGAACTTCCGGGGACGGCCGGTCTCCGGGTCGATCGGCGTCCCCACCGCCGGTTCGCGCGCGCCGTCGTCCGAGGCCGGCTCGGCGTCCAGCTCCCCGGTCGCCACGCGCTCTTCCAGATAGCGCTTGAACCTGCGGCAGATGACCTCGTATATCGAGGCCACGTCGCCCTCGCCGCTCCGGATGGAGAAGCGGCGGTACTCGCTCTTGCGGACGAGGCCGTCCTCGAAGACCACCATCGAGGCGACCACGTTCTCCCCCTGGATGTGGGAAACGTCGTAGCACTCGATCCGCAGCGGCACCTGGTCGAGGTCGAGGGCGTCGGCGATCTCCTGCAGGGCCCGGCTGCGCGTGGTCAGGTCGCTCGCCCGGCGCAGCTTGTGCTGGGCCAGCGACTCCTTCGCGTTGCGCTCGACGGTCTCCATGAGGCTCTTCTTGTCGCCCCGCTGGGGGACCCGCAGGTCCACCCGGGAGCCCCGCTGCTCGCTCAGCAGCTCGGCCAGCGCCGTCTCGTCCGGCGGCCGGGCGGGCACGAGGATCTCGCGCGGGATCGCCGCCTCGCCGTACATCTGCAGCAGGAACTGCTCGACCAGCTCGCCGGGGGTGGTCTCCTCGACCTTGTCGACCACCCAGCCGCGCTGGCCGCGGATGCGCCCGCCGCGCACGTAGAAGACCTGGACCGCCGCCTCCAGCGGATCCTCCGCGAGGGCGATCACGTCGCAGTCGGTGTCGTCGCCGAGCACCACCGTCTGCTTCTCCAGCGCCCGCTGCAACGCCTGCACGTCGTCGCGGAGCCGGGCGGCCCGCTCGTACTCCTCCACGGCGGCGGCGTCGCGCATCTCGCGCTCCAGCCGCTTGATGAACCGCCCGGTGTTACCGGCCATGAAGTCGCAGAAGTCCTCGGCGAGGGCGCGGTGCTCCTCGGGGGTGACCCTGCCGACGCAGGGCGCGGAGCACTTGTCGATGTATCCGAGCAGGCACGGCCGCCCGATCTGCCCGGCCCGCTTGAACACGCCCGCCGAGCAGGTGCGCACGGGGAAGACCCGCAGCAGCAGGTCGACGGTCTCCCGGATGGCCCAGGCGTGCGAGTAGGGGCCGAAGTAGCGGGTGCCCTTCCGCTTGGCCCCCCGCAGCACCTGCACCCGGGGAAAGTCCTCCCCCATCGTCACGGCCAGGAAGGGATACGACTTGTCGTCGCGGTACTTGACGTTGAACCGCGGGTCGAACTCCTTGATCCAGGAGTATTCGAGCTGGAGCGCCTCGACCTCGTTGCCGACCACGGTCCAGTCCACCGAGGCCGCGGTCGTGAGCATGGTCTGCGTCCGGGGGTGCAGGCCGGCGAAGTCCGCGAAGTAGGAGTTGAGCCGCTGTCGAAGGCTCTTCGCCTTGCCGACGTAGACGACCCGGCCGTCCGGGTCACGGAAGCGATAGACGCCTGGCGATTCGGGGATCGATCCGGGCGCCGGTCGGTAGGTTGCCGGGTCCGCCACAACCCAAAGACTACTGGCCCCCACCGACATTCCCGCCGCCTCCGCGATCGTTCCGGGAGACGGCCTTTACGTCGTAGATCAAAAGCCCGGAAGGACGTGCGCGTCCCGGGTACGCCGCGGGCCGGTGGCGGCCGTCGCGATCTCGCGCGACGGCCTCCACCGGCCCGCGGGCGGCTCAGGCGAGGGTGATGCTGTCGCCGCTGACCGTGATCTTCTTCTCCGGGAGGGGCTTGCTCGCCGGAGGGTTGGTCACGGACCCGTCCTTGGCGCTGAACTTGCTCTTGTGGCACGGGCAGACGATCTCGTTGTCCGCGACGCTCCCGACCGGGCAGCCCTTGTGGGTGCAGGTCGCGCTGAACGCCTTGAACGTGCCGGCCTCGGGCTGGGTGATGACGACGTCCTGGTCCTTGAAGACCTTGCCGCCGCCGACCGGGATGTCGGAGGTCTTCGCGATCTCCCCGCCGCCGCCCGCCGCGGCCTGACCGTCCGCCGGAGCCTGCTCGGACGTGGCCGTGCTGTCACCGCCCGAGCACGCGCTCAGCACGGCCGCCACCCCGGCCCCTCCGGCACCGAGGATCACGGCCCGGCGTGTCGATTCCGTCATGCTCTTCCTTCCCTCGTACCGCGGCCCGGGACGGATGTCCGTCCCGGGTTCTCCCCTTGCGTGACGCGTCACCCCTGTGTGTCCAGGTACGGCCTTCACCCGTGGCCGGTTCAGCCGGCCCGTTCGGTGAGCCGGTTCAGTGCGACATTGCGGGGGACGCCGCCCGAGCGGAAAGAGTAGGGAGAAATCATGAGACGAACTCTCATACAGCCAGGATTTTCCTGAGGAACGCGCCGGTGTGGCTCTCCTCGGCCTTCGCGACCTCCTCGGGGGTGCCGGTGGCGACGACGGTGCCGCCCCCGGACCCGCCCTCGGGTCCCATGTCGACGATCCAGTCGGCGGTCTTGATGACGTCGAGGTTGTGCTCGATGACGATGACCGTGTTGCCCGCGTCCACGAGCCGGTTGAGCACGCCGAGCAGCCGCCGGATGTCCTCGAAGTGCAGGCCGGTGGTGGGCTCGTCCAGCACGTACACCGTGCGGCCGGTCGAGCGCCGCTGCAGTTCGGAGGCGAGCTTGACCCGCTGGGCCTCGCCGCCGGACAGCGTCGTGGCCGGCTGGCCCAGCCGTACGTACCCGAGCCCGACGTCGTTCAGTGTCTGCAGGTGGCGGCGGATGGCGGGGATCGCCTCGAAGAACTCCAGCGCCTCCTCGATCGGCATGTCGAGGACCTCGGAGATCGTCTTGCCCTTGTAGTGGACCTCCAGGGTCTCCCGGTTGTACCGGGCGCCGTGACAGACCTCACAGGGGACGTAGACGTCCGGCAGGAAGTTCATCTCGATCTTGATGGTGCCGTCGCCCGAGCACGCCTCGCAGCGCCCGCCCTTGACGTTGAAGCTGAACCGGCCCTGCAGGTAACCGCGGACCTTCGCCTCGGCCGTGGCCGCGAACAGCTTGCGCACGTGGTCGAAGACGCCGGTGTACGTCGCGGGGTTGGACCTCGGCGTCCGGCCGATCGGCGACTGGTCGACGTGGACGACCTTGTCGACCAGGTCGGTGCCGGCCACCCGGGAGTGCCGTCCGGGCACGGTCTTCGCGCCGTTCAGCTCCTTGGCCAGCGCGGCGTACAGGATGTCGTTGACGAGCGTCGACTTGCCCGAGCCGGAGACGCCGGTGACCGCGGTGAACACGCCGAGCGGGAACTCGACGTCCACGCCCTTCAGGTTGTGCTCGCGGGCGCCCTTCACGACGAGCTGGCGCTTGCGGTCGCGCGGGCGCCGGAGCTCCGGCACGATGATCGCCTTGCGGCCCGACAGGTACGCGCCGGTCAGCGACTCCTCGCTGGCGAGCAGTTCCGGCACGGTGCCGGACACGACGACCTGGCCGCCGTGCTCGCCCGCGCCGGGGCCGATGTCGACGACCCAGTCGGCGGCGGCGATGGTGTCCTCGTCGTGCTCGACCACGATCAGCGTGTTGCCCATGTCGCGCAGCCGGATCAGCGTCTCCAGCAGGCGCTGGTTGTCGCGCTGGTGCAGGCCGATGGACGGCTCGTCCAGCACGTAGAGCACGCCGACCAGGCCCGACCCGATCTGGGTGGCCAGCCGGATCCGCTGCGCCTCGCCGCCCGCCAGCGTGCCGGCGGCGCGGTCGAGCGTCAGATAGTCGAGGCCGACGTCGAGCAGGAAGCCCAGCCGCGCGTTGATCTCCTTGACCACCCGCTCGGCGATGTGCATGTCGCGCTCGGAGAGGCGCAGGCCGGTCAGGAACCTCGCGCAGTCGGCGATCGACATCCCCGAGACCTCGGCGATCGAGGCGTCCCCCACGGTCACGGCCAGTGAGACCGGCTTGAGGCGGCGGCCCCGGCAGGCCGGGCAGGGCACCTCGCGCATGAAGCCCTCGAACCGCTCCCGGCTGGCGTCGCTCTCCGACTCGGCGTGCCGGCGCTGCACCCAGGGGATCACGCCCTCGAAGTCGGTGTAGTAGGAGCGCTGCCTGCCGTACCGGTTGCTGTAGCGGATGTGCACCTGCTCGTCGTGGCCGTGCAGGATCGCCTTTCGCGCCTTCTTCGTCAGGCGTTCCCAGGGGGTGTCGAGGTCGAAGCCGAGCGTGTTGCCGAGCGCCTCGATCAGGCGGACGAAGTAGTCGCTGGTGTGGCCGTTCGCCCACGGGCTGATCGCGCCGTCGCCGAGCGTGCGCTCGGGGTCGGGCACGAGGAGGTCGGGGTCGACCTCCATGCGGGTGCCGAGGCCGGTGCATTCGGGGCACGCGCCGAACGGCGAGTTGAAGGAGAACGACCGGGGCTCCAGCTCCTCGAACGACAGGTCGTCGTAGGGGCAGTAGAGGTGCTCGGAGTAGAAGCGCTCGCGGTTGGGGTCGTCGTCCGGGAGGTCGACGAAGTCGAGGGTGATCGTGCCGCCGGACAGCTGCAGCGCGGTCTCCACCGAGTCGGTCAGCCGGCGCCGCGCGCTCTCCTTGACCGAGAGCCGGTCGACGATGACCTCGATGTCGTGCTTCTCGTACTTCTTGAGCGTCGGCGGCTCCTCCAGCCGCACGATCGTGCCGTCGACGCGGGCCCGCGCGTATCCCTTGGTCTGCAGCTCGCGGAACAGCTCGGCGTACTCCCCCTTGCGCCCGCGCACGATCGGGGCGAGCACCTGGAACCGGGTGCCCTCCTCCAGTTCGAGCACGCGGTCGACGATCTGCTGGGGCGTCTGGCGGGCGATCGGGCGACCGCACTGGGGACAGTGCGGCTTGCCGATGCGGGCCCACAGCAGCCGCAGGTAGTCGTAGACCTCGGTGATCGTGCCGACGGTGGAGCGGGGGTTGCGGCTGGTCGACTTCTGGTCGATGGAGACGGCCGGCGACAGGCCCTCGATGAAGTCCACGTCGGGCTTGTCCATCTGGCCCAGGAACTGCCGGGCGTAGGCGGACAGGGACTCCACGTACCGCCGCTGCCCCTCGGCGAAGATCGTGTCGAAGGCCAGGCTGGACTTGCCGGACCCCGAGAGCCCGGTGAATACGATCAGAGCGTCTCGCGGGAGGTCGAGCGAGACGTCCTTCAAATTGTGTTCGCGTGCGCCACGCACGATCAGGCGGTCAGCCACGGTGGTCCCGATAAGTCGATGAGGTTGATGGAGGTGCACGGGCAGGCTATCCAGAGCCACCGACAATTCCAGGGGACGTCGTCCGGCGGCCGGAGGGGGCGATCCCGGGTGCTGTCCGGAGACACGCTCCGTCACCAGGGTATGAGCTTCGTCAAACCCTCGCCCGCGTTCCGCGCGAAACCCCTGCTCATACAACCGCCGGAGACGTCCTGCTCTTCCCGGCGGGCCGTGGGGAGCAGCCGGAGGCGCCAGGGGCATGATTTCCTCCATGTCCGTCATCGACGAAATCGAGCGGGAGCTGGCCGAGGCGACGGAGCGTCTGCTGGCGACCGCCACCCGCCTCACCGACGAGGATCTCCGCGCGCCGTCCCCGCTGCCCGGCTGGACCCGGGGGCACGTGCTCACCCACATCGCCCGCAACGCCGACAGCTGCGTCAATCTGCTCACCTGGGCGCGTACCGGGGTGTACACGCCGCAGTACCCCTCCGCGGCGGCTCGCGAGGCCGGCATCGAGGCGGGCGCCGCGCGCCCGGCCGGGGAGCAGGTCGCCGATCTGCGGGACAGCGCCGAGCGGTTCGCCGCGGCGGTCACGGCCATGCCCGCCGCCGCCTGGACCGCGCCGGTCTCCGCGATGACCCCGCCCGAGCATCCCGCCTGGTACGTCCCCGTCCGCCGGCTCAGGGAGATCGAGGTGCACCACGCCGACCTCGGGGCAGGCTACGGATGGGCCGACTGGCCCGAGGCGTACGTGCGCCGGGAGCTCCACGACACACTGCGCTGGCTCGGCGGAACCTGCCCGGTGGGCGTGGTCGTCGCGCGGGACCCGGAGACCGGCGAGATCGCGGGTGTGTGGACGGACCTCGGCGACGGCCCCTCGGTGGAGGGATCGCCCCGCGAGCTGCTCGCCTGGCTCGCGGGAAGGACCACCGGCGAGCGGCTGCGGATCGCCCCGGCCGGCACGCTCCCCGGGGCGGACGGCGCGCTGCCCGGTCGGATCCCGGACGGGAGACCGCCGGCCGCGCCGCCCTGGCCGGAGTCCGCCCCGGAGGGACTGCCCGCCGAGCCCCCGGCGACCTGGCCGCCGGCAGAGCCGGTCCACCGTTAGAGAGGAACGACGATGAGCTACACCGGAAACGTCACCAAGGGCGGGGCCGCCGACGTGCGGGAGGTCCCCGGGCTGACGATCTCCAAGATCGAGGTCGGCGACTTCGGCAACAACGCGTACCTGCTGCGCTGCACGGACACGGGCGACGGGCTGCTGATCGACGCGGCGGCCGAGCCGCACCGGCTGCTCGGCCTGATCGGCGACATGCCGATCAGCTCCATCGTGACCACCCACCGGCACCCGGACCACTGGGGAGCGCTGGAGGAGGTCGCCCGGGCCACCGGCGCGCAGACCGTCGCCCACCCTCTGGACGCCCCCGAACTGCCGGTGGAGACGACCCTGGAGGTGGAGCACGGCGACCGGGTGACGGTCGGGGTGGTGACACTGGACGTCATCCACCTGCGCGGCCACACGCCCGGCTCGATCGCGCTGCTCTACCAGGACCGCCACCTGTTCACCGGCGACTCCCTCTTCCCGGGCGGCGTCGGCAACACGCAGAAGGACCCGGCGCGGTTCGAGCAGCTGTTCACGGACGTGGTGGAACGGATCTTCGACCGGCTGCCGGACGACACGTGGGTCTACCCCGGTCACGGCCGCGACACCACGCTCGGCGCCGAGCGGCCGCACCTGCCCGAGTGGCGGGCCCGCGGCTGGTGATTGATTCGGGGGGCTCCTGCGGGGCAGCGGTGACCGCACGGACCGTCTGAGGAGCCCCCGATGACTTCCCCCACAACCAGCCTCCTGTCCACCCCTCCCGAGGCGACCCTGCGGGCCGCGGCCGCGTGGAGCGGCCACGACACCCGCCTGATCCTCGCCGCGCTGGCCGGCATCGCGGTCATCGTGCTGCTGATCACGAAGCTGCGCGCGCATCCGTTCCTCGCCCTGGCGATCGGCTCCGGGACTCTGGGGCTGGTGGCGGGCATGGCGCCGCAGAAGCTGATCGACAGCTTCTCCGCGGGCCTCGGCTCAACGGTGGCCGGGGTCGGCGTGCTGATCGCGCTCGGCGCCATGCTGGGCAAGCTGCTGGCCGACTCGGGCGGAGCCGACGAGATCGTCGACGGGATCCTCCGCCGCACCGGCGACCGCGCCCTGCCGTGGGCGATGACGCTGATCGCGGTGCTCATCGGGCTGCCCATGTTCTTCGAGATCGGGCTGGTCCTGCTGATCCCGGTGATCCTGCTGGTGGCCCGGCGAAGCTCGCGGCCGCTGCTGCTGATCGCGGTTCCCGCCCTGGCCGGGTTGTCCGTGCTGCACGGCCTGGTACCCCCGCATCCCGGGCCGCTGGTCGCGATCGACACGCTCAAGGCCGACCTCGGGCTCACGCTCGGGCTGGGGCTGCTGGTCGCGATCCCCACCGTGATCGTGGCCGGTCCGCTGTTCGCCCGGTTCGCCGCCCGATGGGTGGAGCCCACGCCGCCCGAGCGCCTCGAACGGGAGCAGACTCCCGAGCCGGAGGACGGGGAACGCCGGAGGCCGTCCTTCGGCGTCACGATGGCCACGATCCTGCTGCCGGTCGTGCTGATGCTCGGCCGGGCCGTCGCGGAGATCGTCCTGCCGGAGGGCGGTGCCGTACGCACCGCGCTGGAGGTCCTCGGCACCCCTCTGATCGCCTTGCTGATCGCGGTGATCGTGGCGATGTTCACGCTCGGCCGCCCGGCCGGCCTCGGCCGCGGCGGCGTCTCCTCGACGATCGCCGACTCGCTCCCGCCGATCGCCGGGATCCTGCTCATCGTCGGCGCCGGAGGCGGGTTCAAGCAGACCCTGGTCGACTCCGGGGTGGGCAAGGTCATCGGCGAGGCCGCGCAGGGCGCGAACGTGCCCGTGCTGGTGCTCGGCTGGCTGATCGCCGTCGGAATCCGGCTGGCCACCGGATCGGCCACGGTCGCGACCATATCCGCGGCCGGGATCGCCGCCCCGCTCGCCGCCGGGCTCTCCCCCGCCCACGTCGCGCTGCTCGTGCTCGCCATCGGCGCGGGGTCGCTGTTCTTCTCCCACGTCAACGACGCCGGGTTCTGGCTGGTCAAGGAGTATCTGGGCATGTCGGTCGGCCAGACGATACGCACCTGGTCGATCATGGAGACGATCATCTCCGTGGTGGCGTTCTGCTGCGTGCTCCTGCTCGGCCTGGTGGTCTGAAGCCCGTCACCGTTCCCGTTCCGGTCGCGTCCGTATAGTGGTCGGCGCACATCGTCCATCCCCTGGAGCCGGGCACCACATGGAGATCACCGGAATCGAGCTGCGCCGGATCGCGATGCCGCTCGTCGCGCCGTTCCGCACGTCGTTCGGCACCGAGACCACCCGCGACGTCCTGCTGGTGCGGGTCGTGACCCCGGAGGCCGAGGGCTGGGGCGAGTGCGTGGCGATGTCCGAGCCGCTGTACTCCTCCGAGTACGCGGACGGCGCGGCCGACGTGATGCGGCGCTTCCTGATCCCGGCGCTGCCCCGCACGGCGGACCCGCAGGCCGTCGGCCCGGCCCTCGCGCCGATCCGGGGGCACCGCATGGCCAAGGCGGCGCTGGAGGCGGCCGTGCTCGACGCCTCGCTGCGCGTCACCGGCGAGTCCTTCGGCCGCTTCCTCGGCGCCACCCGCGACCGGGTCCCGTGCGGAGTCTCAATCGGGATCACCGGGTCGGTGGCCGAACTGCTCGACACCGTCGAGGGGTACGTCGAGGAGGGGTACGTACGGGTCAAGCTGAAGATCGGGCCGGGCTGGGACGTCGCACCGGTGCGCGCGGTCAGGGAGCGTTTCGGGGAGGACCTGCTGCTCCAGGTCGACGCGAACGCGGCCTACACGCTGGCCGACGCCCGCCACCTCGCCCGGCTGGACGCCTTCGATCTGCTGCTGATCGAACAGCCGCTCGCCGACGACGACCTCGTGCAGCACGCCCGGCTCGCCCGCACCCTCCGTACGCCGATCTGCCTGGACGAGTCCATCGAGTCGGCGGCCCACGCGGCGGCGGCGATCACCCTCGGCGCGTGCTCGGTGGTCAACATCAAGCCGGGCCGGGTGGGCGGCTACCTGGAGGCGCGGCGGATCCACGACCTGTGCCGCGCCCACGGCGTCGCGGTCTGGTGCGGGGGGATGCTGGAGACCGGGATCGGCCGGGCGGCCAACGTGGCGCTGGCGGCGCTGCCGGGGTTCACCCTGCCCGGGGACACCTCCGCGTCCCGCCGCTACTTCGGCACCGACGTCACCCCGCCGTTCGAACTGAGCGGCGGGCACCTCGACGTGCCGGCCGGCCCGGGCCTCGGCGTGGAGCCCATCTCGGAAGTGCTCAACGAGGTCACCACCGCGACGGAGTGGATTTCGTTCTGAGTGGATTCCGTTCCGGACGGCTGATCTCAGGCGTCGCCCAGGGCCGGATGCGGCCTCGGCTCGCCGGTGGTGAACACCTTCACGATGCGGTCGGCCGCGAGGGCGGGCTCCTCCGCGCTCTCCACCACGTCGCCCCACGACCAGCGGTAGAACCAGCCGTCCGGCATCGCGACACAGTCCACGGTCTCGGAGAACAACGCCGCGTCGGGATCCCGGACCTTCAACGACGGCGGATCGGGGCGCAGGGACGCCTCCAGCCCGCGCAGCTCCAGCTCCCTGGCCAGCTTGCCGAGGAAGTATGTGCGGGTGTGCTCACGAGGCATGGCGACCGGGCTCCAATGGAATAGGCGTTGTATCCACGTGATTGGCCGGACCCGGATGAAGGGCCCCAGCCGACCGGGGCCCCTGTTCGTGCGACGACGTCAGCCCGCGTTCTCCGAGCGTCGTTCCCTGCGCCGCTGCTGTTTGAACATGAGGACGCGAAGCGGGATGGCGGACACGATCGCGATCTGCATGGTCGCGCCGACCCTGATGAGCTGGTCGCCCCCGGCGATCTGGGCGGCCCAGATCGTCAGGCAGGCCACGTTGATCAGCATCCAGGCCAGCACGACGGCGGCGAGGTTGCCCTTCGGCTTGGGATACTCGATGCGGCTGACCATGAGCCAGGCCACCGCCATGATGCCCGCGATCGTGAGGTAGTTGGGCTGGAAGAGCAGCACGATCGACACCACGGTCATGGCGCCCATGGGGATGGGCAGACCCATGAAGTCGCCGCTCTTGGTCTTCACGCAGGCGAAGCGGGCCAGCCGTACGACGCCGGCGAGCAGGACCGACCCGGCCGCGACCAGCACCAGCCACAGCGGGAGCTTCCCGGAGAAACCGGCCCAGATCATCACCATGAAGGCGGGCGCGAAGCCGAAGCTGATCACGTCGGCGAGGTTGTCCAGCTCGGCGCCCATCGCGGACGCGCGGAACTTCCTGGCCACCAGGCCGTCGAACAGGTCGCAGGTCGCGCCGACGAGCAGCAGCACGACGGCGGTGCCGAAGAAGCGGGGATCGGGGGCGAACTTCACGTTGGCCTGGAGGCTGCTGATCGCCGACCAGGCGAGCACGCAGACGGCCAGGAAGCCGCTGAGCGCGTTGCCCAGCGACAGGGAGTCGGCGGCGGACAGGCGGAAGGCCTTGCCGACGGGCCCGCGTGGCTCGTCGTCGTCCTCCTCCACCTGCCAGGTGGCTCCGGCGCCGAATCCGGAGCCGAGATCAGACGTGGTCAAGGCGAGTCACCCCCGCGATGGTCCTGGTGCCGACGGTGACCGCCGGCGCGATGCCCTCGGGCAGGTAGAGGTCCACCCGGGAGCCGAAACGGATCAGCCCCACCCGCTCGCCCTGGACGACCTTCGCGCCCGCGAACAGGTACGGCACGATGCGGCGGGCGACGGCGCCGGCGATCTGCACCATCTCGATGTCGCCCAGAGCGGTCTCGAAGTGCCAGACGACGCGCTCGTTCTTGTCGCTGTCCTTGTTGAAGGCGGGCACGAAGCCGCCGGGCACGTGCTCGACCGAGGTGATGGTGCCGTCCGCGGGAGCCCGGTTCACGTGGACGTTCAACGGGCTCATGAAGATCGCGACCCGGGTGCGGCCGTCCGGCCAGGGATCGATGCTCTGCACGACGCCGTCGGCGGGCGAGATGAGCCGGCCCTCGCCGGGCGCGCGCTCGGGGTCGCGGAAGAACCACAGCATTCCGCCGGTGAGCGCGGCCAGCGGCGCCGCCGCCAGCGCCCAGCGCGGCGACCTGCGGGTGAGAACGGCGGTGACGGCCGCCGCCGCGGCGGTCGGAGCCAGCCACGGGGACACCCCGCGGGCGAGCCGGACCCGGCCGCGGGGACTGTCCGCGGGCCCGGATTCAGGGCCGCGGGGCAACGATTCGTTGGACACAGGTGACCTTTGTACTCTTCCAGGCGACTATGAACCGGCGTGCGAGCTAACGATCGATATTACCGATCCGGCCGTGAATATGCGGCACAACGAGAACAAGCAAACAGGGTTATGTACCCGTTTCGCTAGCCCTGGGGGGCCTCCGCCTGGGAGGCCTCCGCCGGGGAGCCGGTCGCCGGAGTAACCGCTTTCTCATCGCGACGGGCCTTGACCAGACTGGCCAGAGTGGTCACGGCCATCGTCACGCAGATGACCGCCAGAGACACCCAGATGGGGATCTGCGGAGCCCAGGAGACCTCGTTCTCATGGAGCGCTTCAAGAATCAGCTTAACCCCGATGAAACCGAGGATGAACGCCAAACCATAGCTGATGTAGACCAGCCGCCGGAGCAGCCCGCCGAGCAGGAAGTAGAGCTGACGCAGTCCCATCAGGGCGAACGCGTTCGCGGAGAAGACGATGAAGGCCGCCTTCGTCAGACCGAAGATCGCCGGAATTGAGTCGAGAGCGAACAACAGGTCCGTGGTGCCGATGGCGATCATGACGATCAGCATGGGCGTCACCATGCGCCTGCCGTCCACCCGCACGGTCACCCGGGAGCCGACGTAGTCGGAGGTCGTGGGGAACACCCGGCGCGCCCAGCGCAGGAGGATGTTCTCGTTGAACTCGTCGTCGTCCTTCTTGTGATCCCTGAGCAGCGTGTACGCGGTGTAGAGGAGGAAGGCCCCGAACGCGTAGAGCAGCCAGCCGAACCGGAGCAGGGCGGCGGAGCCGACGGCGATGAAGATACCGCGCATCACGAGCGCGAGGACGATGCCGACCAGCAGCACCTTGTGCTGGTAGATGCGGGGCACCCCGAACCGGCTCATGATGACGTAGAAGATGAACAGGTTGTCCACGCTGAGGCTGTATTCCGTCAGGTAGCCCGCGAAGAACTCACCTCCGGTGCCGGCACCGGCCCACACCGTGAGCCCGATGCCGAACAGCGCCGCGAGGCACACGTAGAAGCCGACCCAGATGCCGGCCTGGCGCATCGAGAACTCGCGGGGTTCGCCACGGTCGACGATCCACAGGTCGACGGCGACCACGACGAGCAGACCCACGATGACCAGGGCCCACAACCACCAAGGGGCATGTACCACATCAACCTCCGGCACGCGCGCTGAACACACTGCCGGAGGTCTCTCCCGCCCGCACGCGCTCAGCGGACCGACGGCCCCGGATGCTTACACCGTGATGACGGAACCGCCGCGAAGGGATACTCCCCCCCAACCGGTCCAGTATATGAATCAGGCTTGGTGTCGCCTAATCCTCGCCCCCTCACCGTGATCGTCCGGGAGGCTCCGTCCTCACGTTCGCGCCAGTCTCCTTTGGCCCGCGGGTGGGGCAGGTCTCACCCTGGCGCCACCCTGGAAAAGCCGCCGGCAGCGTGCCGACATGACAGAGTGCCGCTACTCCGACGGCGGCAGCCCGTAGGCGGTGAGGACCGACCGGAGCGCCGCGTCCTCGTCGGGCAGTTCCCGTCCCCGCCGTACGGCGGCCTCCGCGAGGCGGGCGGCCAGCGCGGGATCGCCGAGCAGGCGGCCGATCTCCCTGCTCAGCGCGCCCGCGTCCTGCGGGGGCACCAGGAGAGCGGCGTCGCCCACCATCGCAGGCACCCCGCCCACACTCGTGGCGATGACGGGCCGTCCCGCCCGCAGCGCCTCCTGCACGCTGAGCGGCTGCCCCTCCCACCGGCTGGGCACGATCACCGCCGTGGCGACCTGGAGCAGGTCGGCCGTCTCGGCCCAGCCGTACAGGACGACGGGCAGTTCCTCGGCGTCCACCCGGGCCTGGAGTTCCTCGCGCAGCGGCCCGTCACCCGCGATGACGAAGACCGGGTCGCCCTTGTACGGCCCGGCCGCCGCGTCGAGCAGCGTCTCCAGGCCCTTCTGCTGGGCGAGCCGGGCGACGGTGAGCAGGATCGGCCGCAGCGCCACATCAGCCGGATCGGCCCGGTCGGGAAGGCCGGCCGGGCCGGGCCCGGCGGTGGCCCGCAGGCGGGCGGCGATCTCGGCCCGCACCTTCCCCGGAGTCCGGCCGGGCTCGGCGAGCGGCGGCGCGGGCACCACCGCCGGGTCCACCCGCCCCGCTCCCCCGGCCCGCATGCGCTCGCCGATGTCGGGTGACACCACCAGCACGCGGTGGGCCCGGCGGGCGACGATCCGTTCGAGGGCCCGGTAGACCCCTCCGACCGCGCCACCCGCCGTGACGGCGTTGTGCAGGGTGACCACCAGCCGGGGCCATCCCCGCGAGCCGGTCAGGGCGAGCCCGGCCAGCGCGCCGGCCCGCAGGCCATGGGCGTGCACGACGTCCGCGCCGCGCGTCAGCTCCCGCAGGCGGACGACGGTCCGCAGGTCACGGGCGGGGTGCGGCCGGTCGGAGATCCGGACCTCGGTGAAGTCGGCCCCGGTCCCGGTGAAGCCGAACGCCTTCTCGGTGTCGAGCGGCCCCGCCACCAGCACCCGGTGGCCCCGGACGACGAGGCCGCCGGCGAGCATCCGCACGTGCCGGGCCACCCCACCGGCGCTCGATCCCAGCACGAGAACGATGCGGCTCACGTCGTCTCCTCCCGCCGATGAGCGTCCGGATGAGCGTCTGGACGAAGGCCCGGGTGAGGGTCCGGGCCGGGTTCCGCCCCGCGCCGGCGCACCGCCGACAGGGCGGCGGTCACGTCGGCGCGGTCCACGAGCGCGGCGACGGCGCCCCCCGCGGCCACGGCCGCGAGGCCCGCCGGGACGGCCGTCAGCAGGCCGCCCCACGGTCCGCCGTCGCCCAGGGGGAGCCGGGCGGCCGCCGCTCCGGCGAGGAAGCCCGCGCCCCCGCCCAGCAGGGCGGCGAGCCCGGCCCGGGCGACGCCGCGTACGGCCTCCGGGCCGCGGGCCCGCACGACCGAGACGAGCAGCAGCGCGGCGCCCACCGTGATGCCCGCCGCCTGGCCGAGCGCCAGCGCGCCCAGCCCCCAGCCGCGTGGGAGCACGAAGACCAGCACCACCTGGGCCACGGCCACGAGCAGCCATCCGGCGACCGTCCCCCGGGCCGCCGCCCTGCCCTGCCCGGTGGCGTACAGGACCCTGCTGAGATGGGCTGTCAGCCCGTATCCGATCAGGCCGGGCGCGAACAGCGCGATGCTCCGGGCGAACTCCGCCGGGCCGACGGCGGCGTCGGCCCGGGCGAGGAACACGTGCGCGACCGGCTCGGCGACCGCGGCGAGCGCGCCCGCCGCCAGTCCGCACACCAGCACGACCGCCCGGGTCGTACGCGCGGACAGCGCCGCGAAGCCCGCCCGATCGCCCGCACCCTCGCCGCCGCCGTGGGCCCGGGCGGCGAGCACGGGAAACGCGCTGGTCGCGATGGGCACCGCGAGCACGGCGTACGGCACCTGGTAGACGGCCCACGCGTAGTTGTAGGCGGGCAGGGCGCCCCCGCCGATCCGGTTGGCCAGCGGGATCACGACCAGTGCTGCGACCTGCTGGGCGACCAGCGCGCTCAGCCCGGCGAGAGCCAGCCGCCGCACCTGCGCGGCGACGCCCTCCGGGAAGCGGAGGGTGGGCCGCCACCGCAGGCCGAGCCGCCAGGCCGGCCACACCACGGTGACGACGAGGGCGAGCACGCCGAGCGTCGTGCCCGCCGACAGCGCGATCTCGGCCGGGCGGGGCACGGTGGCGGGCTCCCGGTGGCCGCCGCTGAGCGGGCCGAAGGCCAGGTAGGCGATGACGACCACCACGCTCGACACCAGAGGCGCGAGCGCCGGGCCCGAGAACCGGCGATGTGCCTGCAACACGCCGTACAGGACGACGGCCATGCCGTACAGCGGGATCTGCGGGGCGAAGACGACGAGCATGCGCGCGGCGACGGCGGCGACCTGGCCGGTGTCGCACCCGTCGACCTGGGCGAGCAGCCGCGCCACCGGGCCGGCGACCAGCGCCGTCAGCACGCCCAGGGGCACGAGCAGCACCAGCACCCAGGACATCAGCGCCGAGGCGATCCGCCCGGCCTCGTCCCGGGCCCGGTCCTCGGCCGTTCCGATCGCCGTCACGTTCGCTGTGACAGTCGCCCTGCCGCTCCCCCTGCCGGTCACCGTGGCGCTTGCCGGGCTGCCCGCGGGGCCGTCACCGGCGGCGCGGGCCGCCGCTCCGGCGAGCACGGGCACCACCATGCCCGCGAGCGCGCCGCCCACGACGACCTCGAAAATGATGTTGGGCACGTTGTTGGCCGTGTAGTACGCACTGGCCAGGCAGTTCGTGCCGACCGTGCGTGCGAAGGCCAGTTGCTTGGCGAACCCCGTCACCCGCGCCAAAACCGTGATGACCCCGATGAGGACCGCGGCCCCCGCGATCCCCGCTCCGAGCCGTCTGCTCACGGCCCGGTCGCCGTACGTCGCGCCGGGCGGCCCGGCCGGTAGGTGGCGCTCCAGGTCACCCGAGCGGCCTCGGCGTGCCGGGAGCGGGCTGCGGAGCACGGCGGCCGAGCATGTCCAGGCGGTTGAGCACCGGGTTGCCCGCGATGACCTTGGTGAAGCTGATCTTCTCGGACGCTGCGGTGAGGCCGGCGACGGCGGCGAGGGCGGCCAGGCGTGCGGGCCGGTTCAGCCGGGCCGTGGCGGCGAGCCCGAGCAGCGCGCCGAGCGCGTTCGCCCCGGCGTCGCCGAGCATCGCCCGCTCGCCCAGGTCCTCCGGCAGCAGCGCCACCGCCGCGCCGAGCGGCACCGCGGTCAGCGCGGCGGCCTGCCGGGATCGCGGGCCGTACGGCGCGGCGATCGAGGCGGCCAGCAGCGGGACCCCGGCGAGCAGGCCCACCTTGATGGCGCGGCCGGGCCGCAGGTCGAACAGGTTCGCCAGGTTGGCGCTGCCCGCGATCAGCGCCCCGTCGACGAGCGTGTCGGCGGACCGGCCCAGCGCTCCCCGCGTGGAGCGCGCCGGGACGCCCGCCGGACCGGCGGTCCCGCCCGGCCCGCCCGCGCGGGACGGGGCGAGCGCGGCCGCCGCCAGGCCGGTGACGCCGATCCCGAGGATCTTGACGGCGCCGCTGGTCACCTCGCCCCGCGCGAGAGCGGTCAGATGACCCTTGAAGCCCTTGGACGAGGTCGTGCCGAACAGGTCGTCGTAGGCGCCGAGCACGCCGCTGCCCGCCCCGGCGAGCACCGCCGCCGCGCGGGCCCGTACGGAGAGGCCGGGGGCGAGAGCGGCCGCGGCGACGGCGCCGGCCGCGAACGCCGGGCCCTCCAGCAGCGTGACCGGCTCGCCGCGGTGGTTGACCCGCGTCCAGTACTCGTCGGCGGTCTTCTCGTCGCCGATGGGCGGCCTGCGCCGGAAGGCGGCGAAGGCCGCACGGGCCGCGACGGCGCCGAGCACCGCACCGACGGCGGCGCCCGCCGCCGCGGCGGCGCGGGTGCCGGCCTGGGGACGTAGGGCCACGGCTGTTCCCCTTCTCTGCGTACTGGCTCTGTGCTGGTCGTGCTGGTTCGTACGTGGGTCGTGCCGGTCGCTCGGGCTTCCGGCGCCGGCCTTCCTCGCCCCCGCCCGGCGTCCGGACGGTGCGCGGGCGGCGGCTCAGCCCCGGCTGCCCGCCGGGGTGGGGGTCGGGCTCTGGCTGGACGGCGCCGCCGAGGGCTCGAACGCCGTGGCCCCGCTGCCGATCCCGTACGCGCCCGAGCGGCCGGCCAGTTGCTCCCGCAGAGCGTAGACCACCACGACCCGGCCCGCGGCGAAATCGAGAGTGTCCACGGTCGAGACGGCGGAGGCCACCCCTCCCGTGTCGTGCAGGGCCTCGATCACCCCGCCCGTGGCGGAGGCGTTGGCGGTGCCCGCGAGGACGGTGCCGAGAGCGCCGCTGTCGAGGCCGGCGGCGACCGAGACGACGGCGTTCGTCTCCCGCTCGGCGTCCTCCCCGTCGTACGGCTGGGCCGGCGCGAGCACGATGGCCATCGTCGCCCGCTCCTCGGGCTTGCCGCTCAGGGTCAGGAAGTCGCCGGACTGGAACGCCTCCAGGACTCCGGCGGCCGCCGCGTTGGGCCGGCCCGCCTGCCCGCGGTCGTTGGTCACGACCGCGCTCGCGAGTATCGCGGCGGCCTTGTCGTACGGCGAGGCGCCGTCGGGAAACGCCGTGCCGGGCGGGGCGAGGGTGGTCGCCAGCCCGTCGACGAGACTCGCCTGACCGGCCTCGACGAACTTCTCGGTGAGGCTGATCCTGCCGCTGTAGACGCCGCCCGCGCTGGTCACGAGCTTCTCGATCGCGTCGCGCATCGCGGCGGGCGCGCCGGGCGCCTCGACGAGCAGGACGTGCTCCCCCACGAGCTGGCCGCGTACGAGGTCGGCCAGGTGCGCGGTGATCAGCGAGTCGGAGCCCTCCTCGCGGGTCTGCAGCTGCGAGATCTGGGCCAGGTTGCTCTCGTTGGCCTTCCGCAGGGACGCGGTCATCTCCTCGGCCGACTTGAAGAACATGGGCTCCAGCACGGTGCTGCCCAGCACGATGCCGACCGTGAGCGCGAGGAAGATCGCCACGATGGAGACGAGGTGATAACGGAAATCGATCACGAGAAGAGTCCGACCAACCAGAAGATGAAGCCGTTCCAGGCCACGCGCAGGCCGTTCAGCCACACCTGGCCGATCGGCGAAACCGAGATCACCACACCGATCGTGACCAGGGTGGTGGCCACGAGCAGCAACAGGGAGGGGGTCGAGATCCGGCTGCGGTAGAGCCGGCTCACGCCCTTGGCGTCCACGAGCTTGCTGCCCACCCGCAGCCGGGTCAGGAAGGTGCTCGCCGCGCCCGACCTGCCCTTGTCGAGGAACTCGTCCAGCGTCCAGTGCGTGCCGACCGCGACGATCAGCGTCGCGCCCTTGTCGTCGGCCAGGAGCATCGCGATGTCCTCGCTGGTCCCGGTCGCGGGGAACACGACCGCCTCCTGGCCCAGCCGGTGCACCCGCTCCAACCCGGGCGCCCGGCCGTCCCGGTAGGCGTGGACGACCAGCTCGGCGCCGCAGCGCAGCGCCTTCTCGGAAACCGAGTCGAAGTCTCCGACGATGATGTCGGGGACGTAGCCCGCCTCCAGCAGGGCGTCCGCGCCGCCGTCCACCCCGATGAGCACGGGACGGTACTCGCGGATGTACGGCCGGAGCGTCGCGATGTCCTCCTTGTAGTGGTAACCGCGGACCACGATGAGCGCGTGGCGGTTCTCCAGGGAAGTGCGGATGTCCGGCACGCCGACGCCGTCGATGAGCAGGTCGCGCTCGCGCCTGACGTATTCCATCGTGTTCGCGGCGAACGCCTCGATCTGGACGGCGAGGCCCGCCCGGGCCTCGGTCATCGCCGCCTCGATACTCTCGGCGGTCTGCGGCTCCCCCTTGCCGACCAGCTCGTCGTCGAGATAGACCATGCCGTCGTGGACGCGGATCACGTCACCGTCCGCGATCCGCTCGAAGAGCTCCGGCGACGCGTTGTCGATCAGCGGGACGCCCGCGTCGATCAGGATCTGCGGCCCGAGGTTGGGATAGCGGCCGCTGATACTGGCGGCCGCGTTCACCACAGCGGCCACGCCGCACGCGACAAGGGCCTCCCCGCTGACCCGGTCGATGTCGACGTGATCGATAATCGCGATTTCACCGGGCTTGAGGCGCTTGGTCAGCCTCTTCGTCCGCCTGTCGATTCTCGCCACTGCCGACACCCCGGGAAGGCCCTCGACCTTCCTGCGGCGGAGGCCCGGAACGTTCAAGCTCGGGACCTTCATCATGACCATCCTGCCAGAGGCGGAGACCGCCACGCTTCCACACCCCAAGGCTCGTCTGAATTGTCACCGCAAGTCAGGGATGTTGCCGAGGTGCGGGACCGGGGGCGTCCTGGCCCGCGCACCTGTCTCGTGACGACGTCCGTCCCCCGTTCCTCCGCCCCCTCGTGCCCCGGGGCTTGACTGCTTCCCGGCGCGCCCTGATCCAAACGCCACCCCCCGGCGCGCTCCGCAGAGTGTACGGGAATGCCCAGGTCAGCGCATACGGGATGCCAGGTGGGCACGTGCGGGATGCCAGGTCAGCCGGTGACGGCCCGCCGGCCGGACCCCCGGGCCGCCTTCGACGTCTCCTTCTCCCAGGCGCCCTTGTCCGCGGCGGCGATGGACAGCAGCTCCGCCGCGTGCGCCCGCCCGAGCTCGGAGTCCTCCAGGCCGGCGAGCATCCGCGACAGCTCCCGCTCGCGCCCCTCCCGGTCGAGCGCCACCACGCCGCTGCGTACCACCCGGCCGTCGCTCGCCTTCTCGACCACGAGGTGCTGGTCGGCGAACGCCGCGACCTGCGGGAGATGGGTGACCACGATCACCTGGGCGGTGCGGGCCAGCTTGGCCAGCCGCCGGCCGATCTCCACGGCCGCCTTGCCGCCCACGCCCGCGTCGACCTCGTCGAAGACGAACGTCGGGACGGGGTCGGCCCCGGCGAAGACCACCTCGATCGCCAGCATCACCCGGCTCAGCTCACCGCCCGAGGCCCCCTTGGTCAGCGGCAGCGGCGGCGCGCCGGGATGGGAGGCCAGGCGGAGCTCGACCTCGTCGACGCCGTGCGGCCCGAACTCGCCGGCGGCGGTGATGGCCACGCTCACCCGCGCGTGCGGCATGGCGAGAGCCGTGAGCTCGCCGGTGACCGCCTCGCCGAAACGCTCGGCCGCGGCGGTCCGGATGGAGGTCAGCTCCCCGGCCAGCTCTCCGAGCCGCCCGCCGAGCTCGCCGTGCTCCCGGGTCAGCTCCTCGATGCGGTCGTCGTCGCCGTCGAGCTCCGTCAGCCTGTCGGCGGCCCGCTGCGCCCAGGCGAGCACCGCGGAGACGTCCTGACCGTACTTGCGCATGAGGCCGTTCAGGGCCGCCCTGCGCTCCTGCACGGCGGCGAGCCGCGCCGGGTCGGCCTCGACCGACTCGGCGTACGCCGCCAGCTCGGTCGCCACGTCGGAGACCAGATAGCCGGCCTCGGCCAGTCGTTCGGCGAGCCCGGCGAGCGCGGGGTCGAAGTCGCGCACGGACTCCACGGCCGTCTTGGCGTGGCCGAGCAGCGACACGGCGTCCTGCACGTCCTGCCCGGTCGTCATGGGGTCGCCGAGCAGCGCCGCGTGGGCGGTCGTGGCGGCGGTGCGCAGCGCGTCGGCGTGGGAGAGCCGCTCGGCCTCCTCCTTGAGCTCGACGTCCTCCCCCTGCCTCGGCTCGGCCTTCTCGATCTCCTCCAGGCCGAACCGCAGCACGTCGGCCTCCTGCGCCCGCTCCCTGGCCTTCTCGGTCAGCTCGCGGAGCAGGTCGCCCACCTGCTTGTGCCGCTTGTACGCCTGCTCGTAGGCACGCAGCGGCTTGACCAGCTCGTCTCCGGCGTAGCGGTCGAGCGCCGCGCGCTGCCTGCCGGGTTGCAGCAGCCGCTGCTGGTCCATCTGCCCGTGCACGGCCACGAGGTCGTCGGCGATGAAGGTCAGGGTCCCGACCGGTACGGCCCGGCCGCCGAGCCAGGCGCGGGAGCGGCCCTCGGCGGAGACCGACCGGGAGATGATGAGCTGCCCGTCCTCGACCTCGCCGCCGACGTCGGCGACCTGCTGGGCCACCCGCCCCTCGGCCTCGATCACGAGGGTGCCCTCGATGAGCGCCTTGTCGGCGCCCGGGCGCACCCTGGCGGGGTCGGCCCGCCCCCCGAACAGCAGGCCGAGACCGGTCACGACCATCGTCTTGCCCGCGCCCGTCTCACCCGTGACGACGGTGAATCCGGGTGACAGCTCCAGAACGGCCTCGTCGATCACGCCGAGCCCCTGGATGCGGACCTCCTCGACCCTTGGCCGCACTGGTCCCTCCCGTAATGCCGACCGAACCCGCCAGAGATCCTACGCGTAACTCGTCAAGATTTTCGAGGACGCCGGGTCGAGATCGCGACCCGAACGAGAATCTGTGGACAAGGAACCGCTGGTCAACGGGCAAATCACCATCAACCGCCACGACTCCGTCGCCGATCTGTGGTCGGCCGGCCTGGAGCCGGCCGGTCCAGAGTCGGCCGGTCCAGAGTCGGCCGATCTAGGGTGAGCCGGCCAGGGGTCAACCGGCCTGGGGTCAACCGGCCTGGGTCAGCCGGCCTGGGTCAGCCGGAGCGCACCCGGCCGCGCCAGCCCTGAACGGGCAGGTCGAACTTCGCGACCAGGCGGTCGGTGAAGGGCGCGCCGGTGGTCTCCACGCCGAGCAGCCGGGCGAGCCGTACGGGCACCTCCCCCTTGCGGACCTCCACCCGGGCGCCCGGCGGCACGTCGAAGCGGCGGCGGCCGTCGCACCACAGCACCCCGGCGCTGGTGTCGGGCAGGATCTCCACCGCCAGCGTGGACTTCGGCGACACCACCATCGGCCGGGCGAACAGCGCGTGGGCGCTGTTGGGCACCAGCAGCAGCGCCTCCACCTCGGGCCAGACGACCGGGCCGCCCGCCGAGAACGCGTACGCCGTCGACCCCGTCGGCGTCGCGCAGATCACGCCGTCGCAGCCCCACCGGGACAGCGGGCGGCCGTCGATCTCCGCGACGACCTCCAGCATGCGGTCCTTCTTCTCCACCGACGCCTCGTTGAGCGCCCAGGTCCGCGCGAGCACCGAGCCGTTCAGGCGCACGACGACCTCGATCGTCATGCGCTCCTCGACCTCGTAGCGCCCCTCGGCCACCCGGTCCACCACGGACGCGAGGTCCTCCATCTCGGCCTCCGCGAGGAAGCCCACATGGCCGAGGTTCACCCCCAGCAGCGGCACCCCTGCCGGACGGGCCAGTTCCGCGGCCCGCAGCAGCGTGCCGTCACCGCCCAGGACGATGATCAGCTCGGCCTCCTGGGAGGCGGCCCCGTTCTCGGGGACCACCTCGGCCAGGGCGCAGCCGAGCTCCTCGGCCTCGTCGTCCAGCACCCGGACGTTGACGCCCGCCGCGATCAGCCGTTCCATGACCAGCCGGGCGCTGTGCACCGCCGCCTCCCGGCCCGTGTGCGCGGTGACCAGGACGGTCCTCTTGGCGTCCGCCCGGTCGTCCACCACGCCTCCCGTAACCCCGATGTCCCCGGTGCCGCTCCCCATGCCCCCTGGGCCGCCTGCTGTGCCGCTCACCGTGCTCGTCGTCTCCACGCCTCGCCGCCCGCGTCCGCTCTCGGGCCCACTCTCCTGCCCGCGCCCGCTCTCGCCGCCCGCGCTCATTGGGGCCCCTCCGCGACCGCCGCGCCGATGGCCGCGTCCAGGTCGGGGACCGGGTCGTGTCCCGGTCCCTTCCCCAGCCACAACAGGTATTCCACGTTGCCCGACGGCCCGGGCAGCGGGCTCGCCGTCACTCCCTTGACCGTCAGGCCCAGCGAACGGGCGCTGACCGCGACGTCCCGCACCGCCTCCGCCCGCAGAGCGGGGTCCCGTACGACGCCGCCCGCGCCCACGCGGTCCTTACCCACCTCGAACTGGGGTTTGACCAGCATCGCGAAGTCCGCCACCCCGGCCGCGCACGCCGCCAGCGCGGGCAGGACCAGACGAAGGGAGATGAAGGACAGGTCTCCGACGACCAGCGTCGGGGGCTCCCCGACCATCTCCGGGGTCAGCTCCCGGACGTTGACCCGCTCCATCACCGTCACCCTCGGGTCGGTCCGGAGCGACCAGGCGAGCTGGCCGTACCCCACGTCGACCGCGAGCACGTGCGCGGCGCCGTGCCTGAGCAGCACGTCGGTGAACCCACCGGTCGAGGCACCGGCGTCGAGGCACCGGCGCCCCTCGGCGCTCAGGCCAGCGAAGGCGCTCAGCGCGCCGAGCAGCTTGTGCGCCCCTCTGGACACGTAATCAGGGCCCTCCGGCGTCTCCACCACGACGATGGGCGCGGCGGTGTCCACCTGGGTGGCCGCCTTGCCCGCGACGCGGCCGCCGACACTCACCCGGCCCGCCTCGATGAGCTGCGCCGCCTGCTCACGGGACCGGGCGAGCCCGCGGCGCACGAGTTCGCTGTCCAGCCGGACGCGCTTCACGCGTCCCCCGCCGCCCGCCCGGGGGAGTCCCCCGCGCCGGAGCCCTCTCTGCCGGATCCTTCTCCGCCGGAGTCCTCGACGGACGCGAGCACCGTCTCAAGGCCGGTGAGAACCCGTTCGAAGACTCCCACGTGCCCGGACACCGGTGTCTGCGCCAGCTCTCCGAGCGGCGACAACGCGGCCCGCACGCCGTCGGCGCCCGAGGCGGGTCGCTCCCCCGGCGCGATATCGCTGTCCGTCATGGTCCCTTCCTGCTCCGATCAGCTGCCCGAGACCGCCGCCTGCGGCTACCGGGTCGTCCCGACGCTATCGGACGCCACCGACGATCGCGTCCCACCCGGCCGTTCCACGGGGACCTGGCGGTGCCGCCCACCGGCGACTCGGCCCCGATTCCGCGCGGGCAGCCGGTGAAGGGCCTACTGTCGGTGGTAGGGGGAATCGCATCAGCGACCCGTGGTCCGCGCGCGGCCCACCGGGGAACACGGACCGTGAGGAGAAAGGCAGGCGCATGGCGACCGTCGAGGAATGCCGGGCGGCGCTGGACAAGCTCGTCGAGCACTTCGACGGCATAAGCCAGGAGGACCGCGCCAAACACGTCGTCGAACGCAGGCTCGCCTGCCACATCTCCGACCTCGGCGTGACCTTCTTCGGCCGCCTCCACCGGGGCGGCCTCGACCCCTTCAAAGAGGTGCCGCCGGAGGACGGCAGGCCCGCCGAGGTCAAGCTCACGCTGAAGAGCGAGGACCTGATCTCCATGGTGAACGGCGAACTCGACATGGGCCGTGCGCTGTTCGGCGGCCGTGTCAAGATCGATGCCAGCCTCGGCGACCTGCTCCGTCTCCGCAAGCTCCTCTGAGGCTCCGCCGGCACTCCCTATCCCGCGTCCCCCGGACCCCGTGCTTCCCCAACCGGCGGCGTCCGGAACGCGGCCTTCCCGGCTCGGCCTTCTCGTCCGGGATCTTGCGGGGTCACCGGCCGAGTGCCGTCAGCGCAGCCTTCACAGCGTCCTCGTCCGCCTGCCCGTCGCCCACCGCCTCCCATGTGGCGGCGCACGCCGCCCGGAGACCGTCGACCGAGTCGCCCTCTCCGGTGAGCGCGAGTTCGCCGTCCTCCCACGCGGCCGTCCAACCGCCGCAGGTCCACCCGGCTGTTCCGCGCCTTAAGCCGGCCGCGGGCCGGTGCAGCCCCGACAGGTCGGCCGCGATGTGCGTCGGCCGGTGGTGGGGCGCGGCGGTGAGCACGTCGAGAGGACCGGCGACGCCGGTGAGCACGAGCAGGCTGTCGACGCCGGCCCGGCTCGCGCCCTCGATGTCGGTGTCGAGCCGGTCGCCCACGACGAGCGGCCGCTGTGCCCGGGTCCTGATCATCGACTCGCGGTGCAGCGGCGGCTCCGGCTTGCCCGCCACGGCGGGTTCGACGCCGGTGGCGGTGGCGATCACCCGGCTCAGCGAGCCGTTGCCGGGAAGCGTGCCCCTGTCCGTGGGCATGGTGGTGTCGCGGTTGGCCGCGACGAACCAGGCTCCCCGGCTGACGGCGAGCGCTCCCTCTGACATCAACCCGTAGGACAGGTTGTCGGCGAAGCCCTGCACCACGGCGGCGGGCTCGTCGAGGGCCGTTGTCACCGGGCGCAGCCCGTGCTCACGCAGCGCCATCCGCAGGCCCATCCCGCCGACGACCAGGACGGCCGCGCCCGCCGGCACGTGCTCGGCCACCAGCCGGGCGGCCGCCTGCGCGGACGTCACCACGTCCGACGCGGTCGCGGGAGCACCCAGATGGCTCAGGTGCTGGGCGATCGCGCCGGGCGTGCGCGACGCGTTGTTCGTCACGTACGCGAGCCGTACGCCGAGGTCCCGCGCCTTGCGCAACGCCTCCGGCGCACCGGGGACCGCGTGCCTGCCGAGGTAGACCACGCCGTCGAGATCGAGCAGGAGCGTGTCGTAGGCGTCCACGAGCACGCCGGGCGCCTGCGGCGCGGGGGAAGAGGCCGGGGAGGAGGTGCCCATCGTCACGCCCGCCTCGCCCGCAGCGTGGCCCGGACCTGCTTGAGCGCCGAGACGTAGTGCCGCAGAGGCCGCATCGCGACCGCCATCGCGAGCGGCTCCTGCGCCGCCTCGATGTCGCCGCTGCGCCACAGCGCCATGCCGAGACCGAAGTAGGCGTAGTCCTCCGTCGGGTTGGCGTCGACGATCCAGCGGAAGCTCCCGGCCGCCTCGTCGTACCGGCGGGAGTTGAACTGGGCCCTGGCGAGCGCCTCGCGGATGCTGCGCGAGCCGGGCTCGGCCTGGGCGGCGTGCTCCAGAATGGCCGCCGCGGCGGCCGGGCTCCCCTCTTCGAGCAGCTTCATGCCACGCCTGAACCACTCGTAGACGCCGCCTGAAGGCGCACCGCCCGGATCATTCGAAGAAGCATAGGACTCGTTTCGTCCTTCGATCATCGGGTAAGCCTTCCTGCACTCCGTTTCGTATGAACCGGGCACCGCAGCGTCGAGGAGTCCGGGCCTTATGGCAACATGCCCGGTATGGAGAGTTCTGAACGGGCGGGACTGGTGCTGCGTCCGTTCCACGGCGTCCGTTACGCGGTGGACGACCTGGCCGCTGTCACCTCGCCTCCGTACGATCTCATCTCCCCTGAGGAACTGCGGGAACTGCTCGGTCGTCATCCGAACAACGTGGTGCGGCTGATCCTTCCCGGCGTCAGCCACTACGGCGAGGCGAGCGCGGCGCTGACCGCCTGGCTGGCCGACGGAGTGCTGACGGTCGACACCCTGCCCGGCCTGTACGTGTACGAGCAGAGCGGCGTCGGCTTCCTGCAGCGGGGCCTGATCGGTGCGGTGGGCGTCGGGTCGGCCGCCGTCCTCCCGCACGAGAACGTGCTGCCCGAGCCGGTCGCCGACCGCCTCGCGCTGATGCGGGCGACCCAGGCCAACCTGGAGCCGATCTTCCTTCTCTACGAGGGCGGCGGCACCGCCTCCCGGCTGGTCGACGACGTGGCGACCCAGCGCTTCCCGTCGATGGACGTCCGGACGCGTGAGGGCGTGCACCACCGTCTGTGGGCGGTGACCGACCCGAACGAGATCGAGGCCGTCGCCGAGGACCTGCGCGAGCGCCAGGCGCTCATCGCCGACGGGCACCACCGTTACGCGACGTACGAGGCCCTGCGGAAGGATCACCTCGGGCCCGGGCCCTGGGACTACGGCCTGGCCTACCTGGTCGACTCCACGGTGTATCCGCCCGATCTGCAGGCCATCCACCGGGTCGTTCCGGGGCTGCCTCTGCAGGAGGCGGCCGCGCGGGCCAAGGGCGCGTGGCAGGTTCACGAGTTCGCCTCCGTCGAGGACGCCCTCGCGGGGCTCGCCAGGGCGACCGGACCCGCCTTCGTGCTCGCCGGCGAGGGCCCCGCCCATCTGCTGACCGACCCGGACCCGCTGCAGGTCGAGCACGCCATGCCGGCCGAGCAGTCCGCGCGGTGGCGGACGCTCGACACCTCGGTGCTCACGATGTTCCTCCTGCCGAAGGTGTGGGGGATCAACGACAGCGAGCAGTCGGTGATGGTCGTGCACCACGACCCGCTCGCCGCCGTGGAGAAGGCCCGCCGTGTCGGCGGCACAGCGGTGCTGCTCAAGCCGCTGGCGACCGACGACGTGCTCACGGTCGCGGCGCAGGGCGAACGCGTGCCACGCAAGTCGACCTCGTTCGGCCCCAAGCCCCGGACGGGGCTGGTCATGCGGACTTTCGCCGCTGACTGACCTCCTCGCCGTCCACCTGCCCGGGGCCGGACGCTCCGGTCCCGGCATCGGCGGCGTCAGGCTCGATGCCCGTGCCGGGATCCCGGGCCTCGGCCTCCGCGCGGGCCCTGCCCGTACGGGACCTGCTTCGCGGGGGCGCCTGCTGGAGGCGGCGTGCCGTCCGGACCTCGATCTCGTAGCGGCTGCCGCCACGCCACCAGCGGCGGCGCAGGGCCCCTTCCACCTCGACCAGGTCATCGAGTTGCCAGCCACTGACGGAGTCCCGCACTTCGTCGTCGAACGTCGCGCATTCGATCGCGTCGGAGCGCTGGAAGCCCGGCCTGCCGCCCGGTCTGCGGACCGCGAGCCGCCACTGGGTCAGCAGGGCCCCGCTCGGCAGTTCCCGGTGCGCCGGCTCCATGGACAGCCGACCGGCCAGCACGACCTCGTTGCGGTGCATGTGATCTCCTCTCTGTCAGGGATCACTGTGCGTGACTAGGCTGGGCCCATGAGGACCTGAACGTCGTTCTGTGAATATCGGTTCTAGTTCCAGGGGTAGCTGTGGACAACGTCACTCCGCTCGGCGGCGACGTGTACGAGATCGACACCCGGATGGCCGGCTATTCGGGCATCACGGCGGGTTACCTGATCCTCGGCGACCGGCCCTGCCTGGTCGAGACGGGCACCTCGACCTCGGCTCCGGTGGTCAGGGACGCGCTGTCCTCTCTCGGGGTCGGGCCGGACGACCTCGCGAGCGTCGTCGTGACGCACATCCACCTCGACCACGCCGGTGGCGTGGGGGACATCGCGGCCTACTATCCCTCGGCCGAGATCGTCGTACATGAGAAGGGCGCCCGCCATCTCGCCGACCCGTCCCGGCTGATGGCGAGCGCCAAGATGGTGTGGGGCGACAAGCTCGACGTGTTGTTCGGAGCCCTGACGCCCACGGACGCGGCGCGCATCAGGGCGCTCGGCGACACCGGGACGGTCGACCTCGGCGGTGGCCGCACCCTGTCCAGCCACTACTCTCCCGGCCACGCCAAACACCACGTCGGCCTGCTCGACTCGCTCACCGGCGACCTCTACGTGGGCGACGCCGCGGGCGTGTACCTGCCCGAGACCGGAGACCTGCGGCCCGCCACGCCACCTCCGGATTTCGACCTCGATGTCGCCCTCGACTCGATCGCGTTGTTCTCCGCCCTCACGCCGCAGCGACTGCTTTTCAGCCACTACGGCCCCGTAGGGGACGTCCCGTCGATTCTGGAGAGGTCGGCCGAGGAACTGCGCGTCTGGGTCGACCTGACCAGGCGCGCCCACGCGGAGGGCATGGAGTTCGACCACGCCGTGGCGATGGTGCGCGATCGGACGCGGGAGCGGTACACCGCGCTCCGCGGCGACGACGCCACCGCCGAGCGGTTCGAGCTGCTGAGCGAGGCGGCCTCGAACGTGGCGGGAATCATCCACTGGCTGGACCGCCCCGCGCGGTGAATGGCTGAGCGGTGAATGGCTGAGCGGTGAGCGGCCGAGCGCGCGACGGGCGCCGCCGCCCGGGGCAGGACCCCGGCGACGACGCCCGTCGTACGGACGATCAGTGCTTGCCGTGCTCCCCGGCGTCCTCCGGGTCGTCGAGCACATCCCCGAAATCGGGCTCGATGAAGGCGGGGCCGAAGGCGGACACCTCGCCTCTGCTCTCCTTCGCCGCGGACGGCTCGCCCGGCTCCGCGCCGCCCTGCCCCTGCCCGGCGGCCGGTACGGACGCCTCGCTCGCGGTCGTCGCCTTCTCCGAGGTCGTTCCGGTCACCGCAGGGGCCGTCGAGGCTGCCGCGGAGGGAGTGCCGTCGCCGGAGAGATCGGCGTCAGGCCGGTCGTCACCCGCGAGATCGCTCTCCGCGGGGCCGTCCGCCGCGCGATCCCGCTCCGCGAGGTCGTCCTTCGCCGAGTCGCTCGTCTCCGAGCCCTTCTCCGAGTCGTCCGCGGCGAGATCGTCGTCATCGTCGTCCGGAACGTCCTCGTCGGCGAGGTTCTCCGGAAGACTCGCCTCGTCGTCCTCGTCCTTGACCGCCTCCTGGATCTCCTCGTCCTCGGGGAGACCGCCGTCCTCGCCGGAGTCGGAGTCCTCGGACTCGTCGGACTCGTCGTAGTCCTCCTCCAGGTCCTCGATGAGCCCGCCGGTCAGCTCCGCGTACCGCTCGGCCGCGTCGGTCTCGCCGTCCTCGTCGAAGCCCATCGCACGGGCGAACCAGTCGGTGGCCGCCTGCTCGTGCCCGGCCTCCGCCAGGGCGTCGGCGTAGGCGAAGGCCAGCCGGGCCGACCACGGCTTCGGCTGCGGATCGCGCAACTCGGGAACACGCTGCAGCGTGATCACGGCGGCGTCGTGCTGGCCGAGGTCGCGGCGCGCTCCCGACTCCACGATCGCGAGCTCGATCCTGCCCGCGCGGTCCAGCCGTTCGGCCTCACTGGAGCGGACGAGGTCCAGCGCCCGCTCCGGTCGCCCGAGACCCCGCTCGCAGTCCGCCATGATCGGCAGATACTCGTCGGATCCGGTCATCCGCCGGGCGGCGCGCAGGTCACCGAGCGCCTCGGCGTACTGCCCCGCGTGGTAGGCGGCGATCCCCGTCGCCTCGCGGACCACCCCGATCCTGCCCGCGAACCGGCGCGCCACCTTGGCGTGCTCGTACGCCTTCTCCGCGTCCTCCGCGCTCAGCGCGCGGGCGGCCGCGACGAGGTGACTGGCCACGAGGTCCGCCAGGTCGTTCGGCAGTGAGCCGAGCTCCGCGCGTGCCTCCCGGTCGAGTTCGTCAGGCGTGATGTCGGGGTCCAGCGCGGGCAGCTGCTCACGCGCCGTGTTCTCCCTCTCGTCGTCCGGCCGGCCGTACCGGGTGCGGCTGCCGCCCCGGTCGTCCCGGTCGTCCCGGTTGAACGGCCGCGCCCCGCCCCGGTCGTCCCGGTCGCCCCGGCTGAACGGCCGCGCGCCGCCCCGGTCGCCGCCGGACGGCCGCGACTCGTCGCGGTCCCTGCTGAAGGGGCGGGGACCGCTCCGGTCGCCTCGGAACGGAGGCCGCGCCCGATCGTCGGAGGAGCCGGAGCCCGGCCCGCGTCCGCGGAACGTCCGCCCGCCCTCCTCACGGTCACGGCCGGGGCGCCTGTCGTCGCGGTCCCTGAAGGACCCCGTGTTCCTGTCGTCCGGCGAGCGGCGCGGCCGGCCCCCGAAGGAGTCGCGGTCGCGATATCGGGGCTCGTCGCCGCCATCCGGCCGATTCCCGTACGGACGGCTCGGCCTGTCCTGGCTGCCGCCGGCGTCGCCACGGTCCCGGTCGCCGAAAGAGCGCCGGGGCCGGTCCTCGCCGTACGGACGTCGCGGGCGATCCTCCCCGTAGGGACGCCGAGGCCGGTCCGGCCGCTGGTAGCCGCCCGCGCCTCTGTCCTCGCGCCCGCCCGGACGGCTGTCCTGACCGCTTTCCCGGCGGCCCTCCTGGCGGCCGTGGTCACGGTCCTGGTCGGAACGGCGCGGCGGCCGGGCGTCGTATCCGCCCCGCTCGTCGCGATCGCGGCGAGGCCCGAACGGGCGGTCTCCACGGTTGTCCCGGTTCTCGGAGGAGTCACGGTCGCGGAAGCCGTAGCGCCCCCCGAAGCCACCGCCCTGACGCTGCGGACGGTCCTGGTAACCGCCGCCTTCACGCCGGGGACGGTCCTGGTAGCCGCCGCCTTCGCGCCGGGGACGGTCCTGGTAACCGCCGCCGCCCTCGCGCCGGTCAGGACGGCGGTCTCCGTACGGCCGGCTGCCGCGGTCGTCCGAGCGGAACGGCCGGCCGCCCCGTTCGTCACGCTCCCGGGCGCCGTATCCGCCTCGGGCGTCGTCACGATCGCCGTACGAGCGCCTCGGCCGGTCCGCGCGGAAGGAGTCGCGGTCCTGGTAGGTACGGCCGCCCTGGCGCCCCTCGGAGCCCTCGGTCCGGCGAGCGCCCTCTCCGCCCTGCTCTGCCCGGTCGCGCCCGAAGCCACGGCCGCCATCGCGATCACGGTAGCCGCCGCGGTCCGTGCCACGGTCTCCGGCGCCGGTGCCAGTGCCAGTGCCAGACGGGCGGCGATCCCGGTCGTTCCTGTCGTCGCGGTCGCGGTAGCCGCCGCGCCTGTCGCGGTCACCGTAGGAACCACCGGGCCTGTCATCCCGGCCACGCGACTCGAACCGACCACCGGACGACGGCCTGTCCTGGGGGCGGGAACCCTGCCTGTCTGAACGGAACGGGCGCTCGCCGCGCTCTCCACGGTCGGTTCGGTCGGTGCGACCCCCACGGTCGTCGCGGTCGCTGCGGAAGCCTTCCCGCCGCTCGGCGTAGCGGCCGCCGAAGCCTCCGCTTCCCCTGTCGCCGCGGAAACCTCCGGTGCGCTCCGCCCGGTCTCTGTTCTCTTCGCGGTTGTCTCCGCCACGGCCCGCGCCGTCGCGCCCGTCTTCTCTGTTCACTTCTGTCCTCTGTTGCTTGCTCACCGCGTCCGGTTCGCCGGCCGCAGGGCTCCTGTCTTCCCTTGTGTCCTGACTGACTGCTGGGGCTTCATCCTGTACCCGAGGAGTTCCAGGGAAGACGTCATGTCTGTCGCGACTCCGCTGAGATCGCGTCTGCCGCAGCCTTGGCCTTCGCTTCTCGTTCTACGCGACGAAGGCCACCGCGTGGTGGGTGGCCCGGCACCTGTCAGCCTAGCGCGCCGGTGCCACCGCGTGAGCCCCGACGAGGGCCTTCCTCATCCGGGGAGATCTCGACTGGTGATGATCCGAGGTTCGGGAAACAAAAAAAGGGGGGCCATCCCGACCGGGATGGCCCCCCTCAAAAAATTGTCCGGCGGCGTCCTACTCTCCCACACCGTCCCCGGTGCAGTACCATCGGCGCTGGCGGGCTTAACTTCCGGGTTCGGAATGTAACCGGGTGTTTCCCCACCGCTATAACCGCCGTAACCCCATGAAACACACAACCACCCACACCCCTACGGTGCGGAACCGGTTGCTGTCTCTGAGATCACATAGTGAACGCGAGCATAATATGGTCAAGTCCTCGGCCTATTAGTACCGGTCAGCTCCACGCATTACTACGCTTCCACTTCCGGCCTATCAACCC